>JARKNV010000056.1 GCA_029976065.1 Selenomonadales bacterium
TTTTTCACATCGGCGGAAAATGACACCGCTTACTCACTCCGTTACTTCCGGTCCTCGTCTTTCAGTTCCTTGATATGTTCCGCGATAAGGTAGTAATCCAGCAGCTTCATCCGTTCCGAATTGGCCTTGAGCCGAAAAACCCTCTCCATGATGGCCGGCGACAGCTTGACCGGATCGTGGCGGACGAGGGTGGTCTCGCTGATGAGGTTGGCCTTGACCACCTTGACGCCGAGCGCCGCCAACGCCTCGGCGTCGACCGCGACCGGATAAGCGCCCTGGCGGGCGTAGACTTCGCGGAGGTGGGGGGCGACCGCCTGAGCGATGACGACGACGTAATCGATGACCCCCGGCCCGACATGGTCGATGATCGCCTGCACGTGGCGGGCGGCGGAATAGCCGTCCGTTTCCCCCGGCTGGGTCATGACGTTGCAGATGTAAATTTTCACCGCCTGGGTGCGGCGCAGGGCGTCGGCGATGCCGCCGACCAGCAGGTTGGGAATGACGCTGGTATACAGGCTGCCCGGCCCGAGGATGCAGGCGTCGGCGTTCTCGATCGCCTCGATGGCGCTCGCCACGGGCGGGGCGTTTTCCGGCTTGATGAACACGCGGCGGATGGCCTTGCCGGCCAGCGGAATCTGCGACTCGCCCTCCACCACGCTGCCGTCGGCCATCTCCGCCGCCAGGCGGATGGTCTGGGCCGACGACGGCAGCACCTGGCCGCGCACCGCCAGGACCTTGCTCGACTCCTTCAGCGCCAGCTCCACATCGCCCAGCACCTCGGTCATCGCCGCGATATACAGATTGCCGAAGCTGTGGCCGGCCAGGTCGCCGGCGCCGCCGAAGCGGTGCTGGAACAGCTTCTCCATCAGCGGCTCGGTGTCGGCCAGCGCCACCAGGCAGCTCCTGAGATCGCCCGGCGGGATGATGCCGAGGTCGTGGCGGATGCGTCCCGACGACCCGCCGTCGTCGGCCACGGTGACGATGGCGGTGATGTTGCTCGTCACGCTCTTGATGCCCCGCAAGAGCACCGACAGGCCGGTGCCGCCGCCGAGGACGGTGACCGCCGGGCCGCGGTTGAGCTTGCGTTTCTGGAAAATGATCTCCACCAGCTTGTCGGACCCCTCCGGCAGCAGCACGCTGACCACCGAGCGGATGATCTGGCGGGTGGAAAAAGCCATCACCGCCAGGCCGAGGACGAAAAAGGCCGTGCCGGCAATGGTCGTGACGGCGTAATAATACTTGCCGGTGGCGCGGTAAACCAGCCTGAAGATGTTCTCCTCGACCACGCCGATGTATTTATAGTTGAAGACAATGGCAAGCCCGAGGCTGGCGGCGATGACGCCCAGCGAAAAGAGCAGCAGCCATCTTTTAAGCTTCATGCCGGGATAAAGCCACTTCAAGTAATTCATCCGATACTCCTGGAACCGGCGATAAGCTTCGTATCGCGGCGTTGCCTTCACCGCCGGCATCCTCGGCGTACGTCTTTGTACGCCTCCGGTGCCGCCGGCTCGGCGCCTTGCGCTACTCGCTTCTAGCCGGTTCGCACACTCCAGAATGGTTCCCTGGGGGAGCGGCTGTTCAGAAGCGAGCGTCGCAAGGCGCGACAAGTCTGACACCGGAAGCGTACTCGAATGTACGCTGAGGATGGCAGACGCAGTCGCAACACAGCGAGGCGACGCTTATCAACAGCCGCCTATGTACCGTAACTAGACCTCTAGGACGTTATGCTTAATATCCCTGTGCTCCACACCCACCCGGTAGCCCTTCTTCTTCAGCCCCTCGTGAATCTTCTCGGCCACGAACACCGAGCGGTGGAGCCCGCCGGTGCAGCCGACGGCGATGATCAGCTGGCCCTTGCCCTCCTTGACGTAGTTGGGCACGAGGAAATCGATCAGGCTACCGAGCTTGTCGAGGAATTGGTGGGTGATCGGCCACTTGCCGATATAGTCGCAGACCTCGGCCTCCTTGCCGCTCTTGCGCCGCAGCGACTCCACATAGAAGGGGTTGGGCAGAAAGCGCACGTCGAACACCATGTCGGCGTCCAGCGGGATGCCGTACTTGAAGCCGAACGACACAACCGTCACCGTCATCCGGTCGCTCTCCCGCTCGCCGGCGAACAGGGCGGTGATCTTTTCCTTGAGCTGGGAGACGGCCAGGTCGGAGGTATCGATGATGTGGGTGGCCCGGCCGCGGATCTGTTCGAGGCGCTCGCGCTCGCGGCTGATGCCCTCGCTCACCCGTCCGAAGGGCGCCATGGGGTGGCGGCGCCGCGATTCCTTGTAGCGGCGGATGAGCGTCTCGTCGGAAGCCTCGAGGAAGAGAATTTCGTACATGAAGCCCTGGGTCTCCAAATCCTCGAGCACCTGCACGAGGGTATCGAAGAACTCGCCGCCGCGGATATCGACCACGAGGGCGATCTTGCTCACCCGGCCGGCCGACTGCACGCACAGCTCGGCAAACTTGGGGATAAGCATCGGCGGCAGATTATCCACGCAAAAATAACCCAGGTCCTCCATCGCGCGGACGACCTGCGTTTTGCCGGCACCCGACATGCCGGTGACGATGACGAGGCGAAAGTTCTCCATCAAAATCCCCCACCACTACGGCCGTTGATAAAGCCCCATCTGCGTCGTACCCGCAAGGGGTAGGCCGCCGTTCTAAGGTGCTGAGGCACCAAGAACGGCGCACTTGTTCCTGCGGACGCTTGCTTGCGTACGTCCCGAGTACGCGGCGCGTCGCGCTCGCACCCTTTCGGGTATAAGCGATCACATCAACGCTGAAGCGTTGTGTATCTGCTTATCCGGTGCGCCTGGCATCTGGGGGCTTCTAAACAGCCTAAACCATTACTTCTGCGGTCTTTTATCTCTGCGCTCCTGCAGATAGCGCGTGACTGCCGCCACCGAGGTATTGAGAACGTTTTCCGCCGCGATGCAGTGCCTGGACACGATCTCGGCGGCGGCGCCGAAATCGCCCACGGAATAAGCGAAATGGCTGTCCGTGCCGAGCAGGATCTTGCAGCCGTAGTCCCGCGCCAGCGAGGCGATGTGGTCGCAATGCGGCCGGCTGCCCCGGCGGGAGACGGTCAGCGAACTGTTGTTGATCTCCAGGGCCACGCCGTGCTCGGCCGCCGCCCGCACCACCGCCTCCTCGTCGATGAGGTACTCGGGGTTGCCCGGGTGGACGATGACGTCGACCCACGGATTGCGGATGGTGTTTATCATCATGGCCGTGTTCTCGGCCACCGAGCCGTACGGGGCGCACAGGGTATGCAGGCCGGCCAGCACGATTTCCATTTTCTCCAGGCGGTCTTCGTCCAGGTCGAGGGTGCCGTCCCGGTCCATCACGTTGGCTTCCACGCCCTTCAGCACCCGGACGCCGAAAAGGCTCGCCGGCATGCAGAACTGGTTGCTGAAATGGTAGGCGTGGGGCCCGCCCGGCATCGCCGGCCCGTGATCGGTGATGGCGATCATCGCCAGGCCCCGGTCGGCGGCGGCGCGGGCCACCTCCAGCACGGTGCTGTAAGCGTGGCCGCTGGACACGGTATGAACGTGCAGATCGGCGACGAACTGCATGAGATACCTCCTAAGTATATATACCAATTATAGGCCAATTCTCCCCAAAAAGCAAAGTTCGGGCGCTGGCGGAAAGCGGCAATCGCAAGTGAGCATTGGCGCAGGATGTTACGCGCTGTTGACGCGGTTCGCCGCTAAGGAAACCGTACGCCCGGCCATGGACGGCCGGGCGAGGCGACAACGGGCATGGACGCCCGTTTGGCGCCGGTACGGCTGACTCGGCGCACGTCTTACAGCGCGTACATCCGTAGACACGCGAGCGGCGATTGCCGCTTTCCGCTTAGCTATCAAACCTAGCCCTCCCCTATCCTCGCCAGGCTTGCGGCGGCGATGGCGCCGACCGGGCGCCGGCGGTACACCCCGTCGCCCTCGTACACGGCAACCTCGGCGGCGTCGCCCAGGCAGGCGGTCAGTGCCGCGGCCGCCTCCCCCGCCCGCAGCACCCCCAGGCACCAGGCGGCATAGCCGCGGATCGCCGCCCGGCCGCTGCCGAGAGCGGCCAGCAGGAAAGGCGTATACTCGGACGCCAGGTCGGGGCGGATGCGGCCCACCGCGCCCAGCGTCCAGATGAACTCCGGACAGGTGCTGACGTCGTCCGCGAGGGGGACGATCATCGACAGGTAGCCGGAAAACAGGTCGGGCCGGGCGGCGATTACCGCGCCGATGGCCCCGGTCGCCCCCCACGGGTTGCCGCCGCTCTCGTCGTTCAGCGCCCACAGCAGCCGGCGGACAAGGTCGCGCACCTTTTCCGGGTTGTCGGCGGCCAGGCCCGCCCCGGCGTGCCCGAGGGCGTCGATCGCCAGCCAGTGCACATAGTCGTCGGCGTCGTACAGCAGGCCGAGAAGGACGCGCAGCACGCGCCGGTCGAGCAGCGCCAGCCGGACGACCTCGTCCCGCTCCCGGTCAAGGAGCAGCTTCTTCACACCCTCGCGGTTCACGGACGCCACCTCCGGTCTTTCCTCGCAGCCATCGCAGCCGCTGCCTCGTTACTATCTGAATACTACCGCCGCGTGCCCAAATCCTGCCTGCAGCAAAAAGAGGCCGTCGCCCGACAGCCTCTTTTCCCGTTCCATCATTCCAGCACATACTTCTCGATCGCTGCCGCCACGCCGTCGGCGTCATTGGCGGCCGTCACCGCCTTGGCGGCTGCCTTCACCTTCGGGGCGGCGTTGCCCATCGCCACCCCGAAGCCGGCGTACTGAATCATATCAAGGTCGTTGCTGGAATCGCCGATCGCCATCACCGCGGCGCGGTCGATCCCCAGCCGGCCGGCCAGGAAAGCGAGGGCCGCGCCCTTGTTGGCCGCCGGGTCGGTCATCTCCAAGTACCGCGGCTTCGAGGCCGCCGTGTACACCCGGTCGCCGCCGACGGCGCGGACGGCCGCCTCGATCGCCGGGATATCTTCCGGCTCGCCCATCGCCAGCAGCTTGGTCGGCGGTCCGGCCGGCGACCAGAGCCTGTCGCCCACCGGCACCGCTTCGACGCCGGCGATCATTTCGTAATAGCGGGCGTTGTCGTCGCGCTCCCGCACGTATAAGACATCGTCGAGGTACACCTGCACGTACCAGCCGCGCGCGCGGAACATGGCCAGCAGCGCGCGGGCCGTCGCCATATCGAGCGGCAGGTGGCGGAGCGTCTCCCCCGACAGGCCGCATTTTATCAGCGCCCCGTTGTAGGTTATCAGCGGCACGTCCAGCCCCAGCTGCTGCGCGTACGGCAGCGCCGAACAGAACATCCGGCCGGTGGCCACCGTAACCGTCACGCCCTGGGCCACCGCCGCGGCGATGGCGGCGCGGGCCCGGGGCGATATCGCGCGGCTGTGGTCGAGAAGCGTATCGTCGAGGTCGACGGCAATCAGTTTGATGGACAAAACAATCCCTCCCGGGTATTTGGTAACATATTCCAAGCATCATCACTGGCGGTGACTGCATAGTCTAGGTATAGATTCCAGCGGAAAGGAGGTGTAACGAAATGAAAAAACTCGCAGTAATCGTCGCGGTGCTGCTTTGCACCTTCATGTTCGCGGGCGTAACGACGGCCAGCCCGCTCACCGACTACTCGGCCGGCAAGGTGGCCCTCGACGTCAACTGGACGCCCAACAACGACATCGAAGCCAACGGCTATTCCATCGACGGCAAAAACGCCAACTTCGACTACGGCCTCACCGCCGGCCTCGGCAACAAATGGGCCATCCAATACCGCTACTTCAACCCGGTCAGCAAGGACTACGGCAATTACCACGCCGGCGTCAGGAGCCAGGAGGTCAACCTCCTCTACCAGCTCGACAAGAACCTGTCCGCCTTCGCCGGCTGGCATCAGGCCAAAATCACCACAAATGCCCCGGGCTTCACGCTTGACAACAAGAGTACCTGGCAGGTCGGCCTCATCGGCACGACCGCGCTCAGCAACAAAACAAGCCTGTACGGCATCGTCGGCGCCGGCGGCAGCCTCTTCAGCGCCGAAGCCGGCTTCGCCTACGCCCTCAACAAGGACCTCGACGTCAACCTCTTCTACCGCTACAAGCGCATCGACGATCTTAAAGTCAACGACTACGAACTCGACACAACCACGAAGGGCTTCGGCCTCGGCCTCACCTACCGGTTCTAGACTAAAAGGGCACCTCGCCTGAGGTGCCTCTCTTTTTGCCGATATTATTGCCTACCGGTCCTGAATTACCCGCGTCAGCGTGTAACTGCACAGCGTCATCAGCAATATCCCCGCCAGCGGCGCCAGAAAGCTCGACACCTGGAACCCCGGCAGCGCCTTGACGACCGCCAGCGGCGCCACGAGGTTGGTGAAAAAGGCCACCCCGCCCACCGTCACGGCGTTGAACGGCATCGCCGCCAGCGTCAGGAGCGGCCTGATCGCCGCGTTGGCGGTGCCGATGATTGCCGCCCCCAGCAGCGTACCGCCGAGGGTATCGACGAAAATGCCGGGCAACTCGGCCACGACGGCGCAGATGATGATCGCGTTGATGAGGATCCGCAGCAGAAAACCTGACACTTGTTCACCCTCCGGATATTTTGCAAATTGATACAGATATTATATCCTCTGGGACAAATTATTGGCAACCTCTTTTTCTTGCGGCAAATTATTTTGCAAGCCGTTGATGACCGCCATCGGCGGCGCGCCCGCGGAGCCGCCTTGCATCTGGCGGCCCTGAACGGCCTGATTCTCTCTTCAGGGTACGATTACCGGCGGCTTTGTCTCCAGATCCAGCAAAGCCTTCTTCCGGTCCAGGCCGCCGCCGAAGCCGACGAGCGAGCCGTCCGCCCCGACCACGCGGTGGCAGGGCACCACGACCGGCGTGCGGTTGATGTGCAGCGCGCCGCCCACCGCCCGGGCCGCCCCGGGGTGACCGATCGCCTTCGCCACCTGGCCGTAGCCCTCGACGACGCCGTACGGGATGGCCGCCGTATGGCGCAGCACCGCCGCCTGGAAGGGCGTATAGCCGCCCCAGTCCACCGGCACGGTGAAATCCAGATGCTCGCCGGCGAAATACCGCTTCAGCTCGCGCCCCAGAGAATCCGCCCACGCGGGATACCCCTCCGCGACGTCGGCTACGCTCACCTTGAGCGAGGCCAACGCCTCCTCCGCAGAGGCGCGGGGGAAGGACAACGCCCACAGGCCGTCCGCCGACCACACCGCCGCCGCGTAACCCCAACCGGTAGCAATGATGCTATACTGTTTCATCGCGTCCATCCTCCATCAGTTCCAGACTGTTGGCCGCCTTCCAGCTCTCCTCGCGGATGAGGCCGAGAATCTCCTTCTTGATGCCGAGAAACACGTCGGAAACCTTGATATCGTAACTGCGCGGCCGCGGCAGGGGCACGGGGATGCTGGCCTTGATCCGCCCCGGGCGGGCCGTCATCACGTACACCGTATCCCCCATGAAGACCGCCTCCTCCACGTCGTGGGTGACGAACAGGATGGTCTTGTGCGACTCCTCCCACACGCTCAGCAGCAGCTCCTGCATCACCGCCCGCGTCTGCGCGTCCAGAGCCCCGAACGGCTCATCCATCAGCAGCACCTGCGGGTCGTTGGCCAGGGCGCGGGCGATCGCCACCCGCTGCTTCATGCCGCCGGAAAGGTGCGCCGGGTAAGCCTTCTCGAACCCCTTCAGGCCGATCTTGGTGATATAGTGGGCGGCGATGTCCTGGCGCTCGCTCTTCGCGCGCCCGGCCACGTCGAGGCCGAACTCGATATTCTCCGCCACCGTCAGCCACGGAAAGAGGGTATAGCTCTGGAACACCATGCCGCGGTCGGCGCCCGGCCCCTTGATCTCCCGCCCGTCGAGCACCACCCGGCCGCTCGACGTCTCCTCCAGGCCGGCGATGATCTTCAGGATGGTCGACTTGCCGCACCCCGACGGGCCGAGGATGGTGATGAATTCGCTCTCGGCCACGGTGAAAGCGGTGTGCTGCAGCGCCGTCACCTCGCGGCCCTGGCCGCCGAAAACCTTGGAAACGTTCTCGACAAGCAGCTTGGCCCCCATCACGCGGCACCCCCTTTGCCCATCCAGGGAAAGAGGCGGGCGTACAGCCACTTGAACAGCACATCGATGATGATGCCGATGATGCCGATCACGATGATGCCAACGATGATATTGCCTGTCTTCAAAAAGCGCTGCGACTGCATGATCATATACCCCAGCCCCGAGCTGGCGGCCACGATCTCGGCCACCACCAGGTAGGTCCACGCCCAGCCGAACGTTATCCTGAGCGTATCGACGATCCCCGGCAGGCTGGCCGGCAGGATGACCCGCCGGAAGACGCCGCGCTGCGAAACGCCCAGCGTGTACGAAGTATTGATAAGGTCCATGGACACGTTCTTGGTCACGTCCATGACCATCAGTGTCATCTGAAAGAAGGTGCCGAAAAAGATGACCGCGATCTTCTCGCTCTCGCCGATCCCCAGCCAGAGGATGAACAGCGGGATGAACGCCGACGCCGGCATATAACGGATGAAGCCGAGAAAGGGCTCGAAAAACGCCTCGAACGTCTTCAGGCTGCCCATCAGCACCCCGAGCGGCACGCCGACCGCCGCCGCCAGCAGGAACCCGGCCGACACGCGCAGCACGCTCGCCCACACGTCGCTCATCAGGTCGAACTCGGCGAACAGCGTAATCGCGCTGGTCACGATCGCGTCCGGCGTCGGCAGGAAGAGCGGCGGCACGAACGCGCCGTACGTCAGCACCGACCACACCAGCAGCAGCAGCGCGAACGCCAGCACGCTGCACAGCGCGTACAGATGGGGCGGGATGGCGGCTTTCGGGACGAAAATCTTACTCCTGGACAAGATTACCACATTTCCTTTCCGGGGGTAGTACAACAAATATTATACCACAGTCAGCCGCGGCCTGCGGCGAAAAAAGAGAGGCTGCCCCAAGGCCCCTGCCTCCGGCGCAACCTCTCCGCTGCTGCAAAAATTACTTCTTGATCTTCTGGATAAAGCTGCTGTCGATGATCTTGCTCACGTCGGGCACGGCCTTGAGCACCTTCTGATCGACATAGAACTGGGCGGCCTTCTTGGTCACCGCGTACATCGGGCCGGGCTTGTCGGCGGTGCCGTAGAACTCGAGGCAGTCCTTGAGGTTATAGAATTTCAGCGTCGCAAAATCGGAAGTCACGTCCTCGGGCTTCATCTTCATGCCCTCGGCCACCATCTTGCTGGCCTCGGCCGGGTTCTTGAGCAGGAAATCGGTCGCCTCGGCCATCGCCTCGACGATCTTTTGGACGGTTTCCTGGTTGGCCTTCACGTAGTCTTCCTTAAATACCAGCACGTCGGCGATCAGGCCGGGAGTATCCTTGGTGGTGCCCAGGAGCTTGCCGCCCGCTTTCACGGCCTTGCTCAGGTGCGGCTCCCAGGTCACGGCGGCGTCGACCTTGCCGGCCATGAACGCGGCGGCCGCTTCCGAAGCCTTCATATCGACGGGCACGAGGTCGCTTTCCTTCATATTGTTCTTGGCCAGCAGCTCGGTCAGCATCAGGTGCGAAGCCGAGCCCTTGTGGTATGCGACCTGCTTGCCCTTCAGGTCGGCGTAGCCCTTGATCTCCGGCTTGGCCAGCAGCCCGTCGGCGCCGGCCGAGGAATCGAACGCCCACACATACTTCAGCGGCAGGCTTTCCGCGGCGGAAATGGAAACATCGATCGACGCCGCCATGCCCTGGATCTTGCCGGCGGCCAGCGCCTGCTTGCGGTCGCCGACGCCCTCGATGGCCTGCACCTCGATGTCGAGGCCGCGGGCCTTGAACAGCCCCTTGGCCTGGGCGACGAACAGCGCCGCATAGCCGGTCCACGGGGTATAGGCAATGATAATCTTCTGCGGCGCGGCCGGTTTGGCCTGCTGCGCGGGCTGGCTCGAGCCGCAGCCGGCGAGCACGGCGGTCAGCGCGAACACCACCGCCAGTGCCAGCGCCAAAGCTTTTTTGTTCATGGAATCCCCTCCCAAACAGAATGAGTATATTATTCTATATGCTGCATAGATATCCTGCTAACACTTTAAACAATTAAATTATTACCACGACACAAGGGATCCGTTGATAACCCCCCATCTGCGTTGTCACCCTTCCGCGTGTTCGCTCGGCGTACGCACGAGTACGCCTCCGCTCTCATGCTCAGGCTTCCTAGCATCTGGAGGTTTCTGAACGGTTCCGGCATTCTAAAGAGAACGCCGCCCCCCCAAACACAAAAAAGCCGCCGGGCCCAAAACCCGGCGGCTCATCCATATCAAGCTGCACTTACCAGAGGATATCTTCCGGCACCTCGGCCACGTTCGCCGTCCCGGTCAGCACCATCGCGGCCCTGAGCTCGGCGGCCAGCTTGTTCAGCACCATCGCCACGCCCTCGGCGCCCGCGCCCACCCCGGCGATCGTGATCGGCCGGCCCACCAGCACCGCGTCGGCGCCCAGGGCCAGCATCTTCAGCACGTCGGTCCCGCTGCGGATGCCGCCGTCCACGAGAATCGTGATCTTGCCCTTCACCGCCTCGGCGATATACGGCAGCACCTCGGCCGTCCCCGGCGTGTGGTCGAGGACCCGGCCGCCGTGATTCGAAACCACGATCGCGTCCACCCCCGCCTCCACACAGGCCCGCGCATCCTCGGGCACCATTACGCCCTTCACGATGAACGGAATGGTCGTATGCTTCTTGATATACGCCAGCTCGGCCACCGTCTTGGGACCCACCGGCTGGCCGGCGTTCGTCATATTGATGATCGCCGCCGCGTCGATATCCATCCCGAAGGCCGGCGCCCCGGCGGCAGCCGCCTGGTTGGCCTTCTCGATAATCTTGTCGTTCTCGCGCGGCTTGATCACCGGGATGCCCCGGCCGCCCACCGCGCCGATCGCCTTAAGCCCCGCCTCGAACACGTCGGCGATCGGGCCGTCGCCCGTCATACCCACCGTGCCCGCCTGATGGCAGCCGCTGACCACCGCCGCCGCATACTCCGGCTCGGTCGTCGCCCCGCCCATATTCAGCTTGCCGCCGGCGATCGGCGCGCCGAACACCGGCATCGACAAATCCATGCCGAGGATCCGGCAGGCCATCACCGGCTCGTTGACGTCGTGCACCACCTTCAGATTAAGGCGATAGCCGGCCAAAGCCGCCACATTATTCTGGAACGAAGCCCCGGTACCGATCCCGCCCATACCGGGCATCTCCCCGGCGCAGGCCACGCCGTTGCACACCGGACAGACCCGGCACGCGCCGTTGAACTTCTCGCGCGCCGTCTGCTTCAAAGTCTTCCAATCCATTGTTCCGCACCTCCATGCAGCCAACATATTCTCCGGAAACGGGACATTGCTCCCAGCTTCTATAGTTTCGCGCCCCCGGCGGCCGACTCCTTCCCCGGCGCGCATGAAAAAACGGCATATTGTCCATGCTAAAACAGCACCGCAAAAAAAATACACAGGAGGCTTCGCCCCATGACCATCGCCGAAAAGCTAATAGCTCAGGCCGACACCGCCCTCAGCATGATGTTCGACAAAGAGCCGCCCAACTACGTCGAAACCGCCGCCCTCTACGCCAGCGTCCTGGCCGGACGCCAGAACGTCGCCACCCTTGCCGTGCTTTACAACCATGCCCGCGACGCCGACCTCAGAGAAACCATCAAACGCTCCATCGACGAACAGACCGAGTGGCTGACAAGCAACGCCGAAAAAGCCCTCACCGCCGCCGGCGCCGAACTGCCCGCCTTTCACTTCATGAAACGCGACCTCGTCGACCGGCCGCTCGACATCCCCGAAGAAGCCCGCTTCAGCGACGGGGAAATCGCCCTCCTCCTCGCCAACATGGCCAAGACCTCGCAACTTGCCGTCCTCGGCGCGATGCACAACTGCTACCAGCCTTACATCGCCAAAATGTATCAGGACATCCTCGACAAAGCCACCGACTACAACTACCAGCTCATGAAACTCGCCCTCAGCAAGGGCTGGCTGCCCCACATCCATAAAATCCGCCACTGAACCGAACCGGGACTAGCCTCCCGGTTCTTTTACCGTCCGACACCAATAGTCCGCGTCGCAAATCGACAAAAAACCACTTTTTTCATATTTTCTACAGGAATCCACCCGCCAAATAGCGAATTTTCCCACATATTGCATTTCTGTGTAGAGGCGGGGATTGGATTGAGCATCAAGAATAAGTTTCTGACACTGATGATTATAGCTCTCCTGGCCGTCACCATCACGGTCAGCGGCCTGCAACTGTACTCGGTCTATTCCGCCGTGGAGCACGACGCCCTGGCGGCCATGGAAGGCCAAAGCGCCATAATCGCCCACGAAGTCAACACCTGGTTCATGAACTTCTGGCAGGCAGGCCAGATTCTCTCCAGGCAGCCCGCCCTCCACTCCGGCGACCATGCGGCCATAATGCAGCAGCTCAGAGTAGCCCAGAGCAACATGCCCGGCATAATGGCCATCAACATCACCGACCGCACCGGCAAAATAGTCACCGGCTACCCCTTCGACCCGAAAATTCTCGGCACCAGCCTCGCCGACCGCGCTCACTGGAAAGCCACGATGAGCACCAACTCGATCGCCGTCAGCGAAGTCGTCGTCAGCCGCACCACCGGCAAACCCACCGTCGTCATCGCCTACCCCCTCCAGAACGAGATGCTCGAAATAACCGGCATAATGACCATGAGCCTCGACCTCACCTTCCTCCAGTTCCTCCTCAACGACCTCAAATCCGGCTACAGCGGCCTGGCGGCGATAATGTCCCCCGACGGGCGCTTCATCGCCCACAACGTCGAGGAGCTCGTCAAGGAAGAAAAATCGGCCCCGCCCGAATTGGTGCAGTTATTCCAGGAAAGCAACGGCGCGCCGCGCCCCTACGTCTCCTCCCTCGGCCAGCCCAGCTACATATCCATCCACAACTCCCCCGGCCCCGGCTGGTATGTAGCCACCTCCCTCCCCAAAGCCGAACTCATGGAGGGCTTCTACGGCGGGATAAAAAGCAGCGCCATCCTCCTCCTCGCCGCCCTCGTCCTCATAGCCGCCGCCATGTGGTGGCTCATCGGCCGGATGTTCCGCCCCCTCGCCCTCGTAACCCGCGAAGTGAAAAAACTCGGCGACGGCGACCTCACCCTGAACGTCGGCTACCGTTCCCGCGACGAACTTGGCCAGCTTGCCGAAGCCGTCAACGACACCGTCCATAACCTGCGCGCCATAGTTGCCACCGTCCAGGGCAACGCCGAAACCCTCTCCTCCTCCAGCGAAGAACTCGCCGCCACCACCGACGAGGCCGGCCGGGCCGTCGGCCAGGTGGCCCGCACCGCCGGCGAAATCGCCAAGGGCGCCGACGAAACCGGGCGGGCCGTATCAGGCGCCGCCGAACGCACCGCGGAAATGTTCACATTGGCCACGACCGTTGCCGGCGAAATGCGCGAACTCGCCGGCAACGCCAAAGCAATCGGCGTCGCCGCCCAGAAAGGGCAGATCGCCATCGACGAAGCCACCGCCGTCATCCGCGGCATCGCCGACACCGCCGCCGGCAACACCCGCCTGGCCGGCGAACTCAACACCAAATCCCAGCAGGTGCGGGAAATCGTCGAAATGATCAACTCCATCGCCGGGCAGACCAACCTTCTCGCCCTCAACGCCGCCATCGAGGCCGCCCGGGCCGGCGAACACGGCCGCGGCTTCGCCGTCGTCGCCGAAGAAGTCCGCAAACTCGCCGAACAATCGGGACAGGCCGCCGAACAAATCGGCGCCATCATCGGCGACATGCTCGGCGACATCGACGGCGTCGTCCGGGCCTTCGGCGGCACCAGCACGGCGGTCGCCGGCGGGGTCGAAACAATAACCCGCGCCAACGCCAGCTTCAGCGAAATCACCGCCAACATCGACATCACCGCCGCCAAAGTCGCCGAAGCCGTCGGCGCGGCCGACCGCCAGGCCAAAGCCGCCGAAAGCATCAAAGAAGCCATCCAGAACGTCGCCGCCGTCGCCCAGGAATCGGCCGCCTCCACCGAAACCACCGCCGCCAGCGCCGAACAAGTCAACGCCTCCATCGAGGAAATCGCCGCCAGCGCGCAAGCCTTATCGCAGGTGGCGGACGAACTCCAGCGCGCGGTGATGAAGTTCAAATTATAGGGGGACTGGCTAAAAAGTCCATCTGCGGCGCCCCCGCAAGGGGGAGGCCGCCGTTCTAAGGCGCTGAAGCGCCAAGAACGGCGCACTTGCTCCTCGGCTGTCATCCTCAGCGTACGTTCGTGTACGCTTCCGGCGCCAGCCTTCGGTGCGCCTTGCATCTGGAGCTTTTTACCCCAGTCCCGGCAGTACAAGATAGTTATGGAGCCCCCCTAATAGTCCAGCACTTTTCGAGGGCCCTCGCATTTTCTTAATTTAGCTCTGTCTGCCACTTAAGACGGCGTTTTGGGCTCAGAAATGTAACTAATTAAGTATTGGCGAAGGAGAAGAAATGAATCGCTTCTTCATCATCATATTTTTACTTGCCGGGGTATTAGTCGGACTTTCTAATAACTCTCTAGCCAAGCAAACAGAGAAAGAAAAGTTAGGACTATTCGGGCCAGTAAAAAAGGTTATCTGGATTGAGAAAACAGCAAACGCAAACAGCCTACATAAAAGCACGGAATATATTTTTGCTTATAACGGTTTACTAATAAAAAAACAAGAAAAAGATATGATAAAAAACAGAGTCTTTGAAACAACTTTCGATGATTTGGAAAGAGAATCTGGATACTTGAGTAACACAACTACTGCCCATTTTTATATATATAATGATGCTGAAAAAAAATATCATGTTACAGCGTTAGATTCTGAAGCTTCAAACACAGAGAAAGGCATTTTAGACAGTCGAGGCAATATCATTAGTCGAGAAATTTTATGGGGCCCACAAAACAAGGTAAAATTGTACACGTATGAATACGACGTAGATGGAAAACTGATTCATGCAAGAATGTCAGACGAAACTGGTAGTCTGGCATTGGTGATGACAATGCAGTACAATGCCAATGAGCAAATAGTAAAAGAAATATATCCTGCAAAAGCTGGAGATGTAGTAATCGCTTATGAGTATGACCACAAAGGTTTATTAACGAAGGTCATAGACAACCTAATTCTAGGGACAAGAGCAACCGTGTTTACTTATCAAAAAATGGACGGTTATGGTAATTGGACTAGCAGGACAAGACAAGTCGAGGGTAAGAAAATAATAACCGTCGAGACCCGAGAAATAGAATATTTTTGAGTTATTGACTCAAAAACAAAAGGCCCTCTTGTCAGAGGGCCTTTTTGCATATCACCTGACTGTTCCGTTTCTCTAATTATACACCCCTGGGAATAATACGATAATATATATAGAAAGCTAAAAAAGGGGTGGCCTATATGCTAAAGGAATGTCCCAAATGCAAGCAAAATATGATTAAGCTTAGTCTTGACCACGCCCTTGACGAAAAGTGGCTATGTACAAATCCTGATTGTCAATATATCGAACAGACACATCATCTGGAGGACTTCCAGGAAAGCGATAAATAAAATGACCGGGATTCCCACATTACTCGCAGACCCAACTATTCTTTCGCATGTTGAACAGAAACGCGAGAAATTCCTCGATTTAGCTCAAAGAGCTATTTATACCCACAAAAACGGCAAAAGCCGGGACAGGCCAAACTGACCTGCGCCCGGCTTCAATAATTCTTTAATTTCAGCCGTTTTCTACTGCTTCGTGAACTGGTCCTTGCCGACCCCGCACACCGGACACACCCAGTCGTCGGGGATATCCTCGAACTTCGTCCCGGGAGCGATCCCGTGCTCCGGGTCGCCTGCCGCCTCGTCGTACACGTACCCGCATACGCCGCATTCCCACTTCGCCATAAGCCATCCTCCTTTATGTAATATCGTCAAATAAATTTTACCAACACCATCGCCAAAAAGCAATAGATAATAATTATCTTTTGATTATTATTATCATTATTTTAACTATTATCAAATACAGACCAAACCAAGGGCGTTCATTACCGTCCAGATGCAAGGCGCAACATGTCGCAGATTTTACGCACCACGACAACGTATAGACGACGGGAGATCGTTCAGGAGCCCCCAGATGCAAGGCAATCCCAAGGGTGCGCCGCGCCGCGTGCTCGAATGTACGCAAGCAAGCACCCGCAGGGATTAACACCGCAGATGGGGGCTTCCCCTGCCAGGCCATCGGACCGCGTATGGAAGACGTGAGGCCGCTCAGAAGGCCCCAGATGCTAGGCGGCTCCGCCAAGCGTGCCGCGACGCGTACTCGGTACGTACGCTAGCAAACGCTTGGCGGAACAACAACGCAGATGGGGCCTTATCAGCGGCCGAACCGACAAACGGGGCAAAGGCCCGCAATGATCTACGCTCCAGCCTACACCGATCACTACATACCTATACGCAACCTGTCGGCTACGCACAAGCATTACACAACCGGCGCAGACCTTTGCTCGACTGCCAGGGATACCTGCCGAACCTGCCGCAGTCTCCCGACAACGACAGACCCAAAGTACGGCTTTCCGGGGAAGCCTCTCCGGAACCCCTGACAGTCTTAGCTCGACCGGCATACATCCCTTTTGACCACACGACAACAGTTGGGCTGCCGTGCAGCCTTACAAGACACATACCGATCTGCCCGCCGACTAACGCCGAACCCCGGATGAGATCCGACGCCAATCTTTGGCCGACTGATACCGGACCCCAGATGAGATCCGACACCAATCTTGGCTCGACCATTACGAACCTCTGCGTTACTAGTATGACCCGGATAAACGGAAGCATGCATGGAAAAAAATCTCTGGACTGCACAGAAAGTCCACTTTATAAGGCTATTAATCCGTTTCCAAGGATACAGCGAGCGAAAGCTGCCTTCGCAAGTGAGCATTGGCGTAAAAGCAGACGCACGGCGCTTCAGCGGCGATGCGGTCGCTTTGCTACGCGCTGTTGACGAAGCATGCCGTTTACGAAACCGTGCGCCCGACCATGGACGGTCGGGCGAGGCGACAACGGGCATGGACGCCCGTTTGGCGCCGGCACGGTCGAGTCGGCGCGAGTCTTACGGCGCGTGCATCCGCAGACACGCGAGCGGCGAAGGCGGCTTTCGCCGACGCACTCGTTGCTGACCGCCTGAAAGGCAAATTAGCCGATTATATCAGCAACCGCAGCCCGGCGGCAAGTCCTCCGGGCTGTTCACATTCCGCAGCATCCCCAGCCCCGCGTCGAACCGGGCCAGTTCCTCCCTTTCGACCCGCCGCAGCCGCACCTGGCCGTAAAAATCGACCACCCGGTAGCGGCCGCTGGCCAGCAGCGCCTCGATGGCCGGCAGGCAGCGGTGATGGTACACGGCATGGAGCGGATTGAAGTGCCCGTCCACGAACGGCACCGCCGCGTCGTAACCGGCGGCCGCCGCCGCCATGTATGCCACCGCGTCGCCCCTCAGGCACGGCATATCGCACGCAGCCACGAAAGAATAGCCCGCCCCGGCCGCCAGCAGCCCGGCGTGGATGCCGGCCAGCGGGCCGCAGCCCCGGTACCGGTCGCCGACCACCGTCACCTCCGCCAGCGCAATGGCCCGCAGCACGTTGCTCACCACGATCAGGCGCGCGCACACCGGCGCCAGCGCCGCCAGCACCGTACTCAAGAGATCGCCGTCCCCCCAGGGCAGGGTCGCCTTGTCGCGGCCCATGCGGGTGCTGCGGCCGCCGGCCAGCACGATGCCGGTCAGCGGCATGGCGCCGTCAGCCATCTTTGCCCTCCCGCCGCTGGCGGAAAAACGCATAAACCGCCTCGGCCGCCGGCGCCGTCATCCCCGGCACGGCCGCCAGCTCCTCCACCGTCGCCGCCTTGATCTTCGTCAGGCCGCCGAAATGCTCCCACAGCGCCTTGCGGCGTGCCGGGCCTATCCCCGGCACGTGGTCGAGCACCGACACCAGGTTGCGGCGGGCCCGCAGCTTGCGGTGATACGTTATCGCGAAGCGGTGGGCCTCGTCGCGGATGCGCTGCACCAGGAAAAGCGCCTGGGAATTGCGCGGCAGGATGAGCGGTTCGCTCTCCCCCTCGCGGAAGATATGCTCGAATTCCTTCGCCAGGCCGACCATCGGCACGGTTACGCCCAGCTCCCTCGCCACCGCCAGCGCGGCGTTGAGCTGCCCCTTGCCGCCGTCGATGATAACGAGGCCGGGCAACGCCTCCGCGCCGCGGAAGCGGCGGCCGATAACCTCCGCCATCGAGGCGAAATCGTCCGGTTTGCCTTCCACCGTCCTCAGCTTGTAGCGGCGATACTCGTCCTTGCTGGCCGCGCCGTCCCCGAACACCACCATCGACGCCACCGTCTCCGCCCCCTGGATGTGGGAGATGTCGAAACACTCGATCCGCGCCGGCGGTGCCGGCAGGCCGAGATACTCCGCCAATTCGGCCACGGCCCCCGCCGTGCGCCTGGTGTCCGCCGCCAGGCGGTCCGCCTGCTCCTTGAGCACCACCGCCGCGTTATCGGCGGCCATCACCACCAGGTCGCGCTTCGTGCCGCGCTTGGGCGCCTCCACCCGCACCCGGCTCCCCTTCATGCCGCTCAGCCACTCGGCCAGCAGCTCCTGCTCGGGCAGCGCCTCGGGCAGCAGCACCTCGCGCGGGATGAACGCCGCCTGGCTGTAATACTGCTTCACGAACGCCGCCAGCGCCGCCGCATCCTCCTCGTCCTCGCCGCCGGTCAGCAGGAAATGCTCGCGTCCCACCAGCTTGCCGCTGCGGATGAAAAACACCTGCGCGCACGTGCCGGCCGCCGACCGGGCCAGACCGACGGCGTCCTGGTCGCCCGCGCCGGTCACGATATTCTGCTTCTCGACCACCTTCTCCACCGCCGCCACCTGGTCGCGCAGGCGGGCGGCCCGCTCGAACTCCAGGTTCCCGGCCGCTTTGGCCATGCGGCGCTTGAGCTCCTTCACCACATCGTCCGAGCGGCCCTCCAGCAGCAGCAACACCGCCCGGATCATCTCCCCGTACGTCTTTTCGTCCACCTTGCCGGCGCACGGCGCCAGGCAGCGCTTGATATGGTGCTGCAGGCACGGCCGGGGGGCGTCCAGCTTGCGGCAGCTGCGCAGCGGGAACAGGCGGCGCAGCAGGGCGACCGTCTCGTGAATCGCCCCCGCGTCGGTATAAGGGCCGAAATAGCGCGCCCCGTCCTTGACCACCCGCCGCGTCACATACACCTGGGGGTATTGCTCGTTCACCGTCACCTTCACGTACGGAAAGCTCTTGTCGTCCCGCAGGCTGATATTGTACTTCGGGCGGTGCTTCTTGATCAGGTTGCATTCCAGAATCAGCGCCTCGATCTCCGACGCCGTCACAATGAACTCAAGGTCGGCGATGCGGGCCACCAGGGCCAGCGTCTTGGGCGAATGCCCACGGCTCGACTGAAAGTAGGAGCGGACCCTGTTTTTCAGGTTGACCGCCTTGCCGACGTAAATTATCTTGCCGCCCGCGTCCTTCATCAGGTACACGCCCGGCTTATCAGGCAAATGACTAAGTTTCTCCGTAAGCTCGCTTGCCATACAGGCCCTCCTGTCGGAACGCTGTACTTGTATTATAACAAGCCGCCCCTCTCTCCGCCACTACGGCCGTTCTACTCAAAAACAAAACGGCCGGCTTTCGCCGGCCGCGCTGGAGCACGTTATTATCCTGTCAGGACTGTTCTTCGATATAAACGAAAGGCACGTCGCGGCGAAGAAGGATGGCGATGGCCGTCTGCGTCAGCCGCCCGCCCTTCTCGAGCAGAACGACCCCCTCGCGGGAAACCACTGTGCGGCCCAAAACCAACCCCGGTGTCAACTCCTGAATAGGCATCTTCTTCATGGCGCACCTCCTTGGCCGGGTTGTCGGCAGCCGGCCGGCCTTATTTTTTGCCGATTCTGCGAAGGTCCCTGACCTCCACGTGACCCACGGCCTTGCGGAAAAAACTCTTGGGCTCCGACACCGACGCATACACGTACGCCGCCAGCATAACCGCGATAATCCCTCCGGCGGCGATCAGGTATGCGTGTTCCAATTCCGGCATTAGTCTTCGCTCCCTTCCGTTGGACGGGTGCCGCCCGGGCGTCTCAGTAGCGCCCCGGCCGCTGGAAAAACGACGGCAGTCGTCATGACTGCCGCACGGTTCGACTAATGCGCAATGAATCGGCAGCCTGGCAATCATAGACCCTCCGTCCTTAGACCCATGGCTTTGCGTCCCTGTCTTTCGGCAGGTTTGCCCAATATTAATTTTTTCGACATAATTCTGCAAATAATGTAATTATTTATTCTATCTTACCGCGTTTTCCAGCTGTTGGCAAGTCCTATTCGGGACAAAAGTCTGAAAAATCTGGGTATTCAGTCCCGCCTTTACGCCCCGCCCGGCGGGAGTCCCGGCCGTCAGCCGCCGATATTGCCGGCCGCAAACAGGAATCGGCCATTCGGGTATTGAATATTTAAATTGAAAACAATCGAGAGGAGACTTACGATGGCTACAGTAAAAACAAAATACCTTGGCAGCCTGCGCACCGAATCGGTTCATCTCCAATCCGGCAACAAACTCATCACCGACGCTCCCCTTGACAACCACGGCCGCGGCGAAGCCTTCTCCCCCACCGACCTCGTCGCCACCGCCTTCGGCTGCTGCGTGCTCACCATCATGGGCATCGCCGCCGAAGCCCACGGCTTCTCCATCGAAGGCGCCGAAGTCACGACCACCAAAGTCATGGGCACCGACCCGCGCCGCATCGTCGAGCTTGTCAGCGAGTTCACCATGCCCCATGACAACTACACCCCCAAAGAGAAGAAAATCATCGAGCTCACCGCCAAAGAATGCCCGGTATACAACAGCCTCCACCCCGACCTGAAGAAAATCATCACCTTCAAATACCTGGCCTAAACTTCGGCAAATAAAAAAGAGAGCGTCGGCGTCATGGCCGACGGCCTCTTTTTTATTTGCCGCTTACAGCCGCTATTATTATTCGGCCCGGGCTATACAGCGCGTCTCCTTGATCAGCAGCGTCAACCCCAGCCCCACCGCCAGCACGGCGGTACACAGCCAGAAGGCGCTCTGGTACGCGCTGCCGGGGTATATCTTCACCCCGTTCTCCAGCGCCCCCAGCCAGTGCTCGTCAAGCACCCAGCCGAAGATCGGCTGCATCAGCGCCGCGCCGACGAAGGGTCCCGAATTGGCGATACCGGCGGCGATGCCGGTCATATGCGACGGGTTGACCTCGCGCACGCAGGCGACCGAAATCGTTATCCCCGACATCCCCAGGCCGATCGCCAGGGTGATGGGGTAAAGCGCCCACACCGGCGGCTTGCCGCCGTTCCAGACCGTCAGCGTCAGCCACACCGCCAAAAAAAACGCCGTCGCGCAGGTGAACGGCCACCGTCTGAAACCCAGCCGGTCCGACAGGAAGCCGATCAGCGGCCCGCCGAGCATGTTGCCGGCCACCATCGCCAGCATATAGTTCGACGCCTCGACCCGCGGCATCCCGTAAACCTGCATGAAATACGGCACGCCCCACACGCCCAGGAAGGACATGAACACCCCGTACACCGCAATCGCCGCCAAAAAAGGCGGCCAGGTGTAGCGGTTGGCCAGCACCGTGCCGACGCTGGCCGCCACGCTAGCCTGGGCCGTGGCCGCCGGCGCCGGGATGCCCCCCTCGCGCGCCTCCACCGCCCCGATCGGCGGCAGGCCGACGTCGGCGGGCCGGTCGCGGATCGTCAGCCAGCAGGCCGCCGCCATTACCAGCGAATACGCGGCGATGATGTAAAACGCCGCTCGCCAGTCCAAAGCCTCCACCACGAACGCCAGCGGCGTCGCCGCCAGCATCGAGCCGGCGTTGGCCACCAGCACCGTCAGCCCCGACATCGTGCCGAACTCCCGCAGCCGGAACCATTCGGCGTGGATCTTCACCAGGCTGATGAACAGCAACCCGACGCCCACGCTCGACAAAAAGCGGCCGGCGTACAGGGCGGGCAGGCTTTCGCTCGTCCCGAACAGGGCCGCGCCGGCCGTCGCGATCAGCATCGCCAGCGTAACCGTGCGGCGCGGCCCCCAGAAATCGGCCATGATCCCGGCCGGCAGCTGCATCGCCGCATAAGTATAAAAATAGATCGAAGACAGGACCCCCAGCTCGGCCGCCCGCGCGATCGCGAAATCGCGCATCAGGCTGTCGGCGACCACGCCGGTCGCCGTGCGGTGGAAGTAGGCCGCCAGAAAAGCCAGCGCCAGCGGCACCCATATCACCCACCGCCGCCGCTCCAACTGCCGCACCTTAACCTGCCACGTATCGTGTTCCATTGACTGCTCCTGTGAGTATATTGCGTCCCTATGCCATTTTCCCGTCTATCAGCCCCGCCGGGCGATCATCTCGATCTCCACCCGCGCCCCCAGGGGCAGCGCGGCCACGCCCACCGTCGACCTCGCCGGATAAGGCGCCGCGAACTTCGTCGCGTACACCGCGTTCATCGCCGCGAAATCGCCGATATCGGTCAGAAAAACGTTGACCTTCACCACGTCGTCCAGCGTCAGGCCGGCCGCCGCCAGTACATTCGCCAGATTCTCGAAGCACTGCGCCGTCTGCGCGCCCACATCCCCCGCCACCAGCTTCCCGGTTTTGGGGTCGAGCGGCGTCTGCCCGGAAAGATACACAACCTCGCCGGCCGCCACCGCGTGCGAATACGGCCCGACCGTCGCGGCCCCCGCCGCGCTGTAAGCTGTTCTTGCCATGAAAATTCCTCCCTTGTCTTATCGAACTCTAGCGGTTATGGCTGAAGTGGCCGGGATTGGCCACCGGTCCGATCGTGCTCACCCACCTGTTGGTATAATTGAAAAACCCGGCCACGTAAGCCGCCTCGAGGATCTCGTGGTCGTCGAAGCCCGCCGCCCGCAGCTTTTCCACCTGGGCGTTCGAAATCTCGCGCGGATACGCCGTCACGAAAAACGCGTAATCGCACAGCGCCCGCTGCTTCGCCGTCAGCTTCGCGGAGCGGTAGTTATAGGTCAGCGTATCCACCCAGGCCGGATCGTCCACCATCCCCCGCAGCGCGTCCGAGTGGGTCGTCAGGCAATAGGCGCAATTGTTCGTCGCCGACACCACCAGTCCCATCATCTCCTTGTCGGCATTCGACAGGTAGCACGTCTCCGGGGTGAACAGCGACGCCTTGAAATCGAGGAAGCCCTTGTACTGGTGCGCATTCAGCGGCAGCACCTTGAACAGATTGTTGATGAACCCCCAGTTCTGCTGCTGAAAATCCGTGTACTTGTCGAAGATCGCCTTTAGCTCCGGCGGCACCTCGGCCGCGTCCGGCTTCCTGAGGCAGGAAAGCTGCTCGTCGTATTTTACCGGCATCCAATAACCTCCTAAATGTGTTTCCCTCACCAATTCGACCAATAAAGGGATAATCCTTTCCGACCCGTCGCCCGGAAAAAAATCCGTCCCGCAATACAATGCGTGACATTTTCCCACTTTCAGGATAAAATAACCACATACGTTTGTCTGCACAGAAAGGGGTTCAGGATGCTCGTACATCAGCTCATCGCCAGCGGAGCGGACGACGCCGCGGCTTTCTACGGCAAAGAAACCGTCACCTACAGGCAGCTCCGCGCCGCGGTGGCCGCCTATCGCGCCTTTCTCGCCCGCGCCGGCGTAGCGGCCGGCGACAACGTCGGCCTCATCGCCCGCAACGCCGTCGACTTCGTCTACGCCTACATGGCCGCCGTAAGCCTGGGCGCGGTCGCCGTGCCGCTCAACTTCCAGCTCACTGCCAGGGAAATCGCCTACATCGTCAACGACGCCAACATCCGCCACCTCGTCACCGCCGAAACCCTCGACCTCGACGCCGAGCTCGCCCGCCTGGGCTACGCCGGCCCGCTCAGCCAATACGCCATCCCCGCCGTCAAGGCGCGGCTGGCCGCCGAAACCCGCGCCCCCGTCCCCGCCGCCGACGCCGGCCTCGGACCCGACAGCCCCTGCGCCGTCATCTACACCTCCGGCACCACCGGCAACCCCAAAGGCGCCGTCCTCACCCACGGCAACCTCACCGCCAACGCCGTCGCCTTCCGCGCGGTCCTGCCCGTCGCCGCCGCCGACAACATCCTCTGCGTCCTCCCCATGTACCACTGCTTCGCCTGGACGTGCGCCGTCCTCAACCCCCTGCTCTGCGGCGCCGCCATCACAATCCTCGACGGCTTCGCCCCCAAGGAAACCATCGCCGCCATCAAGAAACACCGCGTCACCGCCATGTACGGCGTCCCCCCCATGTACAACGTCCTCGCCCGCGTCGGCGAGCGCGGCGACCTTGCCGGCGTCCGCTTCTTCGTCTCCGGCGGCGCCCCCCTGCCCGAAAAAATCGCCCGCCAGTTCGAGGAAAAGCACGGCGCCCCCATCATCGAAGGCTATGGCCTCTCCGAAGCCTCCCCCGTCGTCACCCTCAACCCGCAGGGCAAAACAAAATACTACTCCATCGGCAAGCCCCTGCCCGGTCTCACAGTTGAAATCGCCGGCCCCAAAGGCGAGCTCCTCGCCCCCGGCGCCGTCGGCGAAATCCTCGTCAAAGGGCCGAGCGTCATGCAGGGCTACCACAACCTCCCCCTTGAAACCTCGCTCGCCCTGCGCGACGGCTGGCTGCACACCGGCGACCTCGCCTACCGCGACACCGAAGGCTACTTCTACATCGTCGACCGCCTCAAAGACCTCATCATCGCCAACGGCGAAAACGTCTACCCCCGCGAAATCGAAGAACTGCTCTACGCTTACCCCGGCGTCACCGAAGCCGCCGTCATCGGCGTCCCCGACGAACTGCGCGGCCAGGCCGTCCGGGCCTACCTCGTCCTCGCCGAAGGGCACTCCTTCGACAAAAAGGCCCTCCGCGACTACCTGGCCGCCAACCTCGCCGCCTTCAAAATCCCCCGCGACTTCATCCTCCTCGACGCCCTGCCCAAAAACCAGACCGGCAAAATCCTCAAGCGCGTCCTCCGCGACCAGGCCGCCGCCGGCTCCTCGGAACAAGTAGGATAAAACCAGGGTGCCGAGAAGGCCCCATCTGCAGCGTTGCTCCTCAAAGCGCTTGCTAGCGTACCTCTCAAGTACGCGTCGCGGCGCGCTTGCACCCTTTCGGGTATAAGCGATCACATCAACGCTGAAGCGTTGTGTCTCTGCTTATCCGGTGCGCCTTGCATCTGAAGCCTTCTCGGCGCCCTGGGGCTGTCGGCAAAACATAAAGGCCCGGACCATATTGGTCCAGGCCTTTTCTTTCGTTATTCTCGACCGTTCCGCATCCTGTCCAGCGCCGCCACGAACTCCGCCGGCCGCTGCGTGCCGATCAATATCCGCTTGCCGCCGGCCAGCACGAACTGGACGCCCTTGTCGCCGCTCACGTTATATGCGTCCCCGCTCCGGCCCGAGCGGATGCCCCAGCCCCCGTACTCCACCAGCGGCCTGTACGTGCGGGCCTCGTAGCGCGCGATCGCCTCCGGCGGCATCACCCGCGCCGCAAGATGGAACGGCACGAACCGGAACCGCACCCCGTCCGGCCTCACCGTCGTCACCAGCCGGAGCAGGCGGAAGAACACCGGCAGCCCGATGCCGAACGCCAGCCAGATGAGCGCGACCATGACCGTCGGCGCCGGGTTGCTGCCGAACGGCACGCCCATCACCACCTGCACGGCGAACCCGTACCAGGCGATGCCCGCCGTGCCCACCGTCACCAGCCACAGCCACTTCTGGCGGAACTGCTGCTCCTCGCGGAAATACACCTCCGCCGGCGCGTCCGCAGCGGCCCCTTTCGCGTCAATTTCCGTCATTTTATCACGACCGAATCGATGATCCGCTTCGCCGTCGGCAGGTACCGGGCGTAATTGGCCTCCTCGCCCACGAACGTCACCTGGTAAGCCTTACCGTTCACCAGCGTAATCGTCTGCAGTACGTGAATATGGAATTCTCCCTGCCGGCCCGTGTACTCGAGCACCTTCGCCGGCCGGCCGGCCAGGGTGGCGTCGCGGCGGTCCTTCAGCGCGAAATCCTTTATCGCCGCCTGCAGCTTGGAAATGCCCAGCTCCGACCACCCGTCGGCTGTGATGCCCGGGTGGTCGGCAAGGTCCTCCACGATCACGTTCACATTCTCGCTGTACTTATCATCGCTCGACTCCAGCGGCGAACGGAAAATGACCGCGAACCCCGAAAAGTCCTCCACCACCTTCCACGCCGCCGGATGCTCCGCCCGGAAGGCATAATCCTTGTTCTCATAAACCGCGTAAGCAGCGGCCTTGGCGTCGGTATTGGCCGGGGCTAAGGCGAACGCAGCCGCTGCAGCCAGCGCCACGAACGCCAGGAGACTGCTGAACAACTTTTTCATCTTCTCTCTCCCTATCAGATGATAACAACCGCTCCTTCTAGTATAGCCCCTTTCCCCCACCCGCCGCAAGGCGGGCTGCGCTAGCGGACAAGCCCCTTAGCCCGCATAAACCTCACCGCGTACATGGCCGCGTCCACGCTGCGCCCTTCGCATGCGTGCAGCGGCACCTCGGGGCCGAACCCTTCGGGCCTCAGCTCGCGGCATATCAGGCTGCCGAGCGCCGCCGTGAAGCCGGCCGCGAACTCCTGGCAGAGGTCGCCGATCGCCTCGTCGTCCAGCCCGCGCGCTGTCCCGGCGATGCCGATATACATCAGACCGCCCTCCACCAGCCCGCACTGCGCCCCGAACCCGCCCGCGCCGTGCAGCCCTGTGGCCGCCGCGGCCACCTGCGGGTGGACGGTCACCCCGCCCAGCTCCGCCAGGATCGCCAGCACCGTCCGCGCGCAGTTAACGTTCTCCTGCCAGTAATGCCGGCGCACCTCGCCGGCCACCCACTGCCGCGTCTCCAAGCCTCTTCCTCCCCGGTTGACTAAATCTTACCGCTTCACTTTTTTCTTGAACCCTTTGTGCGAATCGGGGTCGAAGCCGAGGGCCGCGTAAAAGCCCCGCGCATCCTCCCTGGGCGTATCAGTCACGAGGATAATCTGGCCGCAGCCCTTCGCCGCAGCCCGCTCTTCGAGCGCCGCCATCAGCGCCGCGCCGATCCCCCGGCGGCGGTAGCCGCTTTTCACGATCAGATTCTCCGCCACCAGAAACGGCCGGCACTCGCCGTACAGCTCCTCGCACACGATCCCCATCACCGAGCCGACCAGGCGCCCGTCCTCCACCGCGCTCAGCAGCACGTACGACCCGTTGCCGCTCAGCCACCGGTACTGGCTCCGCATCCTGTCGACATCCGAATCCTCGTTCCAGAACTCCTTATAAAGCGCCGCCAGCTCGGGGATATCGCCCATATCCATCGCCCGTATCTCCATCATCGCACCGCCTTTCCCTCGGGTAATCCGTTATGGTGATAATTACATATTTTCCACGAAAATCCTCCATCGGCCCGCCGCAGCCCCGGCGAAGCACAAACACAAAAAAAGGCCGCCCGCGTCTGGGCGGGAGACCGTGAACTACACGCCGATTGTCCCCGGGGTTAGGCTAATGCTTCGCAAACCTCAGCCCGAAGCTGGTATCGCCCGGGTTGTCCTTGCGGTAGCTTATCGCCGCGGTATATTCCCCCTTCTGGTATACGATATTTCTCACTCCCGTATCCTTGCCCCAGTCGCGGACGACCCTCGTATCGACATAGCGCCAGCCGTTTTCCTTGAGCTGCGCGTTATAGTGCATAATAACCTCGCTGTTGGTGCGCTTCGTCGTGAACGTGTACGCGACCGACCCCTTGCCGCCTTGTATACGCTGCTCTTCGCCCGCCAATACCGCGCCCGGCAGCGGGCCAAGCTGCTCATACGCGGCACCGAGCTCAGCCTTCAGTGCTTCGTCCGCGGGGCTCGGCGACTTCTCGAACCAGCCGAACAGGAAATGGCCCAGCGGCAAAACCGCGAGGAATATAATCGCCACCGCGGCCGCGCAAAGGATGAATCCCCGTTCCTTCACCAACATGAGCGCCACTCCCGTTCTCAATCTTCGACTACTCCATAGCATGCCCTTCATGTATTATAATTACATATATTCCATAAAATCCCTGCCACAAACAGACAGCCTCCCTCGCAAAAAAGCCGCCCGCGGATACGCAGACAGCTTTCGAAAATACACGTAAATTATTTTGCCTACCCGCCCGGGGCATCGGGTCCGCCTCAAGCATTCAGACTTCCGCTAATTAATCTGCTGCGTGAACGATCGGGTCCTGCAAAAAATACGCCATGTCTTTCGGGTCGTTGTTCAAGGCCGTAACCCACAGCTTCGCATTGGAAGGCCGCCCAATGAACACGTATTTCAGCCAGATTTGCCCCTTGTCGCCGAACATTATCCCTTTATAGCTTGACGACATATTGAGCGGAAAGCATTTGGCGATAGCCTTGACGTAATCGTAATAAAATATCTTATCGAACAGTTCTATAAATTCTTGACGTGACGTAACCTCGACCAATTGGCCATCGACGAAAACGCTTATCGGCAAATGAATTTTTTCCGCCACCCGGGATTTGTTTTTATTCAGAATGTCGTCCTTCAGCTCCCTGGCGAACCGTTCCACTTCCTCGGTGCTGCGGGCGCCGGCGTCGATATAGATGTTGTCCGCTCGCCCGGGGAAAGTGCCCGCCAATTGCAATCTGAAATTATACCGGCTGTCATCCTTCTTGCTCTGCCACACCCCGCTTAAAATGTGCCATTTGCCGGCGACCGCGCCGCTGAAGACGCCAGCCACTGTCCCCTCGTCGTCGTATTCGTACAGGGTGATGTTGTCGCCGTCGTAAACGCCCGTTAATTTAATCTTGGTCTCGTATGCTTCGTAAAAATAGTTGCCGACGATTTTGTTATCCTGGGGAAATAGCAGCATGCGAATTTTGTACTGACCATCGATTGTACCTTCATATTCGTTGAAACGACCCACATCCAGCAACTGTCCGGGCACAATCCCCGCCCCCGCGACGCCGGTGAACGCCACCAGGAATAAAAATACCAGAGCCCCCGCCAGCAATCTCTTCACCTTGCTCATCTCCCGTTTCCCTTTTACGCTGGATTCGCACCTGGCTAACCTAGTCTCCCGCCCTCGGCGGTTTTGGAGTTGCCCCCCGCTGCGCATACCTTCGCCGCAGGCGGCGGAGAACGCAGGCGCAGGTGCCGTTGCGGAGGCCGATTACGCGCCGTTGGCGAAGTTGGCCGCGTACACGAACGTACGCCCGTCCATGGACGGACGGGCGAGGAGCCACCTGTCACGGATGACAGTTGGCGACGGTACGGCTGTGTCGGCCCGAGCCCTATGGCGCGTTCGGTCGCAGCTCCGGCGCATTAGCCTGCGTTCTCCGCGGGCAAGCCAAATGACTACAAACACACAAAAGGTTAACCGCACCATCCCGGGGTCGGTACCCTTCTCTCGTCACATAGCCTTGCTCTTCATCACCAGCCTTGCTCTTCTTCGCGGCTTCCTTCCCAGCGGGCGATCGTCTGGCTGCCGACGTCAAATTCGCCGACAGCTTTTCATTTAAGAAATTATTGGAAATTACGATATTAATTGGAGATGCTATTTTCGTTTTCAGGAGATGATATCTGCATGGATGTTTCCGGGGTTGCCGCCTTGACGAAAAATCAGGCCACATACGGACAATCGGCAAATCAGTCCTCACAGGATACGGGTGGCGACGCGGGCGGTTGGAAGTTTGTCACCGTTCAGTCAGGCGATATTATCTACACCTATATAGTAATCGGTAAAAACATGAGGGTTTTGGTCGGCCAGACTTCCGCCAAAAAGAACGACGATAATGACTCCAAAACTGCCGCCGACAAGAACGCTATCGCCGGCAGCCAGGATAATTCGGCGGCTGCCGGCGATAGCGCCACGTCCGCCAGTGCGGCTAAGCCGGCCGCGGCCAAAGAAAGTGGTGGCAATACAAAGGAAACCGCCGGCCCTGATTTTCTCAACGACCTCCGCATGTTTGCCCTGACAGGCTATTATCAGAAAAAAATGCGGGAAACGATAAAAAATATGGAGGAAAGCGTTGTCACCGACAAAGTCGCTGACATCAAAGCGAGCGCAAATGCCGGAAAAAAGCCGGACGAGTCTGAGCTCCAATAAACCGCAGGTACCTCACGGCAAGGAAAAGAAGGCCAGGCAGCTTAAAGCTGCCTGGCCTATTTCGTAAGCCGGTATCTATCCTGCTTTCCCTTTGGCCTTCTTCCCCTTCTCCAGCACCGGGGCCAGGAACTTGCCGGTGTAGGAAACAGGCGTCGCCGCGATTTCCTCCGGGGTGCCTTGGGCTACGACCATGCCGCCGCGGTCGCCGCCTTCGGGGCCGAGGTCGATGATATAGTCGGCCGTCTTGATGACGTCGAGGTTGTGCTCGATGACCACGACGGTATCGCCGCCGTCGACCAGCCGCTGCAGCACCTCCAGCAGGCGGTGGATATCGGCGGTGTGGAGGCCGGTGGTCGGTTCGTCGAGAATGTAGAGCGTCTTGCCGGTCGAGCGCCGCGCCAGCTCGGTGGCCAGCTTGACCCGCTGGGCCTCGCCGCCCGACAGGGTGGTCGCCGGCTGGCCGAGCTTGATGTAGCCGAGGCCGACGTCCTGGAGCACCTCCAGCTTGCGGTGGATCTTGGGGATGTTCCTGAAGAACTCGACCGCCTCGTCCACCACCATATCCAGCACCTGGGCGATGCTCTTGCCCTTGTATTTCACCTCCAGCGTCTCGCGGTTGTAGCGCGCCCCCTTGCAGACCTCGCAGGGCACGTACACGTCGGGCAGGAAGTGCATTTCGATCTTGATGATGCCGTCGCCGCGGCAGGCCTCGCAGCGGCCGCCCTTGACGTTGAAGCTGAACCGCCCCGGCTTGTAGCCGCGCACCTTGGAATCGGGCGTCTGGCTGTAAACCTCGCGGATGGCGTCGAACAGGCTGGTGTAGGTGGCCGGGTTGGAGCGCGGCGTGCGGCCGATCGGCGACTGGTCGATATCGATGATCTTGTCGACATACTCCGTGCCGCGGATGGCGTCGTGGTCGCCGGCGCGCAGACGGCTGCCGTACACGTGGCCCGCCAGGCCCTTGTACAGGATCTCGTTGACGAGCGTGCTCTTGCCCGAGCCCGACACGCCGGTTACGGCGGTGAAGACGCCCATCGGGAACCTGACCGTCAGGTTCTTGAGGTTGTTTTCCCGCGCCCCGGTCACCTCCAGCCACTTGCCGTTCGGCTTGCGGCGGGTCTCCGGCACGGGGATGGCCTTCTTGCCGCTCAGGTACTGGCCGGTGACCGACAGCGGGTTGCGCTTGATCTCCTCCACCGTCCCCTGGGCGACGATGCGTCCGCCGTGCTCGCCGGCGGCGGGGCCGATGTCGATGATGTGGTCGGCGGCGTACATCGTGTCCTCGTCGTGCTCGACGACCAGCATGGTATTGCCGAGATCGCGCAGCTTCTTCAGCGTCTCCAGCAGGCGGTTGTTGTCCCGCTGGTGGAGGCCGATGCTCGGCTCGTCGAGGATGTAGAGCACGCCGACGAGGCCGGAGCCGATCTGGGTCGCCAGGCGGATGCGCTGGGCCTCGCCGCCCGA
>JARKNV010000026.1 GCA_029976065.1 Selenomonadales bacterium
GGGGGATTACGCCAAGGGCATCTTTGCCCAGAGCGTGGGCGGCGGGGGCGGCGAAGGGGGCGGGAACAAGGGACATTCCCTGCGCGACACGGATATACCGGGCACGGTCAGTATCTCGGTGGGAGGCGCCGGGGGGAGCAGCGGAGACGGCGGCAGCGTCTCGGTCACCAACAGCGGGGCAATCACGACCGGTGGTGAAGGCGCGTACGGCATCCAGGCGCAAAGCGTGGGAGGCGGCGGCGGCGTGGGCGGAGAAGGCGAAGTGGGTCTCCTGAAGCTGGCCGTAGGCATCGGCGGCGAAGCAGGCGGCGCCGGCAACGGAAATACCGCCACCGTTACCAACTCCGGCGCGATTACCACCTCCGGCGACGGTGCGCACGGCATCTTCGCGCAGAGCGTGGGCGGTGGCGGCGGAACCGCGGGCAATGTGGCCCGGTTCCTGTCGGAATACGCCGATATCGGCATCGGCATCGGCTGGGCCCCGTCGAAAGGCGGCGCAGGCGGTAACGGCGGAGCGGTCACCGTAACCAATACCTCCGATATCACCACTCACGGCGCGAGCGCCTACGGTATCCAGGCGCAGAGCGTGGGCGGCGGCGGCGAGGGGGGCGAAGTGGGCTATGGCCCGGGCGCCCTTGTCAACTATTTCATGGGCAGCGTCGGCGGAGCCGGTTCCGGAGGCATAGTGACCGTCAATCACTCCGCTGCGATCACCACGACGGGTGACGATTCCGTCGGCATTTTCGCCCAAAGCGCCGGCGGAGAAGGTAGCGGAAGCGCGGTTAATATCACGGTAGGGGGAGATATCCTCTCCTCAGGGGCGGACTCCAACGCTATCCAGGCACAGAGCCTCGGTCTTAAAAAGGCAACGGCAACATCGGCATAACCATCAACTCCGGCACGGTGCAGGGCGGCTCCGGCGGCACGGGCGTAGTCTTCATGGACGGAAATGCCAACACGCTGACCAACCACGGCGCCATCACCACCCTGGATGGGGCCAACGGCGTAGCGGTCACGCAGCAGGCAAGCAGCGACGCCCCCTACCACGGCAGCCTGACCGTCAACAACTACGGTACCATCACCGGTTCGGTGAACCAGGGCGCCCAGGCGCTTTCGAAGTACAAGATACAGGATACGAACCTCCCGACAGGCGACGGAACCATCACCTTCAACAACAATGCGGGCGCGGTATTCACGGCAGGGTCCACCGTCAACCTGGGGTCCGGTACCCTGACCAACAGCGGGACACTGATCCCGGGCGCGGGGGAAGCGAAGCAGACAAATCTGACCGGCAACTACGTCCAGACCGGGAGCGGCGTTTTCGATGTCACGCTCAACGGTGACGGCAGCAGCGACAGGCTGAATGTTTCGGGCACCGCCACCCTGGCCGGTACCCTGCGAGGGTTGTCGGGAAGCGGGGCTTTCCGGAACGGAACATCCTACACAGTCCTCACCGCAGGCGAAGGGATAACGGCGAAATTCTCCACGTTCGAGCTGCACGACACCCCCTTGGTGAGCTTCATCACAAGCCACGTGTCGGACTCTGTCC
>JARKNV010000051.1 GCA_029976065.1 Selenomonadales bacterium
AAGAACGAGGTGAAATAGATGGGACAACCGGTAACCACCAACCCGCTGCTGATCATGTTCATCAACATGACGGTCGTGTTTTGCGTGTTGTGGGGGCTTAGCCTGATCATCCGGCTGATCAAAATCATCGATCCCACGCAAAAAAAAAAGTTGAGTGAACCCGCCCAGCCGGCGCCTGGGGCGCAAGAGCCGCAGGCGGCGGCAGCGGCTGGCGAAGACGAAGACGAAACCGCGGTAATCATCGCCGCCGCCGTGGCGGCGATGGGATACCGCGTCATCTCCGTAACCGCCGTGCGCCCGGTCGTCAGCAGAGCATGGCGGCAAGCGGGCCGGTTCGAAGGGATCGGCAACCAACTACGCATGGCGGAAAGATAGCCTGAAGGGATGGAAACAATGGAAAAACTGCGCATAACCTTCAACGGAAAAAGCTACGAAGTCGAAGTGGAAAGACTGACAGCGACGGCGGGAACCGCAGCCGCAGCCGCGCCCGCACCGGCGGCCGCTGCCCCCGCGCCGGCGGCCAAGGCAGCCGCTGCGCCGGCCGCTGCGCCTGCACCCAAAGCCGCCGCCCCCGTACCGGCCGGCGCCCAGACCGTCTGCGCCCCGATGCCGGGGAAAATCATGGCCGTCAACTGCAAAGCCGGCGAGGCCGTCAAACGCGGCGACGTCCTCTTAATCCTCGAAGCCATGAAAATGCAGAACGAAATCATGGCCCCCGCCGACGGCAAAGTCAGCGACGTGCGCGTGTCCGCCGGCCAGACCGTCTCCACCGGCGACCCGATGGTAATACTCGGCTGACACCGCCGCTTTTAGGAGGACATAGCAATGGAACTATTCAACGCGTTCACGGTGGCCCTGCAAGCCGTGTGGAGCGACAGCGGCTTCACCGGCTTCACCAGCGGCAACGCCATCATGATCGGCGTCGGCCTGGTGCTCTTGTACCTGGCATTCGCCAAAGGCTTCGAACCGCTGCTGCTCTCGCCGATCGCCTTCGGCTGCATCCTCGCCAACTTCCCGAAAACCGGCTTCTTTGAGGATCCCGGCGTCATGATGCTCATTTCCAAAGGCATCGAATTCGAAGTCTTCCCGCCGCTCATCTTCCTGGGGGTCGGGGCCATGACCGACTTCGGCCCGATGATAGCCAACCCCTCGACCCTGCTCTTAGGCGCAGCCGCCCAGATCGGCGTATTCGTCTCTTTAGGCGGGGCCATGCTGCTGGGCTTCAACGTCCAGGAAGCGGCCGCCATCGGCATCATCGGCGGAGCCGACGGCCCGACCGCCATCTACCTCACCATCAAACTGGCCCCGCACCTTCTGGGAGCCATCGCCGTCGCCGCCTACTCGTACATGTCGCTCGTACCGCTCATCCAGCCGCCGGTCATGCAGCTTTTGACCACCAAAAAAGAGCGCGAGACCGTCATGGACCAGTTGCGGCCCGTGTCGAAATTCGAACGGCTGGCCTTCCCGGTAGTCTGCACCATCGTCATCAGCCTGCTCCTGCCGCCGATAGCCTCGCTGATGGGAATGCTGATGCTGGGCAACCTCTTCCGCGAATCGGGCGTCACCGACCGGCTATCGGACACCTCGCAGAACGCCCTCATCAACATCGTCACCATCTTCCTGGCGACCGGCACAGGGCTGACGATGTCGGCGGAAAGCTTCCTGAACCTGAAAACCATCGAAATCATCGTCCTCGGCCTGATAGCCTTCATCGGCGGCACCGCGGGCGGCGTGCTGCTGGGCAAAGTAATGTACTGGACCTCCGGCGGCAAAGTCAACCCGCTGATCGGCTCGGCCGGCGTCTCGGCCGTACCGATGGCGGCGCGCGTCAGCCAGATAGTCGGCCAGAAAGCCAACCCCGGCAACTTCCTGCTCATGCACGCCATGGGCCCGAACGTGGCCGGCGTCATCGGCACGGCCGTCGCCGCCGGCACCATGCTGGCCATGCTCAAGTAAAATTGCCACCCCAGCACTTGTGCGGATACGCAGGCTTAACCCCTGCGTATCCGCTTTTTAGGCAGGTGATAAACTTGGAAAAGTACCAGGAGGATTCGCACCGGGGCAAAGAACAGACCAGGATAGCCGCCGTAATCCTGGCAGCCATCCTGGCGTGGCTTAGCTGGCAGATATGGCACTACGCCAACGGCAGCGGCGGCCTCGGCGTCATCCTCTACGTCCTGGGCTTTTTGGGCCTGTGGGCGTGGCGCTATGCCTTCAGCTACACCTATATCCTCACCGGCAGCACCGTGGAAGTAGTGACGAGAGGGTGGGGCCTTAACAGGAAGATTGTCGTCGATGTGAACAGCATCGAAAGTTTCGCAACCCGATACCACAAAAAGTTTTTCCGGCAAACCGGCATCAAGAAATATCTCTACCGCTACTCATCGGCCGATCCCCGGCCGACCCGCATTCTGGTCTTCACCCGGGAAGGCAAAATGCACGGCCTCCTCTTCAAGGCCAGCGACGAATTCATCGGCCGGCTGGATGAGCGGCTGCCGGGCAGATTGCTGGACA
>JARKNV010000057.1 GCA_029976065.1 Selenomonadales bacterium
CGGCACGATCATCCCCTGGGGCCTCATCCCGGTGGCGGCGATCACCGGCGTCAATCCCATCGAGCTGGCGCGGCGCAACTTCGTGCCGGTGGTGCTGGGCTTCGTCGCCACGACGATCGTGGCTATCTTCCTCCTGTAACCCAGGTGACGACAAGGCCCCGGAAAGAGGATGGCAACGCGGTTGCCATCCTCTTTATTTCATTTTCCCCGCCGGCGGCGAAGATGATTGCGGCGTCGGGCACGGTGCCGGCGGCTCCGGGGGGCGCGACCGTCACCCGGCAGCCGCGGGCGCGCAGGCCGGCGGCCAGCGGGGCCAGCAGGGCGGCCAGGGGCGCGGCGGCCAGGATGGCGACCAGGCAGTTTTCGGCCGCGGCCAGCGTTTGGTAGCCGGCGAACGCGTTGCCGGCCGGGACGGGCGTGATGGCCCGCCCGAGGAGCAGTTCGCCGGGCAGGGGTTCGAGCGACAGAAGATAAACGAGGCCGGAGGGGTAGGTTCTGAGCAGGATCGCGCTCCTTTCGCGGCTGCCGGCCAGCGGGAGCCTGAATGTCACCAGCGTGCCGGCCGGCGCGGCGGCCAGTTGTTCGTCGCCCCTGAGGATCAACCCGGTCGCGCCGTCAAGAACCCGGACGGCGACGACCGTGCCGGCGGGCCGGTCGCCCTCCGTACCCTCCGGCCACCGGCAGCGCTCGAAGGCGCACCGGCCCTGCCAATCGCAGGCGCAGACCTTTTCGCCCCTCAGCAGCCCGCAGTAAGGGCATTCCTCCGTTTCCGCCAGCAGGCATGGGCAGCGTTCGGCGGCTAGTTCCTCGCATCCCACGGTTATCACCTCGCATAAATTCGTGCGCCGACACTTGTTCGGCCCTCCATGATATGCGGGCGGGAGCGGGGCGGAACCTTGGCCCCGGATGTGATAGTTCACCATTCGAAACAGCTTGCGGGAGGATAACCTGTCCGTATAACGAATTTGCAGTAGGGGTTTTACATGATGGGATTATATTTCACCATCTGAAACGGCTCTGGGAGGATAATCCACGGTGACGACGAATTTGCAATTAATAGATAAATAAACCAATTAATTAAGTTCTGTAAACAAGCAGTTTATTTCCCCGCTCCGGGTGAACGGAGGAGCTTTTTTTTGAAAAATGTTGCCGCCAATAGTAAGTTGATTAAGAAACTCAACAGAATGAATGTCCTCAACATCCTCAAACGCCACGGGTCGGTGTCCCGCCAGGAGCTGGCCGCCATCACCGGCCTGACGGGCCCCGCCATCACCGGGATCGTCAAGGAACTGCTGACGATAGGGTTCGTAAAGGAGACGGGGCTTGGCGTTTCCCAGGGCGGCCGCAAACCGATGCAGCTCGAGATCAACCCCGAGGCCGGCTACGTTTTCGGCGTGGAGGTGACCCGCCACGAGGTGTCGATGGGGATGGCCAACCTGACCGCCGATCCTGTCCTGCTGCAGCGGCGCGCCGTCGATATGTCGGCGCCGAAGCCGGGCATCGATAATTTCGTCCGGGTGATTGGCTCCGCCGCCCGCATGGCGGACCGGAAGGGCCAGCTGCTGGCGCTCGGCGTCGCTTTCCCCGGCCTCATCGACGTCGCCACAGGCACGGTCAAACGCTCGGTCAACCTCGGCCCCGAATGGAGTGGTTATCCCATCCGGGCGGCGCTGGAGGAGCGGCTGGGGGTCAAGGTTTTCATCGAGAACAACTCCAACGCTTCGGCGCTGGCGGAGCGCTGGTTCGGCGACTGCGCCGACTGCCGCGATCTGGTATACATAAACTGGGGCGAGGGGATCAGCGCCGGCGTGCTTACCGACGAGCGCATCCTCCAGGGCTACCGGGGCTACGCCGGGGAAATCGGCCACATCGTCATCCAGGAGGGCGGCCCGCTGTGCAACTGCGGCAACCGCGGCTGCCTGGAGACGATCTGCGGCATCCCCGCCCTCGAACGCAAGGTGGCGAGCGAGCTGCCGTTCATCCGCGCCGACGATCCCATAAGGGAACGGGCCGCCGCCGGGCTGGTGTCGATCGAGGATGTCATCGACTGCGCCGGTGCGGAGGGCTCCTACTGCGCCGAGCTTATGCGCCAGGTGGCCAGGTACGTCGGCTACGCCGTGGCCGATGTCGTCAATATCCTCAATCCCCAGGTGGTATTCCTCGGCGGGCGGATGGCCCGCGCGGCCACGCTGAACCGCGCGCTGATCGAGGAGACGGTGCGTTCCCATGCGTTTCCCGAGGTGGCGGCGGCGACCGAGCTGATGATTTCGTCGCTCGACGGCCGGGCGGGGTTTTCCGGCGCCTGCGCGCTGGCGCTCAGGGAGACGATGGAGTCTTCCCATTCCGATCTTTTAAAAGGGGGCGAGGAGCATCAAGTACTTTTATCCCGGAGAACGATTTGAGGGTTACCGTGACGTCGTCAGGGTCGGCGACGGCCCGGAATATATCGGCCTGGGCCTGCTCAGCCTGAGCGGGGAGACCGTCCACCGGGCGGCGACCGCCGGTGAGGAGCTCGTCCTGGTGGTGCTCTCCGGCGTGGCCAATATCACGGCCGGCGACGATATTTTCGCCGCCGTGGGGGGCCGCAGCGACGTTTTCGCCGGGCGGGCCGCGGCGGTGTATGTGCCGGTCGACACCGCCTACAGCGTGACCGCCGCCGGCGGCGCGGCGGTGGAGGTGGCGGTGCTGTCGGCCAAGGCCGAGCGCAAGTTTTCGCCGTTCGCCGTGCGGCCGGACGAGGTGACCGTCGCCCACCGCGGCGTCCTCAACTGGCAGCGCGACGTCCACGACATCGTCACAGGCAACGCCGACGGCCGGGTGGACCGGATAATCGTCGGCGAGACCTTCGCTTACCCCGGACAGTGGTCAAGCTACCCGTCCCATAAGCACGACGTCCACGAACCGCCCCACGAGGGACTGTTCGAAGAGATTTACCTGTTCAAGATCAAGCCGGCGGGCGGCTTCGGCGTGCAGGTGATGTACAGCGACGACCTGTCGCTGCGCGAGGCCTTCATGCTCAAGGACGGCGACGCCGTCTTCCTGCCGAAGGGCTACCATCCCGTGGGCTCGGCCCCGGGCTGCCAGCTCTATTACCTGTGGGTCATGGCCGGCCCCCACGGCCGCAAGCTCATCCCGCGGGACGATCCCAACCTGGCCTGGCTTCAGAACGTGCCGCCGATGCTCAAATAAGAAGGCGGCAGGCGGAAGCCGCGGAGGCTTCTCCGTTGATATAAATAAAATTCTAGGGAGGGTCAACATGAACAAGAGAACCATTGCGATCCTGGTAGCCGTGCTGTTCGTCCTCACCGGCGTGTTCGCCGGCTGCGGCGGCGGCGACAAGAAACCGGCCCAGCAGCAACAGCAGCAGTTGGTGCTGAAACTGGGCGAAACCCATCCGCCCGACTACCCCACCACCCTCGGCGACAAGAAATTCGCCGAACTCGTAACCGAGCGCACCAAAGGCCGCATCAAGGTCGAAGTTTATCCCTCGTCCCAGCTTGGTGAAGAAAAGGCCGTTATCGAGCAGGTTCAGCTCGGCGCCATCGCCTTCACCCGCGTCAGCTCCGCCCCGCTGGCCGAGTTCAACAAACCGCTGGGCGTTTGCGCCCTGCCTTACCTCTTCAACAGCACCGACCATATGTGGAAAGTCCTCACCGGCCCGGACGGCCAGAAAATGCTTGACGGCCTGGCCGCCTCCAAGTTCATCGGCCTGTGCTACTACGATCCCGGCGCCCGCAGCTTCTACTCCACCAAGCCGATCAAATCCCTGGACGATATGAAGGGCCTCAAAATCCGCGTACAGCAGAACAAGATCAATATGGATCTCATGCAGGCCATCGGCGCCAGCGCCACCCCGATGCCGTACGGCCAGGTGTTCAGCGCGCTGCAGACCGGCGTTATCGACGGCGCCGAGAACAACTTCCCCAGCTACCTGACCGCCAACCACTACCAGGTGGCCAAGTACTATCTCGTCGACCAGCACCAGATGGTTCCGGAAGTGCTCGTCATGAGCAAGGTCGTCTGGGATAAGCTCTCCGACGAAGACAAGAAGATCATCAAGCAGGCGGCCGCCGACTCCGTGGCTACCCAGCGCGACCTGTGGACCAAGTTCGAGAAGGAAGCCGAAGCCAAGGTCAAGGCCGCCGGCTGCACCGTCACCTATGTTCAGGACCTCAAGCCTTGGCAGGCTGCCGTCAAACCGATGCTCGAAAAGTATCGCGCCGAGTACGGCGAAGTGCTTGACGCCATCGCCAAAGCCAAATAACGAACACCGCTTCTGAACAGGCGAAGACTGGCGGCGCTCCGCGGGGGGCCGCCAGTCTTGCCAATCGTAAGTAGTACAGGGGGTGACCGACACGTGCAAATGATCAAGCGGCTGCTTATCGCGGCGGACAGGACGCTGGAAGGCTTTGCCGTACTATGTCTGCTGGCGATGATCCTTATCGTAACCATGCAAGTCTTTACCCGCAAACTGTTCAATTTCGTCTTCTTCTGGTCGGAGGAAATCACCCTTCTCCTGCTGGCCTGGTTTTCCTACATGGGTATCGCCATCGGTTTCCGCGAAAAACTCCACATGAACATGGACATGATCGAGAATTTCGTATCCAAGCGGACCATCCTCTGGATGGACCGGCTGATCGACGTTTCGATATTCATATTCGGCCTTTATCTGATCATTGCGGGTTGGGATTTCACCGTCCTCATGAACGAGTCGACCTTGCCGGCCACCAAGCTGCCCAACAGCCTGCTGTATGTCGTCATGCCGATCACCGGCGTAATGACGTGCTTCTACGCGGCGCTGCAGTTCTTCGGCAAGGATACGCGCCGTTACACTGATGTGGAGGAGGAAATCAAGCAACATGATGCCTGATCAAACAACCGCCATCTGGATACTGGCCCTGAGCTTCTTCATCCTCCTCATCCTGCGCTTCCCGGTGGCTCTTACCCTCGTTATCTCCTCGGTCCTCACGCTCTGGTACATGGAAATTCCGCTGGTGGTCGTCGGCCAGCAGATGATTCAGGGGATAACGATTTATTCCCTGCTCGCCATTCCCTTCTTTATCCTCACCGGTCAGATCCTCGGCGAGGGCGGACTGGCCAACAGGATCGTCAACCTGGCCAACCTGTTCGTCGGCCGCATCCGCGGCGGCCTCGCCCTGGTCAACAGCGTCGCCTGCATGTTTTTCGGCAATCTGTCCGGGTCGGCCGTGGCCGACGCCTCGGCCATCGGCTCGGTGATGATACCGCTCATGAAAAAGAAAGGCTATGCCGCCGACTACTCGGTGGGCGTAACCATCTCCTCCGCCATTCAGGGCGTCGTCGTACCGCCCAGCCACAACCTGGTGCTGTACGCCATCGCCGCCGGCGGGGTCTCGATCAGCGGCCTCTTCCTGGCCGGCATCGTTCCCGGCATCATCCTCCTCGGCTCACTCATGACGACCGGTTATATCATCGCTATCAGGAAAGGCTACCCCAAAGGCGACCCGGTCGTGAAATCCCAGATCCCCGGCATCCTTTTCCACGGCCTGCTGTCCTTCACCCCGGCGGTCATCATCCTCGGCGGCATCATCAGCGGCTGGGCGACGGCCACCGAATCGGGCGCGCTGGCGGCCGTGTACTCCTTCCTGCTGGCCTTCATCGTTTACCGCGAGGCCTCCATCAAGCAGATGTGGCCGGTGCTTGTCCGCACCTTCCGCACCGTGCTGATGGTCTTCTTCCTCATCGCCGCCTCGCAGGCGTTCGGCTGGGTCATGGCCTACCTGCACCTGCCCGACCTCATCACCCAGTGGTTCCTGTCGGTGTCCGACAGCCCGTGGGTCATCCTGATGATGATCAACATCCTGCTGCTCATCCTCGGCGGCCCGATGGACATGGCGCCGATGATCCTCATCCTCACCCCGGTGCTGCTGCCGGTGTGCAAGGCGATCGGCATGGACCCCATCCACTTCGGCATCGTGTTGATCTTCAACGCCGGCATGGGCCTCCTGACCCCGCCGGTCGGCACGGTGCTGTTCGTGGGCTGCGCCATCGGCAAGGTGTCGGTCGAGGCCGGCACCAAGGCGATGATGCCCTTCTTCCTGGCGATGCTGGTGGTGCTGTTGCTGTTGACGTATATACCGGCGCTGTCGATGACGTTGCCCTCAATGTTCATGTAGCGATACATCAGGCAAGCCATTGATAGCCCCCATCTGCGTCGTCCCCGCGAGGGGGAGGCCGCCGTTCTAAGCTACTAAAGCAGCAAGAACGGCGCACTTGGTCCTGCGGGCGCTTGCTTGCGTATGTCCGAGTACGCGTCGCGCCCTTGGAGCCGCCTAGCATCTGGGGGCTCTGAATGGCTTGCTCGCAAGCCCTTTGGGGTTTAAGGAGGTACGTTTTAATGCCTAAACTGTCGAAAAAACTGCTGGACGGGAGTTTTCGCTTCCCGCCTGAAATGGATCTGCCCGCGTACCCCGACAATCTGCCCGAGCGGGTCATCCAATTCGGCGAGGGCAATTTCCTGCGCGCCTTCGTGGACTGGATGTTCCACCGCCTCAACAACAGCGGCCAGTGGGGCGGCCGGGTCGTGGTCGTCCAGCCGATCGCCGACGGCCTCGCCGGCCGGCTGAACGAACAGGACGGGCTGTACACCCTCGCCCTGCGCGGCCTGCAGGACGGCCAGCCGACCGAGGACCTCTCCCTGATCGGCGTGATCAGCCGCGCCCTGAGCGCGTATGCCCAGTGGGACGAGGTGCTGAAGTGCGCCGAGAATCCCACCATCGAATACCTGATTTCCAACACCACCGAGGCCGGCATCAGCCACGACCCGCAGGACGGGCCCGGGCTGGCGCCGCCGGTGTCCTTCCCCGGCAAGGTCACGATGTACCTCTACCGGCGGTTCAGCCACTTCGGCGGCGACCCCGGCAAAGGCATGACCATCATCCCCTGCGAGCTGATCGACCGCAACGGCGACGTGCTGAAAAAAGTGGTGCTGCAATACGCCGCCGAGTGGAAGCTGCCGGCGGCGTTCGCAGCCTGGGTGGAGAAAAGCAACCTCTTCCTCAATACCCTCGTCGACCGGGTCGTGACCGGCTACCCCAAGGACGAGGCCGCGGCCTTCGCCGCCCGCCTCGGCTACGAGGACGGTCTGCTGGATACGGGCGAACGCTTCCATCTGTGGGTCATCGAGGGCCCGGCGCGGGTGGCCGAGAAGCTGCCCTTCACCCGCATCGGTCTCAACGTCATCTGGACGGACGACATGACCCCGTACCGCACCCGCAAGGTCCGCGTCCTGAACGGCGCCCACACCTCCGCGGTGCCTGCCTCCTTCCTCTACGGGCTGGATACGGTGGGCGAGATGATGGACGACGAGGTGACGGGACGGTTCGTGCGCGAGGCGGTCTACGAGGAAATCATCCCCGCCTGCGGGCTGGACAAGGATATGCTCAAATCGTTCGCCGACGCGGTCGTCGAACGGTTCCGCAACCCCTACATCAGGCACTACCTCATCAGCATCCTGCTCAACTCGGCCTCGAAGTTCAAAAACCGCGTCCTGCCGTCGATCCTCGACCACCAGGAGCGGTTCGGCACCCTGCCGCGGCGCCTGACGTTCAGCCTGGCGGCTCTCCTGGCCGTTTACAAGGACGGCAGGATAAACGGCGCGGTGATGGACGCCCGCCGGAGCAAAGGCCGGTTCGAGATGCGCGACGACCTGTTCGTGCTCGAAGCGCTGGCGGCCGCCTGGGCCAAATACGACGGCACCGCCGCCGGCGCCCGCGCGGTGACCGTCGCGGTGCTGGCCGATACGGCCATCTGGGGCCGCGATCTCAACAAGACGGCCGGGATGACCGACGCCGTCGCCGGCTACCTGCACGGCATCTGCCGGGACGGCATGGCGGCCGCGCTGGCGGCCGTGCTTGCCGGCTAGCCTCTTAACGAAAGGAGACCCGCTATGGACCTGATGCGAATCCATCCCAAGGACAACGTCGCGGTGGCCGTAAAGCCGCTCGCCCCCGGACAGGCCCTGGCCGCCGGAGCGGCGGCCGTCGTCACCCGCCAGCCCATCCCCGCCGGCCACAAGCTCGCCATCGCGCCGATCGCCGCCGGCGAAAAGGTCGTGAAGTACGGCTACCCCATCGGCACCGCCCAGGTAGACATCGCCGCCGGCGACTGGGTGCATACCCACAATTGCAAGACCACCCTGGGCGAGCTGCTCGAATACACGTATGAGCCTGAAACCGCCACGCTGGAGAGCGCCGGCCGGAACGAGACCTTCCTCGGCTACCGGCGTCCGGACGGCAAGGCGGGGACGCGCAACGAGATCTGGGTCATCCCCACCGTCGGCTGCGTCAACCAGAACGCCCGCGTCATCGCCGAAGTGGCCGAAAAGCTGCTCAGCCAGAAAAACATCGACGGCGTCCACGCCTTCACCCATCCCTACGGCTGCTCCCAACTCGGCGACGATCTGGCCAACACCCAGAAAATCCTCGCCAATCTCGTCCGCCATCCCAACGCCGGCGGCGTCCTCGTCCTCGGCCTGGGCTGCGAGAACAACCACATCCGGGTCTTCAAGGAAATCCTCGGCCCGGTCGATTCCCAGCGGGTAAAATTCCTCGAAACCCAGGGGGTCGGCGACGAGATCGAGGCCGGGGTGAAGCTGGTGGCGGAGCTGGCCGAGTACGCCGGGGACTTCAAGCGGACTCCCTGCCCGCTGTCCGACCTGGTCGTCGGCCTGAAATGCGGCGGCTCGGACGGCTTTTCGGGCATCACCGCCAACCCGCTTGTCGGGCTGTTCTCCGACCGGCTGGTGGCGAGCGGCGGCACGACGGTGCTCACCGAGGTGCCGGAGATGTTCGGCGCCGAGACCATCCTCATGAACCGCGCCAAGGACAAGGCGGTCTTCGACAAGATCGTCAGCCTGATCAACGATTTCAAGGTATATTTCAAAGCCCACAACCAGCCGGTGTACGAGAACCCCTCCCCCGGCAACAAGGACGGCGGCATCACCACCCTGGAGGACAAGTCGCTCGGCTGCACCCAGAAGGGCGGCTACGCCGCCCCGGTGGTCGATGTGCTCGGCTACGGCGAACGGGCCGAAAAACAGGGCCTCAACCTGCTGAACGGACCGGGCAACGACCTGGTGGCGGCAACGGTGCTGGCCGCCGCCGGCTGCCAGCTCATCCTCTTCACCACCGGCCGCGGCACGCCGCTCGGCACGGTCGTGCCGACCGTCAAGATCGCCACAAATAGCGACCTGTTCCGCCGCAAGCGGAACTGGATGGACTTCGACGCCGGGCGCCTGCTGGACGGCGCGCCCCGCGAAGAGCTCGCCGGCGAATTCTTTTCCTTCGTGCTGGGCGTAGCCTCCGGGCAGGCGACCAAGGCGGAGAAGCTGGGGTTCCGGGATCTGACGATCTTTAAAAACGGTGTAACCGTGTAGCTACGGCCGCCCAGCAGCACCCATCTGCGGCGTTGGTCCTCCGGTCGCTTGCTAGCGTACATTCCGAGTACGCGTCGCTGCGCGTCCTCGGAGCCGCTTGGCATCTGGACACTTCTGAATGGCCTAAGCCAAAACGTTTAAATCGACACTCCTTCGCGGCGCGCCTCCGGGCGTGCCGTTTTCTTTTTCCCCTGGCGCTGAGGCGCGAAAAGGCTCTTTTCGGGAGTCCTTTTGCGTTGCTGGGGCGAAACTTGTGGCGACGGGCGGGAAAAAGGAGGGAAAATTAGCATGGATTACCATAATTGGAGGAGGGAAAACATGCAGACAGTACCAGGGGCGGTCCCCCAGGCGCCCCAGCAGTCGTTCGCCCAGCGCTACGGACTTATTCTCGGCTTCGCCGTCCTGCTGGCCATCATCCTCATGCCCACGCCGGAAGGCCTTCCCGTCGCCGGCCACCGGATGATCGGCATCCTGGTGTTCTCGGTCATCGTGTGGATGACCGACGCGGTATCCTATCCGGTGAGCGCCGCCGTCATCATGGCCCTGATGGCCTTCCTGCTCGGCGCTTCGCCCGACGTCGCCAACCCCAAGGTGGTCATGGGGACCGCCAAGGCTCTCGGCGTCGCCCTCGGCGGCTTCGCCAACACCGCCTTCGCCCTGGTGGGCGGCGCGCTGTTCATCGCCGCGGCAATGATGAAGACCGGCCTCGACAAACGCATCGCCCTCGTCGTGTTGTCCAAGATTGGCGCCAAGACCAACCGGGTGCTGGCGGGGGTCATCTTCGTCGGCTTCATCCTCAGCTTCTTCGTGCCCAGCACCACTGCCCGCGTGTCCTGCCTCGTGCCGATCGTCATGGGGATCATCATGGCCTTCGGCGTCAACCTCAAGAGCCGCTTCGCCGGCGTGATGATGATCGCCACCGCCCAGGCGGACAGCATTTGGAACGTCGGCATCAAGACGGCCGCCGCCCAGAACATGATCGCCGTCGGCTTCATCGAGAAGCAGCTCGGCGTCAACATCACCTGGCTCGACTGGTTCATCGCCGCCGCCCCCTTTGCCGTCATCATGTCGGTGGCGCTGTATTTCGTGCTGATGAAGGTCATGCCGCCGGAAACGGACGAGATCGAGGGCGGCCAGGCCACCATCGCCAAGGCGCTGGCCGACATGGGGCCGATGAGCCTCGACGAGAAGAAGATGCTGGCGATTTCGCTCGCCCTGCTGTTCTTCTGGTCGACCGAGAAGATCGTCCATCCGTTCGACACCTCCTCGACGACCATCGCCGCCATCGCCCTCATGCTACTGCCCGGTCTGGGCGTGATGAGCTGGAAGGAAGCCCAGCCCAAGGTGCCGTGGGGCACGCTCGTACTGTTCGGCGTGGGCATCAGCCTCGGTTCGGCGCTGCTGTCGACCAAGGCGGCCGCCTGGATCGCCAAGCTCGTCGTCGCCGCCTTCGGCCTGCAGACCCTGCCGGCCCTCACCATCATCGCCGTGCTGGCCGCCTTCCTTATCGTCATCCACCTCGGCTTCGCCAGCGCCACCGCCCTGGCGGCGGCGATGATCCCGATCGTCATCTCCGTCCTGCAGAGCGTCACGACGCCGGGCATCAACGTCGTCGGCATGACGATGGTGCTGCAGTACGTGGTCAGCTTCGGCTTCATCCTGCCGGTGAACGCGCCCCAGAACATGGTGGCCTACGGCACCGACACCTTCGAGGTCAAGGACTTCGTCCGCACCGGCATCCCGCTGACCATCATCGCCTATCTGACGATATTGCTGATGAGCGCGACGTATTGGCAGTGGATGAAGGTACTGGTAAAATAGCCGGCACGGCTGGCGATAAAGGCCCATCTGCGGCGTCCCCGCAAGGGGGAGGCCGCCGTTCTAAGGCGCTAAAGCACCAAGAACGGCGCACTTGCTCCTCCGGTGCGCCCCGCACACTGCACGTGCGAATACCGCCTACAGCAATGAACGCTGACTAGGCCTGGGTAATCAGGACGTGCATCTGGACCTTTCTAGCCAGCCTCGGCCTCATAAGTTTACAAAAGGCACGCCGCGCGGCGTGCCTTTTTCTGTACTCGTCTTTGTCTAGCTCTCGCAAACGCCGCCGGGCCGCACCAGCGCGAACAGCAGGACGGCCAGGAGCGGGCCGGCCGCCAGGACGGCGAATGCCCAGGCGTAGTCGCCCGTCAGGTCGAGGAAGTAGCCGGCCGTCAGCGGGGAAATCACCGAACCCAGCTGCCACACGGCGTTGCAGAAGCCGATGGCGGTGCCCACCTGGGGCGGCGCCACCAGCTCGCTGATGAAGGTATTCAAAACCGGTCCGAAAATAAACGACCCCGCCCCCAGCAAGGGTGCCAGGATGACCAGTTGCCGTGTATCCTGGTTGTTGCCGAACAGCCACAGAAGCAGCGCGAAGCAGGCCAGAATGGCCATGCCGACCTGCCGGCGGTGCCGGGGAAGCCGGTCGGCCAGCCAGCCGGCCAGGGGCTGGCCGAGCAGGGCCCCGGCGGCAAACACGGCCATGACCTGGCCGGACTGTTTCAGGGACAGCCCCAGGCTCTGGTGCATGTACGTATTCGCCCAGGTCAGGGTACCCCAGGTGCCCCACATGGCGAAAAAGCCGGCGACGGCGGTCAGCATCAGCGCGCGGTTGCCGGCCAGCGTCCGCAGGGTGTTGCCGCCGCCGGCTCCGGTTGCCGCCGGGTGGCGCGTTTCCGCCGGCCGGGGAAGCACCTGCCAGGATATCGCCAGCACCAGCAGGGTAAAGCCGCCGGCGGCCAGGAAGGACGCGCGCCAGCCGTAGCCGGCCGCGATCACCGGCGCCAATAGATTGGCGACAAGCAGGCCGAGCGGGCACGAGGCCATGAAAAAGCCCATCGCCGTCGCCCGCCGGGTCGGGCCAAAATGATCGTACACGCCTTTTACCGAGGCGGCCAGCACCGCTCCCGAGCCGATGCCGGCGAGGAAACGGAGGACGGTGCCTGTCCAGAAGCCCGGCACCCAGGTCATGCCGAGCGTGAAAATCCCCATAAAGAAAAGGGAGGTCAGCAGCACCTTCCTTGTGCCGAGCCGGTCGGCCAGCATCCCTCCCGGCAGCTGGGTCAACAGGTAGCCGAGAAAAAAGGCGCTCATGAAGCCGCCGGCCTGGGCCGCCGTGAGTCCCAATTCCCGCGACGCCATGGGAATTACCGGCGGCCAGGACAGCCGGTCGATAAACGAGCAAAAAAACGCCAGCCCGCCGCAAAGAACGATTTTTATCGCCGTAGATTGATTTTGTGCCATCAAGTGCTCCTTCACAAGAGGCTGCCATGCGGCAGCCTCTATTAGTCTCGCAATATTCGGCTCTGCTTACCCCTGCGGCGCGCTTTTTATTTCATTTCAGCCCCAGGGCGGCTTTGACCTGGCCGACCTTGTGGCGGCTGACGGGGACCTGCTGGCCTTTGCAGTCGTCCATGCGCAGGAAGTAGGTGCCCTTGAACCAGGGGATGACCTCCACCACCTTGTCGAGGTTGGCGATGTACTGGCGATGGACGCGGACAAAGGGGGTGGCGCCGCCCCGGCCGGCGGCCAGCACGCTCTCGATTTCCTGCATGGTGAGGGTCGAAGCGTATTCGCCCTGCTTGGTGAGGACATAGACAGCCTTCTCGCGGACGTGGACGAGGGCGATATCTTCTTTGTTGAGGGGGACGATCCGTCCCCCGGACAGGACGCAGACCTTGCCGGCCGGCTCCTTCGGGGGCGCCGCCGCCCGCGCCGCCAGGCCGCGCACCTTGCTCAGCACGGCGGCGAGCTTCTCTTCGGTGACCGGCTTGGTTACATAGCCGACCGCCGGCGTTTCGAAGGCGGCCAGGGCGTATTCGGGGTAGGCGGTGATGAATACGACGAAGGGCGGGTCGCGCAGCACGCTGAGGCGGGAGGCCATCTCCAGGCCGGACATGCCGGGCAGGCTGATGTCGAGGAAGACCAGCCGCGGCGAGGTGGCGGCGATATACTCGAGAGCGCCGGGCGGCTGCTCGAAGCGGGCGACCACCTTCACATCGGGGTGGTTGCTCAGCAGGTATTCCATTTCGTCGCAGATGGGCGGTTCGTCGTCGACGATGACGGTCGTCAGGATCATGCCGTGCTCCTCCTCTCGAGCGGGATGCGGATGGCGGCCCGGGTGCCTTCGCCGGGCCGGCTGTCGATGGTGAGGCCGTACCCGCCGCCGTAGATGCTTGCCAGGCGTTTGTGGACGTTTTTGACGCCGATGCCGTCGGCGCTCGTGAACAGGGTGGCGAGTTTGGCGGGCGGGATGCCCACGCCGTTGTCGGTTATCGTTATCAGCAGGTCGTCGCCGTCGACCGCGGCCCGGACGGACAGCAGGCACTGGCTGTATTTGGGGAACAGGCCGTGCTCAAGGGCGTTTTCCACCAGCGGCTGGAGGGAGAGAACGGGGACGGGCACCTGGCGGGCGGCGTCGTCGACGGCGATGTCGACGGTGAGGCGCGCGCCGAAGCGCGTTTTGGCGATTTCCAGGTAGGCGACGATGCCGTCGAGCTCGTTGCCGAGGGGCACGAAGTCGTCGCGGACGGTGAGGCTGTGCTGCATGATGGTCGCCAGGTGGCCGAGGAGGGTGCGGGCGGTCTCGGGCTTGGTGCGGCAGAAGGACATGATCGCGCCGAGGGTGTTGAAGAGGAAGTGGGGGTTGATTTGCGCCTGGAGGGCCTTGAGCTCGGCTTTTTCGCGCAGTTTTTTTTGGTTGTCGACCTCGGCGAGCTGGATCTGGACGGACAGCAGGTTGGCGAGGCCGTCGACGAGGCGGATATCCATGGCGGAGATGTTGCCGGCGAGGGCCCGCGACAGCTTGATGGTGCCGACCACCTCGCCGTGGGAGAAGAGGGGGGCGGCCACCCCGGAGCGGAGCGGGCAGTCGGGGACCGAGCAGCCGCGGTCCTCGGGGGTTTCGATGACGATCAGCCGCTGCTCCTCGAGGACCTTGCGGGTCGAGGCGGTGCTGATCGCCTGGCCGGGGGCGTGGTGGTCGTCGCCGAGGCCGATGAAGGCCAGCACCTTCTCGCGGTCGGAGATGGACACGGCATCCATCTTGGTCAGCGCGTGGATTATTTCCGCCGTCTTCTGCGCCGAGGCGGGCGTCAGGCCGTGGCGCAGGAAGGGGAGGGTGCGGCTGGCGATCTCCAGCGACAGCTCGGCGGCCTGGGCGCTGTGGGTCTCGCGCGTTTTCTGGATATCCTCGATGATAATGATGAAAATGATGGTGCCGAGGATGCTGACGAGGGTGGTGGGGACGGCGATGACCCGCTCCAGGGCCCAGGCGGCTTCGAACGGGGTGAAGACGAACACCAGGCCCTTCTGGATGATTTCCCCCGCCAGGGCCACGGCCGCGCCGATCTTCCAGTCGAAGCGGTGGATGCCGAGCCGCTGGCGGACGAGGCCGGCCAGCAGGCCGCCGATGAGGGCCGACAGCCCGCAGGCCTCGGCGGTGAAGCCGCCGAGGGAGTAGCGATGCAGGCCGCTGATCGCGCCGACGGTCAGCCCGACCCACGGGCCGCCCATGATGCCGCCCATCAGCGCCCCCACCAGCCGGGTGTTGGCCAGGGCGCCTTCGACGGGGATGCCGTTGTAGGTGCCCATGATCGACAGCGGGGCAAAGATGGCGACAAGCGTGACGAAGCACCGCCCGCGGGTGGGGGTGTTCACGCAGTCGCTGATGAACTTGTTGCGCCCGATGAGGTAGGCGACGATGGCGATCAGCGCCCCGTCGCTCAAGAGGTCGAGAAGCATGGCGGTGCCCATGGGCCACCTCGGAAACGGTAATTCTCTTGCCGTTAAATTCTCCGCTTGTCCGCCAATACCTTCCATAATAATCCGGGAGGAAGATTGCGCGGCCGTTCAGGGGGCTCATCGGCACGGCGCACCGGATAAGCAGACACACAACGCTTTAGCGTTGCTGTGATCGCTTATGCCCGTAGGGCGAAGCGCTTGGAACCGCGGCCTGCCCCTTGCGGGTACGCAGCCGAAGGGCCTTCTGGACGGCCGCGCAGGAAAAATTAATCTTTTTTCTTTTCTCATGAAGGAGATTGGAAAACGATGGCGAAGATGAATTATATAGCTCATCAATGATGAGTAGCAACCGCCCGATTTGCCGGAGGTGACCACCGTGGCCAAGATCACCGAACAGATAATGGACGCATTGGATGTCGAGACTTTCTTCGTCTGCGCCACCGAAGAGGAGGGGCGCAACCTGATGCTCAACCTGCTTAAATCGTGGGGCTTCACCGACGCTGACGTGGTTTTCGCGCAATACGAGGGCCCGGGAGTGCGGGTCAGGGGCCGGGCGTACGTTTACCGGCCGGCCGACAAATACCGCTGGCTGCTCCGCGAAGCCGCGCCGCAGGAGGGTTGATATGAAAAAAGTGCTGCTCGCGCCGCTCGATCCGGTGCATGACATCGGCCTGAAGATCATTGCCCGCGGCCTCGACGAGGCCGGCTACCGGACCATCCTGCTTCCTCCCGACCTCACCGAGGAGGAGATCATCGACAACGCCCTCCGCGAAGGGACCGACACGCTGCTGCTAAGCCGGACGCTGGGCTACGGGGTGGCCGAGATCCTCGCCCGCTTCGTCGACCTCGCCGACGCCGCCGGCATCCGCGCCAAGGTCAAGCTGGGCATCGGCGGCATGGCGGTGCGCCCGGAACTGGCCGCCGAGCTGGGTTTCGACGCCGGCTTCGGCCCAGGGACGGTCGTTGAGGAGGTCGTATGCTTCATCGAGGGGCGGGAGTACTGCCCCGACCCGACCCGCTCCGTCAAGGTCAAACCGGATATGACCGCCGGCTACGGCTACGGCTACCGCCACGAGGGCGTCGCCCGCCGTCTGGCGGCGATAACCGATATGATTCTTGCCTGGACCAAGGATAAAACCTCGCCCGGCGTCGAGCGCGCTCGGCTGCGCGACGAGCTGTGGGACGCCGCCAAATGGCGGGCCCGCCAGGGCGACGGCGAGCTCTACCAGCACTACCCCGCCCTGTGCGGCGACATCCCCCGCAAATATTACGCCGGCGGTGAGCTTCACCCCAAGACCCGCCGCTTCAGCAAGACCGAGGTGGAGGGCCTGGAGAAATACCTGGCCGACACCAAGGCCCGCATGTCGGTCCGCAAGCTTCAGCACACCCGCAAGAAGCCGCTCGTTTTCGTCCAGTACGGCACCGGCTGCCCGTTCATGGATATCGGCCACATCCTCGCCAGCGAGGCGTGGGGCGCCGACGGCGTCGTCCACTTCGACCCCTCGTGGGGGGCGCGCACCGAAGGCTTCCTCGACGGCTTCCTCACCCACCAGGAGGACGGCACGGTCATCACCCCCGCCAACCTCAACCGCATCAAGCAGGCCCTCGAGACCTCGACGCTGTGGCAGGTGCGGGCCCACCGCGGCCTCAACACCCCCGAGACGGCCGTGCTGGCCGGCAAAATGGGCGCCGACCTCACGAAGATAAATTTCTGCTACGGAGCCCTGGGGGCGGGCACCGATCCCGCGCGGATGGTTATCGACGGCTACCACACCATCCTGTACGCCAAGAAATACAACCTGCCCTTCGATATCGTCACGAACGAGGAACTGTGCGGCGTGCCGGCCCATAAAGCGTTCGCCGGCATGCTGATCGTCGCCGACCTGGCGGTGCGCCTCGGCGCCCGCCCCATCCTCCAGCCGCTGTTCGCCTATTCGCCCGAGGTCATGGTCGGCGGCTTCATGGCCGACAACTACATCGACTTCAACGTCGCCAAAATAAAGGCTCTCCGGGGCATCATCGACGCCCCGCTGTGGCCGGGCGCGCCGATCGGCTTCCTCACCCACACCGAGGACCGGGTGCAGTCGGCGATGGCTACCGCCCTCCATGCCTGCCTGGCAAGCTCCCTCGGGGTCGACGCCATCTCGATCGCCTCGACCGACGAAGCCTATTCAGGCGGACCGATCTCCGTCCCCGCGCGCATCGACACCCTAAGGGCCGTCGAGGAAGGCTTCCGCTTCTTCGGCCAGGCCGGCGTCGCCCCCACCCCCAAGGCTGACAGCTACGCCGACGAGCTGGTGGCCGGCATCGAGCAGGTGCTTGACGAGGTGGCGGCGAGCGGCGACTTCGTGGCCGCAATCCACGAGGGCGCGCTGGGCAGCAGGGCGGAGGGCGCGTATCCGGGTAGGACCGGGAAAGACACCGTCACATCCGTTAAAAAATAGCGCGAAACTGCCTCGAAAGTTCATCTGCGGCAGTTTCCCCTAGATAGAGGAGGCCATCTTATGAAGATAGACCCCTACGCCGCCGGTAAATTCACCTCCAACCCCTACGCCGCCAAAACCGACGTCGCCGGCGCGCTCGCGGTCGTGCTGCGGGGCAAAATGGAGGACCGCGGCCTGGAACTCATCAAGCCGATATCCCGCTGCATCAAGAAGCACGACATCCATGAGCTTATTCTCACCGACGAGCCGGACGCCAAGCCCGGCAGTCGCGTGGACCGCATCGCCTACCTGGGCTTCGCGGCCATCGCGGACGGCGGTGTGATCGTCGCCGGCGACGAGGTTTACCTCGCCGGGCGCCTAATCGGCACCCTGGCCGGTTTCGACGAAACCCATATGCCCAACCACCTCAACATCGTCATCCGCACCGACCGGCTGGCCGACGGCGTGGAGCAGGGGGCGGCGCTGGGCATGCCGGTGCGGTTTACCGCGGCCGGCAAGTAAAATAACAGATCCGGCCTGAGCCGGAGGAAGGGGCACAAAATGAGTAGTGTGGAAGAAAAAATCCGCGAGATGGGGCTAACCTTGCCGGCGGCGCCCAAGCCGGTGGCAGCGTACGTACCCGCTGTCGCCGTGGGCGACGGCTATGTCTATACCGCGGGGCAAATCCCGTTCGTCAACGGCGAGCTCGTTTTCAAGGGCAAGGTCGGCCGCGAACTGGACGAGGCCCAAGGCTATGCGGCGGCGCAGATCTGCGCCCTCAACTGCCTGAGCGTCATCAAGGCGGCGATCGGCAGTCTGGACAAAATCGAGCGGGTGGTCAAGGTCACGGGCTTCGTGGCCAGCGCCCCCGGCTTCAACGCCCAGCCCAAGGTGGTCAACGGCGCGTCCGAGCTTCTCGGCAAGCTGTTCGGCGCCGCCGGCGAGCATGCCCGCTCGGCGGTGGGGGTCGGCGAGCTGCCCATGGATGCCGCGTGCGAAGTGGAAATGATTGTCAAGGTTAGACAATAAGATTGCTTATAAGGTCCATCTGCAGCGTACCCGCAAGGGGCAGGCCGTCGTTCTAAGGTGCTAAAGCGCCTAGAACTCCGCACTTGCTCCTCGGATGCTGTGCTCGACGTACGCAACCAAGTGCGCCTGCGCGCACATCCTCCGGTGCGCCTTGCATCTGGAGCCTTCTAAGCATCTTAAGAAAATAACAAATTCAGGAGGATGAAAAACATGAGCAAATTCAAGTACAAATTCCAGATGTACAAAAGCCTGCAGGCCAATATTCCGGCCATCTACGCCGAAGCCAAGAAGGCTGCCGACGAGCTCGGCATCCCGCAGGAACTGCGCGGCAAATTCGGCATGACCGGCGGCATCTCCGGCTGCCCGGCCCCCCTGCGCGAAGATATAATGAAAGCCAGCGAGGAAGCCGCCAAAACGGTCACGCCGCTGGCGGTCATGGTCGACCAGATCCGCGAGCTCGTCAAGGACATCTACGGCGACGAGTACGACGCCGCCCCGACCAGCACCTGCGAAGCCGGCCTGTGGGTCGCGTTCGACTCCCTGTTCACCCCGCCGGCCATGGGACGCGGCGACAATTACCGCGCCCGCTACATCGCCCCCTACGAAAAGCACTTCCACCACCAGGGCGGCTACGGGCGCCCCTTCCCCGGCAAATACAAGGACCTCATCGCCGACCGCGGCACCACCCCCGGCGAACTCGGCTTCTACGGCAAACGCCAGAACAACCTCGACACCCTCGTCGTGCCCGTGGCCGGCGCCGAATACCCGGTGCACGGCATCAAGCACCATCCCGTGCCGCTGCTGACCAAGGTCGACCCCGAGGCCACCTACGTCGCCATGAAGAAGGTCGCCGAGCGCCACGCCGCCATGTTCACCGGCATGACCTCGCTGGGCTACGAGACCCCCGGCTACGGTTACGGCGTCAAGGACAAGGACGGCACGCCGGTTCTCCAAAAGCTGTACGCCAAGCTGTGCCAGGAATACAACGTCCCCTACGTGATCGACAATGCCTGGGGCGTGCCCGGCATCGGCCACGACATCCGCAAATCCGGCGCCGACGCCATCATCTACAGCATGGATAAAGCCAGCGGCGCGGCCACCAGCGGCCTGATCATCGGCAAGGAAGACATCATGGTTCCCATCCGCCGGGCCATGGGCATGCACGGCGATCGCTGGGGCACCGGTTCCTCCTACGGCAAGGCCGCCTACGTCACCTTCGACCCGGGCAAGGAAGCTCTCGCCACTCAGATCCAGGTCCTCAAGGTGCTGCGTGACAACCCCGAAGTCTACACCAAGGCGGTCGACGACCTCTTCGACGTCGTCAAGGAGGAATTCGCCAAGATCCACCCGAAACTTAAAGCGGGGATAATCATCAACAAATCCTACAACTCCCGCGCCGTCGAAGTCAACTACGAAGGCACCTGGAAGGACGGCGAGATGGGCCTGCCGATCTTCTCGATCGAAGATATGTACTCCGGCACGAACATCTTCCAGAGCGGCATGGCCGCGATGGGCGTCATCCCGACCGTCGCCTACGACGGCAACATCTACATCTCCCCCGACCTCGCGACCACCGACAGCAAGGGCAACCTGCTCAAGGACGTCATGCGCTACGGCGTCCAGGCTCAGGTGAAGCTGCTCGAGATCGTCGCCAAGTTCGTGGGCATCATCTAACAGGTTGCCTGATAAGTCCATCTGCGGCCTGCCCCTGGGGCTCGCCGCGGATGGGCCTTTGCGGCGACCGAAGCTAAGGAGGAACTTTATTATGGCAAAAAAAGTTGTCATCGTCGGCGGCGGCTGGGCCGGCTGCGCGGCCGCGCTGGCGGTCCGCAAGGCGGGCTGTGAGGCCGAGCTGTTCGAACGGGCCGACATGCTGCTCGGCACCGGGCTGGTCGGCGGCATCATGCGCAACAACGGCCGCTTCACCGCTACCGAGGAAGCCATCGCCATGGGCGGCGGCGACCTGTTCCTGATCGCCGACGCCAATGCGCGCCACAAGAACATCGAGTTCCCCGGCCACAAGCACGCCAACCTCTACGACGTCTCGACCATCGAGCCGGCCGTCCGCAAGGCCCTTCTCGCCGCCGGCGTCACCGTCCACCTCCAGTCCAGGGTCCGCGACATCGAAGCCCAAGACGGCGCCATCACCAAGGTAACCGCCGACGTGTTCCACGGCGAGCCCGTCGAAGCTACCGGCGACGCCTTCGTCGACGTGGCCGGCACCGCCGGGCCGCAGGGCAACTGCATGAAGTACGGCAACGGCTGCGCGATGTGCATCTACCGCTGCCCCACCTTCGGGCCGCGCTTCTCGATCGCCGCCAAGGCGGGGGTCAAGGAAATCCTCGGCGAAAAGGCCGACGGCACCTTCGGCGCGATGAGCGGTTCGTGCAAGCTCCATAAGGATTCGCTCTCCCAGGAAATTCAGGACAAGCTCAACGCGACCGGCGTCGCCGTCATCCCCGTGCCCGCAAGCCTCCAGAAGGACATCGGCTCGCTGGCCAAAAAGGCCTGCCAGCAATACGCCCTAAAGGAGTTCGCCGAGAACATCATCCTTCTCGACACCGGCCACGCCAAACTCATGACCTCCTACTACCCGCTCGACATCCTCCGCCAGGTGCCCGGCTTCGAAAACGCCCGCTTCGAGGACCCCTACGCCGGCGGCATCGGCAACTCGATGCGTTACCTCGGCATGCTGCCGCGCGACAACGCTCTCAAAGTCGAAGGCCTGAAAAACGTCTTCTGCGGCGGCGAGAAAGCCGGCCTGCTCGTCGGCCACACCGAAGCCATCATCACCGGCACGCTCGCCGGCCATAACGCCGCCCGGGCCGCCTGCGGCCTCGCGCCGGTCGAAATCCCCGCCGGCCTGGCCTGCGGCGACGCCATCGCCTTCGTACGCAACCAGATGCAGACCAAGGAAGGCCTGACGAAAAAATACACCTTCTCCGGCTCGGTGTATTTCGAGCATATGAAGCAGCTGAACCTCTACACCACCGATGTCGCCGCCATCAAGGCGAGAGTCGAGCAGGCCGGCATGACCGGTTTCTTTGCCCGCGCCTTGTCCTGACGGCAGGCAGGAAAAGGCCTCTCGGCGGCGAATAAGGCATAAGGCTCCAGGCAAGTACGAGAGGTGGGCATCGGATGCTAAGCAAACGGGAGAAGCTGGAAAGCGACCTGCTGACCATCATCCGCGACAGCACCCAGCCGGTCGGCTGCGGCCATATCAGCCAGATTCTCCAGAGCATGGGACACAGCATCAGCGAGGCGACCGTCGGCCGGCTGCTGCGCGACCTGGACAGCCAGGGCCTGACCGACAAGGCCGGTTTCCAGGGGCGCTCACTGTCGGCGCAGGGGACGGCGCGCCTTGAAGCGCTGAAAACCAGGCAGAAGAATCTCGAATGGGGGATCGAATTCGCCAGCTCCCTGCGCAGCCACACCAAAGGCCAACTGCTGGAGGTGCTGGTGGCGCGGCGGGCCATCGAAAGCGAGCTCGCCTACCTGGCGGCCGCCAACTGCCAGGATGCCGACGCCGCCCAGCTGCGCGACGTCATCGAACGGCAGCGGCAGGCGCTGGACGCCGGCGGCGGGGCCGCCCAGGAGGACGTCGATTTCCACGCCCTCGTCGCCCGCATGGCCGGCAACCGCGTTCTCGGCGCGGCCATCGCCCTCATCCGCCAGGATACCCAGCTTTCGCCCGTGCTCGAATACATCCGCCGCCGGGTCAAGAGCCCCGTCTACATCGACCACAAGCGGCTCGCCGAGGCGATCGCCGTCAGACGGGCCGACGACGCCCGCGAGATTATGGCCGAACATATCAACAACCTGATGAAGGACGTCGAGAAATACTGGAAAATGGCCGGCGTCCAGGACAAGGAGTGACCCCGGCATTATCGGGCGAAAGCCCCGGACGATGTCCGGGGCTTTCTTTTTTTCGGCAGCTTATCTGCAGCCGAGGGCGCTTTGGGGATTAAATAGTATCGAAAATTCACGAAAAAAATAAATGTTAGAATCTTCTTATCACGGAAGGATTATGCAAAAAAATAGCGAAAAATAAAATACAGCTCATCGGTGATGAGCAATTGCGGGGCCGACTATTGAACTGGGCGGTGCAACCACTTTAAATAACGAAGACGAACAGGAACAGGGAAGTTTTTTTTGCCACTCAAAAGCTCATCTATGATGAGCGGCTATTTTGGCGGTCGTTATGCTTCCCTGCTTTTTTGCGCCCGTTAACAGCTCATCTGTGATGAGCGATGATCGCGGGCGATGAAGTGTGCCGCGTGGATGCGACCAAGCCGAAAAATGTGACGACGGGACATATGTGTTTTCATTCCCAAAGGGAATTTAAATAGATCGGCAGCGCTGGATAACAGGAGGGGAGAAAGGGAGCAGCAGAATTGGTCGTTCCAAGTTACCGCAGATTGATTCGATTTAATTACGCATGCAAATCTACAAAGAAGGTGTTGAGTGGAAATGAGAAAAAAACTGGCTGTTCTTCTTGCGATCGTATTTATTTTCAGTGCTTCCTGCCCGGTATTCGCAGCGTCCGTAACCGTCGATTCCGACGAATTGAAAGCTTTGATGGAAAAGGTCCAGATGCTTGAACAGAAGGTCGCCAGTCTGGAGAAAGGCGCCTCGTCGGATAAAGTCCAGGTGCTGGAGAAAAAAGTCGCCGATATCGAGAAAAGCAAATCGGCTCCCGCCTTTGCGCCGATCAGATTCTCCGGCGATGCCAACATCGAGTACGACTACCGCGACAGCGGCTTCGGCGACGGCTTGACCAGCCGCCTGCGTCTGGTGATGGAGTCTGACATTGATAAAAACATCTACCTCCACAGCCGTCTGGTTGCCAAGCAATACGTCAACGGCAGTCAGGACGGCAGCCACGCCGCCCAGGCCGCCGGCTACGAGAACCAGGCCGTCAGGACAGGCATGGAACAGATGTACATCGGCTTCAAGACGGCGAACGGGGAAATCAAAGCCGGACGCCAGCCTCTGTGGCTTGCCAACGGCATGCTCGCCGACATCAATGGCATCAACGCCGGCAGCATAACCGCGAAGATGGGCGCCACCAACGTGCTCGGCTTCTTCGGCCAGGACGGCGACACAAGGATCAACGCCGCCGAAGTAAACACGATGCTTGGCAAGGTCGGCCTCGGCGCTTCCTTCATGAAAGCGAAAGACCACTACTACGGGGCTAACTTCAATATCCCGGTGACCGACAACGCCACGTTTTTCGCCCAGGCCGCCAGGAACAGCGGCAAGACCGCGGACAACACCGGCTATTGGTTCGGGGTTAAAGTCGGCAACGCCACCAATCCCGGCGATTTCGACTGGTCGGTCGCTTACCTCCGCGTCGGCGATAATATCAATCCGAACGGCACTTACAATGTCAACGACGGCAACACCATCGGCGGCAAAGGCTTTAGATTCAAGACCCATTACGCCGTGACGAAAAATTCGACGCTTACCGTGGTTTACGACGCCCTCAAGAAGATCAACGGCGACAACGACCATAAGCGCACCGACATCGAGTACGAAGTAAGGTTCTAAACACTACCGGCAGGCGCCGTGATGGTGAGCGCGCGTGTTCTAGGCGCTCCGCAGGCGCGATGCCCCAGGCTCCGGAACCAGTCCGGGCCGGGCGAAGCGCCCAGCACCGCGTCTGCACCTCACGGCGCAATCCCCGTACGGCGGGGAAAAAGTTGATTCCATGCAGCATAGGAGGAATAATAGTTTATGACGGTAGCACTGACCGCGGCGCATTGGCTCTTCCTTTTCTGGGTTATGGTCGTCATCGTCGTCATGGGCCTGCGCAAAGATCCGCTCATCCCCTGTATCCTGGGGCTGCTTTCCGTCGGCT
>JARKNV010000058.1 GCA_029976065.1 Selenomonadales bacterium
CCCGATCATGCCGTAAGCCGTAATCCCCAGCAGGCCGAACACATAGCCGCCCACCAGGGCCCCGACCACGCCGACCGCCAGATCGCCCCACAGACCGAAACCGCCGCCGCGGAAAATCTGGCCGGCTCACCAGCCGGCGACGACGCCGATGATCAGAAACCAAATCAATTGACCAAAATCCACCTGAATTACCACTCCTTTCACACTTACCCGGAAATTGGTGCCGCAACCATAATATTGCAAAGTTTTTCGCTATTTATACAAAAGGCCCCCTCTCCCCGGCCGCTCACACACCGTCAACATTTTTCTCCGCCGGCGCAACGGGGTAAACGGCACCGGCGGAGAAATAGAAAACGGCGGGGGACTCGCCGCCCGCACTCAGGGTTAGGAGGTAGACCGTGAACATAATCGTAACGGAGAGAATCGCCGAAATCGGCATCTACTACCTCAGAGAAAACGGCTTCACCGTCGACGCCTGTCTCGGCATATCCCAGGCCGACCTCCTCAGGCACATCGCCCGCTACGACGGACTGATCGTCCGCAGCGTCACCCGCGTAAACGACGAACTCCTCGCCGGGGCCGAGCGGCTCAAAATCGTCGGCCGCGCCGGCAACGGCCGCGACAACATCGACCTGGCGGCCTGCACCCTGCGGGGCATCCCGGTGATAAACACCCCGGCCGCCAACGCCATGTCCACCGCCGAACTGGCCGTCGGCCTCATCTTCGCCGCCTTCCGCAACATCCCGCAGGCCTACCACGCCGGCAAAGCCAAAGACTTCCGCCGCGCCGTCTACTTCGGCCATGAGCTCCACGGCAAAACGGCCGGCATCATCGGCCTCGGCCGGATCGGCTCCCTGGTCGCCGCCAAACTGAGCGCCATGGGCATGAAAATCATCGCCTACGACCCCTACATCGCCGCCGACAAATTCGCCGCCCTCGACGCCGAAAAGTGCGACACCCTTCAAGCGCTGCTCCGGCGGGCCGACGTCATCACCCTCCACGTGCCGAAAACGCAGGAAACCACCGACCTCATCGCCGCCCCCGAGCTCGACCTCTGCAAACCCGGCGTCCGCATCGTCAGCACCTCCCGGGCCGGCATCGTCAACGAACGGGCCCTCCACATCGCCCTGCGCAGCGCCCACGTCGCCGCCGCCGGCCTCGACATCCTCGAGCCCGAGCCCGACTTCGAAGCCGCGCCCGGCGAGCAGGACTACCGCCACCCCCTCCTCGACCTCGACAACGCCATCGTCACCCCCCACAGCGGCGGCTCGACCGAAGAAGCCGAACACACCATCCGCCTGACCCTGGCCCGCCTCTTCACCAAAGCCTTCACCGGCGAGCCCATCGCCGCCGCCAACAACCTCAGCCGCCTCCGGGCATGAACACAAACAGGCAAGGCACCGCATCCCGCGGTGCCTTGTTCGTTTGAGCCAATTGTTCTTTGGTCTATTCTATGGCGAAAGTTGCATCGCCGCTCGCACGCCTACGGATGAACGCGCTGTAGGCCTTGCGCCGACTCCGCCGCAGCGTCCTGAATTCACTATCTCACCCGCCGAATATGCCTGTGCATACCTGACGTCCGCCTAGGTGTGCGACCGCCAAAATCACGTCCATGTTTGTTTGTCGGTTCTCGCGGCCATCCATGGCCGCTCGTGCGGTGCACCCGCAAGGGGCAGGCCGCAGTTCTAGGCGCTGGAGCGCCAGAACTTGCGCACTCGTTTGCGGCTCTCTCGCCAAGTAGCGACCGCCGCCTCGCTTCACGTGGCTGCACCCCAAACCGCCAGCGGCGCTGGTCTCGCCAAGTGGAAAGGGGTTCGGCTTGCTTCGTTTCCATCGAAATTTGGAAAAAGAGAAAACCCGCGTGTGAACGCGGGTTTTTGGCGTTGTGGGTGCGATTGGTGGAGGCGGCAGATGGTGAAACAACTGCCTATTCATGGATTAAGGGAGCTTTTTTATACTTTTTCAGTAAATCCTCAATTGCTTCGTCCAGCAATCTGCTCTTTGGTATGCGGGTTACTTGAGATAATTTGTCAAATTCAGCTACCAATTCGTTTTTGAGCGACGAAGTAAATCTCTTTCTATATTTTAAAAACGGTTCGGCCATTTTGGCTCCCTCCAATAACTATGTATATATATAGTGTATTGGATAAGCTATCTTAATGTAATTGGTTGCATATAGTCATTATATAGTGTATATTAATGATAGACATTTTAATGAAAAAAGGAAGGCGATGCACGTTGGCAGATAAAAAAATGATTACGCAAGCGGAAATAGATAACCTTATGTATCAATTATCAAAAATTCGTGACTCCGCTAATTTACCTACCGAGGAGGAAGTCGTGGAAATGCTTATCCGTATGAAAGAACGCTGGAGAATGGCCTAGGGTAATGGGAAATAGCCATATTATGTGCGCATTCGATTAATTCGAAGACAAGGGACGGTTCTCTCGTCTTATTAATGGGCTGTGATATGGGCAATTAAAGGGTGGGTTTTGCAGTGTCAAGGATCGCCCCACCAAGTTGCTCCCCATACGCCCCGCAGAAAACGACCATACTAATAGTACCCCTACTCAGATAAAGCAAAGTGATAAACCCGGCCGCTTCCGGTCGGGTTTTTGCTGCGTCTTTGTTTTGTGCCGTCGTCCGGAGCCTTTCTGGCGGTTTGGGGCTTGCCACACGCTGCGCCGGCGGTCTTACTAGGCTTGTCGCCGACAGCACCGCACCACCGTCCGAAGGCATCCGACTAAGCGGCGCTTCTCGCGACCGTCCATGGTCGCTCGCACCCGCAAGGGGCAGGCCGCCCCTCTAACCGCTTTGCCCGACGGGCATAAGCGATCACATCGACGCTAAAGCGTCGTGTGCCTGCTTAAAGCGCCAAGAGGGGCGCACTGCGGTGCTGTTACCGGCTCTCTCGCCAAGTAGCGGCCGCCGCCTCGCTTCACGTGGCTGCACCCAAACCGCCAGAGGCGCCATTTTGCCTCGCCTCCACCATTTACCCGGAAAGCCGAAAAGTCGCGTATTATGGGTGGGACCCTTTGGTGTAGGCGAAGAGAAATGTAAATGATACAAAAGAGTTGTCCCCTTGTACTTACAAAAGCGCCCTGCGCCAATAATGTTAACTTATGGCTTTCCTGGTTCATTAGAGATGCTGGCAGGTATCTGTAGATAGATAGCGAAAAAAGGAATAAATTGAAAATAATAAAGGAGGTGTAGCAGTGAGTGAGGAATTGGTTGATAGTAAGCAGGGAAAGACCCTAGAAAAGTTACAAGATACGGTTAGAACTAAATCGAAACTCACCAGGGAAGAAAGGATTCAAAAAGAGAAGGAAAATCTCCTTGATAAACTCGCAGCTACAAACCTCCAGGATATTAGAACACGGGTTGCCTACATTCTAAATCATAATCCTAGAACGAGGAACTCTGATATTGCATTGGAACTGGATTATTGGAAAACCTTTCAACCAGAATATTTGAATCATAACGGAACGGTAAGTCAAGAATCACACTACAAACTGGAACGGCTTACCTCAATAGCAAGAGCAAGAGCCAAAATCCAAAACGAGTTTGGTATGTTTCAGCCAGACGAAGCGGTAAGGACGCATAGAAGAGGGCTAGAAGCAAGGCAAAGGGAAGAGCAACTAGCTGATAAGCCAGAGGCTCCAACAATCGACTTCTATGTTGATGAGAGCGGCACGAGTGGAAAATACATGGTAATCGGCGGCCTATGTATTTCGGAAGGAAGGGACGTATTTAGTCTCTACAGAGCAATGCATAAGTGGATTAAAGATCATAATATCAGACATGAGTTTCATTTCACTGAACTATCAAGAGGTAAGTTGCCTGCATACTTGGCTTTTTTTAGGCAGGCTATCACTGCTGGAAGTTCAATGAGTTTCAAGGCAGTAGCATTGAGACAGTCTAATATTCGAGGTCGCACACGTGAACAAATTATGTATGAGCTATATTATCAGCTTGTAAGACAGGGTATTGAACATGAAGTGCAAACAGGACGAGTAGTTTTGCCAAGGAGAGTTAATGTTAGCAAAGACATGGAAGAAGGGTCTGACTCTTTATTTATTGCGAGAATAGAGCCCGACCTAAAAACAGCTTTATCGAGACAGTATGGGGGACAAATCATACTGAAAAGCTTTGAATCTGTTGACTCGAAGAAGAATTTGTTCATTCAGTTAGGCGACCTATTTATTGGCAGTATATCACGGAAATTAAATAAAGAAGATGAGGCGATTAACCCCAAAGACGAGTTTGCGGAAAAAGCCCTTTCAATGCTAAGACTAACAATAGACGAAGATAAGGCTGCTAGTCAGGATTTTGCTTATCTTTCATTTATCTAGTTTTAACCCAGAACGCCCTTGATACAAGTGAACGGTTCTTTTGTATCATTGCCCGGTCGCTCGGCACTACCCCCATACGCCCCGCAGAATACGGTCACACTAATGGCACCCCTATTCCGGCAACACATACGCAAAAAGGAGCCGACGCAAATGACAAACGCCTATCTCCTCGCCGGGATAGCGATGCTATTCTGGGGCATCGCCCCCATCTTCGGCAAGCTGGCGCTGGGCAACGTGTCACCGCTGGCGGCGCTCGCCATCCGCAGCCTGGTCGTCAGCGCGCTGCTGGTGGCGGCGGTGACCGCCACGGGGCATTGGGGCAGTGTCGCCGGCGCGACGGCGAAAGACACCATGTTTATCGCCCTGGAAGTCATCTGCGCCGCCCTGCTGGGCCAGCTTGCCTATTATTACGCCCTCAAATTCGGCGAAGTCGGCCGCGTGTCGCCCCTCGTCGCGGCCTTTCCCCTCGTGGCCGTGCTGGCAGGCATCGTCTTCCTGGGCGAAAAGCTCTCCGCCGCCAAAATCGCCGCCGCCATCCTGATCGGCTCCGGCATAGCCCTATTGAAATATTAACCCCGCCCCGTTTTATCTCCCAACCCCGTCCCCCATCTCCCCTCTCCTCCCAACCCCGTCCCCCATCTCTCGCCCCCCATCCGCACCTGATCTATTATACTTTACCCTAGTTGACCTCTTGTGCTGCTGGAAAAATATGTAAATTAAGCAAAAAGACTAAACCCGGCCGAAAGTGGCCGGGTTTTTGCGTCCCGTTATTCGTATCCGTACTACAAGCCCGCATCCACAATATCGGCCACCTGCCTGGCGATCGCCAGGCAGGCCGTCAGCCCCGGCGACTCGATGCCCACCAGGTTGACAAGCCCGGGCAGGCCCCACTCCGTCTCGTGGCGGATAATGAAATCGGCCACCGTTCCCTCTGGCACCCTCAGCTTCGGCCGCATCCCCGCCATATCCGGCGCCAAGTCCCCGCGCCCGATGAACGGCAGATACGCCGCCGCCGCCTGGTAGAACTCCTCCAGGTGGCCGGGATCGACGTCGTAATCCTCGCGCTCCGTCGCGTTCACCACGTTTGGCCCCAGGCGGGCCCGGCCGTCCAGGCTCTTGGTCACGTGGGTGCCCAGCCCCTTCAGCCCGTGGAGAGGCGGTGGATAGATCAGGTGGTTCATCAGCTTCGACTTGCCCATCGCCACCGAAAAATACTCGCCCTTCACCGGATTGATGTCATAGCCGGCGGCCGCCGTATCGATGCCGCACATCGCCGCGATCTTATCGGCATATAGCCCGGCGCAGTTTATCAGCCAGCGGCACCCGATCGCGTCCGCCCGGCCGTCCGGTCCCAGGAACGACACCTCGTAGCCGTCAGCCGCCAGCCTGACGGCGGTCACCTCGTGCTTATAAGCCAGCATCGCGAAATTGGCGGTCGCCTGGTGCTCCAGCCTCGCCATCAGCTTGTGGCTGTCGATGATGCCGGTCGTCGCGGAAAATATCGCCGCCACCGCCTGGACGTTCGGCTCCCGCTCCTTTACCGCCGCTCCGTCCAGCATCGTCAGGCCCGGGACCCCGTTGGCCACGCCCTGGTCGTAAACCTTCTCGATCGCGGCGATCTCCGTCTCCTCGCGAGCCACGATCAGCTTGCCGATCCGCTGGTAAGGAACGTCGTTGCTGTCGCAAAAGGCGTACAGCAGCGGGTTGCCGGCCACGCACAGCTTCGCCTTGAGGCTGCCGGTCGGATAATACATGCCGGCGTGGATGACCTCGCTGTTGCGGCTCGACGTATCCTGGCCGAACTTCCCGTGGCGCTCCAGCACGATCGTCGCCAGCTCATCCTGGCGGCGGGCGATTTCCGCCGCCACAGCCAGACCCACGACCCCCGCGCCGACAATGGCGATGTCCAACTTTTCCATCTCGCACCTCCCTTGGCTAAGAATCCTTTCGCGGCCAATCGCCCGCTATCCTTCCATCCCGCCGAAAAATTCCCGCCAGGCCCGTTCTCGCGGCTGTCGGCGCAAAGCACGCCCCTCGGCGGATTTTCGCTTAAGATTTTTCCATATATTTACGACAATATATAATAGGACGCGAATTGCCCTGTGCTCATGGACGAGACGACAATCTCCACGGAGGGAGGTGAACGCCGTGACCCCTAATCAGCGAAAATTCCGCCGCATAAACCTTAAAACCGTCATGACCGCCGTAGGCTTCACCACTCCCCAGGGCGTTCATCTGCGGCGCAGCTATCAGCTGCCCCTCGAGGATATCAGCGCCGGCGGCCTGCGCTACACAAGCAAATTTCCCATCCCGGTCGGCACGCGGCTCGAACTCGTTTTTCAGCTCGCCGACCGCAAAGTGCGGGGGACGGTGGAAGTCGTCCGCTCGACCAAGAACAAAGCCGGCTCGTACGACATCGGCTGCCAATACGTTTCCATCAACCCGGTAACCCAGGAAGACATCATCAAGTTCGTCACCCTCTCCTCGGTGCGGGACTCCCAGCCCAGCTCCTTCTACAGCCTCAAGGAAACCGCCGCCACCACGGCCAACCAGCCCATCACCTGCGTCAACTGCCGTTGCGCCGACTGCGGCGACAAAGAAACCTGCCGGGCCTGCTACAAACCGAACTGCGGCAAACGCTTCTGCCGCATGTACCGGTCCGGCCGCCAGGACTTGCGGCGAAAACTTTAACGCGCCTGACGCCGGGGCACTTGCCCCGGCTTTTCCGTTTGCCGCCAAAGCCCCGGCGGCGGTGTTACTCCTCTCGGCAAAAGGAATTTTTTTCCTTGCAGGATATTCGCATGATTTTGCGGAATATTTCGGTTACGAAAAAAACAAGCTGAGGTGACCCAATGCCGCGAGCGCGACATCTAACCTTCATCGTCAGTCTTGCCCTGTTCCTGGTCGCCGCCCCGGTCCAGGCCGCCCCCGAGGGCGCCGGCGGACCTGCGCAGGCCCGTCAGGCCGGCGGCCAGGGCTTCTATGACCGCATCATGGACATCCTGAAACAGCCGCCCAAACTCGAGCCTCCTTCCGCCCAGGTCTCCCAGGCGCCCAAAGGGCACACCCCCATTTTCGGCGCGGCGGAAATAACCAAGGACCAGATGGTCAGCTTTATACGCCGCCACAACCCGCTGCCCAAAATCTCCGTTGCCCTCGAAGACCTCGTCGAGCTGTACTGGGAAGAAGCGAGCCACGAGGGCATCCGCCCCGACCTCGCCCTCGCCCAGGCCATCCTGGAAACAGGCTACTTCCGCTTCGGCGGCGACGTATTGCCCAGCCAGAACAACTTCGCCGGCATCGGCACCACCGGCGGCGGCCCCCGCGGCGCCTCGTTCGAATCGGCCCGGCTCGGCGTGCGGGCCCACATCCAGCACCTCCTAGCCTACACCACCACGCGCGAACCGCTCAAGCCGATCATCGACCCGCGCTACGAAATCGTCCGCTCCCTTCCCCAATACTTCGCCAAATGCCAGTCGTGGGAGAGCCTCGGCGGCAAATGGGCCATCCCCGGGGTCGGCTACGGCGAAAAAATCGTCAAAATCATTGCCTACATAAAAGGCGACGGGTGAAAACCCGTCGCCCGCCTATCTGTCAGATGCGCCGACAGATATAATGCCAGAATAAATGTCAGGGTAATGTCAGGGAAAATGCACGCTTTTGTCAGTGTGTTGTCAGCGGGTTTTGGCCGGCGGCCGCCAAGGAAAAATACCACCGCCGGGCGATGCGGGCATGCCGCCTCAGGTCCGTCGCCAGCCGCCGCTGTTGGTTTTGCGACAGCCCCCGCCAGTCCGGATAACCGCTGTAAATGCCGATAACCCACGCCACGTCTGGGTCGGCGTACCCGAGATGCTTCAGCACGGCAATTTCAGCTTCAATGTCGGCCGCGTAATCCATCGCCTGCCTCCCCGCGGCATTTTCCGCGGCTTCCGCGTGTTTCGCTGCTTCCGGCCATTGCGGCCGGTCCTTTCATAGTGTGCCCTTCGCAGCGCAAAAGCTGCTTTTTTTGTCCCCCGGCGTTACTTTTTGTCCTGGGCGGCGTTTAAGAATGTAACTGGCGAAGAGCGCCGCGCCAAGCATGATTTCACCGCCGAGTGGGAAGATTGAGAAAGCATTCAGTTTTCCGTCCGGGGTGGTGAGAGCAGGTGTCTGACGAGAAGGAGCTCATAGCCCAAGCGCAGCAGGGAGACAAGGGGGCGCTCGAAGCGCTGATAGCCCGTTACTGGCAGCCGGTCTTCCGTTTGGCCTGCCTGAAGACCGCCAACAGCGAGGACGCCCAGGAGATAACGCAGGAGACTTTTCTGAAGGCTTTAAGGGCGCTGCCGAGCTACCGGGAAACGAACGCCTCGTTCAAAACCTACCTCGGCCGGATCGCCCTCAACCTGATCACCGACCATTGGCGCAAAAAGGGCCGGTCGCCGCAGGTGGTGGCGCTGGCCGACTTCCAGGAACCGCTGGCCGACCCCGCCCCGCTGCCGGAGGACAGCGCGCTGTCCCGGGAGCGCCGGGAAGGGATCATGCGGCTGGTGGCGATGTTGCCCGCCGAACAGCGCCAGGCGGTGGAGTTGAGGATCTTCGCCGCTTTATCGCTGCAGGAGACCGCCAAGCTCATGGGCAAGACGGAGGCGGCGGTAAAAATGCTCCAGCAGCGGGCTTTGAAGAATTTGCGCCGGCTGTTTGCCGAAAATGGCATCAGCGGCTAGGAGGTGAACGCAATGGGCCACCGGGAAAACGAGAAGCTCGCCGAGCTGTCGGCGGCTATCGATGCCCTGAACCGCGGGGTTAAGCCTGACAGCGGCGAGCAAGAAATAAAAGAACTGGCCGGGGTTGCGCTTCTCCTCAAACGGACCGGCCCGCCGCCGGACGCGGTGGCGAGGTTGGCCGACAAGCTGAGCGCCGAGCTGGCGGCGAAAAAGAAGCGGCGCCGGCTGTGGCTGACCTCGGGCGTTGCCGGCACGGCGGCCGCGGCGCTGCTGGTTTTCGCCCTGAACGGCGGGCCGGCGGTGACGCCGCCGCCGCCAACCCTGCCGCCAGGCGGCAGCGTGGTTATCGAGAGCATTCCCGCCCGGCAACAAGCGCCGGCGGGTCAACAAACGGCAGCCAAGGCGGCGGACAATGCCCCGGCGGCCGAACGGCCGACTGAACCGGCCGGGAAGGAACCGGCCGCCGCGCGGGAAGAGGCGGCCCCCGTCCGGGAACGGCCGGCTGTGGCGGCCGCTGACGAAGCCCGCAGCGGGCAACGGACGATGCTGGCCAAGGCGCCGGAGAAGGCCGCGGCGAAACGGGCGGCGGCTTATCTCGTGTGGCCCGGGCACCAGCCGGACGAGGTGACGGTGGACAAGGAAACAGCGGCTGTCCGCCAGGTTTACGGCCGCGGCGGCGACGAAATCGTCATCCTCCAGCGCGCCGCTCAGGCCCCCGAAGCTGACAGCCCCGCCGCTTTCGCCGCCTTCAAGGGCAAGACCAACCGGGTGACGATGACGGTCAAGGGTACGGTTGTTACCGTGGAAGGCAGCCTGCCGGAGGCCGAGCTGGAGAAAATCGCCCGGTCGCTGGAGTAGGGCCGGACGATTTTATCGAAAGGAATTGACAGGACGGATGGACGCCGGGCGATTGCCCGGCGTTTTTTTGCCTAGCAGCAAGTTTACAAACTTTTGCCAAAAATTAACATGGAGTTAACAACCGCGGATATCGATAGGGCTACAATGAAATTAACAATATTTATCAGGAGGAGTATGATGAGCGACATGTTCGAAAACATGAACCTCGACTGCAACCGCCGCGATTTTATCCGCATGTCGGCCGGGGCCGTGGCGGCATTGGCCCTGACTTCCGTGCCGATCGCGGCCGCGGCGAAAGGGCCGGCGATAAAAGCGGCCCAGGTGTCGCTGCAGGACTGTATCGCCATGGGGCCGGTCGCGATGGCCGAGAAGTCGGCCCCGGTGAAAGCCGCCTACGAGTATCTGGTCAAGACCGCCGGCGAGATCCGGGACGCGGCCATCCGCCGCGCGACGCTCGAAATCCTTGACAACCCCGCTCCCCGCCTCATGGAGCTGTACCCGACCGAGGCCGCGAAGGAACGCACCAAACAGCGCCTGGTAGCCGCCGGCTATCTTAAACCCGCCGCGGCTCACGACGAGTTTTTGCCGCCCTGCAAGAGCCCGAGCCAGACGGTGATTCCCTTCTACACCGCTCCCGGCAGCGGCTACGGCAGCCATCATTCCTACCCCGGCGGGCTGGCCACTCACGTGGCGGTCAACGTCAAGGCCGCCCTGGGTTTTTATAACGCATACCAGGACGTATACGGCTATCCCGTGAGCCGCGATATCGTCATCGCCGCCCAGACGCTGCACGACCTGCACAAGCCGTGGGTTTTCCAGTGGCAGGAAAGCGGCGCGTCCCGCACCGAATACCCGCTTGCCGGACAAGGCGCCCACCACGTTCTCACCATCGCCGAGCTTATCCACCGCCAAATGCCGGCCGAGCTCGTCGTCGCGATGGCCTGCGCCCATAACCATCCCGGGTCAGCCACCGACGAGCGCGACGTGGTCAATTGGCTTACCGCGGCGGCGATCATCGCCGACGAAGACCCCGTCGCTTTAGGGCTCCTGGCCGCTGACGGCAAGACTCTTCCCCAGCCGCGCCGCGCCGAAGGCTTCATCACCCATCTGGGGGACCACGACTGGGTGCTGTCCGTGCCGGCCGCCCAATGGACGATCGCCAAGCTGGGCGAAATCGCCAGGCGTGAGTACGGCATGACCGCCGCCGATCTCCAGACCGCGAAATTCTACGCGTTCCGCAACTACGTATTCTCCCAGGCTACCCTCGAACAGTTATACCTTATTTGGACGGTGCAAGGCGAAGCGGCGCTGACGGAGACGGTCAAGTCCCTGGTAACCGCGTAAGGTTCAATATATAAGGAGGGATCGCTTTGATTCACGGATTGTTTTCTTGCCTGCGGACAAAAGCGGCGAAAACGGCGGCGGTATTCACCGTTGCCGCCGTGTTGCTGACCAGTTTCGGTGCGGCCTTCGCCCTTGCCGCCGCGCCTTCGATCACCATCTTGCCGATCGATAACGCCAAATTCCTCGCGGGCCAGAAATTCGATTTTCTGGTCGAAGTGCACGACGCCGCGTCGCCGGCAATTGCGGTAACCGTCAACGGCGTCGCCGCCGACCGGTACTTCGGCAAGGCCGCGACGGCAAAATTGGATGGCAGTCTGGGAACCTACCGCATCGACGACGTTGCCTTCCCCGATTCCGGCAAGATGGAAGTAACCGTCAAAGCCGCGACGGCTGTCGGCCAGGAGGCGCGTACCGTCAGATATGAGGTGGCGGCCAACAACCGCAAGCAAGCCAAGAACGTGATCCTGTTCATCGGCGACGGCATGAGCCTGCAGGCCCGGCAGATGGCCCGGATTCTTTCCAAGGGCCTTACCGAGGGCAAGTATAACGGTTTGCTCGAGATGGACAAGATGTCCAACCTGGCCATAATCACGACTTCCGGCTACGATTCCCTTGTCACTGATTCCGCCAACAGCGCGTCCGCCTATGCCACCGGCCACAAAAGCGTGGTGAACGCGATGGGCGTTTATGCCGACAGCAGCAAGAATCCCCTGGATGACCCCAAGGTCGAGAATATCGTCGAGCTTGTCAAACGCACCCGGGGCATGGCGACCGGCATCGTGTCAACGGCTAACATCACCGACGCGACCCCGGCCGCGATGGTGGCTCATACCCGCCGCCGCAGCGAGCAGAACTTTATCGCCCAGACGATGTTGGACGCCGCCCACCGGCCGGATGTAATCCTCGGCGGCGGCTCCCGCCACTTCCTGCCGATGAGTGTTCCCGGTTCCAAACGGACCGACGGCAGAAATCTGGTTGATGAATTCACGCAAGCCGGCTACAGTTTCTCCGCCACCAAGAGCGGGCTGCTGGCGACGCCGTCCGCCGCCACGAAGATGCTGGGCCTCTACCATCTGGACAATATGAACGTGTACATCGACCGTGAAATGCTGAAAACCCCCGAGGTTCTCGGCGGCTTTACCGACCAGCCCACCCTGATGGATATGACGAAAAAAGCCATCGATGTCCTCAGCCGGAATCCCAACGGCTTTTTCCTGATGGTGGAAGGAGCCTCGATCGATAAACAGCTTCATACCCTCGACTGGCAGCGCGCGACGTATGACACGATCGAAATGGACAAGGCCATCGGTATCGCCAAGCAGTTCGCCAAGCAGAACGGCGACACCCTGATCATCGTCGTCGCCGACCACGCGCACGGCGCCAGCATCACCGGCACATACCACGAGCTTGACGGCAAGACGGGCCGCGAAGCGGTGCGCATTTACGCCGACTCCACCTGGCCCACGTATGCAGACGCGGATAAAGACGGCTTCCCGGACGATCCCCAGCCCGACGTGGCGCTGGCAGTCCATTTCGCCAACCATCCCGACTATTACGAAGACTACCATTTCAAACTGAAACCCACCGTGCCCGCGATTATGGCCAACGGCAAAGCCGTCGCCAACCCCAAGACCTCCGGGGAATTCCAGCCCGGCAACATCCCCACCGTCGATCCTTCCGAGGTCCATGCCGCCGACGATATCATCCTGACCGCCCAGGGCCCCGGAGCGGAATACTTCACCGGCATCATGGACAACACCGAGGTCTTTTTCGGCATGGTGAGGGCGCTCGGCATCGATGGAAAACGGAGCCTGAAGTAGAGCCGCTGGAGTGACGAACGGTATGGTTAGGAGAATCCCGTGGCTGACGGGAATTATTATGGGGCTGATGTTGGCCGGCGCTTTGCTGCCGGGGAATCAGCCCCCTGAAGGGGCGGGTCCCTCCCGGGAGCCGTTCCTCTGCTTTGGCCCGGCCCCGGCTCACGCCGCCGGTTGGGCCATTTGGGGGCAGCAGCCGGCCACTCCTCTGGCGTTCGGCGAGATGTACGGCGGAGTGTCCGCGCTGGGGCTGGAATTTTCCGCGAAGCTGAAAGCCCTGGAAGGCCAACGGGTTGTCATGACAGGCTTCATGGCGCCGCCCCTGAAACCGACGCTGTCGTTCTTCGTATTGACGCAAGTCCCCATGGCGGTGTGCCCGTTTTGCTCCACCGACGCCGACTGGCCCAGCGATATCGTTGTCGTTAAACTCGCCGAGGCGGTCACCGCCCTGCCCTACGACCGACCGGTGAAGGTAACGGGCACGCTGGAGCTGGGCAGCCGCTTCGACAGCGAAACCGGCTTTGTAAGCCTTGTGCGCATCCAGGCCGAGACCGTCGAAACAACCGACTGACGGAGAGGTAAATATGCTGCAAATACGCAACCTGACGAAACAATTCCGCCATCCGGACGGCGGGCCGCTGACAGCCGTGCGGGTCGAAGAATTCGCCGCCGGCCCGGGAGAACAGGTAATCCTGGCCGGTCCCAGCGGCTCCGGCAAAACCACGCTGTTGCACCTGATCGCCGGGCTAATGCCGCCCACGGCGGGCGAAATTCGCTGGGACGGCGAGGAGATCGGCGCGTTGCCGGAAAAGAAACGGGATGCCTGGCGGGCGCACAACCTCGGCTATGTTTTTCAAAACTTCAACCTGTTGTCCAGCCTGAGCGTGATGGAAAATATCATGGTGGCGTCCGTTTTCGGCGGCAAGCCTTTCGGCAAGGAGCAGCAGTCGGCGGCGGCGGGGCTGCTGGCCAGGGTGGGCCTGGCCGACAGGGCGGGTGCCAAGCCCTTTCGCCTGAGTACCGGAGAGCAGCAGCGGGTGGCGGTCGTCCGCGCGCTGATTAACAAGCCCCGTCTGATTCTGGCCGACGAACCCACCGCAAGCCTCGACCGCAGCAACGCCGACATCGTCCTTGAGCTGCTGCGGCGCTTGGCCGACGAATGCGGCAGTACGCTCATTCTGGCCACCCACGACCCCGACGTCGTGGCGCGGTTCCCGCGCGTCTTCGCGTTACACCGGCCCGGGGGGGAAGCAATATGACATTATTCTTGATCGCCTGGCGCAATTTAGGGGCGAAGCCGCTGCAAAGCCTGCTGACCATCGCGGTGGTGGCGACCGCCCTGACGATGACCATCGTCGTCCTGCTGCTGGCCTCCGGTCTGCAGAACGGCCTGACCCGCGCCACCGAACCCTTCGATTTGATTGTCGGCGCGAAAGGGAGCCCCAATCAGCTGGTCCTGAATACCGTCTTTCTGCAGGATATTCCCGTCGGCAATATCGAGTACGACCTGGTAGGGGAATTGCGGGCCAATCCCCTGGTGGCGTCGGCCATTCCCATCGGCTTCGGCGACAATTACCGGGGCTACCGCATTGCGGGCACGGAAGCCGGCTTGTTCGCGCACCGGCTTAAACCCGGGGCGCCTCCCTGGATCGGACTCGCCGCCGGCCGGGCCTTCAGCGCCCCCTACGAAGCGGTGCTCGGCGCGAAGACGGCCCGGGAAACGGGGCTGAAGGTCGGCGATCAATTCGCTTCTTCCCACGGCGTGACCGCCGGCGGCGACACCCACGGCGATGAGAAGTTCACCGTCGTGGGCATCATGCGGCCGGTGGGCGGCCCTTATGACCAGGTGATCCTGGTATCGCTGGACAGCCTCTGGGACATCCACGCTCATCATACCACGAAGAAGCGCCGGCAGAACACGGACATGAGGACCACCGCCACGGTCATGAGGAGGAGAAAGCGGCCGGGCACGGCCACGACCCCGGGACGACCGTGATTTTAGTGAAACCCCACGGGTATGGCGAAGCCCTGCGTCTGTATCAGCACTTTCAGAAAGAGCCCCGCGCTCAGCTGGTCTTCCCCGCCCAGGTCGTGGTGCGGTTGTTCGCGATGCTGGGCGACGGCGAAAAGGTGTTGGCCGTGATCGGCTACACCGTGTTTGCCATGGCGTTCTTGCTGGTCGCTTTTTCCCTGTACTGGTCGGCGCTCAGCCGTGCCCGGGAACGGGCCGTCCTGCGCGCCTTGGGCGCGGGGCGGCGAGATATTTTTGTGATTATCCTGGCAGAGGGGCTGCTGTTGTTAACGGCCGGCGTATCGACAGGGCTGCTGGCCGGCCACGCGCTGTTCGCCGTGATCGCCGACACGCTTCAGAAAAAGACGGCGATCGCTCTCGCCGGCCCATTTTCGGCCGCCGAGTTTGCCACCGTCGTCGCCATTTTGTTCGCCGGCGCGGCGGCCAGCCTTATCCCGGCCTTGCATACCGCCAGGGAGGACATCGGTGCGAGCCTGTAAAAGCGGGCCAACGACAAGCGGCGGGAAACCTTGCTGCAATGGAAAAGACACCGGACGATGGTCAGGTGTCTTTTTGTCGCTGCCTGTCGGGCGGCGCGCCGGCGGCGGCCTGTTATATCGTCACTGTAGTCCATACAGCTCCATCAGCCGGTACAGAGCGCGGCGCGAAATGTGTAGCTCGTCGGCAGTCTTGCTGCGGTTGTAACGATTGTTGGCCAATACCCGCTCCACCTCTTCGCGGGTGTGGCCGCTCGCGGCTTTGCCCGGGACAATTTCGTCCGGGGCGTTTCGGAAGGAGGGCGCATGCCGGCCGGGCATGGGGAAATCATTCATTTTTAAATACTCCAGAATGTGCTGCGGCGTGATGGCCGGTTCGTCATATAGCTGCATCACGCTGTTTATTACGTTCTGAAGGCTGCGCACGTTGCCCTCCCAGGGAAGGCCGGTCAAGAGCGCTTTGGTGGTATCAAGCAGCAAGGGGGGCGTGCGCTCCAGGTTCTGGGCCGTTTTCCGGATGAAATGCTCGGCCAGCAGGATGATGTCGTCGCCCCGCTCCCGGAGCGGGGGGATGGTAATTTTCAAGCCGCTCAGGCGGTAATACAAATCCTCGCGGAACAGTTTCTGCTTGATTTTTTGTTTCAGGTCGGCGTTGGTGGCCGCGATGATTTTGATGTCCAGTTGGGTGGGATTACGCGCGCCCAGCTTAAGAAAGCTTTTTTGTTCGATGGCGCGGAGAAGCGTGGCCTGAAGGTCGAGCGGAATCTCGCCCACCTCGTCGAGGAATAATGTGCCCGTATTGGCCAGTTCGAATTTTCCGATGTTCCCGCCCCGTTTGCCGCCGGTGAAAGAGCCTTCCTCATAGCCGAACATCTCGCTGGCGAATAAGTCTCTGGGGATGGCGGCGCAATTGAGGGCGATGAACGGATTGTTTCTCCGCTTGCTTTCGTTGTGAATGGCCTGGGCGAAAATGTCTTTGCCAACGCCGCTTTCTCCGCATATGAGGACGTTATAATCCACTTTCGCCACTTTCTTGGCGTAATCCGTCGCCTGGAGAAGCGCCGGGGAACGCCCCACGATATTGGCGAATGTGAGCTGGGCGTTGTTGCCGATCCGCTTGGAAATAAAGGTACTGATCCGGGAGGCCTCGTCGATATAGAGCCGAATCCCGCGGATGAGCAGTTGGTCATGCCTATATACCACGGAGGAAACAATGTATTTCCGCTCCACGCCGCGGACGCTGATGGGCATGGTCTCTTCTTCCACGGCTATCTGGGTGTTCAGGATTTCCCAGAGTCGTTTGTTTTTCGGCGGAGAATCGAACAGAATGTTCACGTCTTTGAGGTAGATGTTGTCTGTGATGTGGAACAGTTTCAGGACATTGTCGTTGTGGTACAGGAAGTGGCCTTTCCCGGTGGAGACGTCGATATCAATTGTGAGCAAGCCGAGGCTCTCCTTGGAAAAAGTCTGAAAGAGGGTGTTGGTCATAAAAAAATGGATGGCAACATCGTTGGCAATGCCGCTACCCACCAGCAGATAGTCCTGTTGCTGTTCCGTGTAAGGGGTGATGACCGCGAGTCCGCCCGTAAGACTCATATGGCTCATCGCATCTTTTTCATCGTTTACGACCACGTGGGAGAAAGGAATGAAATAGGTGTTGATGGGCAACAGGGCCCGGCAGTAGTTGTCCGCGCCGGAAAAAAATACCGGCTTGTGGGTCATAAGGCCGGCGGAAACCGCGTTGGCGCCCAAATGGGCTATGTCCCACTTCGAACCCGCTGCCATGCCGAGGGAGGAAGCCCATTTCAAATAGTTCTCGTCGCCAAACAGCCGCAACATGCAGCCGTTGTCGTCAAACAGGGCGATGCCCATTTCTTTGTTGATGCTCAGGGAGAGGCAGGACAGGACATAGCGCCTGGTATAGGCATAGATCATCCGGTTTTGCTGTTTGATTGCCTGGAAGGTTTCCGGGTCGTGGTAAGAAAAAGTCTGTTGCTGGGGATTCAGACCGAGGCGTTTGCTTTGCTTCCACGTAGTTTTTACCAGGGGATCCCCGCTTGAGAGATAACCACCGCTGTGCATGGAGTTCCAGCGGAGAAGTGCGCTTTCGTTCTCACACATACCAATTATCCTTTCTACGGGGTGTAGCTTCGAAGCGGTTGGGTAGATTTACTTATTGATAAGACTTTCATATTAATTTTTATTATTTTTTTATTATTATATAGAAGGGAGAAGTATTTTGTCAATTCACTGACTTTCCGGGCGGTTCCGGGCTATATGCCAATATGGGCAGGCTGGGCGGGCATACGCGCCCACTATGGGCGCCCATAGTGGGCGCGCCCATAGTAAAAATCGCCGCGCAATGTGCGAGATTTCACAAGAAAAAAATTTTCCCCTCCTTGCGGGGCAACAGGCACAAGCGTTTAGACGATTCTCAGCTTGTTTTTGGCATGGAATTTGCTTTTTAAGGGGGCAACATAGTCATTCAAAAAAGGAGACGAAAAGATGAGCAAATACCAGTTTATCACCGACGAGCAGCAGAGATTTATCACGTTGGCCCATGATTTGTGCAAGAAGGAGCTGGTTCCCGTACAGGCCGAGTATGAGGCGAAGGGCGAATATCCTGTGGCGGTCCATGACACCTTCGTGAAGCAGGGGCTTTTTGCGCTGGACGTACCGGCTGAATACGGCGGTTCCGGCCTTAGCCAGAAAACGATCGCTCTCATCAAGGAAGAGGTCGGCAAGTGCGATGCCGGATTCGCGTTTTCCTTCTTCTGCGGCGGTCTCTCCGCCGCGCGTGCCGCCTATATAGCCGGTACCGAGGAACAAAAAAGGATCTACTCTGAGCGCCAGTTGAACGGCGAGCTTTCCAGCCTTTGCATCACCGAGCCCGAGGCCGGCTCAGAGGCCTCCAACATCAAGACCACTGCCGTCAAAAAGGGCGACAAGTATATTCTTAACGGCCGCAAATGCTTCATTTCCAATGCCAACCACTCGACGTTCTTTGCCGTGCTTGCCTGCACGGATAAGGAGAAAGGCCCCAAAGGTCTTTCGCTGTTCCTGGTGGATGCCGATCTGCCCGGCGTATCCACCGGCAAGCACGAGGACAAGATGGGCATGCGCATGTCCAACACCGCCGATGTGATCTTCGAAGAGGCGGAAGTTCCCGCCTCCTGCCTGGTGGGCAATGAGGGCGAGGGTTACAGGTATTGCCTGAAGATGCTGGAAAAGGGCAGGGTCCTGAATTTCCCCATCTGCCTCGGCATCGGCGAGAGAGCTCTCGAAGAGTGCGTTTCTTATGCCAAGACGAGAATAACCATGGGCAAGCCCATCATCAAGCACCAATCCGTCGGCAACATGCTGGCCGATATGGAGATGAAGGTGGAGGCGTGCCGCCACTATCTGTATTACGGCATCGACCTGATTGACAAGGACCTGCCTCTGGGCGCCATCAGCCCCGGCATCAAGGCTTTCGTTTCCGATTCCGTCATGGACATTACGACCGATGCGGTCCAGATCATGGGCGGCTATGGCTATACCCGCGATTACCCCGTTGAAAAGCTGATGCGCGATGCCAAGCTCTGGCAGATCTTCGAGGGTACCAACCAGATTCAGCGCACCGTCATCGCCGGCATTCTGGGGAAATAATGCGTCGAACGGCAGGAGTGGAATACAAGCGACAGGAGTGATGGGTAATATGGAAAACAGGGCTGTTTTCGCGACCGTGGATGCGCGGATTGCCGTGCTGACCTTTGACGATAAGGATGCCAAGGTGAACACCTGGAACGACGTGATCGCCGAGGGCTTCATGGACGGCATCGAGTATTTGCGGGAGCTGATCCGCGACGGCGCCATTGACGGCGTCATAATCCGCTCCGGCAAGGAGAGGAATTTTCACGCCGGAGCCGATCTGAAAAGCGCGACCGCTTCGGAAAGCCGGCTGGAGATGCTCAAACGGTACGAGTTTTTCCATGCTGTTATGACGAAAATTGCCTCGCTCAAGGTTCCTACCCTGGCGGCGATCAACGGCCACGCGCTGGGCGGCGGCATGGAGCTGGCGCTGGCCTGCGATTACCGCATAGCCCGCACGTCCGAGAAGACCCAGGTGGGTCTGCCCGAGGTGAGCATCGGCCGGTTCCCTTGCTACGGAGGGACGCAGCGTCTGCCCCGCCTGATCGGCCTGAAGGCGGTGGAGCTTATTATGGAGTCCCCCAAGCTCACGGCGCAACAGGCTTTCGAGCTGGGAATAGTGGATAGGTGCATAAGCGAGGAGCAGGATTTATTGGCAGAGGCCAAGGCTTTCCTCAAGGGTATTATGGCCGGCGCCGTGAACGTCAGGCGCAAGCAATGGGATTTTTCCAACATCAAAGCGGAGCTTAAGCCTTATATCGATAAGTACATCGGCAAAGAGACCACGCTGCCGGCGCAGGAGCTGCTGATAAACGTTTTCGAGGAAGGCCTGCCCGCCAGTCTGTATGACGGGCTGGAGATTGAGAAAAAGTACCGCGTGAAGCTTGCCGATATGCAGGCACAATAAAGGCCGTTTTGCTCTCGCGTATACAAGTGATTAGGAGGAACACGAATCATGATGCATCAACCGTTGAAGGGTGTCCGTGTTGTCGAGCTGGGGATCTGGGCCGCCGCTCCGATGTGCGGCAAGCTGCTGGGCGACTGGGGCGCTGACGTGATTAAGGTGGAAAGCCTGGACGGCGATCCGTCCCGAACCTCCGGGGCCGCGAACTATGGCCTGAAGGTTGGCGATCCCTACGAAAACCCCGCTTATGAGAACCGCAACCTGAATACCCGCTCCATCACGCTGGACCTGAAGACTGAGGCCGGACTTGCCGCCATGTACGACTTGCTGTCCACCGCCGACGTTTTTCTCACCAATATGCGCATGAAGGCAGTCCACAAGCTGAAGCTGGACTATGAGACGCTGGCGCCAAAATTTCCGCGCCTGGTCTGGGCGCAGTTGGACGGGTTCGGCACGGTGGGCCCCCTGAAGGATGCTCCCGGCTTCGATCTGGTGGCCTTTTTCGCCGGTACCGGCCTGATGATCGACTATTGTGAGGCCGACACCGCGCCCCTGACCGCGGCCATCGCTTTCGGCGATTTCACGACCGGCGGCACGCTGGCCGGAGGCATCGCCGCCGCCCTGTTTCAACGCGAAAAGACCGGCAAGGGCGAGAAGATCATGATCTCCCTGATGGGGCAGGCGCTGTACAATCAAGCCAACACCATCATGACCGCCAATATGGGTACCGATTACTATCCCAAGTCGAGAAAAAAACCCAGCTCCCCCCTCATCAATTCGTTCAGGTGCAAAGACGGCGCGTGGGTCATGGTCAGCATGCTGGACTACAACCGCTATTTCAACATCGTCTGCGAGATGATGAACCGGCCCGACCTGCTGAAGGACGAGCGCTTCAACGATATCCTGGCAGGCAAGAAGCATTCCGCTGAGTTGACCGAGATTCTGGACGGCTGGTTTGCGCGCTATGACTACGAGACGGTGGATGCCATGCTGAATAAGGCGGATATCGCCCACAACAAGATCAAGCATCTCAAGGACATTCCCGATGATCCCCAGGCGCTGGAGAATAACTACGTCTATTGGGCTCCCTCCCGTAATGGCAAGCCAATGCTTTGCGTGGCCGGTCCCGTCAAGTTCGGCAATATCGATCTGCCGCCCCACAAGTTCGCGGCGCTGCTGGGAGAGCATTCCGTGGAGATTCTTAAGGAAGTCGGCTACTCGGACCAGAAAATTCAACAGCTTCTGGACAGCAAGGTTACTTCTGTCTGGGCCGATCCTATTCCGGATATAAAATCGTAAAAGGAGAGATTCCGGTATGATCAATCCCGAAAGCATGAATATGAGGCGCCTTGAGCCCGATGATATTGTGCTTGGCAGGAAATTCAGCATTACGAAAACGATTACCGATGCCGATATCTACACTTTTGCCGGCATTGTGGGCGATTTCAACCCTATTCATGTGAATGATGTCTATGCCAAACCCAGAATGGGCGGGCGCATTGCTCACGGCATGCTCACCGCATCGTTTATGTCCACGATCATGGGCATGGGATTTACCTGCAACAGTACTTTCCTTGAGGAACATGCAAAGTTCAAGAAGCCGGTGCATCCCCACGACACCATTACCGCCACCGGCGAGATCGTTGACATCACCTTCACGAAATCCGGCCGGCGGATTGTCACGATCAAGGTTACCATCGTCAACCAGAACGACGAGGCTGTTCTGGAGGGCGAATGCAAGAATATGTCCCTTGAAGCTGTAAAGTAAGCTTGCACTGTATTCCGGTATTACGTCCCTTGGGGAGGGAATGCTCCCCAAGGGAGTATGCCGGGATATCCCCGTATGAATTTCGCCCGCGTCCCTGCCCCCCCGTGGTTTTTGTAAAGGAGAAGCCCCAATATGGTCCTTTGGCAAGGAGGAGAGACTGTGAAATTCGATGTAAAAAAAAGCATTGGTGTTATATTGGCGTTTATTGTACTGTTTGCCTTTTTCTTAATGCCACCTTTTCCAGGTCTGACTCATGCGGGAATGATGGGCATAGGCCTGTTTGCATGGGCGGTTATTATGATGTCTTTTCAGGTAATCCCCGACCACATCATCTTTTTGATTTATGCTTGCGCTGTTGCCCTCTCCGGTGTGCTGAAGTTTAAGGACTCTTTTTCCTCGTTTGCGGGCGACAGCTGGTGGACCGTGTTAGGCGCCCTGAGTATCGGCGTGGCCGCCTCCGAGACGGGCTTGCTTAAACGCATATCCCTGAAGATCATGAGCTGGCTGCCTCACAGCTACCCCGGCCAGGTTGCGGCTCAGCTGATCGCCGGCTACTTCACCACCCCGCTGATCCCCAGCGGTATCATCCGTTCCACCATTATCGGCCCAGTTACCGCGGAAATTACCGAGACCATGGGCATTCCCAAGGGCAGCAAGGCGGCCGCGGGTATGTTCGCCGCCTTCTACCTGGGCACCGTCGGCTTTACTTGCGCCTTTATCAACGGTTCCAGCACGGGCTATCTTATCGACTCCTACATCGAAGCCAAGTTCAAGCTCAGCTATCTCGGCTGGGTGGCGGGCGCCCTTCCCTGGGCGATCGTGACCATGGGCATCGTGTTCATCGCGATCGCGATGTTCTTTAAGCCCGCTGACGCCCGTTTCCTGCCCAAGAGCTACTATGATGAAAAGCGGGCCGAGATGGGCCCGATGAGCAAAAAGGAAAAAATCGCCGCTGTTATCATGGCCGCTACCCTGGCCCTCTGGATGACCGAGCCCTTCCACCGCATCTCCGCCGCCCTGGTGGCCGTGATTTCCATGTCCGCCTACCTTATCACCAACTGCATCGGCAACGAGGCCTTCCGCAGCAAGATGAACTGGCAGTTGATGATTTTCTACGGCTGCATCCTGAACTTCGGCACCGTATGCAGCGTTCACGGCATCGACAAGTGGCTCAGCGCCGCCCTCAAGCCCGTGGTCATGCCCTTCGCCGGCAATCCCTATATGTTCGCCATCGTCCTCAGCCTGGCCGTATACATCGTGCGGTTCATGTTCTGCTCCTGGGTGGCACCGGTTACGATTCTGGGCATGGTGTTTATCCCCCTGGGCCCCTCCGTAGGCATCCATCCCTGGGTCGTCGGCATGATGGTGTTCACCTGCATCGATATCTTTGTTCTGCGTTACCAGAACTTCCCCTATATCACCTCTTACGCCGCCACGAACGATATGGCTAACCATAAGGACGTGTTCCCGCTGGCGCTGTTGCGGGCCGGCACTGGTATTTTGGGTACCCTTATCAGCATCCCGATCTGGCAGATGCTGGGGCTCATCTGGAAGGTCTGACCCGTTGCAGCGCGGTACGCCAGCATATACAGGAGGCTGAAGAATGGAAATCGTCGTCTGTGTCAAGCAAGTACCTGACACCACCGAAGTCAAAATCGACCCAGTAACCAACACCCTCATCCGCCAGGGCGTACCGAGCATCGTCAATCCGTTCGACAAGAACGCCCTCGAAGCCGCGCTCGTCCTCAAGGAAAAGCACGGCGGCAAGGTCACCGTCATCAGCATGGGACCGCCCCAGGCCAAAGACGCCCTCAAAGAATGCCTCGCCATGGGGGCCGACCAGGCCATCCTCGTCAGCGAC
>JARKNV010000059.1 GCA_029976065.1 Selenomonadales bacterium
CGGCACGATCATCCCCTGGGGCCTCATCCCGGTGGCGGCGATCACCGGCGTCAATCCCATCGAGCTGGCGCGGCGCAACTTCGTGCCGGTGGTGCTGGGCTTCGTCGCCACGACGATCGTGGCTATCTTCCTCCTGTAACCAATCTGGTGTAAGCAAGGGCGAGCGGGGCCGGAAAATATTCCGGCCCCGCTTTGTTGCTTTTTATGCGGATAAGTTCCGGCAAAAAAGCCTCCTAAGGCGCGAATTACCGGGGAGAGAAGGCAAGAAGCGCGGAGAGCGGGGCGGCAGGCGGCAGGAAAAGACGTTTAGGCAGCGAATAATGCAGACAGTGTTAACACACGAGAGGCGGGCGCGTAGTTGATTAGCGAACGGGAGAAGCTGGAACGGGATCTGCTTGCGGTCATCCGCGATAGTGTACAGCCGGTAGGCTGCGGCCATATCAGCAAAGTTCTCAGAAGCATGGGGCATAGTATCAGTGAGGCAACCGCGGGCCGGCTGCTGCGCGACCTGGACAGCCAGGGCTTGACCGACAAGGCCGGTTTCCAGGGGCGCTCACTGTCGGCGCAGGGGACGGCGCGCCTTGAAGAGCTGAAAACCAGGCAGAAGAATCTTGAATGGGGGATCGAATTCGCCAGCTCCCTGCGCAGCCACACCAAAGGCCAACTGCTGGAGGTGCTGGTGGCGCGGCGGGCCATCGAAAGCGAGCTCGCCTACTTGGCGGCCGCCAACTGCCGGGATGCCGACGCCGCCCAGCTGCGCGACATCATCGAACGGCAGCGGCAGGCGCTGGACGCCGGCGGCGGGGCCGCCCAGGAGGACGTCGATTTCCACGCCCTCGTCGCCCGCATGGCCGGCAACCGCGTTCTCGGCGCGGCCGTCGCCCTCATCCGCCAGGATACCCAGCTTTCGCCCGTGCTCGAATACATTCGCCGCCGGGTCAAGAGCCCCGTCTACATCGACCACAAGCGGCTCGCCGAGGCGATCGCCGTCAGACGGGCCGACGACGCCCGCGAGATTATGGCCGAGCATATCAACAACCTGATGAAGGACGTCGAGAAATACTGGAAAATGGCCGGCGCCCAGGACAAGCAATGAAAGTGACGAGCGTGTGGTGATGCCGCGCGCTCGTTTTTTATGGGCATTCTAAAGTACGGTACAAAGTAATCAAGGAGGATAGCGATGGATCTGAAGCAGTTTCCCCGCCGGCGGTACACCGCAGGGGCGACGCCGGTCGAATACCTGGGCAACTTTTCGCGGGCCGTCGGCGGGCCGGACATCTACGTCAAGCGCGACGACCTGCTGGGCCTGACCGGCGGCGGCAACAAGACGCGCAAGCTGGAGTTCCTGGTCGGCGACGCGCTGGCGCGGGGCGCCGACACGCTCATCACCTGCGGGGCGGTCCAGTCCAACCATTGCCGCCTGACGCTGGCGGCGGCGGTCAAAGAAGGGCTGAAATGCCGGCTCGTCCTGACGGAGGCGGTCCCCGGCTCCTACCGGCCCGACGCGAGCGGGAATGTCTTTCTCTATCACCTGCTCGGGGTGGAGAGGATAACGGTCGTGCCGTGGGGGGCCGACCTGCTAACCGCACTGGCCGAGGCGGCCGCCGAAGCCGCGGCCGAAGGGCGCCGGCCGTACATCATCCCGATGGGCGGCTCCAATCCCATCGGCGCGCTCGGCTACGTGGCCTGCGGGCAGGAAATCGCCGCCCAGGCCGCCGAGACCGGCCTGGCCTTCGACAACATTGTCGTGGCGGGCGGCAGCGCCGGCACCCAGGGCGGCCTGCTGCTGGGGCTGAGGAGCGCGGGCTGCGCCGTCCCGGTGACCGGCATGAGCGTCCTCAATCCCCGCGCGGCCCAGGAGAAGCTGGTGTTCGACCTGGTGACGAAAACGGCCGACTACGCCGGCGTCGCGCCGCGAGTGGCGCGGGAGGAGATCGTCGTCCGCGACGGGTACCTCGGGCCGGGGTACACGCTGCCGACCGAGGCGATGGTGGCGGCGGTGAAGCTGCTGGCTGCCACCGAGGGCATCCTCCTCGACCCGTCGTACACCGGCAAGGCGATGGCCGGGCTCATCGACCTGGCCCGCAAGGGCGTCTTCCCGGCCGGCAGCAAGATATTGTTCCTCCACACCGGCGGGTGGCCGTCCCTGTTCGCCCACCCTGAGCTTTTCCGCTGATACGTAGCGGCCGTTGATAAGTCCCCATCTGCGGCGTTGTAAGCGACCGCATCGTCGCTGAAGCGCCGTGCGTCTGCTTATCAGAGCGCTTGCTAGCGTACATCCGAGTACGCGTCGCGGCGCGCTCGCACCCTTTCGGGTATAAGCGATCACACCAACGCTGAAGCGTTGTGTATCTGCTTATCCGGTGTGCCTTGCATCTGGGGGCTTCTGAACGGCCGCGGCAATCTGGGGGGGCGAATATCCGGGAATGCCGTACCGCAACGGCGCATTAGCCTATGTTCTCCGCCCATTGAGGAAGCATAAACGCGCGATGCAGTCGCGCGTTTTTTCTTTGGCAGGAATCCGCTCGCACGGTGGGGAATTTTGCCGGAAAGGGGAAACAAAGGTGGGGATGCCATGGATCAACAGCTCGCTCTGTGGGCCGGGTATTCGGCCCTGGGCTTCCTGACAGCGGCGGGGGGCTATTATCCCCTCCACCGGCTGCGCGAGCATCTGGTACGCAAGGACTCGCCCGCCGCCGACGGCTGGCTGCGGGTGGCCGACGCCGCGGCCCGCGCCACCCACCCCTATCTGGCGTCGCTTATTTCCCTCGCCGCCGCCTACCACGTGATCGCCATGCTGCTGACCCGTCCGTTTGACCTCAAAACGGGCTCGGGGCTGCTGGTGTCGGCGGCGGTGGTGTTCATGGCCAATTCGGGCTGGCTGCTCAAATTCCGGCCACAGGCCGGGCGGGTGCGCCGCGCCCACCGTTTCGGCATGTCAATCCTCGCCGCTCTGGCATTCATCCATTTTTTTCTCTGAGACGGCGTTACTTTTTTTCCTGGTCCGCGTTTATAGGAATGAAAGGCTATTCAATACATATTCCGAGGAGGATTCCGATGTTCAAACGCAGCCTGGTTATTCTCACCGTCCTGTCCCTGCTGGCCCTGCCGGCCGGCGCCGTTTTCGCCGCCCCCGCCGACGGCCCCCGCACCGTCACCGTCACCGGCCACGCCGAAGCAGTGGTGACCCCCGACGTGGCCTTCATCACCGCCGGAATCGTCACCACCGGCGCCGACGCCGAATCGGCCCGCGCCGACAACGACCGGACGATGCGGCGGATAATCGACGCTCTCGCCGCCCAGGGCATCGACAAGCGCAATATCGCCACATCCCAGTTCTCGCTCCAGCCCGTCTACAAGAACGATTCCCGCGACGGCACCCCCGGCGCCATCACCGGCTACCGCCTGCAGAACAGCGTCACCGTGAAGGTCGAAGACCTCGCCAGAATCGGCGCCGTCATCGACGCCGCCTTCGGGGCCGGCGCCAACCAGTTCCAGGGCCTGCGTTTCGCCGTCAAGGACGACGGCCGCCTGTACGACGAGCTGTTGCGCAAAGCCGTGCTGGACGGCCGCCACAAAGCGGCGGTGATGGCCGACGCCCTCGGCGTGGCCCTCGGCCAGCCGCTGTCGGTGTCCGAGGCTGGCCGCTACATGCCGGTAGCCAACGACGCCGTGCGGTCGATGAAGGCCATGGCGGGCTCCGCGCCGATCGAGGCGGGGACGATGACGGTCAGCATCGATGTAAATCTCGTATTCGGGATGTAGGGGTCGTCTGAACGGCCTTGAATCAAAATCGCTTCCCCGGCCGCCGTGCCGGGGATTTTTTTCATTTCCAGGGGAGATTTACCTTTGTCCGGCAGGAAAAAAAGGAAAAAACCCGAATATAAATTTAATAATAGAGTAAGTGTTTGTATGCCGGGACATATAATGTACCAGCGGGACAAATTTCATCCCGATGGAGTGAGCGCCAGTGGAGAAAATCGTCGCCTTGCAGCGCAGGATCGCCCCCGAGTTGGTCGGCCTGATCGAAGACAGATTCAATATTCTCCGCCAGATCCAGTTCGCCCAGCCGGTCGGCCGGCGGGCCCTCGCTTCGGCGCTGGGCATGGGCGAGCGGGTGGTGCGGGCCCAGGTCGACTTTCTCAAGGGAGCCGGGCTGATCGATTTCACGCCGCTCGGCATGTCGGTCACCGGGGAAGGCCAGGCGATGCTCGACGAACTGGCCGGGTACGTGCGGGTCCTTCACGGGTTTGCCGCCCTGGAGGAGGAGCTCGCCGCCCTGCTGGGCGTGCGGCGGGTGGTGATCACCCGCGGCGACGCCGACGCCGATCCCGCCTCGCTGCGCGAGCTGGGACGGGCCGCGGCCGGTGTACTCGGCGAGTATCTGGGAGATAATATGACCGTTGCCGTCAGCGGCGGGTCGACGATGGCCTGGGTGGCCGAGGCCGCCGCCGCGGCGGCGCGGAACGTCACCATCGTGCCGGCCCGCGGCGGGTTGGGGGAAAAGGTGGAATACCAGGCCAACACCATCGCGGCCGTGATCGCCGGCAAGCTGGGCGGCCGCTACCGGCTGCTCCACATTCCCGACGGCATGAGCGGCGAGGCCCTCGACGTCCTGCTCGCCCAGGACGCCAACCTGCGCGGCGTCGACGAGCTGATCCGCCAGGCGGACGTCGTCCTCCACGGCATCGGGCTGGCCGAGGCCATGGCGGCCAGGCGGGTAATCGCTCCGGCGCTGATAAACGAGCTCAAGGCGCGGGGGGCGGCGGGCGAGGCTCTCGGCCAGTACGCCACCATCGGCGGTGAAATCGTCTATACCACCGACAGCATCGGTTTACGCCTGGATGATCTCGCCGGCGTGGGAAAGGTGATCGCCGTGGCCGGCGGCCGCAAGAAAGCCGCCGCGATCGTGGCGGTGACCGCTGCCGGCAGCCGCGACGTCCTCGTCACCGACGAGGGGGCGGCGCAGGCCATCCGGGAAATTATAAAGCGCTAACAAATAAGGAGGAATATAAACATGGCAATTAAAGTAGGGATCAACGGCTTTGGCCGCATCGGCCGCAACGTCTTCCGGGCCGCGCTCGGCAATCCGGCGCTCGATATCGTCGCCGTCAACGACCTGACCGACGCCGAAACGCTGGCTCATCTGCTCAAGTACGACTCGGTTCACGGCACGCTGGCCGCCGAGGTTTACGCCGAGGGCGGCAATATCGTCGTCAACGGCAAAACGATCAAGGTGCTCGCCGAGCGCGATCCCGCCAACCTCCCCTGGGGCAGCCTCGGGGTGAGCGTGGTGGTCGAATCCACCGGCCGGTTCACCGAAGCCGAGAAGGCGGCCGCCCATCTCAAGGCCGGCGCCAAGAAAGTCATCATTTCCGCCCCCGCCAAGGGCGAGGACATCACCGTCGTCATGGGCGTAAACGATGCCAAATACGACCCCGCCAAGCACAACATCATCTCCAACGCTTCCTGCACCACCAACTGCCTGGCGCCGTTCGCCAAGGTGCTGCACGAAAAATTCGCCATCAAGCACGGCATGATGACCACCGTCCACTCCTACACCAACGACCAGCAGATCCTCGACCTGCCTCATAAGGACCTGCGCCGAGCCCGCGCCGCGGCCATGTCGATCATCCCCACGACCACCGGGGCCGCCAAGGCCGTCGCCCTGGTGCTGCCCGAGCTCAAGGGCAAGCTCAACGGCTTCTCGCTCCGCGTGCCGACCCCCAACGTCTCGATCACCGACCTGGTCGTCGAGGTGGAAAAAGCGACCACCGTCGAAGAGGTCAACGCCGCCCTCAAGGCCGCCAGCGACGGCGAACTGAAAGGCATCCTCGGCTACTCCGACAAGCCGCTCGTCTCCCGCGACTACAACGGCGATCCCCGCTCCTCGATCATCGACGCCCTGTCGACCATGGTCGTCGACGGCTCGCTAGTCAAGGTAATCTCCTGGTACGACAACGAATGGGGCTACTCCAACCGGGTTGTCGACCTGGTCGCGATGATTGCCAAGAAAGGTATTTAACGGCAAATAAAGGAATATATTTCCTTTCGGAACAGGCAAATTTCTGATAGGATAATGGTAAAACTAGGCTTACGCCTGCGCCTGAAGGCTCGGCGCAAGCCGAGTTTTCTTTTGGCGCCGTCGCGCGCCATTTCAAGGGTTATGTGGAGGTGTGTGAATGAATAAGAAGACCATCCGCGAGCTCGACCCGGCCGGCAAGAAGGTGCTGGTGCGGGTGGACTACAACGTCCCCATGGACGGCGGCGGCATCACCGACGACACCCGCATCCGGGCCACGCTGCCCACCCTGCGCCATTTGCTGGATAAGGGCGCGGCCGTCATCCTCGCCAGCCATCTCGGCCGTCCCAAGGGCGGCCCGGCGCCCGAATTCTCGCTCGCGCCCGTGGCCAAACGGCTCTCCGCCCTGCTCGGCCAGGAAGTGCTGTTCGCGGCCGACTGCGTCGGCGAAGCGGCCGAAGGCCCGGCCAAGGCCCTGAAGCCCGGCCAGGTGCTGCTGCTGGAGAATCTGCGCTTTCATAAGGAAGAGGAGAAGAACGATCCCGAATTCGCCCGCCGGCTGGCGTCGCTGGCCGATACGTACGTCAACGACGCTTTCGGCGTTTCCCACCGGGCCCACGCCTCGGTGGCGGGCGTGACCGAATACCTGCCGGCGGCGGCCGGTTTCCTGCTCGAGAAGGAGATCGACTTCCTCAGCCGGGCGGTCGAGAACCCGGCCCACCCGTACGTCGCCATCATCGGCGGCGCCAAGGTATCCGACAAGATCGGCGTCATCGCCAACCTGCTGACCAGGGTCGACACCCTCATCATCGGCGGCGGCATGGCCAACACCTTCCTGGCCGCCAAGGGCTGCGCCACCGGCAGGTCGCTGGTGGAACAGGACAAAATCGCCCTGGCCGCCTCGCTCATCAAGGAAGCGGCCGACAGGAAAGTCAAACTGCTGCTGCCGTCCGACGTAGTGGTCGCCGACCGCTTCGCCGCCGACGCGGCCGCCAGGGTCGCGGCCGCCGACGCCATTCCCGCCGACTGGATGGCCCTCGACATCGGCCCGGCCTCGGCCGACGCCTTCGCAGCCGCCCTCGCCGGCGCCAAGCTGATCGTCTGGAACGGCCCGATGGGCGTGTTCGAGATGGACGCCTTCGCCAAGGGCACGGTCGCCGTGGCGAAAGCGGTGGCCGCCTCGGGCGCGGTGAGCGTCGTCGGCGGCGGCGACTCGGTCGCGGCCATCGAAAAGGCCGGCCTGCAGGATAAGATCAGCCACATCTCGACTGGCGGCGGCGCGTCGCTGGAATTTCTCGAAGGGAAAGTGCTGCCAGGAGTGGCAGCCCTTTCCGACAAATAAAGGGGCGGCCGTTGATAAGCCCCCATCTGCGGCGTTGCTCCTCAGAGCGATTGCTTGCGTACGCTTCGAGTACGCGGCGCGGCTCGCTCTTCCGGTGCGCCTTGCATCTGGGGACTTCTGAACGGCCGCTTCTCGGAGGGACCAAAAGTGAGAAAACCAATAATCGCCGGCAACTGGAAAATGCATAAAACCATTGCCGAAACGGTTGCTTTGATAAAAGACCTCGCGCCCCTCGCGGGCGGCGCGGCCGCCGCGGTCGTCGTCTGCCCGCCCTTCACCGCCCTGGCGGCCGCCAAGGCGGCGCTCGCCGGCACGGCCATCGGGCTGGGCGCCCAGGATATGCACTGGGAGCAGCAGGGGGCCTTTACCGGCGAGGTTTCGGCCCCGATGCTCAGGGACGCCGGCTGCGATTATGTGATCATCGGCCACTCGGAGCGGCGCCAGTACTTCGCCGAGACGGACGAAACGGTGAATAAGAAGCTTTACGCCGCCATAGCCGGCGGCCTCATCCCCATCGTGTGCGTCGGCGAGACGCTGGCCGAGCGCGAGGGAGGCGCGACCGAGCAAGTGGTGGACCGGCAGGTCCGCCGCGGCCTGGCCGGGCTGACGCCCGAACAGGCGGCCGCGCTGGTGATAGCCTACGAGCCGGTGTGGGCCATCGGCACCGGCCGCACCGCCTCGTCCGAGGACGCCAACGCCGTGTGCGCCTTCATCCGCCGCCTCGTCGCCGAGCTCTACGGCCAGGCCGCGGCCGACGCCGTCCGCATCCAGTACGGCGGCAGCGTCAAGCCCGACAATATCGCCGAACTGATGGGCAAAAGCGATATCGACGGCGCCTTGGTGGGCGGCGCCAGCCTCGATGCAGCCACCTTTGCGAAAATC
>JARKNV010000081.1 GCA_029976065.1 Selenomonadales bacterium
CTTTGATATTGATGACTTGAACACCCATCATTATACAGCAGAAAGGGGTGGCTCTTTGCTTAAGCATCCAATCCCACCCGCATAGCGGGCGGTTTTTTGTTCCAGGCGCTGACACGCCTGGAACATGCTAAAGCTATAACACAAAAACCCTATCGGCTTTTGACCGATAGGGTTTTCTCGTCAATACCGCCTCTCGCCCTCCGCCACCAGGCGGGGCCAGAAAAGCAGCTTCTCGACCTTGACGTTCACCGCCGCGAACAGCGCGGGCAGCCGGTCGAGATAATAAACCGCGATCCCGTCGCACTCGGTTCTATGATAACAATGGACATTGTCGGCCTTGCCCAGTCGCACGGACGGGTAGCGGGCACCGCCCGCGCAGCCTCCCGCTCAGGCTCCGCCGGGCCGCTCGCCCACCGCCAGCGTAATCGCCCGTTCCGGGCTGCGGGCGGCGATATACGCGCGCGCCGCCGCTTCGATCCCGATCTTCACAGGCTCCACCCCCCATCGCCTTATTTCGGTCCGCGCCCGCCGGCTTCCTGCAAAAGGCCCTTCCGCAAACCGGAAGGGCCTTTCCTCATAACTTCCTTATAATAGCCGCCGTCATATCCGTGGTGGTCGCCGTGCCCCCCAGGTCGGGCGTCACCGTCCGCCCCTCGGCCAGCACCATCTCCAGGGCGGCGGAGATGCGGGCCGCGCACGCTCCCTCGTCCAGGTATTCCAGCAGCATCACCGCCGCCATTATGAGCGCCGCGGGGTTGGCGGCGTTCCGGCCGGCGATGTCCGGCGCCGTGCCGTGCACCGCCTCGAAAATCGCCCCGCCCTGGCCGATGTTCGCCCCCGGCACCACCCCCAGGCCGCCCACCAGGCCGGCGCCCAGGTCGGAAATTATATCTCCGTACAGGTTGGGGGCGAGCAGGATGTCGTACGCCACCGGCCGCAGCACCAGCTGCATGCAGAGATTGTCGACGATCACCTCGTCGTAGCGGATGCCGGGATACTGCTGCGCGACCTCGCGGGCGCCCGCCAGGAAAAGCCCGTCGGTCAGCTTCATGATGTTGGCCTTGTGGACGGCCGTCACCCTTTGCCGCCCATTCTTGGCCGCGTACGCGAACGCGGCCTGGGCGATGCGGAGCGACGCCTCCCGGGTGATGATCTTGATCGACTCGGCCGCGTCGCGGCCGACGCGGTGCTCGACGCCGGCGTAAAGATCCTCGGTGTTCTCGCGGAAAATCACCAGATCGATGCCGGCGTAGCGGCTTTTCACCCCAGGCAGCGACTTCACCGGCCGCAGGTTGCAGTACAGATCGAAAGTCTGCCGCAGCGTCACGTTCACGCTCCGGTATCCCTCGCCCACCTGCGTGGTCAGCGGACCCTTCAGCGCCACCTTCGTGGCCGCGATGCTCGCCAGCGTCGCCGCCGGCAGCGGGTCGCCGAGGCGGTCGAGGCCGGTCTGCCCGGCGTCGTGAACCTCCCACGTCACCGGCGCGCCGGCGGCGGCGAAAATCTCCTGGACCGCGGCGCTGATCTCCGGTCCGATGCCGTCGCCGGGAATGAGCGTCACCTTATGCATTGGCGACCCCTCCCTTCCCGACGAGATTGAGCAGCCCGCCGGCGAGGATGATCTCCCGCTCCCGCGGCGTCAACTCAAGCTTCAGGCTTACGGCCTTGCCGGCGCTCGTCCGCGCCCCGATCGCCGCGCCCGCGGCAAGCTTATCCCCCAGGGCCCCGATCGTCAGCAGCTCGCCTTGGCTCAGCGCGTCGTAATCGGCCGGATCGGCGAACACCAGCGGCAGGATGCCGAAATTCAGCAGATTGGCGCGGTGGATGCGGGCGAAGGACTTGGCAAGCACCGCCTTGATCCCCAGGTACAGCGGCGCGAGGGCGGCATGCTCGCGGCTCGAGCCCTGCCCGTAATTCGTCCCGGCGACGATCACCCCGCCGCCCGCGGCTTTCGCCCTGGCCGGAAAAACCGCGTCGAGGCCGGTGAAGCAATACCCCGCCAGGTGGGGGATATTCGAACGGAACGGCAGCAGCCCGGCGTGGGACGGCATGATATCGTCGGTCGTAATGTTGTCGCCGGCCTTGAGGAGAACCGTCGCCTCAAGCTCGGCGGGCGGGCGCTCGGCCCGCGGGAAAGGCTTGATATTCGGTCCCCGCACCACCTCACCCGCCTGGCCGGCGGGCGGGGGGAAGATGAACATATTGTCGCTGCCGTTGCGACCCGCATCGTCGTCGCCGACGGCCACGGGCGGCTCGCCGCAGTGGCGGGGGTCGGTGATCATCCCCGTCAGCGCGCTCACCGCCGCCACCTCGGGGCTGGCCAGGTACACCCCGGCGTCGGGGGTGCCGCTGCGGCCCGGAAAATTGCGGTTGAAAGTCCGGAGCGACACCCCGCCCGAGCGGGGCGCCTGGCCCATCCCGATGCACGGCCCGCAGGCGCACTCGAGGATGCGGGCCCCGGCGCGGATGAGGGCGCCGAGGGCGCCGCTGTCGGCCAGCATGCCAAGCACCTGGCGCGAGCCGGGGGCGATCACCAGCGACACCGACGGATCGACCCGCTTGCCTTCAAGGATCTTCGCCACCTTGTACAGATCGCTGAACGACGAATTCGTGCAGCTGCCGATCGCCACCTGGTCCACCCTTGTCCCCGCCGCCGCGCTCACCGGCATCACGCTGTCCGGGCTGTGGGGCGCGGCCACCAGCGGTTCCAGCTTGCCAAGGTCGATCGTCACCGTCTCGTCGTACCCCGCGTCGGGGTCCGCGGCCAGCGGCGCCCATTCGCAGCCCCGCCGCTGGGCGGTCAGGAAAGCCTTGGTCTGCGCGTCGCTCGGGAAAATCGACGTCGTCGCCCCCAGTTCGGCCCCCATATTCGTGATCGTCGCCCGTTCGGGCACACTCAAAGCCGCCGCGCCCGGCCCGCCGTACTCGAAAATCCGCCCCACCCCGCCCTTCACCGTCAGGCGCCTGAGCAGTTCGAGGATGATATCCTTGGCCGCCACCCACGGCGGCAGCGTACCGACAAGCTCAACCCGGCAAACCCGCGGCATCGTCAGATAATACGCCCCGCCGGCCATGGCCACCGCCACGTCCAGGCCGCCCGCGCCCATTGCCAGCATTCCCAGGCCGCCCGCCGTGGGCGTGTGGCTGTCCGAGCCCAGCAGCGTCCAGCCCGGCCGGCCGAACCGCTCAAGGTGGACCTGATGGCAAATGCCGTTGCCCGGCTTGGAAAATACCACCCCGTGCCTGACGGCCACTGTCTCGATGTAGCGGTGGTCGTCAGCGTTCTCGAACCCGCACTGCAGCGTGTTATGGTCCGCATAAGCCACCGACAGCTTGGTCTTGACCCGCGGCACGCCCATGGCCTCGAACTGCAAGTAGGCCATCGTCCCGGTAGAATCCTGCGTCAGGGTCTGATCGATGCCGATGCCGATCTCCGTCCCCGGCGTGAGCGAGCCGCTCACCAGATGGGCGGCGATAATCTTGGCTGTCAGTGTTCTTCCCATTGTCTTGCCTCCGTACTTCAGTATCCGCGCCCCGCCGCGGCTAAAAAAAATAACAACTGCCCTTTCAAGACTCACGACAGGCGTGAACACACCCGCGACCACGCTGTCACGCTTGAACAGGCAATTGTATTCAGTGTTGTCCGGGAATGGATGTGCATACGGCAGCCCGCCGGGTCGCGGATGCAACCTGCCGCGGCCGGCGCTGCCGGCATGATCGTATCAGGACGGATCAGTGCTCGGCGAATACGGTCTGCTCGGGCTCGACGTGCTTCAGTTCTTCAAGCACCAGCTCCAGGTCGACGCGGCTGCCGTTTTGTGTATACATGTATTTCATCCTCCATTAATACATTAATTTTTGGGTACATTATACCACCCTGTGTAAAGAAATACTAGTGGTTTTTTAAATTTTTTTATATTTTTATATAAATGTAACATATATCCATCCATACAATACAAATGTGCTTCTGTAATTTACGGCGCGAGATTGCCGCCAGAAGGCTCCAGCCGTTGAAAAATTTGAAGTTTCCTGGGCTTGTGCAGGGAAAAATGATATAATAAAATATACATGGTCAATAGACGGAAGGAGGGGAGCGCAATGTCACGGGAAATAGAATTTTCTTCCGCCAGCGATGCGTCTTTGCGCAACAAAGTATTTAAATACATTAAGTCACAAATCATCAACGGCTCCTACGGCCCCGGCGAAACGCTGCTCGAATCCAAGCTGGCCGAGGAGCTGGGCGTAAGCCGCACACCGATCCGCGAAGCGATCCGCCTGCTTGAGATGGAGGGCCTTGTCGAAACCACTACCAAAAAGGGGGCCATCGTCCTCGGCATCTCCCATCAGGACGTGGAAGACATCTACACCATCCGCCAGCTGGTCGAAGGCCTGGCGGCCCGCTGGGCGGCCGAGCGGCTTACCACCGCCGAGCTCAAGGAACTGCAGAAGACCTACGAACTGATGGAATTCTACGCCCAGAAGAATGACGTTGAGGAAATCGCCGAGCTCGACAATAAGTTCCACCAGATGATCTACGAGGCGGCCGGCAGCAAAATCCTCTACCTCACCCTCCATAACCTGCACCAGTACGTCCAGATGGCCCGCCTGAAATCCCTCGGCATGCAGAACCGTCTGCCCCACACCCTCGCCGAGCACCACGCCATCCTCGAAGCCTTTGCGGCCAAAGACGCGGTCGGTGCGGAAAAAGCGCTCACCGAGCATGTGCGCAAGGCGTATATGAATATAAAACGTCAACTGCAGATCGACCCCGCAAAGCAATAAAAAATCGGCCGTTGATAAAGCCCATCTGCGTGATAGAAACAAAAGCCTTCACCCCAACGGGATGAAGGCTTTTTCATTGCCGCTCTAATACGCCGCCACGACCTCGATCTCCACCATCGCATCCTTCGGCAGGCGCACGACCTGCACGGTCGAACGGGCCGGCGGGTCGGCGGGGAAAAACTCCGCGTAAACCTTGTTCATCTCGGCGAAGTCGTCCATGTCGTGCAGAAAAACGGTCGTCTTCACCACCTGGGCCAACGTCAGCCCTTCCTTGTCGAGAACGGCCTTGATATTGGTCAGTACCTGGCGGGTCTGCATCGCCACGCCGCCGTAAACCATCTGCCCCGTAACGGGATCGAGGGCCAACTGCCCGGACAAGAACAGAAAACCGTTGGCCTTGACACCCTGGGAATATGGGCCGATTGCTTGTGGCGCCTGGTTGGTAGCTACGATGGTCTTCATCATCATCTGGCTCCTCTCAGAGAATCTGTCCGTGCGCTAATTGTTCTCCGCCGGAGCCGCAAAATCCTCCGCCCGCCAGCTACCGTTCCGCCAGCGGCAGCCACTTGCCGCCGTCTTTGCCGGTGTAGCGGGCCCGGGGCCTGATGATGCGGTTGTTCTCGTGCTGCTCCATGATATGGGCCAGCCAGCCGCTTGTGCGGCTGATGGCGAAAACGAGCGTGAACAGGTCGCGGGGAATGCCGAGATACGTATACACCGACGCCGAATAAAAATCGACGTTGGGCAGCAAGCCCTTGCGCTCCTTCACCAGCTCCGCGATCTTCACCGACATTTCGTACCAGCGGGTATCCCCCCGCCATTCGCCCAGCTCCCGCGCCAGCCCTTTCAGCACCTCCGCCCGCGGGTCGCCGTTCTTGTAAACCCGGTGGCCGAAGCCCATGACAAGCTCGCCGGCGTCGATCTTCGCGCCGATGTACGCCTCCACCCGGCCGATGTCGCCGATCTCCTCCAGCATATGGGCCACCTGCTCGTTGGCGTTGCCGTGCAGCACGCCCTTGAGCGCGCCGATCGCCGACACCATCCCCGAATACGTGTCCGACATGGTCGACACTGTCACGCGGGCCGCGAAGGTTGACGCGTTCAGCTCGTGCTCGGCAGACAGCACCAGGCACTTATCCATCGCCCTAACGGCGATCGGCTCCGGCTTCTCGCCCGCCAGCAGCCACAGGAACAGCTCCGCCAGGCTCTGGGAGCGGACGCCGGCCGGGTCTACCGGCTCCTTGCCGGTGCGGATGCGCTCGATGGCCGCGACGATGGCCGCCATCCGCGCCATGATGCGGACCGCCTTGCGGTGGTCGGCGGCAAAGGAATGGTCCATCACCTCGTCGTCGAAATGGGTAAGAAAGGACAGGCAGGTCCGCAGCTTGGCCATCGCGTTCCCCCACGGCGCGTACATGCGCAGCAGGTCGTAAATCTTCGGCGGCAGCGCCGCGTTCTCGGCCAGGTCCTGCTTGAGCGCCTTCAGCTCCCGGCAGTTGGGCAGCCGCCCGTACCACAGCAGGTATATTACCTCCTCGAACGACGCGTGTTCCGCCAGATCCTCGATCGCATACCCCCGGTACCGCAGCACGCCGTCCTCGATGGAGCAGATTGAGGAATCGCACGCGACCACATCCGCCAAACCCGACATTTTAACCGACCGCCTTCCGTAAAATTATGAATTTTAAAATACATGTATACGTTAATACTCTGTTTGATTTATGATTATACTAGGCGGCCGGGAGAAATGCAAGCACAATTTGTAAATCACAGCCGAAATTATTTCTAATTTTGGCCTATTAGTGTATCTTTGTTCTTTCCCACGCGACAACAGTATCATAATTTTACTATGCAAATATCCGCGCAAAAAAGAAGACGCCGTCCGGCAAAAACCGCCGGGCAGCGCCCCGTATACAAGGTCTGATCTTCTATCGTCCGCCGGCCTTGGCGGCCACCCGGCCGGCGGCGGTCACGTGCCGCCCCAGCCCCAGTTCGCTCCTCGTAATTCCCAGCGCCAGGCCGACAAGCTGGGCGAGGTGCAGCACCGGCATATCCTCCGCCGTCCCCGTCGCCGCCTTGCCTTCCGGCTGGCGCATATCCAACTGCATCTGGCACAGCGGGCAGGGCGTCACGACACAGTCCGCGCCGACGGCGACCGCGTCGGCGTTGATCGCCCCCGTCATCTTGAACACGTCCCGTTCGGCCGGGAAGACGGCGTGGAAACCGCAACACTTCCGGGCGGAGGCCAGCTCCACCGGCGCGGCGCCCAGGGCGGTTATCAGCGCCGCCAGCGACCGCGGCCGGGCGTGATCCTCGAAATCCATGATCTGCGGCGGGCGCAGCAAATGGCAGCCGTAATACCCGGCCACCTTCAGCCCCGTCAGCGGCCGCGTCACCCTGGCCTGCAGCCTGTCCAGCCCGTAATCGCGGACCAGGGCCCACAGCAGGTGGCTCACCGTCGCCGTCCCGGCATAGCTCATCCCGGCTGCCGCCAGCAGCCCGTTCACCTTGTCCTTCAGCCCCCCGTCGAGCTCGGCCTTCGCCTTGCGCAGCATCAGCGTGCACGTACTGCACGCCGTCAGCAGCGGCAGGCCGAGCTTCTCGGCCAGCGCCAGGTTACGGGCGTTGACCGCCAGCGCCGCCAGTTCGTCCACGTCCTGGGCGTGGGACGCCCCGCAGCACGTCCAGCCGGGCAGCTCGACAAGCTCGATATCCAGGGCGCGCGCGACTCTCACCGTCGCCTCGCGGGCTTCGGACGCCGCCCCCTCCAGCACGCAGCCGGGGAAAAACGCGTAGCGCATCATTCTTTCGCCTCCTTGGCCGCCCTGACGATCCTGCGGACACCGTCGATGCCCTCGACCGGGGCCGGGAATTGGAACGGGTTAAGCTTGCCGCACTTGAGCAGCCTGAGCGCATACGGCAGGCGGGTGGCCGACTTCAGCAGCCCGTCCGTCTTGATCGCCATCGTTATCTCATTCAGGCGGCCGGTCGCCGCGATATCGTCCGCAAACGCCCGCGCGTGCCGCGTCCCCTGGTTGTCGGCCAACCCCAGCCTTATCGACGCGCGGCGCAGCGCGGCGATATCCTCTGCCGGCGCCACCCGCTTCGGGCACTTCGTCACACACTCCTGGCAGTGCACGCACTTCCACAGGCCGCGGGCCAGCGCCGGGCGCAGGTGTTCCCCCGGCGATCCGTCGCGCGAATCGGCCACGAACTTGCCGGCCTTCGTATACACGAACGGCTCGTAGAAATCGTCGTCCCCCGCGCTCAGCTTGTTGCACTCCGACGCGCACGCCCCGCAGAGGATGCAGTTGGTCTGGGCGTTGATCTTCCTGAACTCGGCCTGGCTTTGGCGGCAGCCGGCCGCCGCCGTAAACCCGTCCTTCGGCATCAGCCACGGCTTGGCCTCCGCCAGCCGGACCGCCTTCGGCTCCCAGTCCACCACCAGGTCGCGGATAACCGGGAAATTGCCGAGCGGCTCCAAAACCAGCGTATCGCCGAAGCGGCCCGTCAACGCATCGAGCGGCGTCTCGCACGCCAGCACCGCCTCGCCGTTCACCCGCACCGCGCACGCCCCGCACACCGCCGAGCGGCACGCGGCCACGAACGCCAGCGACGGGTCGAGGGTCTCCTTGATCTTCTGCAGCCCCCACAGCACCGTCTTATTCGGCTCGCGTCCGAAGGAATATTCCTGCCAGAACGCCTCCCGGCCGTCGAAACGGCGTATCCGGTAAACAACCTGCTCCATCAGTACCTCCGTTCCGCCGGCTGGTAATCGGTCACGACCACCGGCCGGTAAGACAGTTCATATTCCGATCCCTTCAGGGTAACAAGCGTATGGTTGAGGAAGTTGGCATCGTCGCGGGCCGGGTAATCCTCGCGCAGGTGGCAGCCGCGGCTCTCGGTGCGGCTCAGCGCCCCCAGCACCACCGCCTTGGCCACCGTCAGCAGGTTGCCCAGCTCCACGTAATTAACAAACGCCGTATTGAACACCCTGCTGCCGTCGCCGACAGCGCAGCCCTCATACTCCGCCGCCAAGCCGGCGATCGCCTCGCGGGCCTCCTCCATCTCCGCGCCGCGGCGGAAGATGCCCACCTTGTTCCACATCGTCGTCGCCAGGCGGTCGCGCAGCGACGCCACCGACGGACCGCCGCTGCGGGCCGTCGCCGCGGCGAATCGCGCCTCCCAGGCCGCGGCCTGGGCCGCCAGCGTCCCGTCGCCGCCAAATTCGCGGTTCTGGGCGTAATCGCTCGCCCCGGCCCCTGCGACCTTACCGAACACCATCACATCGGCCAGCGAATTGCCGCCCAGCCGGTTCGCGCCGTGAATCGACACGCACGACGCCTCGCCGGCGGCGAAAACCCCGGGAAGAGCAGTCGCGCACGTGCGGAAATCGGTCACATCCACGCCGCCCATCGAATAGTGGCAGCTCGGCCGGATGGGGATGGGCGCATCGATCGGGTCGACCTGCTCGAAGGTTATCGCCAGATCACGGATGCCCGGCAGCCGTTCGAGAATCTTGTCCCGCCCCAGGTGCCTGAGGTCGAGGAGCACATACGCGTTCAGCCCCTCGCCGAAGCCGCGCCCCTCCCGGATCTCCGTCTCGATCGCCTGCGACACCAGGTCACGGGTCGCCAGCTCCATCTTCTCCGGCGCGTAGCGGGCCATAAACCGTTCGCCCTTGTTGTTCACCAGATAGCCGCCCTCGCCGCGGGACGCCTCCGACATCAGAATCCCCGTCCCCGCCAGGCCCGTGGGGTGAAACTGCACCATCTCCGGATCCTTCAGCGGTATGCCGGCCCGGAAACAGGCCGCCATGCCGTCGGCCGTGGACGTGAACGGATTGGTCGTCCGCGACCAGTACATCCGTCCCGCCCCCCCGGTGGCGATCACTACCGCCTTGGCCTTTACCGGCACAATTCTCCCTGTCCTGATATCCAGCGCGACCACGCCGGCGAGTTGGCCGCCGTCGAGCGCCAGCTCGAGGAGCTGGTGGTCGGCGAGCACCTTCACCCCGTGCTTCAGGCACTGCTCGTACATCGTGTGGAGGATGACATGCCCCGTCCTGTCGGCGGAAAAACAGGTGCGCGGCGACGACTGGCCGCCGAAATTGCGCTGGGCGATCCGGCCCTCGCCGTCGCGGGAAAACGGCACCCCGAAATAGTCGATCTCCTTGACGGCGGCGGCCGCCTGCTCGCAGAAAAAGGCGATCGCGTCCTGGTCGCCGAGGAAATCGCTGCCCTTGACGGTGTCGAAAATATGCTTCGCCAAAGTATCGTTGGGATCGGCGTTGCCGAGGACGCCGTTTATGCCCCCCTGGGCCATGCCGGTGGCCGAGCGGGTCGGGAACATTTTCGTCATCACGCCCACCGACAGGCCGCCGCGGCTGCCCGCCTCCAGGGCCGCCCGCATCCCGGCGCCGCCGCTGCCGATGACCAACACGTCAAAAATCTGCATACTTCACCTCGTTTTCCGGTTATCATCTCTGGAATTCGCCCGCCGCCCGCCGACTCCTGCCGTCACCCCGCCGCCCGCGACTTTTTTAATTATTATTTTCACAAACCGTCCCAGGCACAAAAAAACCCGCTTTACGCGGGTTTTTCATTGTTCGGTCAGCGCTTGCCCAGATAACGGAACCAGATGAGCACGAACCCTATCCCCAGCGAGCCGGCCACAATCTCGTCCCAGATCATATCCGGATACATGTCGCCGACACCGAGGACAAAATCGAAATAGCAATACATCGCGACAGCCAGTATCGCGCCCGAGAGCACCATCTTGACTTTGTCGTGATTGCCGAGGGCTTGAGTCATGCCGCTCACCCCGTTCGCCAAACCTGGTATTCCTACCATCACACTATCATATCGCCGGGACCAATACAAGCGGATTCCGCGGACAGTCCGTGTATACTTCACCATGCGGGAAGGCCCGCGGCGCCGCTACCCTAAAACAGGCCGACGATCCTGCCGCTGTTGTCGATATCCATCGCCTCGGCGGCCGGCCTCTTCGGCAGCCCCGGCATCGTCATGATCTCGCCGGTGATCGCCACCAAAAAGCCCGCCCCCGCCGACACCCTCACCTCGCGA
>JARKNV010000011.1 GCA_029976065.1 Selenomonadales bacterium
TGAACGACGCCTACTTCGCGGCCCGCTACTACGGAGCCAAACGGGTAGGATACCGGGGCGGCCAAAATTACACGGCTTTTCCATAATCCCTTCATAAGATCTCCATATCGTTTGGCTATAATGAAATCAAACAACCGAGGAGGGATTTACATGACAAAGAAGATTCTCGTGATTGCGACGCTGGCAATGCTGGTGGCCGCGCCCGTTTTCGCCGACGACGGCAGCCGGCAGGGCGGCAACTGGATGAACGACATGTTCAAGTATTGCAATCAGGCGATGCAGCAGGGGGGCAACGGCAGTCAGCCGTCCCAGGGGGGCCAGGCCCAGCCGCAAGGCCAGCCGATGTCATTTGGCGGCGGCATGATGATGGGCAACGGCAGCATGATGGGCAACGGCAATATGATGGGTGGCATGGTGGGGAACAGCAACTACGGCAATATGATGGGGAACGTGCAGTTCCAGTAGCGTTGCCGTAAAAGTCGGACAGGCTTAGAAAAAAGCAACGGCCAAGGCGGGCACCGGGTGGTGCAGAACCGTCTTGGCCTTTTTTATTATGGCTGCTGCCACGGGGCAACGGATGTTTATGACCAGTAATACTGCTTTTCTTTGGCCAGGGCTTCGAAGCGTTTGATCTTGTCGAGCGAGCAGTCGTGGAATCTGTTGATGTATTCGACGACGATGGTGTTGATTATTACCGTGGCCGCGCCCATCGAATCGGTGAAGGCCACGGAGTGGGACGGGGCGTAGATGACGTAATCGGCCAGGGGTACGAGCGGCGACAGTTCGTTGTTGGTGATGGCGATAACCGGCCAGCGGTAGCGGCGGGCGTATTCGACGATCTCGATGGTCCGCGCCGGGTAGCGGGGGTACCCGAAGACGACGACCACCGCCTCTTTGTCTTCCCAGGGGAGGAAGGAATCAAAGGTGTGAACCCCGCCCTGGTTGATGGTGATGACTTCTTTGGCGAGGGCGCGGATGAGCATGTAGCTGCAGTATTCCGCCAGGGAGGCGGAAGAGCGGAGGCCGATGACCACCACCCGTTCCGTTTTGCCGAGCAGGTCGACGATGTTGGCCATGCTCTGGGGGGAGTATTTGGCGACAAGTTCGTTGAAGTTCCGTTCCTCGGCCTTGATGATGTCCATGAGGACGTCCATGCCTTTGCGGCCTTTTTTGACGGTTATTTCGGCGTATTCGGTCATGGTCATTTCGTTGCGGATGATCTTCTGGAGCTTTTCGGAAAAGTCCGGATAGCCCTTGTAGCCGAGAAAGCGGACGAACCGGATCACGGAAACTTCGGAGGTGTCGACGGCGGCGGCCCATTGCTGGGCTTTCATGAAGGCGACGCTGACGAAGTTGCTGATAAGATAGTTGGCCAGTTTCCGGTAGACGCCGGTGAAGCTGTCCTGTTTGGCCTGAACATGATTGATGAAATCATGTTTATTTTTTATGCCGTCGATCGACGCTTTCTTTTCCATCAGCCGTCAAATCCTCCCATATTTATGCAACTATTATATCATTTCGGCGCGGAAACACAAATTGTTGTTATTATAACTACAATTTATTAATTGACGAAATATTTATTACATTGGTATAATCTAGGCAGGTTGCCGCCGACTTCTCAGCAGGCGCGCCGCCGATTTTTCGGCACCGCGAGAAGTCCCGCCCTCGCGGATGACAAATGAGGAATAGCCGCGAACCCGCCTGGATGGCGGATATCGCCCCCGCGCAGTCCCCCCGCCGCCGGCCCCGCTTTCCCGTGGAACGGATATTGCATAGGGAAGGGCCGGGCTGCTTCAACGATCAAAAACGATGCGGGGGTGACGAAAAGGCGGGAGTCCGCAGCTACAGGGCCAGCGGGTATATGTCCGTTTATTTGTCGACAAGAATGGGGGTTTGCGCTTATGGAGAAGGGTGCCTGCCGGTACGGGACGCACCGGGTGCTGGAGCCGCGCGGCGTTTTGCCGCAGCCGGCCTGGAAGATCGATAACACGATGGAGATTTACGACAACGAGCTGCTGATAGATGTCGATACGCTTAACATCGACGCGGCCAGTTTCACGCAGATCAGGAAGCAGGCCAACGGCGACGCGGCGGCGATGGCGGAGATAATGCTCGATATCGTGGCCAAGCGGGGCAAGCATCACAATCCCGTTACCGGCTCGGGCGGCATGCTGATGGGCACGGTCGCCAAGATCGGGCCGCGGTGGGAAGGCAAAACGGCGGTGAAGGCGGGCGACAGGATCGCGACGCTGGTGTCGCTGTCGCTGACGCCGCTGAAGATTGACAGGATCAAGAAAATTCATCTGGACAGGGAGCAGGCGGAGGTGGAAGCGCAGGCGGTCCTGTTCAGCAGCGGGATTTACGCCGTGCTGCCGCCGGATATGACGCCGTCGCTGGCGCTGGCGGTGCTGGATGTGGCCGGGGCGCCGGCGCAGACGGCCCGCCTGGTGCGGCCGGGGCAGACGGTGCTGGTGATCGGCGGCGGCGGCAAGTCCGGCATGCTGTGCATGTATGAGGCAAAGAAGCGGGCCGGGGTGACCGGCCGGGTAATCGGTATGGGCTCGGGCGAGGGCAGCTGCGCGCGCATGCGCGCGATGGGCTTCGCCGACGCGGTCATCCGCGCGGATGCCACCGATCCGCTGCAGGTGATGCGGGCGGTGGCGGAGGTTACCGATGGTAAGCTGGCCGACGTGACGATCAACTGCGTGAACATCCCGGGGACGGAGATGGCGTCGGTGATGGCGACAAAGGACGGCGGGACGGTGTATTTTTTCAGCATGGCCACGAGCTTTACCGCCGCCGCTCTGGGAGCCGAGGGGATCGGCAAGGATGTGACGATGCTGATCGGCAACGGCTATTGCAAGGACCATGCCGTCGTCGCTCTGAACACGGTGCGCGAGAGTCCCGTGCTCTGGAATACTTTCAACGCGCTTTACGCTTAGAGCCGTGTTTACTTGGAGCGGGCTTTTCGGGCCGCCGCCCGCGGTGCTGACCGTGGTCGGGATGGCCAAGAATTCCGGGAAAACGGTGACGATGAATTACCTGCAGCGGCTGCTGCAGGAGGACGGGCGCGTGCTCGGCCTGCTGTCGGTGGGCGTGGACGGGGAGAGTTTCGATGCCCTGACCGGTTTGCCGAAGCCGGCGGTCGTCGTTCGGCCCGGCACGCTGGTGGCCACGGTGGAAAAGGCGCTCGACGGCTCGGGGCGGTGGGAGGTGCTGGCGGATACCGGCATCCATACGCCGCTGGGCCGGGTGGCCATTCTGCGGGCCGGGGCGGAGAACAGGGTGGTGCTGGCCGGGCCGAGCAAGAATGAGGATGTGAAGGCGGTGCTGGCGGCGCTGGCCGGCCTGGGGGCCGGGTGCGCGCTCGTCGACGGGGCCTTCGACCGGCAGAGCGCGGCCGATCCGCTTGTCAGCGAGCAGGTCGTGCTGGCGAGCGGGGCGACGCTGAGCCGCGATATAAACCGCCTGGTGGCGATGACGAAATGCCGGGCCGAGCAGCTGACGCTGCCGGCGTGCTCCGCCGAGTACCGCGGGCTTGCCGGCCGGTGCCGGGCCAAGGCGGCCCTGCTGGCCGGCGGTGAGCTGCGGGAGCTGGAAGCGCCGACCGCGCTGCTGAGCGGCGGGGAGTGGCAGGCGCTCCTCGGGGCCGGGTGCGAGGCTGTTTTCCTCAGGGGAGCGGCCGGAGCGGGACTGGCCGAGGCGCTGTTGGCCGCCGCCCGTCCGCCGACGGTGATCGTGGAGGACGGCGGCAAAATCTTCATCGAGCCGGCGGTCTGGGAACGCCTGCGGCGGCGGGGCGTGCGGTTCGCGGCCGCGCGGCCCATCAGGCTGCTGGCGGTGACGGTGAATCCGGTGCTGCCGGGCGGCGGCGGCCTCGATCCCGACGAGTTGCTCGCCGCGATGGGGCAGGCTCTGGCGCCGCTGCCGGTGCTCGACGTTGTCCGCGAACGGCGGTACGAAGGATAGACGGACCGGGAAAGGGGGTATCCGCGTGGCGGACCAGCTTGAGGAGATGAGGGTTTGGTTTGACCAGATACTGGACGGCGTGGAAGAGGCTGTCCATGTGGTGGACCCCGACGGCATCACCGTCTATTACAACCGGGCGGCGAGCGAGATGGACGGCCTGCGGCGCCAGGACGTCGTCGGCCGGCACATCCTCCAGGTTTACCCGTCGCTGACGCCGGAAAGCAGCAGCCTGCTGCAGGTGCTGAGCAGCCGGAAACCGATCGTCAATCAGCAGCAGACGATCGTGGCCACGACCGGCAAGATGGCGACGATCCTTTATTCGACATATCCGCTGTACCGGGACGGCGTCCTGGCCGGCGCGTTCGACATGTGCCGCGATATCACGAAGATAAAGCAGCTGGCCGAGCAGGTGACCGAGCTGCAGGCCGAGCTGCTCGATGTGCGCAAGGCCGGACGGAAGAAGGGCCGGGAGGCCGACGGCGGCGGGTTCGCCAGGCATACCTTCAACGATATCGTCGGCAGCCACGCGGCGATGGTCAAGCTGAAGGTCCTCGGGCAACGGGTGGCGGCGACGTCTTCGCCGGTGTTCGTGCTCGGCGAGACCGGGGTGGGCAAGGAGCTGCTCGTCCAGGCGATCCACAACGCCTCGGCCCGCCGGAACGGGCCGTTCGTGGCCCAGAATTGCGCGGCCTTTCCGGCCAGCCTGCTGGAAAGCATCCTGTTCGGCACGGTGAAGGGCAGCTTCACGGGGGCGGAGGACCGTCCCGGCCTGTTCGAGCTGGCTGATGGCGGCACGCTTTTTCTCGACGAGATCAATTCCATGCCGCTCGAGCTGCAGAGCAAGCTGCTGCGGGTGCTCCAGGAGGGCGCCTTGCGGCGGGTGGGCGACAGCGGGCTGCGGCAGGTGGATACGCGGGTGATCGCCTGCACGAATATCGAGCCGGAGGAGGCAGTGCGCGCCAAGGAGCTGCGGGTGGATTTGTATTACCGCCTGAATGTGGTGTCGCTGAAGATTCCGCCGCTCCGGGAGAGAAGGAGCGATATCCCGGAGCTGCTCGACCATTTCGTCGCCCTGTACAACGCCAGGCTGGGACGCGCGGTGACGGCGCTGAGCGACGAGGTGCGGCGGGTGTTCATGGAGCATTCCTGGCCGGGGAACGTGCGGGAGCTGCAGCATGCCGTCGAGCATGCCATGAATATGGTTTCCGGGCGGGTGATCGAATTCGAGCATTTACCGGACCGCCTGCGCCGTTACGGCGAGGAGAAGGCCCAGATTTTCGCGCCTGACGGCGAAGAGGCCGCCCGCCTGACGCTGCCGGAAATTATGCGGTCGGTGGAGCGGAAGGCGCTGGAGCAGGCGCTGGCACGCTACGGCGGCAATATTTCGAAGGCTGCCGCTTATCTGGGCATTCCCCGCCAGACCATCCAATATAAGTTGAAAATCCACGGGCTGCTTGAGTCTGCGGCAGCCGGGGAGGGGAATTGGCTTGAAAAAACTTCGCCTCGATCAGACGAGGATAAATTACGGCCGTGAACTGGCCGCCGCTATAGTGGATAAGGTCCGGGAACATATCGAGGCCCATACGACGGTGAGCGTCGAGCGGTCGGTCCTCCGCCTGCTGGGCATCGACGGCGTGGACGCGGCCGGGGTGCCGCTGGCGAATGTCGTGGTGGACGGGCTGCGGCGCGAGGGCCTGCTGGCCCGGGGGGCGATGTATTGGCTGGCCAACGCCGTCAGCCAGCTCAACCTGACGGCCCAGCAGGTGGCCGAAAAGGTGGCCCGGGGCGAGCTGCGGCTGGCCGACGTGCCGCCCGCCGACGGCGAGGCGGTGCGCGAGCTGGCGCAGCAGCTGGCGGCGGCGGCTCTGGCGAAAATAAGTTTCCGCCGCCGGGAGCGGGAGGCGCTTATCGCCGAGCTGGGCAAGGGCCGCGAGCCGATGGTGTATGTCATCGTTGCCACCGGCAACATTTACGAGGATGCTGCCCAGGCCCAGGCGGCCGCCCGGCAGGGGGCCGACGTCATCGCGGTTATCCGCACGACCGGGCAGAGCCTGCTGGATTACGTCCCGTATGGCATAACGACCACCGGCTTCGGCGGCACGTACGCCACCCAGGCCAACTTCAAGGTGCTGCGGGAGGCGCTCGACGAGGTGGGCCAGGAGGTGGGCAGGTATATTTTCCTGACCAATTACTGCTCGGGCCTCTGCATGCCGGAGATCGCCGTCATGGGCGCGTTCGAGCGCCTGGATATGATGCTGAACGATTCGATGTACGGCATTATTTTCCGCGACATCAACATGCAGCGCACCTTCGTGGACCAGTATTTCTCGCGGCTGGTGAACGGCTATGCCGGGATTGTCATCAACACCGGCGAGGACAACTACCTGACGACGGCCGACGCCATCGAGAGCGCCCATACCGTGCTGGCATCCGATCTGATCAACGAGCAGTTCGCCCGCCTGTGCGGGCTGAAACCCGGCCAGATGGGCCTCGGCCACGCTTTCGAGGTCGACCCGGGCGTGACGAACGGCTTTCTGTACGAATTGGCCCACGCCGAACTTATCAGGGAGGTTTTCCCCGACTGCCCCGTCAAGTATATGCCGCCGACCAAGTATATGACAGGCAACATTTTCCGGGGGCATGTGCAGGATACGCTGTTCAACGTCTGTTCGGCGATGACCGGGCAAAGCATTCACCTGCTGGGGATGCTGACCGAGGCCATTCACACGCCGCTGCTCCAGGACCGGTTTCTCAGCATCGAGGCCGCCCGCTATGTATTCAGCACGATGCGCAACCTGGGGGACGAGATAAGCTTCCGCGAGGACGGTTTCATCCAGCGGCGGGCGCGGCAGGTGCTGGACGAGGCGGTGGCGCTGCTGGAGCGGATCGCCGCGGCCGGCCTGATGCAGGCTTTGGCCAACGGCTGGTTCGCCGACATCAAGCGCGCGCCGGAGGGCGGCAAGGGGCTGGACGGCGTCGTCGTACGCGCCCCGGATTACCTCAATCCCTTTATGGCGATGCTGCGGCAAGGGGGGGACGAAGCATGAAGGCGGATTTCAACCGCATCAAGCCGTACGGCGATACGCTCGACGACGGCGTCGTGCAGCTTTCCTTCACCCTGCCGGCCGGCCTGTCGGCGGCGGTCAGGGAGGCGGCCCGGCAGCTGGCGCTGGCGATGGGGCTGGAGGAGCCGGCGGTGGTGCATGCCGAGGCGATCAGCGACAAGTTCAGCTTTTTCATAGTTTACGGCCGGTGCGCCCATTCGGTCGATCTCTCCCGCATCGTTACGCCGGAGGTCGAGCTGGAACTGCTCGGCAAGCAGGAGGTCGACGCGTTTATCGCCGGCCGGCTGGGGCGGAGACTGAACGTCCTGGGGGCCTGCATCGAGAGCGACGCCCACACGGTGGGCATCGACGCGATCATCAATATGAAGGGCATCAAAGGCCACAAGGGGCTGGAGAGTTATCACCAGATCCAGGCCGTCAATCTGGGCGCCCAGGTTTCCTGCGAGGAGGTCGTCCGCAAGGTTTACGAGACGAAGGCGGACGCGGTGCTGATTTCCCAGGTGGTGACGCAGAAGAACATTCATGTCACCAATCTCACCCGGCTGGTCGATATGCTGGAGGCCGAGGGCCTGCGGGAGAAGGTCGTCCTGGTGGTCGGCGGGCCGCGGATAACCCACGAGCTGGCCAAGGAGCTGGGCTATGACGCCGGGTTCGGGCCGAATACCTATGCCGAGCATGTGGCTTCCTTCCTGGTGCAGGAGTTGAGGGGGAAGCTGCGGGGCAACGGGGGTGACAGGAATGGATAAGCTGATTATCACCGTGGCGCCGGTGGGGGCGGAGGCGACCCGCCGGGACAATGCCAACCTGCCGCTGACGCCGGCGGAAATAGCCGCCGAGGCGGCGCGGTGCGAGGCGGCCGGGGCCGCGATCATCCATCTGCATGTGCGCGACGCCGCCGGCAACGCCACCCAGGACAAAGAAATTTTTCGCCAGACGATCGAGTTTATAAAAAAACGCACCAGCCTCATTATTCAAACTTCCACCGGCGGCGCCGCCCGGATGACGGCGGAGGAACGCCTGCAGCCGGTGGAGCTGCGCCCGGAGATGGCTACGCTGACGACCGGCACGGTGAATTTCGGCGATGAGATCTTCGCCAATCCGCAGCCGGTTGTGGAGAAGTTCGCCCGGGCCTTCGCCGCGTACGGCGTCAAACCGGAGATCGAGGTTTTCGAGGCCGGGATGATCAACAACGCGCTCGCCCTGGTGAAAAAGGGGCTGCTTTCCCTGCCGCTGCATTTCGATTTCGTCATGGGGGTGCCGGGGGGTATTCCCGGGGAGCCGCGGCATCTGCTCCACCTGGTGGAGTCGCTGCCGCCCGGCTGCACGTGGAGCGTGGCCGGCATCGGCCGCAGCGAGCTGCCGCTGGCGGTCATGGCGATTTTGCTCGGCGGGCACGTCCGGGTGGGCTTCGAGGATAATGTTTTTTACGCCAAAGGGGTGCCGGCCGCCAGCAACGCCCAGCTGGTGGAACGCATCGTCCGCCTCGCCGGGGAGCTGGGGCGGCCGGTGGCGACGGCCGCGGAGGCCAGGGCGATTCTGGGGCTGGCCGGGAAATAGGTGTTGCCCGTCTGACAGGCTGCCGAAAATTGGTGCCGGGATTTCATGGCGCCGCCGGATTTTCGGCGGGCGCCGGCGGGGACGAAGGCGGGCGAAGCGGCGCCGAACGGGTATTCCTGGCGGTTATTCTCCTTCCTTGAGGAATGCCGTCCTTATGGCACGGAGTTTGCAAATGAAGGGGGCAACCGCACCGCTGCGGCGCGGGGAGCAGCCCCGGCCTGCGCGGTCTGCGGCAGGCAAACTTATAAGGAAGGTAGATAACGGTGCGCAATTATCGGGATATTCCCCTGTGGAAAGACGTCAGCGAGGCGGAGTGGCAGGACTGGCGGTGGCAGGTGGCTCACCGCATTACGTCGCTGGCGGAGCTGAAAAAGGTGGTCGCCCTGACCGCCGATGAGGAGACGGGCATCACCAATTGCCTGGAACGCCTGCGGATGGCGATAACCCCTTATTATGCGACTTTGATCGATCCGGAGAACGCGGCCTGCCCCATCCGCATGCAGGCGGTGCCGACCGCCGCCGAGCTGCAGTTCGGCAAGTACGATATGGCCGATCCGCTGCACGAGGACAAGGATTCGCCCGTTCCCGGCCTCACCCACCGCTACCCGGACAGGGTGCTGATGCTGGTTACCGACCAGTGCTCGATGTACTGCCGCCATTGCACGCGGCGGCGGCTGGCCGGGGTGTGCGACCAGGCCCGCTCCCGCGAGGATATCGAGGCGGGCATCGAGTATATCCGCAGAACGCCGGTCGTCCGCGACGTCATTTTGTCCGGCGGCGACGCGCTGCTGCTCGGCGACGGGATGATCGAGGACATCCTGCAGCGGCTGCGGAGCATCGAGCATGTGGAGATAATCCGTTTCGGCACGCGGACGCCGGTGGTGATGCCGCAGCGGATCACGCCGGAGCTGTGCGGGATGCTGAAGAAGTATCATCCCGTTTACGTGAACACGCATTTCAACCACCCCCTCGAAATTACGCCGGAAGCCGCCGAGGCTTGCGCCAGGCTGGCGGACGCCGGCATTCCCCTCGGCAATCAGTCGGTGCTGCTGCGGGATATCAACGATTGCCCGCAGCTGATGAAGAAGCTGATGCAGCAGCTGCTGAAGATCAGAGTCCGGCCTTACTATGTTTATCAGTGCGATATGTCGCAGGGGATCGAGCATTTCCGGACGCCGATAAGCTCCGGCATCCAGGTGATCGAGTACCTGCGGGGCCATACTTCGGGGCTGGCGGTGCCGACTTACGTGGTGGACGCGCCCGGGGGCGGCGGCAAGATTCCGGTGATGCCGCAGTACCTGATTTCCCAGAACGCCGGCAAGGTGGTGCTGCGCAATTATGAAGGCGTATTCACCACTTACACCGAGCCCAAGCATTATATCGACCCGGAGGCGCCGTGCGCCGTGTGCGGCGGGTACCACCGCGACACCAAGATCGGCCTGACGGCGCTCTTGAGCGGCCAGCAGTATTCGCTCGGCCTGCACGGCGACAAGGCCGCCCAGGCGGGCAACCGCTAGGGCCGGCGGGCGGACGGGCAGCATGTTACTTTTGCCTGAATGACTAGGCTACTATAGGGATTCTGGGGCAGAGGCCCGGCTTAACAGGCAAAAAAATTGCGCTGACAAAGGATGGTGAGGTCTATAGCATGGAACTAGACAAAGTGTTCCCTTTCCCGAACATATGAACACGTGATTGCGGAGTCGTACCGAGATTGTTGTTCTTTTGGTCAGAAGATTAATTGCTGAATCATTGAGCCAAAACCAATTAATTGAGCCAAAACTAATTGAAGGAAAAGGGAGGTCTATCGGTGGGGTATAACATTTACACTTTGTTACTCGATTTGGCGTTTGCGAGCGGTTTTATTCTTCTGGGACAATTATTGCGAGCCAAGATTAGGTTTTTTCAGGAATTCTTCTTGCCTGCTAGCCTGATTGCCGGGCTCTTGGGCTTAATATTCGGGCCGAACGGGCTGAAGTGGGTGCCTTTTTCCAATCAAATTGGATCATATGCCGGCTTGTTAATTATTTTCGTCTTTGTTTCCATGGGGATTAAGGGCTTCGAGTTTTCTACCAAGGGCTGGAAGGAAGACGTGGAGCGCATCGGAAGTTACATGTGCTTTAAAGAGGTACTATATTCGATGCAATATACGGTGCCGATCCTCTTTTCCATATATGGTATTAGTTTGCTGTTTGAAAATTTACATCCGGGCTTCGGATTTCTTCTTGGCGCCGGCTGGGCTGGCGGGCCGGGAACGGCAGCAGCGGTGGGTACGACTTTTGCTAAGTACGGCTGGGCGGATGCGACTGACCTGGGAATGACTTCGGCCACCATCGGGATTATGACCGGCGTTTTCGGCGGCGTTCTGCTGATAAAATGGGCGACGAAGAATGGTATTACTAATTACATTACCGATTTTGGGACTCTGCCGGCGGAATTGCGGACCGGATTAATACCCGAGGAAAAGCGGGAGGACATGGGGAAACAACCGATTGCCGGTATTAGCCTGGACTCTTTGGCGTGGCATTTCGCCCTGCTGCTACTGCCCGCCGGCATAGGCCGTCTACTGAGCGTATACGTTTCCAGTAATTTTGACTTACATGTACCCTCTTTCTCGCTGGCGTTTTTCGTTGCGCTACTATGTTCGGTTCCTCTGAAAAAGTTCGGTGTCCAAAAATATGTTGACAAGCGGGTAATTTCTCGGATTGCAGGCTGTGCGACGGATTTCCTGATCTTTTTCGGTCTGGCCTCAATAAAATTGACCATAATTATCAAATACGCCGTGCCGTTGACGATACTGATGGTATTCGCGATAGTGCTCGTTATTGGAACGTTCCTCTTTTTCGCTCCTCGAATGAACAAAAAGGATTGGTTTGAACGGGGAATGTTCGTATTCGGCTATCTGACCGGCGTATATGCTAATAGCTTTATTCTGACGCGGATTGTCGACCCGGATATGAAATCCAAAACGTTTGAGGATACGGCCGTTGTCGCGTCCTTTGCCGCATGGGTAGACGTCCTGGTGATAACAGTAGGACCGATATTGTTGTCGACAGGTAAAATGTGGATGCTGGTCGGTCCTATGGCTGGCTATCTAATCTTTTTCCTAGGATTGGCGTTGTCTATGAAATGGTGGTATAATTTGCCGTTATCGAGGCGAGATCAGCATACGCCAGTTAATTCGTAGGGGGCACAAGACGGTAAAAGGATTGGTAGGTGTGGGAAATCATACCGCAGCCGGGCCAGGATAAAACGCTCTTGTACAAGTTGGCGCCATGATTTCCCACACCATTCCGGAATAGCCTTGACGAAATGTGGGGCAGTGAAATAGAGAACGGATACCGACACGAGTTATATAGAGGTGGATTAACATGCAAAAGGTGGTTGTTTCGAGCTTATCTATCAAGAAATCTGCTCCCGCGAGGGCTAAATTGGAATCGGCCGGCGTCGAGGTCGTTTATACCGAGCATGACGGCCGGGGGCTCAGAGAGGCGGAGCTGGCCAAGGTGATACCTGGGTGCACCGCGCTAATCGCCGGCCTGGATGACGTGACCGATAAGGCGCTCAAGGCCGGTAGCCCTATGCTGAAACTCGTCGCCCGCATCGGCGTCGGTTATAACAACGTTGATCTCGCCGCTGCCGAACGATATGGGGTGAAGGTGACGATTACCCCGGATGCCAATACGTATTCGGTGGCGGATTTGGCGCTTGGTTTGATATTATCGGTAGCCAGGTCGATCCCGACGCATGATGATATTACCCGGGCGGGCGAATGGCGGCGTATTAACGGCACCGAGCTTCACGGCAAGACTTTGGGGATTATCGGTTTGGGGAAGATCGGCCTGGAGGTTGCCAAGCGGGCCAAGGGATTCGATATGAGGCTTATTGCGTTCGATATGGTCAAGAATACCGCGGCCGCTGAAAAGTATGACATTAGCTATACAAGCCTTGAGGAGTTGCTTAAGCAGGCGGACTTCGTGACTCTCCACGCCCCGGCCATCGAGGCGACGGTCGGAATTATAAACCGTGAGACTTTGCGCCTGATGAGACCCACGGCGTACTTGATAAATACGGCCAGGGGACCACTGGTGAATGAGAGCGATCTTTACGACGCGCTGAAGGAGCGGAGGATTGCCGGTGCGGGGCTTGACGTCTTTGCCCAGGAGCCGCCGGCGGACAAGCGCTTTTTTGAGCTCGACAACGTGGTTCTTACTCCGCATGCCGGGGCGTCTACCGTCGAGGCGAACGACCGAATGAGCCTGATGGCGGTCGAAGAGGTTCTGCGGGTAATAGCCGGGCAGCCGCCGGTTAACATCGTTTCAATGCCAAAATAATCGGGACCGAGCGATTGCCACCAGGCCGGTAATGACGAGGCGTTGTTGGCAACAGAAGGGGGATTGTGATATGGAAGCAACCGGTCAGGATGAGAAGCTGTCAATGGAGGTGCCGGGATTATCGAATCGGACGCAGGCCATTAAACTGCCGATTTTTCGCGAGGTCTTCGTTCTGGCCCAAACGCACCGCGCCGTCAATCTGGCGGGAGGTACGCCCGATTTTCCGCCCCCGGAGGAAATCAAGGCGGCGGCTATGGAGGCGATAGCCGCCAATTACAATCAATACGATTTGGGGCAGGGTATCCGCAGCCTGCGGGAGGGCATTGCCGCCAAGGTGAACCGGACTTACGGGGTAAGTTTCGATCCCGATATGGAGATTACGATAACCTGCGGTTCGACGGAAGCGATGACAGGGTCGTTGCTGACGGTTATCAATCCCGGCGACGAGGTGATCATTTTTGAACCGGCTTTCCCTACTTACGCGGCCGGCATTATTATCAGCGGCGGCACACCGGTGCCGGTAAAGCTGAATCCTCCCGATTTTACCATCGATGTTGAGAAATTAGCGGCCGCCATTTCTCCCCGTACGAAGGCCATTTTTCTCAATTCGCCGCACAATCCCACCGGCCGGGTGTTTTCCGCGGCGGAGGTAAGAGCGGTCGCCGATCTTTGCCTAGAACACAATCTGTTGGTTATTGTCGACGAAATATACGATCATCTGGTTTATGACGGCCTTGCGCCGCAGAATATCTGGCGGCTGCCGGGGATGAAAGAGCGGTCAATCATTATTAACGGTTTTTCCAAGACATACAGCGCGACCGGTTGGCGGGTAGGCTGGGTAATCGCCCCGGCGGCAATCACAAAAGGCATCAAGATTATCCACAACCATATGACGTTACAAGCGCCGACTCCGTTGCAAATGGCGGCTGCCAAAGCGGTCGGGCTGCCGGCGTCCTATTATCAGGAGTTGGCGGCTACGTATCAGAAACGACGGGATATGCTGGCCGCCGGTCTGGAGGAAATCGGTTTCGAGTGCCTTAATTCGCAAGGCGGGTATTTTATCGTGGCAAGATTCCGGAAGTTCGGCTGGCAGGACGATTACGCATTCGCCAGGTATCTGGTTGAAAAGATCGGCGTTGCCGCGATTCCGGTATCGGGATTTTATACTGATCCGAAACAGGAAGACAGACTGTTCATGCGCTTTGGATTTTGCAAACGGGAAGAGACGCTGCAGGCCGCTCTGGAGCGGCTCCAGAAGCTCAAGATTTAGAGCCGGATGAGAGCGTATTCTGCGGGAAACGCGAGTCGTAGCGGAATACGCTTAACAAGGGGGTTGGTAACATGGTAGACAGACCGAAATTGAAATTGGATAAATCCCTGGCAATGTTCGAAGAGGCGAAGGCTCTTTCGCCCGGCGGCCTGATGGGCATCAGGCGCCCGTATAATTTCGTGCCCGGCGAATATCCGATTTTTATCGAAAAAGGGTACGAGGGCCATATCATCGACGTGGATGGCAACGATTACATCGATATGCTGTGCGCGTACGGGCCCATCATCCTCGGCTACGAGGAGCCGGAAATAAACGCCGCCGTCGTCGAGCAGATGAAGTCGGGCTTCTGTTTTTCGCTGGTGCAGCCGGTGCAGAACGAGCTGCAGAAGCGGCTGACCGGGCTTATCCCCTGCGCGGAGATGGCCATTCTCGTGAAGACGGGCTCGGACGCCACCGGCGTGGCGGTGCGCATCGCCCGCGGCCATACGGACAAGAGCAAGATCCTGCGCTGCGGGTACCACGGCTGGCACGACTGGTGCGTGGAAAACCACGGCGGGGTGCCGAAGGAAATCACCGATTTGACAATGGAGTTCCCTTACGGCGATCTGGATGCGCTGGAAAAGGCGCTGGCGGAGAACAAGGGAGAGGTGGCGGCGATCATCGTGACGCCGGTCGGCCATCCGCTCAACGCGCCGGTTATGGCCCCGCCCCCCGGTTATCTGCAGGGGGTCAGGGCGCTGGCCGACGCCCATAAGGCGGTGTTGATTTTCGACGAGATCCGCAGCGGCTTCCGGGTGGCGATGGGCGGCGCCCAGGAAAGGTACGGGGTGGTGCCCGACCTCGCCACCTTCGGCAAGGCGCTGGCCAACGGCTACGCCATCGGCGCCTGCGTGGGCAAGGCCGAGATCATGAAGGCCGCGGAGAAGAAGGTTTTCATCAGCTCGACCTTTTTCCCCAACAGCCTGGAGATGGTGGCGGCGATGAAATGTCTCGATATTCTCGAACGGGAAAATGTCGTCGCCAATATATGGGAGCGCGGCGCGAAGTTCCTCGACCGGCTGACGACGATCGTCGCCGCTTCCGGCGTGCCGGCCACCGTGTCGGGGATTCCGCCGATGCCGTTCCTGACCTTTGACAAAGTCGACGATCATTACGGCGAACGCCGCACGCTTTTCTATACGGAAACCATCCGCCGCAACCTCTTCATCCAGCCTTTCCATCACTGGTACATCGCCTACCGGCACAGCGATGCGGACCTCGCCCATGCCCTGAACGCCATCGGTGAGGCTTTGGAGATTACGAAGAAGCGCTATCCGCGGAAATAGCGGCGGCGGCGCTGTGCTGCCGGTTTTTCCGGCGGCGACAACAATAACGGAGGGAAAACCATGATTATAGGAGCGCTTAAGGAAAACAAGCCCGGCGAGGCCAGGGTTATCGTGACGCCGACCGGCGCGGCCGAGCTTCGCGGCTGCGGGCATACCGTCCTGGTGCAGAAGGACGCCGGGGTACTCTCGGGTTTCGACGACGAGGAGTATGTGAGCGCCGGCGCGCAGTTGGCGGGCAGCATGGAGGAGATATACGCGCAAAGCGACCTGGTGGCCAAGGTCAAGGAGCTTCTGCCGGAAGAGTACGGCTTGCTCCGCCCGGGCCAGATCATGCTCGCCTGCTTCCATCCGGCCGCCAACCGCGAGGAAGTGGACGTCATGCTGGACAGGAAGCTTATCGGCTTCGCGGCCGAGGATACCCACCGCTACGGGTCGCCCAACTGCGAGGTGGCCGGGAAGCTGGGCGCGATTATGGGCGCGGTCTGCCTGACGACGATGTACGGCGGCAGCGGCAAGCTCGTCGGCGGCATCGGCGGCGCGCCGGGGGTCAATGCCCTGGTGATCGGGGCGGGCATCGTCGGCAAGGCGGCGACCGACGTGCTGGCCGCGCTGGGGGCCAGGGTGACGCTGATGGATATAAATGTGGGCGTGCTCAGGGAATGCGGGCAGATTTTCCCCAAGAACGTTCATACCGCGTTTTCCAACCAGAAAAACATCAAGGACCTGCTGCCGGCCACCGATCTTGTCCTGAACTGCGTCAAGTGGCCGAAGCACAGGAAGGACCATCTGATAACGCGGGATATGCTCAAGCTGATGCGCAAGGGGTCGGTGATCGTCGATATCAGCGCCGACGTCGGCGGCGCCATCGAGACGTACCGCTCCACCAGCCACGACAACCCGACCTACATCGTCGACGGCATCGTGCACTACGGGGTGGACAATATCCCCGGCGCCGTCCCCCATACAACGTCGATTTCCTATGCCGCCGTGGCGCTGCCGCACCTGCTGGCCATCGCCAACGACGGCGTGAAGGAAGCCTGCCGGCGGGACGCCTATCTGCGCAGGAGCCTGGTGACTTATAACGGGGTGCTGACCCATGCGGAAACGTCGCTGATCCAGAAGCGGCCGCGGGTTACCCCGGAGGAAGTGCTGGGGCTGACGGACGGCGATAATCTCGACCACATTTAGCGGGCGGCGGGAAATAGCGGGTTTCCGGCGGTCCCCATTGCAGGGAGCATAAGCTTGCCAGGCTTATGCTCCTTTTCGTGTCCGGCCTGGTTTATAACCCGTATATGCTAATTGTTGCTATATGGTGTCAAAAAATGCAAAAAATATTGCCGACGGTTAAAATTTTTTGCCACAAAATAGAGGAGTTTGTAATTAGAGGAAGAAAAATAATATGCTGGCGATTGGCCGTTTAACACCATCATAAGAATTATACATGGTCGTTTGGCAAAATTGCCGAAAGGCAAGGGCGCAAAGCCATGATGGTTTATGAGGTCCTAGCGGAACCTACGATCGCCAGGCTGCCCCTGTTGAGACAGGGCCGCGGAGCTGACGATCATTATTTTCTCTTCGGCGGGGTTATCAGGTACGAAAGGATGTAAGAAAGATGCAGAGAAAGTGGCGGCGAGCCTGGAAACGCGGTAAACCTAGCTTTATGATCTACCGCAAGCCTCCCAAGACCGTGCAGCACCGCGGCAGGAAAGCGGTCCCGGCGGCGTTCAGGCGGTTGGTTCCGCCGGCCGTGGCGGCTTCTTTGCTGTTGTCCGCCGGCCTTGTCTGGGCGTCGCCGCCGATCGTGACGGACGGCAAAACGCAGACGACCGTCGCCACCGCCGGCAACGTGACCGATATCACCACCGCCACCGTCCGCGGCGCCAACGCTTTCAACTCTTTCAGCGTATTCAATGTCCCCACGGGGCAGATCGTCAACCTGCAGCTCCCGAACGGCACGCATAATCTTCTCAATCTCGTCCATAACGAGACTTCCTATATCAACGGCATCATGAATTCGTTCAAAAACGGCCAGATAGGCGGCAACGTCTATTTCCTCAACCCGTACGGCGTCGTCGTGGGATCGGGGGCGTCGATAAACGTCGGCTCGCTGGCGGTGATCACGCCGCCGAAGAGCTTCATGGACGGCTTTTTCACTTCGCCGGGCAACCCGTCGGCTGCGGCGACCCAGGCGGTGCTCGACGGCAACGTGCCGGTGAGCGCGAGCGGCTTCATCACGGTCAAGGGAAAGGTTAATGTCCAGAAGGACGTCAGGCTGGCGGCCGGGACGGTCGCCAACGCCGGCGAGATTACGACCGGCGCGGTTTTCGTGGCCAAGCAGGTCGATTTCGGCGACGTGGTCAACGTCAATGGCTACCAGAGCGGCGCGCGGATCGCGGCGGAGAACGGCAATATCGAGATCGTGGCTGTCGGCAACGTGGAGAACAGCGGCGTGATCGCCGCCGACGGGGCGAACGGGCTGAAGGCCGGCAACGTGACGATCAAGGCCGGCGGCGACGTGACGCTGGCCGAGGGGTCGGTGGTGTCGGCCCGCGGCCGCGGCGAAAACTCGGCCGGCGGAACGGTGTATATTTACGGGCAGAACAATGCCACGCTGACGAAGGGAGCGATCACCGCGAGCGGCGGCGAGACGTCGGGGGACGGCGGCTTCGTGGAGTTCAGCGCCAAAAACAAGGTGACGATCGCCGGCGGCTCGCTGGTCGCCGGGGCGACGAGCGGCAAGGCCGGGACGGTCTACATCGACCCGACGGATATCGACTGGAAGGCTGCGGCCAGCGACGTGTTCAAGGCTGATGGCACGTCGTACACGCTGAGCGGCGACACGATAACCCTCGAGGATGTCGTGATATCCACCCGCAAGGTGGCGGCCGCCGACGCCAACCGCACCAGTATCGACACTGCGGCGTCCACCGGTGATTCGGGCAGCATCACGCTGACGGCGCCGGTCATCACCCTGAAAAGCGGCACGAAGCTGCTGGCCCACGCCGTGAACGACGGCGGCACGACTTACAGCGGCGGCGATATTACGCTGACGGCGACCAAGGAAAGCAAGGTCGGCGCCAAGACCGAGACGAAGATCGACATCGACGGCGCGGTGCTCAAGGGGAAAAACATCACGGCGGCCGCCACCGCCACCTCGGATTACAACTGGCTCGGCCTGGACGCCAGCCTGCCGACGAAAACGGCTATCGAAGCGCTGTCCGGCACGGTGTTCGCCGTAACCGGCCTCGATGTGGGCGTGGCGACGGCCGAAGGCAAGGCCGAGGTATTGGTGCGCAACAACGCCGTTATCGACGCCAGCGGCGACGTCAGCCTGACCGCCGACACGACCGCCGGCGCCACCACCCTGGCGGCCGGCATCGGTTCGTTCAGCGCGAACAAGTATTTCAACGTCGGCTTCGTGTACGGCAAGACCACCGCCACGGCGACCGTCGACGTACAGTCGGGCACGATCGGCGCCGCCAATCTCAAGGTGGCGGCCGCCAACAACGCCGACCTCAACATCAACGTGATCGGCTTTTCCACCAAGGACAAGGCCAACGTCGCCGTCGCCGTCGGGGCGGCGAATGTGGAGTCCACGGCCCAGCTCGGCAAGGACGCGACGATAAACGCGACCAAGTCGGTGACGGTCACGGCCCTCAACAATAACAGCTTCAGCACGAACGCGACGGCGATGGCGCTCGACCAGGGCCAGGTCGGGGCGACGGCGGCCGTATTTGAAGGCACCACCAAGGCGACGGCAACCAACAACGCCAACCTCACTACGGCCGGGCTTCAAAAAGTGACGGTCAACGCGCTCGACGAGACGACCAAGAACCGGACGGCCGCCAGCAGCTCGACCGGCACGAGCACGATCGCGCAGTATCTCATCACCCCCGAGCTTCACGGCCTCGACAAGTTGGGCGACGCCGTGTTGGCGAAAATGAGCTACGGCTCGCAACAGCTCGACGCGGCCGCCGGCGGCGGCAAGCCCAAGTTGGCCGCGGCCGTGTCGTATACCGATTTCAGCGCGACGGCGAAGGCCGCGGTCGGCGACAATGCGACGATAAACGCCAGCGGCGATATCGTCGTGGCCGCGAAGGTAAGCGACGCGCTGATCCAGACCCATGCTTCCAGCTCGGTCGACGGCCTGGCCAAGAATCCCGACGCGCCGGCATCGAACATGTCGTTGAGCGCCGCCATCGCCGTCGGCAAGTACAGCCACGATTCCTCGGCCGTCATCGGCCGCAAGGCGGATATCACCGGCGCCAACATCGGCGTGCGGTCGGACGTCGCCCTGCCTTACCAGCAAACTTACACCCAATTCGAAAGCCTGAGCGACGTCATCGGCCACCTCAACTCCAACCTCGGCCTGGCCAACGGTTTTCTCACCGGCTATGCCAACGCCACTTCGGACACTCAGGCCAACCCGGACGGCAGCGGCGGCCTGGGCCTGAACGGCGCGGTCTCCTACATGGACTTCACCAGCAAGAGCAAGGCGCTGGTCGATAAGGAGGCCAGCCTGAAGACGACGGGCACCGCCAGCGGCGCCTGGAAGTCGCTGACCAGTGCCGGCACCGCCCCGACGTTGTATAACATCGACTGGGCGGCGCCGGTGGATATAACCTCCAAGATCGACGTCCAGGGCGTCTTCGCCGCCGGCAACGTTTCGCTCACCTTCAGCGGGGCGGGCGGCGAAGGGGCCAAGGCGGTGGGCGGCTCCTACGGGCAGGTGAACTATGCCAGCACCAACTACGCCTATGTGGCCGAGGGGGCCAGCATCGGCCCGGCCGCCGGCACGACGGCGCAGAACGTCAACGTGAGCGCCGACACTTCCACCCGCGTGTTCATGCTCGCGCCCACCGCGGGGCGGGGCACGACCATCGGCGTCAACGCCCTCTTTTCGGTGGCCAATATCAACGACAAAACGCTGGCGTCGATCGACGACGAGGCCCGGATCGGCAGCGGCGCCGTGACCGTCAAGGCGCAGGGCACGATCGACGCGATGACGATCGCCGGGGCGCTCAACACCGACCATGGCGCCGGGGTGGGGGCGACGGTGGCGATGAACAGCGTCACCACCGACACGGAATCCTACATCGGCGACAACGACCAGCTCAACGGCGACGGTTCGACCCTTGCGCTCACGACCGGCAAGGTAGCGGCCGGCGCGGCCGATATCAACGCCCGCACGGACGGTCGGGTGGAGGCGATCGGCTTCGCCGCCACCGTCTCGTCGGCCAACGGTCCCAGCGAAGGCACGGGCAAACTGGCCAAGGCCCAGGGGTCAATCGGCGATTTCTTTTTAGGCAAGGGCGTGCCGGCTGACCAGCAGCCGAAGTTCGGCCTGGCGGTCTCCGGGTCGTCGGCGATCAACGAAACGAACCTCACGACCAAGGCCTACATTTCGTCCGCCGCCACCGTCCCCGCCGCCGTGGCGCTCGATCCCGCCCGCGGCACTACCGCCCTGAACATCGGCGCCGTAAACAGCACCGACATCACCGCCGCGACCGGCACGGCAGCCATCGTCCGGTCGGGCAAAAACGCCAAATGGAGCGCCGCCATCGCCGGCAGCGTATCGCTGAACAACATCGACAATACCACCGAGGCTTATATACAGAACGCGACCGTCACCGACGCGAAGGACGTGTCCGTCACCGCCCTGACGGGCGGCGAGCAGCTCGCCGTCGCCATCGGCGCGGAAGTCAACGCCAGCGCCGACCAGGAGAAGGCGGGCAGCGCCGCCGGGTCGGTCTCGGTCAGTCTGGCCAAGAACAAGACGTCGGCGCGGATAGAAGACTCGCACGTCAGCGGGAATGTCGCCAGCATGGGCACGCTGGCTGTCGCCAGCTACGACAAGCTGAAGATCGGGACGGGCGGCGGTTCGCTGGTCGCCGGCGGGGCCGGAGGTTTCGGCGCGGCTGTGTCGTACGCCGAAATCGCCAACACCACCGAGGCGCTGGTCAGAAACTCCGTGCTGGCGAAGGTCGCCACGCCCCCGACGGCGAGCTACAACAACATCTTCATCAAGGCCGAGACGGCCGCCAAGATCGCTTCCGGCGCCGGGATGGCCGGGATAACGACAGCCAAGGATAACCTCGGCACGATCGGCGGCGCGTTCGTCTTCAACGACATCGGCAACACCGTGCAGGCCAAGGTAACGGGTTCCTCGACCGTCAAAGCCAGCGGCACGGTGGATATCCTGGCGAAGGATACCACCGGCGAGGCCGCCTTCGACAGCATAATAAACAGCAAAGGCACCAGCCAGGCGACCGCCCTGATCGACTACAGCGATTCCAAGGGCGAGATCGGGCTCGGCACTCCCGCCGGCAGCAGCATCTTCGGGGTCGCCGGCCTCGTGCAGTACGGCAAAAACAATATCGGCGTATCGGTCGTGGACAACAAAATCCACAATACTTACACGGCCGCCATCGCCGATTCCGACGCAGCGGCCGGCACGGTCAGCGTGCGTTCGCAGGCCAGCACCCTCATCCAGGGCTACGCGGTCGGCGTCGGCGTGGCCGGCAAGGGCGGCAGCCTAGCCGGCGCGGGCTCGGTTACCGTGAACGAGACGAACAACACCACCGAGGCGTACATAGACAATACCGCCGCCGGCCAGACGGTCACCGCCGCCACGCTCGACGTGAAGGCCGAGGACAGTTCGGGCATCGACTCCTTCTCGGGGCAGGTTACCGTCGCCGCCAACAACGCGTCCATCGGTGCCGCCACCGCGGACAGCCAGATAAACAACACGACCAAAGCTTCCATCACCGGCGCCGACTTCGACGTAAGCAGCGCCGCCACCGTCGCGGCCGCGAACACCTCAAGGCTGCGGACGCTGGCCGTTTCTGGCGGCGGTGCGAAGGAATTCGCCTTCAACGGCTCGGTGGCCACATCGAATATCAGCAACACCACCGAGGCGAAGATCGACAGGGCCAAGGCCGGCAACACGCTGGGTGCGGTCACCGTCCAAGCGGAGGACAACCCCACCATCGAGGCGTTGTCCGGCAGCGCCGCCTTCTCCGGTAAAGCGGCCGTGGGCGCGGCCGTGGCGATCAACCGCATCAGCGATACCACCAAGGCCCACGTGTCCGGCACGGCGACCGGGGGCAAGTACGACATCAAGGACCTGCTCGTCAAGAGCGTCAGCCAGCCCACCGTCAAGAACCTGGCGGTCGGCGTCGGCGGGGGCTTCGAGGTAGGGGTGGCCGGCTCGGTGGTCGTCAACCTGATAACAAGCACGAACTCGGCCTACATCGACAACGGGGCGCGGATAACCGCCCGCAACAACGCCGCCGTCATCGCCCGCACGGACGAGGCAATTTCCAATTCTTCCGGCAGCCTCGGCATCGGCCTCGGGACGGCCGGCATCGGCCTGACGGTCACCGTCAACGAAATCGGCGGCACGACCGAAGCCTATATCGCCGGCAGCGACACCCAGGTCGCCGCCCTGGCCAGCGACAGCACGCAGTCGGTCACGATCGCCGCCGGCGGTCTGACGAGTCCCATAAACCTCGACAACGGCGTAGACATCGAGCATTACGGCCGGACCGATCTCAAGAGCAAACTGGCGACCGAAACGGTCCACGGGGTGGCGGTCAACGCGGCCGCTTCCCACAGCATCGAGAATATCGCCGCCAACGTCGCCGGCGGCTATTACGCCGGCGTGGGCGCGACGGTGAGCGTCAACCACATCGGCGGCAAGACGCAGTCGTATATCGACGGCGCCAAGATCAATGCCGATACCGATGCGACGGCCAATCCCAGCCTTCAGGCCCTGAGCGTCAAGGCCGCCGACCATGCTTACAGCAACGGCTTCGTCGGCACAGTTGCCGCCGGGGCCGCGGGCTTCGGCGTTGCCACGGACGTCAACACGTTCGAGCGCACGACGACCGCCAAGGTCGTGAACAGCGGCGAAGTGCGGGCCAAAGGCCCGACGACTATCGCCGCCACCTCCAGCCAGGGGGCTTCCTCGCTGGCTGTCGGCGGCGCCGGCGGCGCGGCCGCGGTGGCCGGCACCGGCTCGGTGGCGAAATTCAAGAGCACGACCGAAGCGTACATGGAGAACAGCACCGCCTACGGCGGCGACCTTGGCATAAGCGCCAGCCACGGCAGCAATTTCACCGTCAAGGCCGGCGGCGTCACCGTCGGCGGCGTGGCCTTCGCCGGCACCTTCGCGGTGGCGACCGACGAGAGTACCACCACCGCCAGCCTGAAAGCCTCCACCGTCAACAATAGCGGCGCAATCGACGTGGGCGCCGACAACGCGGCGACGATCGCCAACTGGGGGGCCAGTGGCGCGGGAGGCGGCGTGGGCATAGCCGGCAGCGCGGTGGTCAGCCTGGCGCACAGCACCACCAAGGCGACGGTGGAGAAATCGACGATCGGCTCGGCGGCCAGCAGGGCGGCCAGCCTGTCGGTGCACGCCATCGACAAGACGACGGTCACGAACAGGGCGGGCGTGGTGAGCGCAGGCGTCGGCGGCGCTCTCGGCGCCAGCGCCTCAGTGGTCAAGACGGATAACACCGTCGCCGCCCTTGTCGACAGCAGCAGCGTCTACCTCACCGGGGCGGCGACCGTGGACGCCCAGGGCGAACGCAATATCGACAACAAAGCGGTTACCGCGGGGGTCGGGGCCTCAGTGGGCATCGGCGGCACGGTCGTCGTCACCGTCGTCGGCCAGAACGTGTCCGGCGATGCCGCCGGCGAGCTTGACAAGGGCGACAGCGGTACCCTCAGCGAGGTGAACAAGGTCGCCAACGGCGATCACCTCGCCAGCGCCCTGGCGGGGCGGGGACTGACCGCGAACGAGATCGCCAATCTCAACGACAAGACGAAGACGGATGTGAAAACAGCCCTCAGGACAGCGGACCTGACCGGCAAGACCTCCGCCCAGGTGGACACCACGACGGCGGCCTCGACCATCGACGCAGGCGGCAATATCAAGATAAGCGCGAGCGAGAAGGACAAGGCCGTTTCCCTGGCAGGGTCGATCGGCGCCGGGGCGGTCGGCGTGGGCGGCGCGGTCGCCGTGCAGAACATCACCAACAACATCGAGGCGAGGACGCTGGGGAGCGTCAGCCTCTCGTCGGCCGGCGACAACATCGACATCGCCGCCGCCGCGGCCAGGCTGAACGCCAGCGATGTCGCGTCGTTCGTGCAGGCGTACCAGGGCAGCGCCGGGGTCGTTTCCCTGGGGGCGGCGGTGGCCGACGCCAAGCTGACAAACAATGTCACCGCCTCGGCCGGGCGGGGGGCAACCCTGACGGCCGGCGGCGCGGGCAAACAGATAACGATTACCGCGGCCGACAGCATGGATGTCGACGCCGAGGCCCAGGGCTACACGGCGGGCGCGGCGGCAATCGGCGTGGTGGTCGCCACGGCCGACAAGGAGGGCGCTTCCCAGGCCTTGGCCGGCGACAGCGCGGCCAGCGGCAACGCCATGACAGTCAACGGCGCCCTCAGCCTCAGCGCCGCGCGGAGCGGCAAGGTCTACGCCTTTACGCGCGCCGGCGCGGGCGGCGTATATTCGGGCTCCGGCTCGGGCGCCACCGCGACCGACAACGGCGCCAGCAAGGCCAAGCTCGGCAACAACGTGACGGTTAACGCGGCGGCGCAGGCGGTGCGTGTGGCCGCCACGGCGAAGCCGCAGGTGGAGGCGAAGGCCGCAGGCTATCAGGGCAGCCTGCTCGGCAGCGCCGGCGGCGCGGTCGCCCTTGCCAACGCCACAACGACCGTCGAGGCGACGCTCGGCAGCGGCGCTGCGGTGACGGCCGGCTCGCTGACGCTGAACGCCGCCGCCGACCTGGACAACAGCAACCCGACGGCGAAAAGCTACGCGGAAGTGGTCGGCATCGGCGGCCTGCTCGGCGTCAACGCCACGGTCAGCGAGGCAAACAGCACGTCCACGGTGACCACGGCCGTCGGCACGGGCAGCGTTCTGACGGTCAGCGGCAATACCGGGCTGACGGCGACCAACAATACCAGCCAGCAGGCCGAGGTGTCCGGCATAGTCGGCGGCCTGGCCGCCGCCGGCGCCAACATCGCCAGGGCGACCGCCGATTCGACGACCGACGCTTATCTCGGGGAAAGCGTCCGCCTTAACATGGACGCCGCCGGCAATCCGCTCGCGGGCGGCATCGTCAGCATCAGCGCCCAGGGCACGGACAGCAACGAGGCGAAGGCCAAGGCGGGCTCGGGCGGCGTGATCGCCGGCGCGGCGGCGGTGGCCTACACCAACGCCAAAAACAATATGGACGCCTATATCGGCGATTCGGCCAAGGTCGGCGCCAGCAACATCAGCATCAACGCGACCCATGCCGCCAACTTCAACGGCACGGTCGACAGCCGCGACGCATCGGTTTTGGGCGCCAGCGGCGCGGTCGCCGACCATACCGTGACCTCGACGGTCAACGCGAATATCGGCAAGACGGCGGTGGTGAGCGCGACCGGCGACATCCTGCTGCACGCCGGCAACACCACGGCGAAACAATGGCTGAACGGGGCGACCAACGCCGACGACGCGGAGTGGAACGTTTCGGCGGCCGGCGGCGGCGTGCTGCACGGCGAGGCGATCAAGAGCACGGCCAATGCGACCAATACCAGCAACGTCGGCATCGGCGACGGGGCGCGCATTACGGCTGGCACGGCGAACACGGACGCGCCCGGCTCGTTCGCCGCCAACGCCGACAGCGACATGACCCTGCACGACAAGAGCAGGATCAACACCGGCGGAGCGATTGCCGCCGCCGTGATCGACAGCACGGTCAGCGCCACCAGCACCAACGCCGTCAGCATCGGCGCCAACGCTTCGATCGTGAATCCTTACGGCGACATCAAGGCCGGCAGCAAGAGCAGCGCCGACCTCGACAACCGCGCGGCGGTCGACGTGTACGGCGTCGCCGGCCTGCCGGCCGGCAAGGCCCACAGCAACTATACGGGCAGCAATACCCTCACCGTCGCGGCCGGCGCCAAGCTGGAAACCTACCACCGCGACATCAGGCTGGGGGCCGGCCAGGACACGACCGGCGCCGCCGGCGTCATCAAGGCCAACGGCACCGTCAACCTGTGGAACCACACGCCCGCCCTGATACTCAAATCGCCCGACGCTCAGGCCAACGTGCAGAACGACGCCACGGCGACGCTGGCCGGCACCGCCAGCAGCGCCCGCGATATTTACATCGCCGCCGACCGCGGCGACATTACCACCAGCTATTCCGGCGTCGGCAAGAATCTGGCGACCGAGGTGCTCCACCTGATCGGCGTGAGCGTGGAGGTGCACGGCGGCTCGCGTTCGCAAGGCGGCACGGCCGGCGTGGTTATCGACGGCACGGCCGAGACGGGCACCAAGCGCAAGCAGCACCTGACCATCGGCGGCAACTACGTGGACGACGCCAGCGGCACCAGCAAGGTCTGGGTCGCCGACCTGTCCGACAAGACGGACGACGTGACCTATACCCATACGAACGAGTCGATCAGCCAGGGTATGACCGACCGGCTGAACGAGCTTTACAAATTGAGGGCGCAATACCTCGGCGACGCCACGGCGACCGGCGCGTACGACGCCGAGATCCTCTTCCTGCAGAACAAGATGGTGTCGATGGGCCTGGCCAACTGGAACGGCGACGTTTTCGTCCCCGGCAGCGGCCAGGGCACCGGCCAGCTCAGCCCCTACGCGGCCGCGGTCGCCGCCAGGGACAGCCTGCAGGTCGGCAAAACGCGCCTCGACACGATTAAGCCCGTCGACGACCTGATCGTCAAGCGGGATGCCGACCAGGCCGCTCTGACGACGAGAAACGGCGAGCTGACGGCGGCCAAAAACGCGCTGCCCGCCGGCAAGCCGGTGCCGACGGACGCCGCGGACGCCAAGGCTAAGGGCGACGCCGAGAGCGACCCCACGGTGAAGGCCCAGTATTACGCTATCGAGACCGCCTACCAAAACGTGACGACCGCCGAGACGAACCTCGCCGGCGACAAGGCCGCGATTGCCGGCAAGGGTTACGACGCCAACATCGCCGAAGCGACTTACCTGGACCCTTACGGGCTCGCGGACAGCAAGGATCTGAACGATTCGCTCGCCGCCGTCGAGAGCCGCCTGTCCTTCTATTCCGACGCGTATCTGGCCACCCTTTCCCACGACCCGCCCGCCGGCCCGACGGCCGATTTCATCACCGTCAAGCCGGTGACGGCGCTGCTGGGCAACATCAACATCAAGGCCGACAATCTTACCGGCAAAGGCACCCTCAACGCTCCCGGCGACGCCGAAATCACGATAACGAACAACAGCCCGAATTTCCTGAAGATCGGCGATCTGGAGGTCAGGAACGGCGGCAGCATCCTCTTCAACGGCGCGGCGGTGAAAACAAAGGCGGATATCAACGCCCTCAACGCCAGCAAGAGCGGGGCCGATTTCGCGGCCGTCCACACCAAGCACGACACGGCCCTGCCGGCCATCACCATCACGAGCAATTACAAGCCCGACGACTACAAGGTGGAGCTGCACGACGAGGCTCATCAGGGAACGGGGGTATGGGTCGATCTCGCCCCGGCGCCCGACATCACGCTGACCGGCAACGTGAGCAATATTTACGGGCCGGTGACGGTGAGGAGCGAGCACGGCAGCATCTATGCCAACGGCACCATCACCGCCGGCACGGTCGACGTGCTGGCCAAGAACGGCGACTTTGTGCAGAGCTATGTCAACGGCTTCGACCATATCGGCGGCGACCCCTCGACCATCTACGGCGGCACGACCACGCCCAAGGGCATAACCGCCAACGGCAACGTCTTCATCAGCGCCCGCTACCTGAACATCAACGGCCTCATCCAGAGCGGCATCGCCGACTGGACGCTGACCCTGGCCGCGACGCCGACGTTCACGGCCACGCCGGCCCAGCTGGGCCTGGACGGCATCACCCACGACGTGACCAACGCCTACGGCACGGCCACCTACAACGACAAGGCCAAGCTGTTCGAGATCAGCCTCGCCTACGCGGAGGCTTACCAGGCTTCGGGCGATGGCCAGAGCAAGAATCCCGGCGGCATGTACAACGTGAAGCTGACCGGGACGGACAATTTGGGCGCCGCCTACGACACGGCCAAGAAACAGTATGTGATCGACGGCACCGAGGTTCACGGCGGCCACGTCCAGCTGTACGGCCAGATTCTCAACACCGCCAAGGACGGGGCGGCGACCGGCAAGGTCAGGGCGCTGGACGGCTACGGCACGATCAATATCACGAACAATACCGGCCGGGACATCGTCATCACTAAGCTCGACACCGGCAATGGCACCGCCGGGGTCATCGACATAACCGACGTCCAGGACACGGACGGGCACAAGATCCGCACGGTGTACACCAGCGACAGGGGCGAGGTGACGAAGGTCACGACCGGCCGCTGGAATGGCGCCACCTTCGACGACTCGTACACCGCGACCGAGCATTCCAGCCCGACGACGAGCGGCGGCCGGGTGACCACGACCTACAACCCCCAGGCCGGCCTGTACTATACCTGGACGACCGGCCAGGACAAGTCCCAGACCGAATCCTACTACTACGAGTCCAGCAGCGTGTTCGGCTTCAAGTATTCGGGCCATACCGTCGGCTCGCTGACGGGGGTAACCTACGGCGAGACCTACAATCTGGATGACGGCACCTACCTGACCAAAGGGTACCGGCCGCATGCCGGCGAGAGCGGCTACACCATCGACGCCGCTAATTACCACTCCGCCATCACCCAGACGATCAAAAACGGCCAGGAGCAATATACGAAGCTGGACGAATGGACGACCCGCCACTGGTACACGCTGTGGGTCCACGCCACCTATCACCTGAAATACAAAATCGTGCGGCCGCTGAAGGATATCACCACCAATACGGTGACCGCCAGCAACCCGATCGGCATCGAGTTCTTCGGCAACAACAGCGGCGCCGTGAACGTGGCCGGCAACAGCGGCAACGTGCTGCTGAACGGGGCGATCAACAACAAGGACGGCAGCACCGTGCTCACTTCGTCGAAGGATATCAAGCAGCTCAGCGACAGCGCCCTGATCACGACGAAAACTCTCGATCTCGTCGCCAACAACGTGGGCACGGCTGACGCCCCTGTGCGGGCGGTTGTCGGCGGCACGTTCAACGCTGCGGCGCAAACCGGCAACGTCAACTTTACCCAGGTGCTCGGCAACCTCGCGCTGGGAACGGTCAAGGCGGAAACGGGCACGCTGGCCATCACCGCGGACGGCAGCATCGCCAATGCCGCCAACTACCAATGGTACAACCCCGGAACCGGAGCGTTCGAAACCAAGGCGACTTCGGAGGTGCGCGGCCTGCGGATCGAGCTGACCAGCGCCAACGGGGCGATCGGCGGCCTGACGGCGCCGCTGACCGTCTTCACCGGGGCGACAACCTCGACTAGCGACGCCGACAGGATCAAGTACGGTCTGAAAGCGTCGGCTCTCGGCGATATCGGCATCACGAACCAGGCCTGGTCGGCCGGCGGCAACGCGGGCGGCGACCTGCTGGTGGACACGGTGGTGTCGAAGGCCGGCGACGTGAAGCTGACCGCCCCCGGCATGATCGTGGACAACAATATCGACGAGCATATCGATACCCGCTCGTGGGCGCAGCTGACCGGCTACTGGGATTCGCTGCAGCTCAGAGAGGGAACGGCCGCCAACGATGCCAAGCGGGAGCAGACGATAACCAGCTACAACAACGGCAAGACGGCCGATTACCGCAGCTACTGGCAGATGCAGTCCCGCATGTCGGACGGGCAGTACAAGTGCAGCGACGGCGAACGGGCCGCGCTGATTGCCCAGGGCAAGGACGTAGCCGCGTTCGAGGCCGAGCAGACGGCCAAATACAACAAGCTGGCCGGCGAGGGCGTGGGTGCGTGGAACGGCGGCGTTTATTCGGCGTCCTTCGTCTACAGCGCTTCCGATACGGAAAAAGCGCAGCTGCTGAGCGGCGCCGGCTGGACGGAGAAGGAACTTGCCGTTTCGGTGCTGCCGACCGGGCTCAAGCAGCTGACCGACACCAATACGGTGGTGAAGGACCCGAACGTCAAAGGCCGCAACGTCACCTTGGCGGCCGGCGCCGGCATCGGCTCCGACCTGGCGCTGGCGGGCATCGACGTGAGCAACCCGGCGGCGCTCACGCCGCAGCAGAAGGTGGCGTTGGCCGCCGCCGAACGCGAGGACCTGACGGTTGTGGGCAATATCGCCTATGTGACCCAGCGCCGGCCGGTGTACGTGGAGACCGCCGACGGCCTGCTCGCGGCCACCGCGGGCACGAACGCCTACCTCGCTGCGGATAAATCGCTGGCGATCGACAAGGTAACGGCCGGCGGCAACGTGCGGGTCAAGGTCAACGGCAGCATTACCGGCGGCGCGACGGCGGCGATCACCGGCCAGAACCTGATCCTGGAAGCGGCCGCCGGCAACATCGGCTCAAGCGCGCTCAGCTTCGAGCCAGGCAATACCGGCACCCTGACCGCGCGGGCGTCGGGGGACATCTACATCACAAAGACCGGCGACATCAGCGTCGATTCGGTGTACACCCCGGGCGACATCTATCTGGTCGCCGGCGGGGACATCCTGTCGGCCTACGCCGACCCGCTGGACGTTATGGGCAAGAATATCACCCTTACTGCCGGCGGGCAGACCGGCACAAGCGCGAAAGCCTTCGGGGTCAGCCTGACGGGCGGATTGCTGAGCGTCGCGACCCAGGGCGACAGCTACCTGTACAACGTCAGCGGCGACCTGAGCGTGAAAGAGGTGCGCGCGGCGGCCGGCAGCGTCCGCCTCGGTTCTCAGGGGTCGCTGCTGAACGGCAACAGCGACGAGACCGCCGTTGCCGTGACCGGCGACAATGTGGAGCTGACGGCGGCGACGGGCACCATCGGCAAGAGCGATAAGCGGCTGACGGCCAGCGTCGCCGGACGCCTCACGGCGAGCGCCAAGGGCGATATCAACGCCAAAATCGCCGGCGATCTGCATGCCGACAGCCTGACGAGCACGGACGGTGCCATCAGCCTGACGACGCCGGCCGGGGCCATCGACCTCACGACCGCCACTGCGGCGGCCGGCATCACCCTGGCCGCTTCGGAAGACATTACGGCCGGCACGCTGACGAGCACGGGCGGCTCAATCGGCCTGACAACGCTGGGCGGGACCATCAGCCTCACCACCGCCACCGCGGCCAACGGCGAGCTGAAGCTGGACGCCGCCGGCGATATAGCGCTGGGCAGCGTCCGGTCGGCGACGCAGGATTTCCTGGTCCGCAACCCCGGCGGCAGGCTGAGCGCCGGCACGCTGACAGTCGGCACAAGCGGGACGTACCGCGCCGATTACATTTCGCTGCCGAACGTCGTCCACGACGGCGTGGCGCCTCTCAGCGTCCAGGCCTTCGGCGGCAGCAAGAGCATGGCCGACAACGTCGATTTCTCGGCTACCACGGCGGCCGGCGTCACCTTCAACCAGCTCACGGCCAACCTTTCCACCATCCATGTCGGCCACCAGAACCTGAAGCTATACAACGTGACCGTAGGAGCGCGGGCGAATATCAGCAACAGCAATACCACCGTGGTCGCCGCTCTCGACACCCGCACCCTGCTGCCGGTCGATGTTCAGCTCTATCCGGACAAAACCTTCTGGCTGACCTTCGACGCACCGGATATCGTGCGGACAAACGCGAAGGTAATCAAACACAGCAGCGATTTCGACGTCAACGACAACGACGAAGGCAGCGACATGGTCGACCTGGCGGCAGACCTGGCGGCAATGACCGGGCAGCCGCCGAAGCTGGGCCTGACGCCGGTTCCGCCCGTTATCGGCACCGCGCCGCCGCCTGGCGAGCCGCTCGTCAGCACCCAGGGGCTCAATCCGCCGGGACAAGACGCGATGACCATCAACAGCACGGTTTCGCCCGACGGGCAGGAGGAACAGTATATCGAGTGACGCGGACTGCAAAATATAGTTGGTGAGGTAATCCATGCGCAAGAAGATCGCAACCGTATTGTCCGTCCTGCTGCTGCAGACCGGCGTGGGATACGTGGCGGCCGCCGGTCCCGTCGACGAGGGCGCCGTGCTGAAACGGTCGGTGGAAAACGCCGAGTATTACCGGCTGGAAAGGGAGAGCCGGGAAAAGAATGCGAAAGGCGAAAATGTCCGCGACAAGACCGGCCAACCGCCGCCGGCGACCGGCCAAGCCCCGGCCGCGAGAATCTTCGTCAAGCGGCTTGCCGTCGATCCGTCCGCCATCCTCACGGCCGACGAGGTCCGGGAGATAGCGGCCAAATACGAGAACAGAGAGGTGGGCATCGGCGACCTGTACGCCGCCGTCGCCGAGCTGAACGCGCTATACGCCAGGAAGAAATACATCACGGCCAGGGCGGTACTGCCGCCGCAAAAGGTGGAGAACGGCACGGTGAGGATCCAACTGGTGGAAAGCAAGCTCGGGGCGGTCGTGATCGAGGGCAACCGCCACACCAGGACGGACTACATCGCCGACCGGGTGCCGCTCGCGGCCGGCGAACTGATCAGGCTCGACAAGCTCGACGAGGACATCGGCTATTTCAACCGGACAAATGACATTGCGCTGCGGGCGGAGCTGCGGCCGGGCAAAACGGCGGGGACGACCGACATATACCTGAAGGTCGAGGAACCGGCCAACTTCACGGCCACGGTGTTTGCCGACAACAGCGGCCGGCAGGAAACCGGACTGTACCGGTACGGGCTGATGATGGAGTGCAAAAGCCTGCTCGGCTACCGCGACTCCCTGGTGCTTGCCCCGCTGTGGGCGCAGGGGACGATGGGCTGGTCGGCGGCGTACACCTTGCCGATAAACAAGCGGGGCACAAAGCTGGGGCTGGGGTACGACAAAAACCAGACGAGCATTATTGCCGGGCCGTTTGAAAGCCTGGATATCAAAAGCCGCCTTTCCGACAGCCGCATAACCCTCAGCCATCCGACGATCGTCAAGCCGCGGTTTAAAATGGACATATTCGCCGAGTACCACGACAAGCAGTCGGGGAGCGATTTTTCGGGGGCCACCCTGGTAAGCGATACGGTCAAGACGGCAGTACTCGGCGTGACCTTCCAGACGATCGACGACAGCGGCTTCTGGTACAGCCGCTTCGACCTCACCCGCGGTATCGTGAACGACACCAGGCTGTTCATCAAGCACAACGCCTCGCTGGTGCGCCAGGAAAAGCTGCCGGGCGACAAGTATCTTATTTATCGCCTGGCCGGCCAGGTGGTGAGCCGGAGCCATTCCCTGCCTTCGTCGGAGCAGTTCGCGGTGGGCGGCATGTCGACGGTGCGGGGGTTCACCGAAGGGGTGACCAACGGCGACCAGGGCTACTTGGCCAGCATTGAGCTGAATTTCCCGGTGGAGTTTTCCGATAAAGTGCGGGGGATCGTCTTCTTCGACCACGGCGCGGCCTTCCCTTACCGCGGGGTGGGTATTCCCAGCCCGATGGAGGATTACCTGACAAGCGCGGGCGTGGGCGCCACGGTCAACTTTTCCAAGAATACCGGCGGCAAATTCATCATCGGTTTGCCGATCAACCCGCCTCCGGGACAAAAGCACGTCAGAATCCACGCTTTCCTGCAGTCCACGCTGTAATAAGCGGCTTAGCAGAGGAAGGAGGTGAACCGATGAACGGAGAAATCTATGTCGATCAGATCAGCAATATTTACGTGAACGGCACGATGGTGCGGATTGATTTCGCGAGCCTGAATCCCGCCCTGAGCGAGCAGGCCGACCAGCCGGTTTTCGAGCACAAGCTCCGCGTGGTAATGACTCTGGACGCATTCACCAACGGGTTGTCCATGCAGGAGAATATCGTGGCCAAGCTGATCGAGAACGGCGTGCTGATGCGCCGGGACGAGGCGGGCGGCAAAGACGCGCAATAGGCCGGAGAGCGGCCGGAGGAGGTCACTGTGAGGTTTTTCAAGAGGCACAATGTACTGGTGGCATTGCTGGCGGCGGCCATATTCCTGGGAGCCGCCGGCACGGTCCAGGCCGCCCCGGCTTCGCCGGTAGGGGTCGTCGATTACATGTATCTGATCAACAACCATCCCGATACGTCGAAGGCGAACGAAACGCTGCGCCAGGAGCAGGAGCAGGCGAGGAAGGAATACGCCGAGAAAGCCGCCAGCCTGGGCGACAAGGAGAAACAGGATCTTGAGCGGCAGCTTAACCAGCGGGTCGAACAGAAGCGCCAGGAGCTCCTCAAGCCGATCGCCGCGAACATCGACGCGGCGATGAAGGCGGTCATGGACGCCAGGGGGCTGACGGTGGTTGTTTATAAGAACACGGTCGCCATGGGCGGCCTGGATATCACCGAGGACGTTTTGAAGAGGCTTACCGGCAAGTAGCCCGCCGGACGAAAACACAGCCCCGCCGGCCGCGAGAAACGGCCGACGGGGTTTTTGGCGTATGCGGGGGTGATTTTCGCAGACGACCCAGGCGCCGCGCGCGTCCGGCCAGCCTTGTCTTGAGGAGAAGGGGCCGCGGCGGAGAAGGATTTGGCCGGCGGGCATGGAAGGTACTAAGTACGGAAAATGTCGGAACATTTGGTAATATGACGAATTATAGGAGGGGTAATTGTGCGGTATTGGATGAGGGCAATCGGGCTGCTGGTTTGTCTGCTGCTGCTGGCCGCGCTGCCCGCGGCCGCGGGCGCGGCCGCCGACGCGCAGTACACCGCCCGGACCGAGGTCTGGAAGGACATTACCTCCGGGAAGGCGGGCAGCGCCGCCGTGGCGATCATGGACGGCGGCAAGATCGTGTATTCGGAAGGGTTCGGCATGGCCGACCGCGGGCGGAGCGTGCCGGTCGACCGGCACACGATCTTTGACATGGGCTCGGTGAGCAAGGTGTACGTGGCGACGGCGCTCATGCTGCTGGCGGACGAGGGCAAGGTGGAGCTCGACCAGCCGGTGACAAGGTATCTGCCGGAGTTCACGATGGCGGACGAGCGTTACAAGGATATCACGGTGCGGATGACGCTCAACCACACCTCGGGGCTTCCGGGGACGACAGGGTGGAACAATTTCGGGTTCGCTTACAATAAGGAGGTTTATAAGGACACGCTGGACGCGCTGGCGCTGTCGACCCTGAAGCACCGGCCGGGGGAGATGGACCCGTACTGCAACGACGGGTTCACGCTGGCGGAGATGATCGTTGTGCGGGTTTCGGGAATGAGCTTCCCGGATTTTCTGAGCGAGCGGCTGTTCAAGCCGCTGGGGATAAGCAACAGCGGCCCGAGTGTGGGCATGCGGCCGGAGACGAAGACAGTGAAGGCGGCGCGGTATTATCCGCCGGGGAAACTGGCGGCCGAGCCGCTTGAGGTGTTGTCCGTGCTCGGGGCGGGCGGACTGTCGGCGTCGGCCGAGGACCTGTGCCGGTTCGCGGATTCGTTCTCCGGCAAGGGGCCGCAGATTTTGTCGGCCAGGGCGCTGGCGGAGATGAAGAAGGCCCAGCCGGCGGAGTTCCACGGCAAGCTGCGGGCCGCGGACGTGAGCTGGGGGCTGGGCTGGGACGTGACCGACCATGAGCCGTACCGGGAGCAGGGCATCAAGGTGCTGGGCAAGAGCGGCGGCACCGGGACGTATACGACGATGATGTTCGCCGTGCCGGACAAGCGGATCGCGGTGGCGGTGATCATGACCGGGGGCCAGGCCGGGGCGGTTGCGATCGCCGACAAGGTGCTGGCGGCTTATCTGGCCGACAAGGGCCTGATGAAGAAGGCTGCCAGGACTGTAATGCCGCCGGTCAAGGGGCAGCCGATCCCCGCGGAGCTGAAGGCGTTCGAGGGGTATTACTACGGCGGCTCCCTGCTGAGGATGGCGTTCGATATGGAGAAGGGGACGCTGACCGTGTACCGGGTGGAGGACAAGACGGAAACGCCCCAGTTCACGGCGGCGTATAACGACGGCTATTTCCACAAGGACGGCGGGAAGGTGTATTTCGCCGCTGTCGACGGCCGGTGCTATTTCGTGAGATATGATAATACGTGGAAGGTGGACATGATCGGCGCCGAGAAGGTCGAGCCGGCGGCGCCGGCGCAACTGGCGGCGGCGGTCGACGGACAGATGTGGCTGCGGAAGAATGCGAAGGCGTTCGAGGGCACAGCGGCCTCGGCCGGCAATGTCGTGGGGTCCGGCCTGGTGCCCGCCCTGCCCGGGTATGTGGTGTTCGGCGGGCTGATGCGAATCGAGTCGCCGATTTTCGCGACGATGCCGGTCGAGTCGATGCGCGATTTGTCCGAGCTCCGCCTGGTGGACAAGGACGGGCGGCTGTGGGCCTGGTGCGGCGGGGGGCTGTTCATGCCGGCCGATATGGCGGCGACGCTGACGGGCGGCGCGGGGAGCCTCGTGATTGGCCCGGACGGCTACAACGAGTGGCTGAAGGTGGCGGAGGACAGTGTGCTGAGTTTCGCGAAGCCGGGCAAGGGCCGGGTGCTGGTGTATGCCGCCGGGGCGGTGGTGTATGACAGCGTGACGGACAGCGGCGAGGTGTTCGCGCCCGCAGGCAGTTTCGTGATGGCGGTCGGCGAGGCCGGCGATTCGTTCACGGTGACGGCTGCCGGCAACTGATGACTTGAAAAGCAGGCCCTGGTCAGGCGGAACTGGCGGTGTTCGAGGGCGCTTCCCACCAGCACCACCGGGAAAAGCCCGCCGAGTACCTGGCGGTGGTGCGCGCCTTCCTGGCGAGCGCGGAAGCCCGGAAATAGGGCGAGGACGGAAAAGAGCCGGACGGATGTCCGGCTCTTTTTGTGTACTGTGGGCATTATCACCGGCCGACGGGGAATTCGAGGAAGCCGTACACATACGGCGCCAGCTCGTACAGCTGGAAGAAGACGACGGGCCGGCCGTCGGCGGCGAGGTAGAAGTCGGGGTTGTCTGGTACGCCTTTGAACGGGGCGATGAGGGGGAGGTTGCGTTCCTTGAGCTGGGCGGTGATGGCGGCGTCGATCCGTTCGCGGCCGCCGCCGGCGTAGGGGACGAGGTCAGGCAGGCGGTATTCGCGGCCGGTGGCGAGGTCGAAGGTGAGGCCGCGCATGTAGGTCATGCCGTGGGCGCCGCCGCTGTAGACGTAGAAGGTCATGGTGAGGCTGAGCAGGCCGTCGGCGTTGTGGCGGACCTCGTATCTGGCCATGGCGGTTTCGGTGAAGGGGCCGGGGGCGCCGGTTTCGGCGGCGGCGCGGAATTCGTCGACCCGGCGGGCGATGGCGGCGTTGATGCTGTCCTGGACGGCGGCGTCGGGCATGCCGATGACCCGCGGGTATTGGAAGTCAAGCACTCCCTGTTGGAGAGTCTGGGTGAGGACGGACACCGGCCGGGGCTGGCCGGCGGCGAGGGCCGGCGCGGCCAGCAGGAGCGGCAGGCCGAGGACAAGAAGGATTCTGGCGAGTAATTTCACCGTTTCGGCACTCCTTTCGGCGGATGGGCCGCGGCTCGGCGGCCCTCGCCTTTAGTATACCATAGCGGCGGGGCCGCGGGAGGATTGTGGAAAGGATTGTCGAAAACGAAATAAAAGGAAACCGGGCCGGAGCGCGGAATTGGCCGGGGCGGGGCAATCCGGAGGAGGCGAGTCGATGCGGAGCCGGGACGGCGAGTTGTTCGGTCACCCCAAGGGACTGTATGTGCTGTTTTTTACCGAGATGTGGGAGCGGTTCTCATATTACGGGATGAGGGCCCTGCTGATTTACTATATGACCAAGCACCTGCTTTTTTCGCAGGGGCAGGCGTCGCAGGTCTACGGCCTATATACGGGTTTCGTTTATCTGACGCCGTTTTTCGGCGGGATGCTGGCCGACCGGGTATGGGGCCAGCGCAAGACGGTGATCGTCGGCGGGGTGCTGATGGCGATCGGCCATTTCCTGATGGCGTTCGAGCCGCTTTTCTACCCGGCGCTGGTGTTCCTGGTGCTCGGCAACGGGGCGTTCAAGCCGAACATTTCGACCCAGGTGGGCAACCTGTACCCGCCGGGAGACGCCCGCCGCGACCGGGCCTTCAATATTTTCTACGTCGGCATCAACCTGGGGGCGTTCCTGTCGCCGCTGGTGTGCGGGACGCTGGGCGAGGTGTACGGCTGGCACTGGGGCTTCGGCTTCGCCGGGGTGGGCATGGTGGCCGGCCTGCTTCTGTATATCTGGGGACAACGGTACCTAGCTCCGGAAGCCGGGGTTTGCCGGCCGGCGGCCGAATGCCCGCCAAGCGGCGCCCTGACTGCCGACGAGCGGGGGCGGGTGTGGCTGCTGATCGTGATGTGTCTGTTCAGCGCCGTTTTCTATATGGCATACGAGCAGCAGGGCAACACGATGGCGCTGTGGTACGACGAGGATACCGACCGCCGCCTCTTCGGCTGGGAGATGCCGGCCACCTGGTTCCAGTCGTTTAACCCGATGTTCATTTTCCTGCTGACGCCGCTGGTGACGTCGCTGTGGTCCTGGCAGGCGAGGCGCGGGCGCGAGCCGGACGCGATCGTGAAGATGGCGATCGGCTGCGGGCTGCTGGGACTGTCGTTCCTGGTGCTCATGCCGGCCGCGGCGTTGTATGACATGGACGGCACGCCGGTGAACATGCTGTGGACGATCGCCAATATCTTTATCCTCACCGTCGGCGAGCTGTATCTGTCGCCGGTCGGGCTGTCGCTGTTCACGAAGCTGTCGCCGGCCCGCATGGTGTCGATGATGATGGGAGTGTGGTTCATGTCGTCGTTCGCCGGCAATTTCCTGGCCGGATATATAGGCACGTACTGGGACGTGCTGCCGAAGGACAAGTTCTTCCTGCTGCTGGCGGTGATTTCCTTCGCGGCCGGCGCCGGCATTCTCGCCTACCGGCGGCTGGCTGGCGCCGCCGCCCGCTGCGCGTGAGAACGGGAGGCAGGGCTCCGGATAAGCCGGAGCCTTTTTCTGTTGCCTTGCCGGGAAGAAAAATTTGCGGCAGGAATATGGCGGCGACGGCGAGAAATGAATGGCACCGATGCAAGGATATTTTACGGCGGGGAGGGCGGATTTTGAGCAAGTATAGTATCGAGGAGCTTGCCGGCATGGCAAGAGAGGTGCGGGCCGATATCGTCAGGATGACGGCGGCGGCGGGCTCGGGGCATCCGGGCGGCAGCCTGTCGGCGGTGGAGCTGATGACGGCGCTGTATTTCGGGGTGATGAACCACCGGCCGGCGGAGCCGAAGTGGCCGGACCGGGACAGGTTCATCCTGTCGAAGGGGCACGCCTGCCCGCTGCTTTATTCGCTGCTGGCCCGCAGCGGCTATTTGCCGGTGGCCGAGCTGACGTCGCTCAGGAAGTTCGGCAGCTGTCTGCAGGGGCACCCTAGCTGCCTGGCGCTGCCGGCCCTGGAGGTGTCGAGCGGGTCGCTGGGGCAGGGGCTGTCGATCGCCAACGGCCTGGCGCTGGCGGCGAAGCTGAACGGGAAAGGGTTCAGGGTGTATGGCCTGCTGGGCGACGGCGAGCTGCAGGAGGGTCAGGTGTGGGAGGCGGCGATGTCGGCCGCCCACTATAAGCTGGACAATGTGTGCGCACTGGTCGATTACAACGGCCTGCAGATCGACGGCGACGTGGAGAAGGTGATGGGCCTGGCGCCGCTGGCCGACAAGTGGCGGGCGTTCAACTGGCACGTGGCGGAGATCGACGGCCACGATTTCGCCCAGGTGCTGGCGGCTTACGAGGAGGCGGCGCGGACGAAGGGCCGGCCGACGGTCATCATCGCCAGGACGGTGAAGGGCAAGGGCGTGTCGTTCATGGAGAACGCGGCCGGCTGGCACGGCAAGGCGCCGAACGCGGACGAGCTCGCGCGGGCGCTGGCGGAAATCGGCGGGAAGGGGCTGGGACAATGAGCGACAAGATGCTGCCGACCAGGGACGGCTACGGCCACGGGCTGCTGGCGCTGGGGGCGTCGAACCCGGATGTGGTGGTGCTGGACGCCGACCTGGCGAAGTCGACCCGCTCGGACTGGTTCGCCGCCAAGTACCCGGAGCGGTTTTTCGACATGGGGATCGCCGAGCAGGATATGGTCGGCACGGCCGCCGGGCTGGCGCTGGGCGGGAAGATCCCGTTCGCGACGACGTATGGCGTGTTTCTGGCCGGCCGGGCCTGGGACCAGATCAGGACGACGGTGTGCTACGCCGATCTCAACGTGAAGATTGCCGGCAACCACGGCGGCATTTCAGTGGGGGCCGACGGGGCGACCCACCAGGCGCTGGAGGATATCGCCCTGATGCGGGTGCTGCCGAGGATGACGGTGATCGTGCCGTGCGACGCGGTCGAGGCGAAGAAGGCGACGGTGGCCGCGGCGGCGATGCACGGACCGTGCTTCCTGCGCTTCGCCCGCGAGGCGACGCCGGTGTTCACGGCCGAGGAGGACGGGTTCGAGATCGGCAAGGCGGTGACGCTCCGCGATGGGACGGACGCGACGATCATCGCCTGCGGGCCGATCGTGTACGAGGCGCTGCTGGCCCATGACGCGCTGCGGGCCAAGGGCATCAGCGCGCGGGTTATCAACATGCATACGGTGAAGCCGCTGGACGAGGCGGCGGTGCTGAAGGCCGCCGCCGAGACGGGGGCGGTCGTGACCGCCGAGGAGCACCAGATATGCGGCGGGCTGGGCGGCGCGGTGGCCGAGGCGCTGGTGCGGACCGCGCCGGTGCCGGTGGCGATGGTGGGGGTGCGCGATTCGTTCGGCGAGTCGGGCACGCCCGAGGAGTTGGCGGTCCGCTACGGGCTGACGGCCAGGGATATCGCCGCCGCCGTGACCGAGGTGCTGGCCCGCAAGCGAGGCTAGGGCACGGGCAGCTGCGCCCCGGCACAGCGGTGACATAACTGCCGCCCGGGGAGGTGTCCTCCCGCGGTTTCGCCATATAAAAAAATCAGGCTCTCAATTCAAGGAGAGCCTGATTTTTTTTATTAGTCCGCCTTTCGCCGGTCGCGCCAGACGCGATCGCTGATTGCCGCCGCGACAAGCGGATATAGATATATGGCATTCCAGGTGATGAAGTCCCTGAGATCGACCACCACAACAATGAAGGCGATCGCCGCGGCCAACGCGGCCGCGCCCCTCACGGCGATCGCGGACGCCGCAAAACCGCGGGGCACATCGGTTGCCGCGAGGGCAACGGGTATTCCGAGACCGGCGGTCAGAACGAAGTACCACAGCAGCTCTCCAAGCCCGCCGGGCTGCATGATAAAGTGCGCGACAAGGCATACGGCATAGGCAACCGCCACGCGCCCAGCTAAATAAGCGATGTCGGGGTATTTGTCAGGCGATTTGACCAAGCCGCTACCTCCTGCTTTTTGGCCCGACTCGCAGGCTCTTGTTTTCAGTGGCACCCGCCGCAGCAACCGCCGCAGGGCCCCTGCTGGCCGGGCATGGCGCAGGCCGGCGCGGCTCCCTTCGTCATTTGGGCCGGCGAGGGCACGGACAGCTTTTTCGCCAGGGCATCCTGGCCACAGGCGGGACAGGGGACGCCGGCGTTTTCGGCGCCCATTTTCTGCAGCAGTTCCACCGTTTTGCCGCATTGTTTGCAGGCATATTCGTAGATGGGCATCGAGTATCTCTCCTATTCCGGTTTGGGCAATCACTTTCGATGATATAGATTCCACCCCGGAAGGATTATTCCTGTTTTGCGGCGGGGGCAGGGGCGGGATAAACTGATTGACAGGGAAAAGCGCGCGGCGGTACAATTTAAATGAAAGCACTTTTCACATCGTGGAAATGATCGTTGCGCAAGGAAAGAGGGGAGAAGATGAAGGAGATCAGATGGCACGGCCGCGGCGGGCAGGGCGGTTTTACGGCCGCGCGCCTGCTGGGGATGGCCGCTTCCCTGTCCGCGGAGTATTATGTCCAGGCTTTTCCGTCGTTCGGGCCCGAACGGCGCGGCGCCCCGGTGCTGGCGTTCACCCGCATCGATACCGCGCCGATCCACGATCACAGCAAGGTGTACGGCTGCGATTTCGTGGTGGTGCTGGACGAAAGTCTGCTGGAGGTCGTGGACGTGTTCGAGGGCCTGAAACCAGGGGGCGAGGTGCTGATCAATTCGGCCCGCGGCGACAGGGCGTTTTCGGCCGGCGGCCGGCGGGTACATACGATTGATGCGACGGGAATCGCGCTGGCTCTCCTGGGGCAGCCGGTGACGAGCACGCCGATGTTCGGGGCGTTCGTGGGCGCGACCGGGCTGGTGGCGCTGCCGGCGGCGCTGGCGGCCGTCGACCAGATGCTGCCGCCCGACAGCCGGGCCAGGAACCGCGAGGTCGTGGAGTGGGCCTATAACGAGCTCAGGAGGAAGATCGATGCCTAAGCCGACAGTGATGCCGTTTCAGTTTCCGCGGACGCGGGAGGAGATGCCCCATGGGCCGTACGCCAAGGCGGCGGTGCTCGTGGAGACCAACGCCGGCTGGCGGGTCTTCCGCCCGGTGATCGCGGCCGCCAAATGCCGCAAGTGCATGCAGTGCTGGCTGATCTGCCCCGACGGTGCGATCGACTGCACGGGGGAAAGCTACGCCATCGACTACAATTTCTGCAAGGGCTGCGGCCTGTGCGCCAGCGAGTGCCCGGCGAAGGCGATCACGATGGTCAAGGAGGGCGGCAAGGATGAGTAGCGAAGCGCTGGAGACGAAGCGTGCCTTCATGTCCGCCAACGACGCCGTATCCTACGGCGTGCGGCTCTGCCGGCCCGGGGTGATCGCCGCTTATCCGATCACGCCGCAGACGTCTGTGGTGGAGAAGTTGTCGGAGTTTATCGCCGGTGGCGAGATGAACTGCCAGTTCATCAACGTGGAGAGCGAGCACAGCGCGATGGCGGCGGTGATGGGGGCGGCGATGATGGGCTGCCGGACGTTCACGGCCTCGTCGTCGCAGGGGCTGATGTATATGTGCGAGATGCTGCATTACGTGAGCGGCAGCCGCTTCCCGATCGTGATGATGAACGCCAACCGCACGCTGGCGGCACCGTGGAATATTTTCGGCGACCACCGCGATTCGATGGCGATGCGCGATGCCGGCTGGCTGCAGGTGTACGTGGAGAACGGCCAGGAGGCGATCGACACGGTCATCCAGGCGTACCGGATCGCGGAGGACGCGGCGGTGCGGACGCCGGCGATGATCTGCCTCGACGGCTTCGTGCTGACGCATACCTATGAGGTGGTGAGCATTCCCGGGCAGCGGGAGGTGGACGCTTTCCTGCCGCCGTACGAGCCGGGCGAGAATGTTCTCGATCTGGCCAACCCCCGCAGCCTGTGCATTTCCGTCGCCCCCGAGTGGCAGACGGAGTTCCGTTACCAGCAGCAGGAGGCGATGGCGGCCGCCCGGGGCGCGATCGCCAGGGCCGATGCCGAGTTCGCGGCCGCGTTCGGCCGCCGCTGGGGCGGGATGGTGGAGGAGTACCGCTGCGAGGACGCGGAGTATGTGCTGCTCGGGCTGGGCAGCGTGATGGGGACGACGCGGATCGTCGTCGATAAGCTGCGGGCCGAGGGGTTGAAGGTGGGCCTGGTGAAGGTCCGCTATTTCCGGCCGTTCCCGAACGGGGAGATCGCCGCCATCGGCCGGCGGGTGAAGGGGATCGGGGTGATCGACCGCGACGTGTCGTTCGGCAACGCCGGGGCGCTTTACACCGAGGCGAAGGCCGCCCTGTACAGCGCCGAGGGCAGCCCGCCGACGATCAATTTCATCGCCGGCCTGTCGGGCCGGGATATCACCAAGGAGCATATCGAGACGATGTACCGCAAGGTGATCGCCCTGGCCGGGGGCCAGGACGAGCGGGAGGTACAATTCGCGGGATTGAGGTGGGAAGAATGGTGAAGGTGAAGGACCTGGCCGACAGCGAACTGCTTTACGGCCACAAGGCCTGCCCGGGCTGCGCCGCCGGCACGATCGCCCGCCTGATCCTGAAGGTGACGGGCGAGCGGACGTTTCTCGCCTATCCGGCGAGCTGCCTGTCGACGGTGACGAGCATTTATCCGCAGATGGCGTTCGCGGTGCCGTCGTTCACGGCGCCGTTCCCGGCGACGGGGGCGGTGCTGTCGGGGATGGCGGCGGCGGTCAAGGCGAAGAAGCTGGCCGATGTGACGGTGCTGGGCATCGCCGGCGACGGGGGGACGGCCGATATCGGCCTGCAAGCCCTGTCGGGGGCGGTGGAGCGCGGCGACAGGATTTTCTATGTGTGCTACGACAATGAGGCGTATATGAATACCGGCGTGCAGCGCAGCAGTCTGACGCCTTATGGGGCGGCGACGACGACTTCGCCGGTGGCAGGGTCGTCGGTGGGCAAGCAGGGCGTCAAGAAGAATCTGTTCGAGATTCTGATCGCCCACCGCATCCCGTACTGCGCGACAGCCAGCATCGCCCATACCGCCGATTTCCTGAACAAGGTGGAGAAGGCGAAGAATACCGACGGCCCGTCGTTCCTCCACGTACTGGCGCCCTGCCCGACCGGCTGGGGCTTTCCGTCCGACCAGACGATGGCGGTCGCCCGCCTGGCGGTGGAGACGGGGCTGTGGTACCTGGCGGAGTACGAGCACGGCCGGGTGAAGATGAATCTCGTGCCGAAGAATTTCCGGCCGGTGGATGAGTACCTGGGGCTGCAGAAGCGGTTCAGGCACCTCGGCGCGGCGGAATGGAAGCTGATCGCCGGCGAGCGCGACCGGGAATGGGCCGATATGCGGCAGAAGTGGGGCTTTTGAGATATTTCGGGAGGGGTGATTGAATCATGATGAACAAGGAACAGTACCTGGACAGCCTGCGCCGGCTCGAGCCGGTGATATACTGCAACGGCCGCAAGATCGCTAGCGTGGCCGACGACCCGATGACCAGGCCGCACGTGAATTCGGCCGCCATGACGTACGAGCTGGCGTTCGACCCGCAGTACGAGGACCTGATGACAACGACGTCGAATCTCACCGGCAAGAAGATTAACCGCTTCACCCACCTCCACCAGAGCACCGACGACCTGGTGAAGAAGGTGAAGATGCTACGGATGATCGGCCAGCAGACGGGGACGTGTTTCCAGCGGTGCGTGGGCTTCGATGCTCTGAACGCGACCTTCATCGTCACCCACAAGGTTGATAAGGAGTGCGGCACCGATTACCACAAGCGGTTCGTGGAATACATGAAGTACGTGCAGGAGAACGATCTGATGGTCGCCGGCTCGATGACGGACGTGAAGGGGGACCGCGGCAAGAAGCCCGGCCAGCAGGCCGACCCCGACCTGTTCGTGCATGTCGTCGAGAGGCGCCCGGACGGCATCGTGATCCGCGGCGCGAAGGCCCACCAGACGGGGATGGTGAATTCCCACGAGATGCTGGTGCTGCCGACGACCAACCTGGGGGCGGGCGACAAGGATTACGCGGTGGCCTGCGCGCTGCCGGTGGATGCCCCGGGGGTGGTGCACATCTTCGGCCGCCAGACGAACGACGGCCGCCGCCTGGACGGGGATATCGACACAGGCAATGCCGAGTACGCCATCGTGGGCGGCGAGACGCTGACGGTGCTGAACGACGTGTTCGTGCCGTGGGAGCGGGTGTTCATGTGCGGCGAGTATCAGTATGCCCAGGAGTACGTGGAGACGTTCGCGTCGTACCATCGCCAGAACTACGGCGGCTGCAAGGTGGGGGTGGCGGACGTGATCATCGGCGCGACGGCGTCGATGGCCGATTACAACGGCGTGCCGGGAGCCTCTCACATCAAGGATAAGCTGATCGAGATGATCCACCAGGCGGAGACGATGTACAACTGCTCGATCGCCTGCTCGGCCGAGGGCCACAGGACGGAGGCGGGCAACTACTACGTGAACACGCTGCTGGCCAATACGGTGAAGCTGAACTGTACGCGGACGATGTACGAGATTTCCCGCCTGGCCCACGATATCGCCGGCGGCTTCATAGCCACCCTGCCGTACGAGGCCGATTACCGGGCGCCCGAGACGGGGCCGCTGATCGACAAGTATTTCGCCGCCAACCCGGCGGTGCCGACCGAACACCGCATCCGCATGGCCAGGCTGCTGGAGAACATGACCGGCGGCACGGCGCTGGCCGAGGCGATGCACGGCGCCGGCTCGCCTCAGGCGATGCGGGTGATGCTGTACCGCGAGGCCAACCTGGAGCACAAGAAGGGCCTGGCGAGGAAGCTGGCGAAAATCGATAAGTAGACCGATAGAGACCCGCTTGCGAGGCGGGTCTTTTTTCCTGATATACCAATAATTATTATTAGATAATATTATTTGGAATTTTGTCGCCGCTACGAAGGTGTCGGGAAGCAGAGTGTGGAAATAATCATATAAACATTGACAAGGGACGACACAAAGAGGAGGTTTGACGATGATAAAATGGCAGGACGCTTACAACACCGGGATCGAGAAGCTCGACGTCCAGCACCGGCGGCTGTTCGAGATCGCGAATGAGGCCTACGGGCTGCTGAAGAACGATCTCAGGGTGGACAAGTACGACGATATCGTGGCGATCCTGACGGAGCTGCGCGACTACACCCGCTATCATTTCCAGACCGAGGAAGAGTATATGATGAGCATCGGCTATAAAAAGTTTCTTTCCCACAAGGCCGAGCACGCCGACTTCATCGCCAAGATCGACGAGGTGGACCTCAACAAGATCGACAGCAACCAGGACGAGTACCTGCGGACGACGCTCGATTTCGTCTGCAACTGGATAACCGGACATATTCTCGGGCGGGACAAGCAGTACGCAGAGGCTGAAGGTTGACGAAAAAAGTCGTTTCGGGGACTAGAAATTGGCGTAGTGGCATTGTATAATGTATACATACTCGGCCAGCCAACCAGAACGAGCTTCTCAGTGAGCCAGGAGAGACGGCGCCCCGCTTGCGGAGCGCAAGAGGCCTGGCAGCGGGACTGGTCCCCTCCGGGAAGCTTTCTCTAAACGGATGTCCGTCCATGAAATTATTTATGGAGGTGCATTCGGATGAGCGGACTGGAAGTCTTGCTTTACGCCGTAATTGCAGCCGGTTGGACCTACGGGCTGTATTACCAATCGTGCAAGCTGCTCGAAGAACAACGATAAGCGTAGGTTCCGGAACGAAAAAGCCGCCAGGCAAAACTGGCGGCTTTCTTTTATGTTCGGCTGTGAGGCTTATTTAGCAGCCAGGTCGTGTTTTCGCCGAGGTTCGTGCTGCCGTCTTTGCGGGGACTGCCGTTGATGCCTGCGGCTTCATGGTTCTCATCTCCCGTTTTTCGCCGGCCGGTGTACGGCTGTTTGTTTCCGGTCCGGTGCGCGGCGGGGGGGGGTCTTTCCGTTTGCGGGAGAGTTTTTGACGGGAGGACGCTCCGGCGAGAAGGTTTTCGGCGCGCGAGGACGAAAATTCCTTTGTATGGCAGGTACCATCTGTGCACCTAGCCGGGACGCTGGTATACGGGAGGAGAGATTGCATGACCAAGACGAAATTGACTATTCCGCAGGTCCGGCAGTTTAAGGAGCAGGGCAAGAAAATCAAGATGATCGTGGCGTATGATTACCCCTTCGCGGCGCTTGTCGACCGGTCGGACGCCGATATGATCCTTGTCGGCGATTCGCTGGGCATGGTGATGCTCGGCTACGATACGACCGTCCCGGTAAACATGGAGGAGATTATCTATCATCTGCGGGCGGTGAAGCGGGCAGCCAAAAATACGATGATCGTCGCCGATATGCCGTTCATGTCGTATATCAACGTGGATGAGGCGATCCGCAACGCCGGCAAGCTTATCAAGGAGGGGGCCGATTGCGTAAAGCTGGAAGGCGGCCTGCCGATGGTGGACAAGGTGAAGGGGATCGTGGATGCGGGCATCCCGGTGATGGCCCATATCGGCCTGACGCCGCAGACGGTGTCGATGTTGGGCGGCTTCAAGGTGCAGGGCAAGGACGCGGCGTCGGCCGAACGGATGCTGCTTGAGGCCAAGGAACTGGAAGGGGCGGGGGCGTTTGCCGTGCTGCTGGAATGCGTGCCCGCGCCGCTGGCGAGGGTGATAACGGCGAAGCTGACCGCCTCGACGATCGGCACCGGCGCGGGCGCCAACGTGGACGGGCATTGCCTGAACGCGTACGACCTGACGGGGATCTTCGACCGGTTCGTGCCCAAGTTCGTCAAGCAGTACGCCCAGTTGGGGCCGCAGATGCTGGACGCGTTCAACGCCTATTGCCGGGAAATCGACAGCGGCGAGTTTCCGGGCGAGAAGCATTGCTTTACGATGAATGAGGAAGACTTGAAGAGGCTGTATTAAAGGCCGTTCGCGGGCGCAAAGGAGACGGACGTGAAGAGTCATATTTCCACGAAGGGACCGGAACGCGCGACCCATAGAGCCATTTATTATTCGATGGGCTTTTTGCCCGCCGATCTCGACAAGCCGCTGGTGGCGGTGGTGAATTCGCAGAACGAGACGATGCCGGGCCATATCCACCTGGACGAGATCGCCGCCGCGGTGAAGGCGGGGATCACCGCCGCCGGGGGCACGCCGATCGAGTTTCCGGTGATCGGGGTGTGCGACGGCATCGCCCAGGGGCATTTCGGGATGAAGTACCCGCTGGCCAGTCGCGAGCTTATCGCCGATTCGATCGAGGTGATGATGAATGCCCATGCCTACGATGCGATGGTGCTGATCACCAACTGCGACAAGATCACGCCGGCGATGCTGATGGCGGCGGCGCGGCTGAACGTGCCGGCGGTCATGATCAGCGGAGGGCCGATGCTGGCCGGGTTCCACTGCGGCCGCAAGGTGGGCTATACCGACCTGTTCGAGTCGGTGGGCCAGGTGGCCCAGGGCAAGATGAGCGAGGCCGAGCTGGCGGCGTTCGAGTGGGAGTCGTTTCACGGAGCGGGCGCCTGCGCGCTGATGGGGACGGCCAACACGATGAATATGCTGGCCGAGGCTTTGGGCATGACGCTGCCCGGCTCGGGCACCGTGCCGGCGGTGAGCGGCAAACGGCGGGCGCTCGCCAAGCTGACCGGGATGAAAATCATGGAGTTGTACAAAAATAATATCCGGCCGCGGGACATATTGACAATGAAGGCGTTCGAGAATGCCATCGCCGTCGATATGGCGATCGGCGGTTCGACGAACACGGCGCTTCATCTGCCGGCTATCGCCCACGCGGCAGGACTGGCGGTCGGACGCGCGGAGTTTGAACGGATTGCCGCCCGGACGCCGCATATCGTGAAGGTGAAGCCGGCCGGCGAGCATTTCCCCGAGGACGTTTACAACGCCGGCGGCGTGGAAGCGGTGATGAAGCACCTGCTGGACAACGGCCTCGTCAACGGCGACGCGCTGACGGTGACGGGGGCGACGCTGGCGGAGAATGTCAAAGGAGCCGCAGTCAGGGACGCCGCCGTCATCCGCCCGGTTAGCGCCCCCTATCAGGCGACAGGCGGCATCGCCTTCCTGTCCGGCAATATCGCTCCCGAGGGGGCGGTGTGCAAGAAAGCGGCGGTGGCGCCGGAGATGCTGAAGCACCGCGGCCCGGCCCGGGTGTTCGACCAGGAGGAGGAAGCGGTCAAGGCCATCTACGGCGGGAAGATCAGACCCGGCGACGTGGTGATCGTCCGCTACGAGGGCCCGCGCGGCGGGCCGGGGATGCGGGAGATGCTGACGCCCACGTCGGCAATCGTCGGCATGGGGCTGGGCAGTTCGGTGGCGCTGATCACCGACGGGCGCTTTTCGGGGGCAACGTCGGGGGCGGCCATCGGCCACATTTCGCCCGAAGCCGCGGCCGGCGGCCCGCTGGCGCTGGTGGCGGACGGGGATGTGATCGAGATCGATATCCTCGCCGGCCGGCTGGACGCGTTGGTGGACGAGGCCGAGTTGGCCCGCCGGCGGGCGGGGCTGGCGCCGTTCGCGGGCGACGTGCCCGCAGGCAGCTATCTGGAGAGGTATGCCTGCCTGGTGACGTCGGCGATGAGCGGCGCGGTGTTCAAAAATATGAGTTGCGAACGAAAATAAGGAGGGGAAGAAAATGGCGAAGAAGAGTATTCTCGATTTCCGGAGCATGGTGAGCAAGGGCGAAAAGATCGTCTACCTGACCTGTTACGACTACCTCACCGCCAAGATGCAGGAAAAGGCCGGCGTGGAGATGATCCTGGTCGGCGACTCG
>JARKNV010000066.1 GCA_029976065.1 Selenomonadales bacterium
CCCCCCATCCCCGCCCTCGCCGAATACCTCGCCGCCCTCGGGGCCGAAGTCCGCCGCACCGGCGCCGCCCTCGGCGCCGCCTTCGACGGCGACGGCGACCGGGTCGGCTTCGTCGACGGCCACGGCCGCCCCCTCGACAACGACGACATCATCGTCCTCCTCGCCCGCCACTACCTCGCCGCCGGCCCCGGCGCCGTCGTCTACGACGCCAAATGCTCCATGGTCGTCCCCGAAGAAATCGCCCAAGCAGGCGGCCGGCCCGTCATGGCCCGTGCCGGCCACACCTTCAGCAAGCAAGCCTTCCGGCAGGAGGAAGCCCTCTTCGCCGGCGAAATAAGCGGCCACTTCTTCTTCCGCGAACTCGGCTACGACGACGGCGCCTTCGCCGCCCTCAAAATCGCCGAAATCGTCGCCGCCCGCGGGCCGCTCTCCGCCCTCGCCGCCAGCGTCCCCAACTACCTCCTCACCACCGACATCCGCATCCCCTATCCCCACCCCGATAAAGACGCCGTCCTCGCCGCCGCCGCCGCCGCCCTCGCCCCCCACCGCCCCAATCTCATCGACGGCGTCCGCATCGAGTTTGCCGACGGCTGGGCCATGATCCGCGCCTCCGTCACCGAACCCCTCTTCACCTTCCGCTTCGAAGCCAAAACCCCCGCCCGCCTGCGGGAAATCGGCGAAACCCTCCTCGCCGCCCTGCCCGCCTCCCTCCAGCAAGCCGTCCGGCCGAAAATAACCGCCGGTTGACGCAAAAAAATCATATCTTTGTCAAAACCCTGTCAAAAAAGAACGATAAAATGATAATAAAAAGCCCCGGGACGAAACGTGCCAATTCCTGCCGCCGCAGGGAAATCGCCTTGGCGCGCAGAATATATTGCATAGCGAGTTGCTTCCAAACCTCAAAAACCACAGCATCTTGTAAAAAGGAGCTCGACATGCAGATCCACGTCCTGGCCAGCGGCAGCACCGGCAACGCCACCCTCATCTCCATGGCCGGCGCCAACATCCTCGTCGACGCCGGCATCAGCTGCCGGCGGATCAAAAACGCCCTCGCCGCCGTCGGCACCGCCCCCGAAGACCTCGACGCCGTCCTCGTCACCCACGAGCACCGCGACCATGTCGCCGGCCTGCCCACCCTCAGCCGCAAATACCGTTTGCCCATCTACGCCCGGCCGGCCGCCTGGCGGGCCATGGACGACGACGGCATCGGCGCCTCCATCGCCGGCGAATCCCGCCGCGACCTCGGCGCCAGCCTCGACATCGGCAAACTCAAAATCGAGCCCTTCGCCCTCTCCCACGACGCCGCCGATCCCGTCGGCTTCGGCTTCTACCACCGCCACCAGAAATGCGCCCTCGCCACCGACCTCGGCTTCGTCACCGACACCGTCAAAAAAGGCCTAGCCCTCGCCGACGCCCTCGTCCTCGAAGCCAACCACGACGTCGACATGCTCAAACAGGGCAAATACCCCTGGTTCCTCAAACAGCGCATCCTCGGCAGCCGCGGCCACCTCGCCAACACCGACGCCGGCTGGACGCTCGCCCGCCTGCCGAAAAAAAACCACTGCCACGTCTTCCTCGCCCACCTCAGCCAGGAAAACAACCGGCCCGAACTCGCCGAAGCCACCGTCGCCGGCATCCTCGGCGACCAAGGCTTTAAACTGGGCCGCGACATAACCCTCACCCTCACCTATCCCGACCAGACCGCCAGCCTCGAGTAACAGCCAAGGAGGAAACGGCATGAAACAACTCTACAAACGCCTCGCCCCCTACTTCCTCGTAGCCGTCGTCGGCGCCCTCATCGGCGGCAGCCTCGTCCTCGGCTACGGCGCTCCCCTCTTCAAGCCCGCGACCCAGGCCCAGCTGCCGCAAAGCACCATCCTGCCACCCGTCGCCCAGGCCCAGGCCTCCGAAGCCCGCAACACCCCCGTCGTCCGCGCCGCCCAATCCGTCGGCCCGGCCGTCGTCGGCATAACCAACAAAGGCTACGTCCGCGACTTCTTCAACCGCCAGCTGCTTGTCGAGCAAGGCGCCGGCTCCGGCGTCATCATCAGCGCCGACGGCTACATCGTCACAAACAACCACGTCGTCGAAAACGCCCAGGAACTCTCAGTCTCCCTCGCCGACGGCCGCACCCTCACCGGCCGCCTCATCGGCGTCGACCCCGTCACCGACCTCGCCGTCGTCAAAATCGACGCCACCGGCCTGCCGGCCGCCGCCCTCGGCGACTCCGACGGCCTCATGGTCGGCGAGCCCGCCATCGCCATCGGCAGCCCCCTCGGCAACGAGTTCCGCGGCAGCGTAACCGTCGGCGTCATCAGCGCCCTCAACCGCTCCATCGAACTCGGCGAGCGCCGCTTCAAACTCATCCAGACAGACGCCGCCATCAACTTCGGCAACTCCGGCGGCGCTCTCGTCAACGCCGACGGCCTCGTCATCGGCATCAACAGCGCCAAACTCGCCGCCGCCGGCGTGGAAGGCATGGGCTTCGCCATCCCCATCAACAGCGCCCGGCCCATCATCCAGTCCCTCATCGACAAAGGCAAAGTAATCCGCGCCTACCTCGGCGTCGGCATCTTCGATAAAAACACCGCCGGCCGCTACGGCTACCAGCTCAACGTCGACAAAGGCGTCTACGTCGCCGGCGTCCAGCCCGGCGGCCCCGCCGCCAGGGCCGGCATCCGCGAAGGCGACGTCATCGTCGCCATCGCCGGCAAGGAAACAAACACCGTCGCCGACCTCAGGGCCATCGTCGACGCCCAGCCCATCGGCAGCAAAGCCGACGTCGCCCTCAACCGCAACGGCCAGAGCATAACCAGCAGCGTCCTCTTCGAAGAAATGCCGAGCCAGTAACGCCATGCGCATCACCATCGTCGCCGTCGGCAAAATAAAAGAACGCTACCTCACGGACGGCATCGGCGAATTCGTCAAACGCCTCGGCCCCTTCTGCCGCCTCGACATCGTCGAAATCGCCGAAGAAAAAATGCCTGACAACCCCTCCCCCGCCGATAAAGCCAAAGTCCTCGCCAGGGAAGGGGAGAGGCTATTAAAAGCCGTCCGCCCCGCCAGCCGCCTCATCGTCCTCGACCGCGGCGGCGCCGCCCTCTCCTCCGAAGACCTCGCCGCCAGACTGGACGCCCTCGCCCTCGCCGGCAAAAGCGACCTCACCTTCGCCATCGGCGGCGCCTTCGGCCTCGCCCCCGAAGTGCTGTCCGCCGCCGCCGACAAAATCTCCTTCTCCGCCCTCACCTTCACCCACCAAATGATCCGCCTCCTCCTCCTCGAACAACTCTACCGCGCCTTCAAAATCAGCCGCGGTGAACCTTATCACTGGTAACGGCGAATTTCTCCTGCACGGAGGACTTCCTTGGAAAGCGGAAGCGTTTCGCCGTTGTATAGGGCGGAAAATAGGGGGCTCCGCGTCTAAGCTTAAACGGGTGGAGCAGAGGTTTAGCTTGCTGCATTATTCTGGTCGATAGAGCCTGCTATGCCTGCTAAAATCGTGGAAGTCCTAGGGCGGGACGGAATGAGGAAACAGCGTTGTTTTTTTAGGGTAGTGCCCGATTCCATAATAAAAAAAAATCCCCATTGGAGTCGTTTCTATACGATTTCCTATGGGGATTTTTGATTTCTACTCAGCATGGGGAAAATGTTTTCTAGACGCGCAATCAACGCATCATACAAAAATAGTAATTTTGGTAATGAAGCAAACTCATACGGTCCGGCAAATCACTAAAAGAAGCACTTACCGGGAAATAGAAAACTAAAGTGCGTGTGTATGTGCAGTTTTCATGCCGGTCCTTAAAGCATCAAAACCAGCAGGAGGCCATTACATTCTCGTGGCCCAGTTTATTTCTTGTTATGCTATGTGAGGCACGGGGACAGGTGCATTCTCTCTTCGAAATCCAGTAGAAGCAGGAGTTGTTGAAGGTATAAGCGAATGTGCATAGAGTAGCTATCATGAAGATATGGGTGGTTTTACCGTGAATAGGTATCTTTGCAATCAATAGTTTTACATCAAAATGTGATTGACAGGGGTAGCGGGACGATGAGCCTGTCTCCTTGCCCCTCTTATCCAGACAAAGGAGGAAGCAAGCTATGACAAGAGTAAAGGGATTATCCAGACGAGAGTTTTTGACCAGGGCAGCTATCGGAGGACTGGCTCTGGCGACAGGTGCAATAGATGGTTCTTTTTTATTGTCCAACCGTGTTGCGGCTGCGGGGTTGACAGCCGGGCGAGATATACAGCCACTGTGGCAAGCCAGTAGTCGCAAAAATAAAATTGTTGTCGTAAGTGATTTGCATTTTGGTATTGACGATGGTTTTGCCGAGACTGTCCATAACAAAGAGCTTTTTGTTGAATTTTTGCAGAAGTTGCAGCGGACGACAGACGTAAGAGAGCTGGTTATTGCCGGTGATTTTCTTGATGAATGGTTTTTGCCGCTGGATTATGGACCGGTAAATGATTTACAAAAATTTTTTTTCCAGGTAGCGAGGAATAACCAGATTGTTATCGATGCGCTTAACAATGTGATGCACGCAGGCATCAAGCTGGTCTATGTCATAGGCAACCACGACATGAATATGGATGCCGGAATATTGGGTCGCCTGTTGCCTGGAATTATTGAGATACATGATGCTAAAGGGCTTGGAAGATATATCACCGGAGATCGCGGGGAAATTGTCATCGAGCATTGCCATCGTTATGACCCTTATTCAGCTCCTGATCGGGTATCAAATCGGGAGCTATGTAAGAGTGATGCCACGATGTACCCGCCGGGCTATTTTTATGCTCGCATGGGTGCTAGTTGGGTCATGGAGCATAAGCCAAAGATAAAAAAGAATTATCCGGTGCTTAAGAAAGTTCCTGATTCGACGAATACGGATCAAATGGGAGCCTATGTGTATGCCAAAATATTGGAGAGGTTATTTAACAAGATTACAGAAAAGAGTAGCTTTGAGGATAAAATATTTACGTTAAACACCTGCGGCTTCCATGGCAGCTATTCATTGAAGGACATGTACCCGGTGGAACAGTCTGACGGCACGATTTCTGCACCGGTATTGTTCCGTAATTTCCAGCGTTCATGGGAAGAACGGCAGGAAATGAATGACGTCTGGGTTAAGATTCCGTTCTTGGAAGCCGGAGCTGGCGCTGTGTCACCAAAATATTTTTACAGTTGCGCTGGGAAACAATATTTGGATCGCAAGGATGCTTCCTATGATGTTGTGGTATTCGGGCATACGCATGTTCCGGATTTTCAACAGAATGGAAAGAAATTCTATGTCAATGCAGGCACTTGGATAGATAACAATTCCGATTATCCACCAGCTACTAGAACATTTGTGGTAGTAGAAACGGGAGCTGTGGACAATGCCGTTTTGTATGAATATAGGGAAGACGGTTCTCTTAATGATTTATCCTTACAGGTGGGGTCGGCGCTTCCGTAAACGAAACATGTGGGATGCGGGGACCGGTATATTGGTCCTTCGAAATCCGGTAAAAGCAGAGGAGACCTTTGGATATCCATAGTGGATTTTTCTTGCAGGGCAATGAGGGCGACTTGTTGCCCTGCTTCGCCGTAATACCCGATAAGATGAACCGTATCACTGGTAATTGCGGCGCAGAGCAAAAATGACCCGACTGCCTCAATAGTCGGGTCATTTTATATATTCTGCCTCATTAGAAACGTCATAGCCTGTTTTCGTCTTCCTGCGGGGGGATAGCGGCACTATACCCGGCATAAAGCTTTTCTGTCTGCCGCTTGCGGCGGCTGTTCCATCCAGCCCCGGTCAATCATAATATTCAACCCTTCGCCGCCATACGCCATTATTTCCGGCATGAGCAAAGAATACTCCGTCACCAGATCCTTCCGCATCGATACGGACAGAGAAAAAGCGATGAGATAAAACCCGGTCGCCGCCGTAGTAGCCACCAAAAACATAATGAGCCGGTCTGAAAACGGCGAAATCGTCGAGCTTGTTACCTCCATTGCAACCGGTATATTGCCGATTTCCTCCTCTTCTTTCAAAATGTTATTGAAAATTTCTACCTGCTTTTCGGCTAATCTTTTTCCCTTGATGAGATACTCCTTGATTGCTTTATCTTTTACCACCTGGATGAAACCCGTCAAGAGCAGCATCCCAATGTAGTTTCTTTCAATCGTGTAAAAGATCTCGCCTAATTCAAATACATTGAGCGGCCGGGCGGTTCCCAGCCAAGCCTCCAAAAAAGAATCTTGCTTGGCAATGAAATCTGCTTTATCCGGATAGCTGATTTTGGGCGGCCGGTCATAAATCCCCTTCGCCAGCATCATATCAAGAGCTTTTAAATATATTTGGGTAGTCGATTGCAAAATCTGCTGAAAAAATGCGACCACGTCTTTCCTCGCCACCTTTGCAAGAGTGGCGGCATAATCGTTCAAGCCCATTTGGTTATAGCGGTAGACGAAGCTCAGGGCATATAAATCCGTGTACAGCGGCGGAGCCGTCAGCTTTACGTCGAGGTCCGAGAACCCTTTCGGGAGGGGATAATTTTCGTCAGCGAAAATTCCGGCGGTTTTCGCGATATTATCGGCAAGAGCCTTGATTTGTTCTTCAACGAGCGGCTTTATTTCTCCATCCTGCACGTATTGCACGGAATGCTGCATAACGCAAAGGACCGCGGTACTCTGCAGATAATTTTTCCATAGTCCGGCAATTTCCGGCGTGGTCAAATCGATATTGTGGTTCAAAATTATTCCTCCCGCCGCGCAATAGTTAATGTAGTATCCCACCTGTATATTTAACTATTCCCGCTGTCGGCGCCGGTGGGAAAGCCCGCCGTCACCAATTGAATATCTCCCGCCACGCTGAATAATTCCCCAAAGTATTTTGTATACATTGCCAAAAAATAAAGGAATTGTTCCCTGTCATCCCTAAAAAATGTACTTAAATTTTTCCATTTTCGGGCAGTGCAGCCCCATGGGAGATTCCCGGGGCTTTTTTTGTGCCGGCTCGAGAAAAAGAGCGGCAATATTAAGGAGGAATACCATGTCGACGGATCTAACCGGTAAAAGCAAGCACGAGTACGCAGCCATCGAACCCGTCCCCCGACAGGACCGCAATCTCAATTCCTGGGACATGTTCGCCACCTGGGTCGGCGCAAACGCCAACAACGGCACTTGGTTCGTCGGCGGGGTGGTCGCCGCCACCGCCTTCCTGCCGTCGCTGTACGTCACCGTGATGGCCAACCCCCTGGCGTATGTCGTCCTGGCGCTCATCGGCTTCATCGGCTTCAGGGTGGGGGTCTCCACCATGGCCCTCACGCGCCCGGCCTTCGGCGTGAAGGGCAGCGTGCTGCCCTCCATCCTCAACACCACGCAATTCATCGGCTGGACGGCAGTAAACACCTTCATCGCCGCCATATCGATCAGCTTCATCTGCAAAGAATGGCTGGGGTGGCCGGCCCTGGGCGAACCGGGCGGCAACACGACCATGCTCGTCGGCATCGTCGTAATGAGCGTCCTGCACATGATCTCGATCGCCACCGGCCACCACTCCGTCAAGATCGTCGAGCGGATCGGCGTCGGCCTGGTAATCATCCTGGCCATCTGGGAAAGCATCGTTGTCTTCCAGCATGTTTCCCTCGACCAGATCGTCGCCTGGCGGCCGTCCGCCGACAAGGCCATGCCCACAGGCGCGGCGATGGACATCATGGCCGCCTTCAGCCTGGGCTGGGTGCCGGCGATCGCCGAATTCACCCGCTACTGCAAAACCAAAACCGCGGCGACCTGGGTGCCGATGATCGGCGCCAACATCGGGCTCTTCTGGTTCGCCCTCGTGGGCATCGTCGTCACCATCGGCGCGGCCATCACCACCGGCACCTACGACCCCAACAACTCCGACCCGAGCACCATCGTCAGCAAACTGGGCCTCGGCATCGTCGCCTTCCTGGTCATCATCATCACCAGCACCACCGCCAACGCCATCAACCTCATGGCGGCCGGCATATCCCTCACCAACATCACCCCGAAGATCAAAGCCCTGCCGGCGCTGTGGGCAGTAACAGTCGTTGCCGCCATCGTCACGGCCGTGCCGCTCTATATCGGCGGCTTCCTGCACTCCTTCATCCTCTTCCTCGACTACATCGGCATGGTCTTCGGGCCCGTCTTCGCCATCATCATCGTCGACTACTACCTGCTCGCCGGGCAGAAATACGACACCGCGGCCCTGGCTGCCGCCGGCGGCAAGTACTGGTTCAGCGGCGGCTTCAACTGGACGGCGATAATCGTCTGGGCCATCGGGGCCGTCTCCTTCCTGGTCCTCAGGGAACAGCCGCTGTTCACCGATTCGATCGGCGCCACCTATCCGGTAATGGTCATCACAGGTGTGCTGTATTATCTCGCCGGCCGGGCCGGGCTCGGCAGCTCCGCGAAAACAAGCGCCAAGGCATAGCCGCCGCCTGGCGGAGTTCTGTCAAAGGAAGAGAGGAGATTATATGCTGCTGAAAAACGTGCGCCTGCCCGGCCGCGACGGTTTCTGGACCATCGCCATGGACGACGGCCGCATAACAAGTATTGCCGCCGCCCGGGGCGCCGGCCGGGACAATGCCGACGTGCTCGACGGCGAAGGCGGACTGGCCTTGCCGCCCTTTATCGAGCCTCACGTTCATCTCGACACCACCCTCACCGCCGGCGAGCCGGCGTGGAACATAAGCGGCACCCTGTTCGAAGGCATCGAGCGCTGGGCCGAACGCAAACAGACCCTGTCGGAAGAGGACGTCAGGCAAAGAGCGCTCAAAGCCCTGCAGTGGCAAATCGCCCAGGGCATTCAGCACGTGCGCACCCACGTCGACGTCACCGACCCCCAGCTCATCGCCCTCAAGGCCATGCTGCAGGTCAAGGCGGAAATCGCCCCCTACGTCGACCTGCAAATCGTCGCCTTTCCCCAGGAAGGCATCTTCTCCTACGCCGGCGGGCGCGAACTGCTGGAGGAAGCGCTGCAAATGGGCGCCGACGTCGTCGGCGGCATTCCCCATTTCGAGTTCACGCGCGAATACGGCGTCGAATCCGTCAAAGCGACGTTCGACCTGGCGGAAAAGTACGGCAAGCTGATCGACATCCACTGCGACGAAATCGACGACGAACAGTCGCGGTTCGTCGAAGTCGTGGCCGCCGAAGCGTGGCGCCGCGACATGGGCCCGCGGGTCACCGTCAGCCATACGACCGCCATGCATTCCTACAATAACGCCTACGCCTCGAAACTCTTCCGCCTCCTGAAGCTGTCCGGCATCAACTTCGTCGCCAACCCCCTCGTCAACACCCACCTGCAGGGGCGGTTCGACACCTATCCGAAAAGGCGGGGCGTCACCAGGGTCAAAGAACTGCTGGCGAACGGCATCAACGTCTGCTTCGGGCACGACGACATCTTCGACCCCTGGTACCCGCTGGGGACGGGCAATCTCCTCCAGGTACTCCACCTGGGGCTGCACGTCTGCCAGCTCATGGGGTACGAGCAGATCCTCGCCGCCCTCGACCTCATCACCGCCAACAGCGCTCGGACGCTGAACATCCTGCCGGACTACGGGCTGGCGGAAGGCAAACCGGCCAACATCATAGTATTGCCGGCCACGGACGGCTACGACGCCATCCGCCGCCAGACCCCCGTCCGCTTCTCCATCCGCCGGGGCCGCCTGCTCGCCGAAACCAAACCGGCCGAAACGACGCTTCAACTGGACAGCCGCAGGGTACTCATTGATTTTAGCAAGTAGCCGGCTCGTTGTCGAAGCTTCAAGCGGACTCCTGCCGAATTCACGCGAAATCGGCAGGAGCTTTTCTTATGCCGCTGGAATACTATCCTTGCAGGGCCGAAAGGCGAATGGTCGCGGCAACCGCGAGGAAAGCCATGCGCTATGGAGGTGACGTCCGGCTCCTCGCAGCGCCCCAAGACGGCATCGCCTTATAAAAAATTGCTCCATACCTTGATATATTTTGTGGGGAGGTCACACAAACCTTGAAACAGAGATATTTGGCACTCTTGTCAGCCGGCCACTTTTTCACCGACGTCAACCAGGGCGCCCTGCCCGCCCTCCTGCCCTTCCTCATCGTCGAACACAACCTCAGCTACGCCTCCGCCGCCACCCTCGTCCTGGCGGCCAACCTCGTATCCTCCGTCATCCAGCCCCTCATCGGCCACCTGGCCGACCGGAAATCCATGCCCTGGCTCATGCCGGCGGGCGTTTTCTGCGCCGGCCTCGGCCTCGCCTTCACCGGCTTCATCGACGCCTACTGGCTGCTCTTCCTGTCCGTCACCGTCAGCGGCATCGGCGTCGCCGCCTTCCATCCCGAAGCCGCCCGGCTCGCCAACTTCGTCTCCGGCGAGAAAAAAGGCACCGGTCTCAGCATCTTCGGCGTCGGCGGCAACGCCGGCATCGCCGCCGGCCCGGTCTTCATCACCGCCGCGCTCCTCCTCTGGGGCCTCAAAGGCACACTCGTCCTCCTCGTGCCCGTCGCCGTCATGGCCGCCTTCCTCGTCCTGGCGCTGAAATCCCTCCAGTTCCACCCCGCCCCCGCCAAAAAGGGCCCGGCCGCCGGAACCGCGGCCGTCCGGGACGAATGGGGCGCCTTCGGCCGCCTGACATTCGTCATCTTCGGCCGCTCCACCATCTTTTACGGCCTTACCACCTTCATCCCCCTATACTGGATCAACATCCTCCACCAGTCCAAAGCCGCCGGCGGCACCGCCCTGTCCATCCTCCTCTTCACCGGCGCCGCCGGCACCCTCATCGGCGGGCGCCTGGCCGACAAATACGGCGACCGCCAGATCATCAGAGCGGGCTACACCGCCCTCGTGCCGGTGATGCTGCTCTTCCTTGCCGCCGGCGACGCCACCCTCGCCACCCTGCTGCTCGTCCCCCTCGGGCTTTGCATCTACATCCCCTTCAGTCCCACCATCGTCCTCGGCCAGAAATACCTGCCCAACCGCATGGGCCTCGCCTCCGGCGTCACCATCGGGCTGGCCGTCAGCATCGGCGGCCTCACCACCCCCTTGCTCGGCTGGATCGCCGACCACTACGGCCTCGGCACGACCTTCGCCGCCATTGCCGCCGTGCCGGTCATCGCCGCCCTCGCCGCCTTCACCCTCACCCCGCCCGGCCGCACGCCCCGGTTGGCCGCCGCCGCCGGCAAATCCTGACCGACGCCCCGCGCACCGGCCGCGCATAATTCTCCTGCCCGCCGCAAAAATTATGGTCAGGGAAGGAGCGTGGACAATGGCCAAAAAGAAAATCGCCAACATCCCTTTCGGCCCCTACATCGCCGTTCTCGCCGGGGCCACCGTCGCCGGCAAGCCCAACTACGCCACCCTCGGCGCTTACGGGGTCGTAAGCCAGCAACCGGTGCTGTACATTTCCCTGAAAAACACCCACCATACGACCGCCGGGGTGATCGAAAACGGTTTCTTCAGCGTAAACATCCCCGCCGCGGCGGCCATCGCCAAAACCGACTACTGCGGCATCGTCTCCGGCCGGGAAACGGATAAATCCGGGCTGTTCGAAGCCTTTTACGACGAAGCCGGCAACGCCCCGCTGATAAAGGAATGCCCGGTCAACTACCTCTGCAAGGTCATTCGCACCATCCCGATATTCGACTTCACCATGTTCCTCGGCGAAATCGTCGCCGCCTACGCCGACGAGGACTGCCTCGACGGCGGGCAGCCGGACGCCCTCAAAGTCAGCCCGACCGTCATGATGGCCGCCGGCTATTTCGACCTGAAAGACAGGATCGGCTCGGTCTTCAAAGCCGGCCGCGGAGCGGATGCCGGCAGCGGACCGCCGCAGGACAACCCCTGACCTCCCACGGGAGGTTTTCTTTTTTCCGGCAAAGACAGCCCCGCAGGCCGATAACGTAGTATAATATATGGCGACACGATAAAACGGGAGATGCTCACTTGGCGACAACGGCTGTCTTCATCCTGTTCTTCGCGGCCCTGCTGCTGGCCGTCACCCATAACGTCACCCTCGTCTGGCCGCTGGCCTTCGGCCTCGCCGGCTTCGTCCTCCTCGCCCTGCGCCGCGGCCACCCCTTCCCGGCCGTCGCCCGCATGATGCTGGACGGCGCCAGCCGCTCCCTCATCGTCATCAAAATCTTCGTCCTCATCGGCGCCATCACCGCCGTCTGGCGCGCCTGCGGCACCGTTCCCCTCATCGTCTACCACGGCATCGCCGTCATCCACCCCCAGTACTTCATCCTGTCCGCCTTTCTGCTCTGCTGCCTCGTCTCCTTCCTGCTCGGCACCTCCTTCGGCACCACTGGCACCATGGGCATCATCATGATCGTGCTCGCCCGGGCCGGCGGCGTCGACGCCGACATCACCGCCGGCGCCATCATTGCCGGCGCCTACTTCGGCGACCGCTGCTCGCCCATGTCGTCGAGCGCCAGCCTCGTCGCCGCCCTCACCGGCACCGAACTCTACACCAACCTGCGCAACATGCTCGCCTCGGCCTGGCTGCCGCTCGCCCTGGCCGTCGCCGGCTACGCGCTCCTGTCCCCCGGCCATCCCCTCGCCGCCGTCGACGACCGCCTGGCCGCGGAAATCAGCCATACCTTCGATCTCTCGCCCGTCGTCGCCCTGCCGGCCCTCGTCGTCCTCGTCCTCGCCGCCCTGCGCGTCGACGTCAAAAAATCCATGGGCGCCAGCATCCTCACCGGCCTCGTCATCGGCGTCCTCGTCCAGCAGCACAGCCCCGCCGACATGCTCCGCTTCCTCGTCTACGGTTACCAGCCGGCAACCGGCGGCTTCTTCGCCGGCATCATCGGCGGCGGCGGCCTGCTGTCCATGGTCAACGTCGCCCTCATCGTCCTCCTGTCCGCCGCCTACGCCGGCATCTTCGCCGCCACCGACCTCACCAAAGACATCGAGGCCGCCCTCGCCGCCTTCAACCGCCGCGTCGGCCTCTACGCCGGCACCCTCGGCGTCGGCACCCTGTCGGCCGCCTTCGGCTGCAACCAGACGCTCGCCGTCATCCTCACCCAGCAGTTCCAGGGCGGTATTTACGGTGAGCGGCGCGTCAGCCCCTACCGACTGGCGCTCGACCTCGAAAACACCGTCATCCTCATCTCCCCCCTCATCCCCTGGAACATCGCCGGCGCCATGCCCGCCGCCATCCTGTCGGTCGGCAGCGGCTTCCTGCCCTACGCCTTCTACCTCTGGCTCGTGCCCCTCACCTACGCCTTCACCCGCCGGCGGCCGGTCTCAGACTGGCGATAAAGGCCCCCATCTGCGGGCGTACCCGTAAAGGGCAGTCCGCAGTTCTAGGCGCTAAAGCGCCAAGAACTTGCGCACTTGCTCCTCAGAGCGCTTGCATCTGGACCTTTCTCGCCAGTCTGACTATGTCTACAAGCTAAGAGCGGCAACCCGAAGGTTGCCGCTCTTCTCCATGCCTCAATAGGCGACCAGATACCGCCAGGGGTCCACGGCCGCGCCGTCCTTTCTGATCTCGTAATGCAAATGCGGGCCGGTGCTGCGGCCCGTGTTGCCGGTATACGCGATCACCTGGCCCTTGAGCACCGTCTGGCCGACGCTCACCGCCAGCTGCGCGTTGTGGCCGTAAAAAGTCGCAAACCCGTTGCCGTGGTCCACCTGCACCAGATTGCCGAAATCGCCCGCAGCCCCGCTCTGCACCACCTCGCCGTCGGCTGTCGCCACCACCGGCGTGCCGGCCTCCACCGCGAAATCGATCCCCTGATGGAGCTCCGCACCGCCGCCGAACGGCGAATTGCGCCAGCCGAACCCGGAAGTCACCGCGCCCTTCACCGGCCATATGGACGGCATCGTCGCCGCCGACCCCGCGCTCTCCGCGCCGTCGCCTCCCGGCGCCGGCCAGCACAGGATAAGGGCCGCCAGCGCCGCTATCCGTCCCAGCGCCGGCAGCTTCGGCAGCCGGAAGCGGCCATGTGCTCTCCCGGGCGTTTCCCTATGTAAAAACATCCGTTATCCTCCCATAATGTGCGCAACGAAATACTCCTTATATTATAAAGCAAGAGCGGCGCCTTGTCTCCCTCGCCGCCGGCAGGCGACCTTGACGGCGCGGGCGAAAAGTGAGAATATGAAACTGCCACATTCGTCAAAATTGGAGATGCCGCCATGCTTGAGCACAACCGCTGCCGCCTGCCGGGGCTCCTGGCGGCGCTGCTGATAATCTCCCTCGCCGCCGCCTGCCGCTGGTCCGGCCCCGCCCAGCCCCCGCCGGCGGCGGAACCCGCCGTCCAGGCGCCCGCAGCCGCGCCAGGCGCCACCGTCCGCCCCGGCACCGTCGCCAAAGCCCTCGTCCTGCCCGTCACCAGCGGCTATGCCGGCCGCATCGGCGAGCTGTACGTCAGCGACGGCCAGGCCGTCAAAGCCGGCCAGCCCCTCTATAAAATCGCGGCGGCGCCGCCGCCCCCGCAGGCCAGCGGCGGCTACGACGCCCTCCGCAAAGAATACGAGCGGCTGCAAAAACTCTACGAGCAGGGGGCCATCCCCCGCCGCCAGGTCGAAAACGCCGCCGCCCGCCTGCAGGCGGCCCGTCCCGCGGCCAGCGGCGGCGGCGAGCCGCTGACGGTCACCGCCCCCGTGGACGGCATCGTCACCGCCATCACGGCCGCCGCCGGCGACGCCGTCGAAGCCGGCCGCCAGGTGCTGGCGCTGGGCGGCGGGCAGCAACTGGCTGTCGTCGTCCCCCTGCGGCAAAACGAACTCAGCTCCGTCCCCCTGGGCGCGACCGTGGCCGTCGAAGCGGACGGCCAAACCCTGAAGGGGCGGATCGTCGCCGTCTACCCCGAAACGCAGGGCGACAAGGTAACAGGCTTCCAGGCCCATATCGGCCTCGTAGACCCGCCGGCGGGCCTGCTCAAAGAAGGCCTGCCCCTAAACGTCCGCCTCGACGGCGAAACCTGACGGCAGCGCAGCCCCGGCCCGTAAAAAGGGCCGGGGCTTTTTCGCCGTCCGCCCGTGTCACCGATCGACATTTTTTGCGAAAAATTCCCAATTCGGCGTTGCCATAATCCACGGCCTTTGCTAACATAAAACTAGGTGAATATATTTTCCCCTGGCAGAAACGTCCACCCGGCCTAATCGCAAAAACCGCTGTCGCCTCCGGGGCGGCAACTGGTGCGCCAAATTAGCGGGAGGGGTGTAGAAATGCGCACAACGGTATCCTTATTCCTTACCGGCCTGCTCATGATCTCCCTGGTGGCGGCCGCGGGCTGCGGCGCGAAACAGCACGGGGCAAAATACCCCGCCAAACCCATCGAACTCATCGTGCCTTACGCCGGCGGCGGCGGCACCGACGCGGTAGGCCGGGCGCTGGCCGAAGCGCTCACGGGCGTCCTCAAGCAGAACGTCGTCGTCGTCAACAAAACCGGCGGCGCCGGTGCCGTCGGCATGAACGAAGGCCTGCGCGCCAAACCGGACGGCTACACCCTGACGATGGTCACCCGCGAAGTCGCCATCCTGCCCCTGCTCGGGCAGGCGCCGTTCAAGACGATGGACTTCAAATACATCAGCAACATCAACGTCGACCCCGAACTGGTCGTCGTGGCCGCCGACTCGCGATACAAAACCATCGAAGACCTCTTGGCCGTCCTGAGGGCCAACCCCGGCAAACTCAGATACGCCGCCGCCTCCGTCCCCAACTTCTACGCCATCCAGTTCGCGCTCGCCGCCGACGTCAGCTTCGTCACCGTGCCCTTCCAGGGTGCCGCCCCGGCGATAACCGAACTCCTGGGGGGGCGGGCCGACTTCGGCATCTACAATCCCGGCGAGGTCAAGGCCCGGATCGAAGCCGGCAAGCTGCGCCCCCTGGCCGTCATGGCCGAAAGACGCTTCGCCGGCCTGGATGACACGCCGACCTTCAGGGAAAAAGGCCTCAACGTCGTCTGCGCCACCTACCGCGGCATCGCCGTGCCGCCCACGACCCCGGACGAAGTCGTCAAAGTCCTTGAGAACGCCCTCCTGAAAGCCGCCAAGGACCCTAAATTCGTCGATTTCATGAACAGATCCACCCTCGGCATCGGCTACATGGGCCCGAGCGAATTCAGGGAAATGGTCGAAGCGGACTTGAAAGCGCTGGCCCCCGTCGTCGACATCGTGAAGCAACAGCAGCCTAAATAACCGCCACCATATCCCAAGGCTCAACCCTCCCGGGGTTGGGCCTTGCTTTTTCCGGCGTACCCTCTTTACAGCAATACCCCTCAAGGTCTATAATTAACAGTTATGAGACACTACACGCACACCACGTACCGGCCGGCCCTGTACGCATACCTGGCAGGCTTCGCCGCCCTGGGCATCCTCTACGTCTACGGCCTTGACCTCGAACGGTTCCGGCCCGAGGCCCTCCGCGACCTCATCCTGTCGCTGGGCGCCTTCGGCCCGGTCCTCTATATCCTCGGCAACATCGTCCGCCCCTTCCTCATCTTCCCGGCCGCCGTCCTGGCGGTCGCCGGCGGCCTGGCGTTCGGGCCGCTGTGGGGCACCGTCTACCTCGTCCTCGGCACCGTCCTCGGCGCGGCGCTCTGCTTCGGCGTCGCCCGCGCCCTCGGCCGCGAGCGGCTCCGGCGCAGCCGCCCCGCCTGGCTGCCGCTCGCGGAACTCGACGACCGGGTAGCCGTCCACGGCTTCAAAACGGTGCTGCTGCTCCGCCTCGCCCCCGTCCTGCCTTGGGACGCCGTCAGCTTCCTCGCCGGCCTCTCCGGCGTGCGCTTCTGGCCCTACCTAGCCGCCACCGTGCTCGGCAGCATTCCCGGCGCCGTCGCCTTCAGCCTCTTCGGCGACGCCCTCTTCCGGTCGCTGCCGGCGGCCGTCGCGATCGCCGCAGCGACCGCCGCCGCCTTTATCGGCCTGCGGTACCTTTACCGGCGGGCCTGAACCCGCAAACACGAACAAAAAACGGCCGAACCCTCAGGTTCGACCGTTTTTATCATTTATACGCCTCCTCGCGGCGTTTCCGCAGCGCGGCGACCTTCTCCGCCACCGTCGCGGGCTTGGCCCACACGTCGCGAAACACATACGCGTGCTTGAAGCCAGCGCTCCACGCGAACGCCCCCTCCGGGGTATAGCAGGCGAATACCACCGCCCGCTTCAGGTTCTCCGGCACCGCGCCCTCGTCGTCGGTCACCAGCGCATAGCCGCCATCTTCGTCCGTCTCGCAGCACAGCGCCGTCAGGCCGTCCTCGATCTCCGTCTCCTCGAACCCGAGGGCCGCAAAAAAATCCCTGGCGTTTCCGTCCTCCACACCATCATCTCCCGCGCAGATAATCACCTGTACATATTGTACCGCGCGCCGCCGGTCTATACAACATCCCGCGCCGGCGCCGCGCCGTCCGGCGGCGCGACGAGGAACTCCACCCCCGGATTGCGCTCCTTCACCCAGTTAAGCTGCCACTCGGTCGTAATCAACACCAGCGGCCGCTCCCTGGTATCCTCAAGCAGCAGGCCGTTGTCCAGACCCTTCAGCGCCTTGGCGTTCAGCCCCTCGCCGGTCACCCAGCGGGCCAGGCCGTACGGCAGCGGGTGCATCAGGATATCCACCCCGTACTCCTGCTTCAGGCGGTACTGCAGCACCTCGAACTGGAGGCTGCCCACCACGCCGACCACGAACGACTCCACCACCCCCGGCTGGCGGAAAACCTGCACCGCCCCCTCCTGGGTCAGCTGCGTCATGCCCTTCACGAACTGCTTGCGCTTCATCGTATCCTTCGCCGCCACCCGGGCGAACTGCTCGGGCGGGAAAACCGGGAAATCCTCGAACCTGATCGCGTGCCCCGGCTGGCAGAGCGTATCGCCGATCGCGAAAATGCCCGGATCGAACAGGCCGATGATATCGCCCGGCAGGGCCTCCTCCACCAGCGTCCGCTCCTGGGCCAGGAACTGCTGCGGCTGGCTCAGCTTCACCGCCTTGCCCGACTGCACGTGGGTCACCGTCATGCCCCGCTCGAATTTCCCCGAGCAGATGCGGATGAACGCGATCCGGTCGCGGTGGGCGGGATTCATATTCGCCTGGATCTTGAACACGAACGCCGAAAACACGTCGCTGTCCGGGCTGACGACCTCCTCCTCGGCCGAGCGGCGGGCCGCCGGCGGGGGAGCGAGGCGCAGGAATTCCTCCAGGAAGGGCCGCACCCCGAAATTGGTCATCGCGCTGCCGAAAAACATCGGCGTAAGCTCACCGCGGGCCACCTTGCCCAAATCAAACTCGTCGCCCGCCATATCCAGCAGGGTGATATCGTCGCACAGCGCCTGGTAAGCGTGCTCGCCCAGCAGCTCCCGGAAGGCCGGGTCGTCCACGCTGCCCGTCGTCGACGGCACCGCCTTCTGGCCGTGGGACTCGTCCTTCGCGAACAGCTCCACCTGGGCCAACTGGCGGTTGTACACGCCCTTATAGCTGCCGTCCGTGCCCACCGGCCAATTCATCGGGTAAGCGCGGATGCCCAGCACCTTCTCGATCTCCTCCATCAGCTCGAAGGGATTGCGGCCGAAGCGGTCCAGCTTGTTCACGAACGTGAAAATCGGGATGCCCCGCTCCTTGCACACCCGGAACAGCTTCTTCGTCTGCTCCTCCACGCCCTTGGCCACGTCGATGATCATCACCGCGCTGTCGGCGGCGATCAGCGTCCGGTACGTATCCTCACTGAAATCTTGGTGGCCGGGGGTGTCGAGGATATTCACGCGCACGCCGTTATAATCGAACTGCAGCACGCTCGACGTCACCGAAATGCCGCGCTGCTTCTCGATCTCCATCCAGTCCGACACCGCGTGCTTCTGGGCCTTGCGCGCCTTCACCGACCCGGCGAGGTGGATCGCCCCGCCGTACAGCAGCAGCTTCTCCGTCAGCGTCGTCTTGCCGGCGTCGGGGTGGGAAATGATCGCGAACGTCCGGCGGGGGTTGGTTTCGATAATAGACATCTTTCCTCCGATTATTAGCCGCCGGGCAGATCCCGGCGATAATTGCCTTTTTAAACGTACTAAAAAATTATACCCGGTTTTGCCGCCGGCCGCAAGGCCCCGCGCCATCACCGGGCAAATCCGTCTCAACGCGGCAGCAGGCCGCTCCTTTGCTCCAGGTACTCGTCATAGCTCATCCGGCGGTCGATGACCCCCGCCGGCGTAATCTCCACGATCCGGTTGGCCACCGTCTGCACGAACTGGTGGTCGTGGGACGCGAACAGAATGGTGCCGCCGAAAGCAATCAGCCCGTTGTTGAGCGCCGTGATCGACTCCAGGTCGAGGTGGTTGGTCGGCTCGTCGAAAATCAGCACATTCGCGCCGCTCAGCATCATCTTCGTCAGCATGCAGCGCACCTTCTCGCCGCCTGACAGCACCTGCGCCTCCTTCAGGCTCTCCTCGCCCGAAAACAGCATCCGCCCCAGGAAGCCGCGGATGAACGTCTCCTCCTGGTCGCGGGAAAACTGCCGCAGCCAGTCCACGAGGTTAAGCCCGCAGCCGTCGAAAAACGCTCCGTTGTCCCGCGGGAAATACGCCTGCGAAGTCGTCACGCCCCACTTGAACTCGCCGCAGTCGGCCGGCAGCTCACCCATCAGGACCCTGAACAGCGTCGTCTTCGCCAGGCCGTTTTCGCCCACGAACGCGATCTTGTCGCCCCTCTCCACCCGCAGGCTGAAGCCGTCCAGCACCGCCTCGCCGTCGATGGCCTTGCCCAGCCCCTCGACCGTCAGCAACTGGTCGCCCGCCTCGCGGTCGGGCTTGAACGCAATATACGGATACTTGCGCGACGACGGCCGGATATCCTCCAGCGTCAGCTTCTCCAGTAGCTTCTTGCGCGACGTCGCCTGCCGCGACTTCGAAGCGTTGGCGCTGAACCGCTGGATGAAGCTCTGCAGCTCCTTAATCTTCTCCTCCGTCTTGCGGTTCGCCTCCTTGGCCAGCTTCAGCGCCAGCTCGCTCGACTCCAGCCAGAAATCGTAGTTGCCCACATACAGCTGAATCTTGCCGAAATCGATATCGGCGATGTGGGTGCACACCCGATTGAGGAAATGGCGGTCATGCGACACCACGATCACCGTATTGGCGAAATTGTACAGGAACTCCTCCAGCCACTGGATCGCCTCGATATTCAGGTGGTTGGTCGGCTCGTCGAGCAGCAGGACATCCGGGTTGCCGAACAGCGCCTGCGCCAGCAGCACCCGCACCTTCTCGTTGCCGCTCAGGTCGGCCATCCTCTGGCCGTGCAGCTCCTCCGGTATGCCCAGGCCGTTCAGCAGCTTGGCCGCCTCCGTCTCCGCGTCCCAGCCGTTCAGCTCCGCGAACTCGCCCTCCAGCTCCGCCACCTTCACCCCGTCCTCGTCCGAGAAATCCGGCTTGGCGTACAGCGCGTCCTTCTCCTCCATGATCGCGTACAGGCGGGCGTGGCCCATGATCACCGTCTTCAGCACCGCGAACTCATCGAACTCATAATGGTTCTGCCGCAGCACCGCCAGCCGCTCGCCGGGGGTAACCTCCACCGTGCCGCCCGTCGGCTCGATCTCGCCGGCGAGAATCTTCAGGAACGTCGACTTGCCGGTCCCGTTCGCGCCGATCAGGCCGTAACAGTTGCCGGGGGTGAACTTTATATTCACATCCTTGAATAAGGCCCGTTTCCCGAACCAGAGGCTCAAATTGTTTGTGCTGATCATCCGCAAAACCCCGCCTTCCTTAAATAAACACTCACTGTACCGGTAAAAAGCAAAAGCCGTCGTGTCAACGGCGGCTTGTTATTCCGACATACTCAATAAAGATACCACAACTCGGCGCGCCCGTCAAACGCCCGCCCTCAGCCCGGGTAATGGATGGCCAGGCTGAGGCGCGTCTGCGTCGCGGCGCCGTTGCCGTAGGAATGCGGCCGGTCGGCCCGGAAGCTTATCGACTCGCCCCGGTTCAGCACATGCGTCCGCCCGCCCGCCGTCAGCGTCAACACGCCCTCGAACACCGTCACGAACTCCTGCGTCTTCTCGCCGTGCGCATCGCTGGCGAAGCTGCCCCCCGGATCGATCTCCACCGTATACAGCTCGAAGCGGCGGCCCTCCTCGTACGGGAACAGCGGATACACGCGGTAGCGGCCGCCGTCGCCGGTCAGCGGCTCCACCGCCGCCTGGTCCACCAGCACCGTATCCGGCTGGGGCGCGTTCACCAGGGCGGTGAAGGAAACCTTCAGGCCGCCGGCGATCTTCCAGAGCGTCGTTATCGAAGGATTCGACTCGCCCCGCTCGATCTGGCCCAGCATCGACTTGCTCACCCCGGTCGCCTCCGCCGTCCGGTCGAGGCTGAGCTTCCGGGCCTCCCGGAGCCGGCGGAGATTAGCCGCGATAATCCTGTTAAGCTCGTCCATAGCTATCCACGCCCTTGTTTTTTGCCGCCACCTGCGCTATAATACGTTCATGTACGTTATAACGCACGATTAGCTCTTTTTAGCGCACGAACATTGCAACGCACTTTTGGTTTATTATAACATAGCGGCGCACACGCCGCACAAAAAGCAGGGCAGGGGAGGGGAGAGAGCGATGGTGCGGGAAAAAGCTCCGGGCTTCAGGGACGGCGCGGCCGACGGGCTGCCGATCGTCGCCGGCTACTTTCCGGTCGCGATGGCCTTCGGCCTGCTCGCGAAAACGGTCGGCGTCAGCTTCGCCGACGCCTGCCTGTTCTCCCTCGTCGTCTTCGCCGGCGCCAGCCAGTTCATGGCCCTTGACCTCATCAGAGCCGGCATCGCCGCCGCCGACATCGTCCTCGCCACCTTCCTCCTCAACCTCCGCCACATGATGATGAGCGCCGCCCTGGCCGTCCGCCTCAACGGGGTGCGGCGCGGCCTCGTGCCCTTCGTCGCCTTCGGCGTCACCGACGAAACCTTCTCCGTCGCCTCCCTCAAGGCCGGCGAACTCACCGCCCGCTACCTGCTGGCCCTCAACGGCGTCGCCTATGCGGCCTGGTTCGGCGGCACCGTCGCCGGCTACCTCGTCGGCCAGGTGCTGCCGGCGGCCGTCCAGAGCAGCCTCGGCGTCGGCCTGTACGCCCTGTTCGCCGCCATCCTCGTCCCCGAACTGAAAAAGAACCGCGGCGCCCTCGTCATCGCCCTGCTGTCCGGCCTCATCTATCTGCTCCTCAGCCGTAGCGGCCTCCTCTCGCCCGGCTGGAGCCTCATCGCCGCCATCGTCGCCGCCGCGGCCGCCGGCCTGGCAGTGCCCGGGGACGGCGCCGGGGAGGTGGGGCCATGACCGGATATCTGCCCCTCATCCTCGGCATGATGCTCGTCACCTACCTGCCGCGGCTGCTGCCGCTCGCCGCCCTCGCCCGGCGTCCCCTGCCGCCCCTCGTCAGGCGCTTCCTCGCCTATATCCCCTACGCCGCCCTCGGGGCGCTCATCATCCGCGGCGTCGCCGAAAGCGCGGCCGGCATGATGCCCGCCACCCTCGCCGGCGTCGCCGTCGCCGCCGCCTTCGCCCTCCGCGGCGGCGGGCTCGTCTCGTCCGTCCTCGCGGCAATAGTGGCCGCCTATATAGTCTTATCCATATAAGTTAAACCACCGCCTAGGCGGTGGTTTTTTCTGCCGTCCCCCCGCCGCAAGGGTATTTCACCGTCGCGGCGAAAATAACAAACAGCCTTTGGAACGAAACTTGCAATAATAAAAGGCCGGACGGTCGTGATAAAAAATGAACAACGGAATAAAACGGAGTGTAGACATGTGGCACCAGTGGTTTAAGAGCTGGCGGGGGCGGCTGATAATCCTGTCCCTGCTCATCGTAAACATACCCATCCTCGTCTCCGGCTTCGTTATGAAACAAAGCGCCGAGCAGTCCCTGCTCGAAGAAAAAAAGAGCAAGCTGGCGGCAGTCGGCTACATTCTCGACGCGCGGCTCGGCCCGGACGGGTTCGCCGGCATCCTCGCGCGGCACGGGGCCGTCGGCGCCCCGCGCGACGCGCAGATCCGCATCCTCAACCGCGAACTCGCCGGTCTCACCGACGAAATAGCCCGCTCCGCCCCCGGCCTCGGCGTGGGCTTCTACTCCCGCGACCTCGATGCCATCGTCACCTACGGGCCGGCCGAAAAATACGGCTACACCGTCGGCTGGCCGATCGGCAAGGACCACCCCGGGCGGTTCGTCATGGCCACGAACGAGTTCCGGGTAGAATTCGGCACCCTCGTGCGCGGCAACATCATGAACGCCATGCGGCCGCTGGCCAGGGACGGACGGGTCATCGGCTACATCTGGGTCAACGAACTCACCGACGACATCCAGAACCAGCTCGCCGCCATGGACCGCGGCCTCGTAATCTCCGTAGCCGTCGGCCTGCTGCTCAGCATCCTCCTCATCCTCAGCCTCACCGGCAGCATGATCAAAGACGTCCAGACAGTCATCCAGGGCCTCAGGCAGCTGCGCTTCAACCTCCGCAAGCCCATCAGCGGCGTCACCGGTGAAATGGGCGAAGTCGCCGCCACCATCAACGAAATGGCCGCCGCCCTCGGCGACGCCCGCACCCTCAGCGAAAACATCATGGAAAGCATGGCCGACGGCATCATCGCCGTCGACACCGAGGGCAAAATCACCGCCTTCAACCGCGCCGCCGAAATCATGACCGGCTTCTCCGCCCCCGAAGTCATCGGCCAGGACTACGAAACCATCTTCCCCCAGGACGCCGCCTTCAACAGCCGCCTCCTCGAAACCCTCCGCACCGGCGAACCCTACATCGGCAGCAAAATCGAATACCCCATCAGGCACGGCAAGCTCTGGATCAGCGTCACCACCTCCCTGTTGCGCGACATCAACGGCAAAATCATCGGCGCCGTCGTCGTCTTCGAGGACCTCACCGAACGCAAGCGCCTCGAAGAGCAGGTCAGCCGGGCCGACCGACTAGCCACCCTCGGCGAGCTCATGGCCGGCGTCGCCCACGAGATCCGCAACCCTCTCACCAGCATCAAAGGCTTCCTCCAATACTTCCAATCCGCCGGCAGCGACGAGGAGCGGGCCACCTACCTGCCGATGCTCATGCGCGAAGTCGAGCGCATGAACAGGATCATCGAAACGCTCCTCTACTTCGCCCGGCCCAGCCAGGAAAAAGCCATGCCCACCGACCTCGCCAAAGTGCTGCAGGAAACCATGATCCTCGTGCAAAGCCAGGCCAAAACCCACGGCATCGTCTTCGACACCTTCATCGAAGAAAAGCTGCCGGTCGTCAACATCGACGGCGAGCAGTTCAAGCAGGTCTTCCTCAACCTCCTGATAAACTCCATGCAGGCCATGGACCACGAAGGCACCATCCGGATAACCGCCCGCTACCTCAAAGCCAGCGACGAAGTCGAAGTGCTGTTCGCCGACACCGGGCCGGGCATTCCGGCCGCCATCCGCGAAAAAGTCTTCGACCCCTTCTTCACCACCAAGCAGACAGGCACCGGACTCGGCCTGGCGGTCGTCCAGCGCATCGTCGCCGCCCGCGGGGGACACATCCTCATCGAGGACAACCCCTCCGGCGGAGCGGTCATCAGGCTACTGATACCGCTGGCCTACGAACAGGGGGAATAACACATGCAGACCGGCAAAATACTGGTAGTCGACGACGAGGAAAGCGTCCGGGCGATGCTCGGGGTCGTGCTCCGCAGCGAAGGCTACGAAGTGCTCGAAGCCGAAGACGGTCAGGCCGCCCTGGCAATCGGCCGCCGCGAACAGCCCGACGTAATCCTCATGGATATCCGCATGCCCAAAATGGACGGCATGACCGCCTTCCGCGCCATGCGCCAGGAGCAGACCGGCGCCGCCGTAATCCTCATGACCGCCTTCGCCACCGTCGACAAGGCCGTCGAAGCGATGAAAGCCGGGGCCTACGACTACATCATCAAACCCTTCAACATCGACGAAATAAAAATAATGCTCCGCCGGGCCGTCGAGAACCGCCGCCTGGCCGCCGAGGCCAACCTCCTCCGCCAGGAGCTCACCGCCCATTACAGCCTCGACCGGGTGCTCACCAATTCGCCGCGGATGCGCAAAGTCTACGACACCGTCGCCAAAGTCGCCCCCACCCAGGCCACCGTCCTCATCACCGGTGAAAGCGGCACCGGCAAGGAACTCATGGTCAACACCATCCACTACAACAGCCCGCGGGCCAGCGGGCCGCTCATCAAGGTCAACTGCAGCGCCCTGCCGGAAACGCTGCTCGAAAGCGAGCTGTTCGGCCACGAAAAAGGCGCCTTCACCAGTGCCGCCTCCAAGCGCATCGGCCGCTTCGAACTCGCCGACAAAGGCACCCTGCTGCTCGACGAAATCGGCGAAATGCCCATGGCCGTGCAGGTCAAACTCCTCCGCGTCCTGCAGGAGCGGGAATTCGAACGGGTCGGCGGCAGCCAGACAATCAAAACCGACATGCGCGTCGTCGCCGCCACCAACCGCTCCCTGCCCGAACTCGTGGACAAGGGGCTGTTTCGCCAGGACCTCTACTACCGCCTCGCCGTCGTCACCATCGAAATGCCGCCCCTCCGCGAGCGGCGCGAAGACATCCCCCTCCTCGCCCGCATCTTCCTCCAGAAATACGCCCAGGAAGCGGGCCGCAACCTCGACGACTTCGACCCCGAAGCCATGGCCCTCCTCGAAGCCTACCGCTGGCCGGGCAACATCCGCGAACTCTCCAACGTCGTCGAGCGGGCGGTCATAATGAGCACCGGCCGGATGATCTTCCCCGAAGACCTGCCGCGCCACCTTTCCCCCGAGCCCCAGAGCCGCCAGGGCCAGGGGCCGGCCTCCTGGCAGGGCGAAAGCCTGCGCGACCTCATCAAGGAAACCGAGTGCGCCATCATCCGCGCCGCCCTCCGCCGCAACAAAGGCAACCGCATGAAAACCGCCCGCGACCTCGACATGAGCCGCCGGGCCCTCCAGTACAAAATCGAGGAATACAACCTCGCCGCCGAAGGCGACGAATGATGCGCAAACATTAGCCGTCACCGCGCAAAAAGTAGGCGCTTTTTGCCGACTTGGCCCGGATCGCGCCACGGGATAACCCTTGTTTTAACCGCCCAAAATTCTTTGGCGCGGTTAAAATTTTTTTGCCTGTTTAACGCTAGCCGGTCGTCCTGCCGCGCCGGGTACCCCCATTGCGGGGCAAAACCGCCGGATTTGCGCGGGCCGAAACCGGCCGTGGCGAAAATTAATTTTTTGGCACGGTTTTTGCGTCTATAGCGGGACATGAACTCTATCGCAGCGGAAAAGGAGGAAACAATTTGAACAAAGTACGGAAACTCGAAGAGGCAGTCGCCGCGGTCAAAGACGGGTCCACCGTCATGATCGGCGGCTTCCTGGCCGTCGGCTCGCCGACGGACATCCTCGACTCCCTGGCCGCCAAAGGCGTCCGCAACCTTACCGTCATCGCCAACGACACCGCCTTCCCTGATAAAGGCATCGGCAAACTGGTGGTCAACAAGCAGGTCAAGAAATGCATCGTCACCCACATCGGCACCAATCCCGAAACCGGGCGGCAGATGATGGCCGGGGAAATGGAAGTCGTCCTCACCCCGCAGGGCACGCTCGCCGAACAGATCCGCGCCGGCGGCGCCGGCATCGGCGGCATCCTCACCCCGACCGGCGTCGGCACCATCGTCGAAGAAGGCAAACAGCTCATCACCGTCAACGGCAAGCAATACCTGCTCGAGCTGCCCATCCGGGCCGACATCGCCCTGCTCAAAGCCCACAAGGCCGACAAAGCCGGCAACCTCGTCCTCCGGCGTAGCGCCAAGAACTTCAACCAGGTCATGGCGCTGGCCGCCGACCTCGTCATCGCCGAAGTCGAGCAAATCGTCGAAGTCGGCGCCATCGACCCCGACGAAGTCACCATCCCCGGGGTCGTCGTCGACTGGATCGTTCAAGGGAAAGGGGTGGCCGTCAATGGCTAGCGCCAAGGAAATCATCGCCAGTCGCGTCGCGAGGGAACTCAAGGACGGAGAACTCGTCAACCTCGGCATCGGCCTGCCGACCCTCGTACCCAACTATCTATCCGAAGACGTATCGATCATCCTCCAGTCCGAGAACGGCTTCGTCGGCCTCGGCCCCGTCACCGACCCCGACCCCGACCTGTCCAACGCGGGCGGCGTACCGGCCGGCATCCTCCCCGGCGGCGCCACCTTCGACAGCTTCATGTCCTTCAACCTCATCCGTGGCGGCCACGTCGACGTCACCGTCCTCGGCGCCCTCCAGGTCGACGAACAAGGCAACCTCGCCAACTGGATGGTCCCCGGCAAAATGGTGCCCGGCATGGGCGGCGCCATGGACCTCGTCGTCGGCGCCAGAAAAGTCATCGTCGCCATGGAGCACTGCGCCAAGGACGGCAGCGCCAAAATCCTCAAAGAATGCAACCTGCCGCTCACCGCGAAAGGCGTCATCACCATGATCGTCACCGAACTCGGCGTCATCCGCGTCACGGCGCAGGGCCTCGTCCTCGAAGAGACCGCCCCCGGCGTCAGCGCTGCCGACGTCATCGCCAAAACCGAAGCCAAACTCCTCGTTAGCCCCGACCTCAAAACCATGTAGTTCCAAACAATTAAATAAACGCACTAATTCAAAGGAGAGTGGACCCAAGTGCAAAACGAAACCCGTCCCGCCCAGCAGGAACAAATGGGAGTGCTGGCCCGGCTGGGGGCATCCCTGGCCGACTGGAGCGAACGCTGGTTCCCCGACGCCTACGTCTTCGCCGCCATCGCCGTCGCAATCACCGCCGTAGCCGCCCTGCTCATGGGCCGCACGCCGATGCAGGTCGGCGTCGACTTCGGCAAATCCTTCTGGAGCCTCATCCCCTTCACCATGCAAATGGCCTTCGTCGTCATCGGCGGCTACATCGTCGCCGTCGCGCCGCCGGTCAAAAAGCTGGTCATCAAGCTGGCCGCCTTCCCGCAGACCCCGAAAGGCGCCGTAACCTACGTCGCCTTCATGGCCATGGTCGCCTCCCTGCTGAGTTGGGGCTTCAGCCTCATCTTCGCCGGCATCCTGACCCGCGAAGTCAGCAAGCGCGTCGCCGGCATCGACTACCGCGCCATGGGCGCCGCCGCCTACCTCGGCCTCGGCAGCATCTGGGCCCTGGGCCTCTCGTCCTCGGCCGCCCTGCTCATGGCCACCAAGGCCTCCATCCCGCCCGCCCTGTATAAAATCAGCGGCACCATCCCCCTCGAAGAAACCCTCCTCACCTGGCAGAACCTCGTCATGATAATCGTTCTTGTCGTTCTCTCCTGCTGGATCTGCTACGTCTCCTGCCCGACCGCCGACAAAGCCAAGACCGCCGAAATGATCGGCCTGCGCTACGCCGACGAAAAAGAAGAAGAAATCGGCAAAGCCCAGACCCCCGGCGAATACCTCGAATACAGCCCCATCCTCACCATCATCATCGTCCTCCTCGGCGTCGCCTTCCTGTGGAACACCTTCTCCACCAAAGGCGGTCTCGCCGCCATGGACCTCAACGTCTACAACTTCATGTTCCTCATCGCCGGCATGGCGCTTCACGGCACCCCGAAATCCTTCCTCAAGGCCGCTGCCAAATCCGTGCCCATGACCGGCGGCGTCCTGCTCCAGTTCCCGCTCTACGCCGGCATCTTCGGCGTCCTCATGGGCTCCGGGCTCTGCGACGTCCTCGCCCACTTCTTCGTCTCCGTATCCAACCACGACACCCTGCCGGTCATCGTCGGCATCTACTCCGCCGTACTCGGTCTCTTCCTCCCCTCGGGCGGCGGCAAATGGATCGTCGAAGCTCCCTACATGCTACAGGCCGCCAACGAACTCCACGTCAACCTCGGCTGGATCGTCCAGGTCTACAACGCCGCCGAAGCCCTGCCGAACTTCATCAACCCCTTCTGGATGCTGCCGCTGCTCGGCCTCACCGGCGTAAAAGCCCGGGACCTCGCCGGCTACTCCATCCTCCAGCTCATGTTCCACACCCCCGTCGTGCTCATCATGCTCTGGCTGCTGGCCAAAACCCTGCCCTACATCCCGCCCATCATGCAGTAACGCCGGGCAACCCTGCAGCCTAGCCCGATAAAAAAAGAAAGAAGGGTGCTCCATGCGTGAGATTGTCATCGCCAGCGCCGCCCGCACCGCCATCGGCAGCTTCAACGGCGCGCTGACCCCCCTCTCCGCCCCCGAAATGGGCGCCATCGTCATCAAGGAAGCGCTCGCCCGCGCCGGCGTCAAAGCCGAGAACGTCGACGAACTCATCTTCGGCAACGTCCTCCAGGCCGGCCTCGGCCAGAACCCCGCCCGCCAGGCGGCCATCAAAGCCGGCCTGCCGGCCGAAATCCCCTCCTACACCGTCAACAAAGTCTGCGGCTCCGGCCTCAAAACCGTCAACCTCGCCGCCCAGGACATCATGTGCGGCGACGCCGACATCGTCCTCGCCGGCGGCATGGAAAGCATGTCCCAGGCCCCGTACCTCCTCAGCAGCAAAGCCCGCTGGGGCTACCGCATGGGTGCCGACAAAATCATCGACGTCATGATCCAGGACGGCCTGTGGTGCGCCTTCAACGACTACCACATGGGCATCACCGCCGAAAACGTCGCCGAAAAATTCGCCATCAGCCGCGAAATGCAGGACCAGCTCGCCTACGAATCGCAGACCAAGGCCGTCAAAGCCATCGAAAGCGGCGTCTTCAAGAAAGAAATCGTCCCCGTCACAATTAAAGGCAAAAAAGGCGACGTAATCTTCGACACCGACGAATACCCCAAAGCCGGCACCACCCTCGAAGCCCTCGCCAAACTCAAGCCGGCCTTCAAGAAAGACGGCACCGTCACCGCCGGCAACGCCTCCGGCATCAACGACGGCGCGGCCGCCCTCGTCGTCATGAGCGCCGACAAAGCCAAAGCCCTCGGCCTCAAACCCCTCGCCAAAATCGTCGGCTACGGCTCCGGCGGCGTCGACCCCGCCATCATGGGCATGGG
>JARKNV010000075.1 GCA_029976065.1 Selenomonadales bacterium
CGTAATCGCTAACACTATTCTACCCGAAAATGGCAAAAACCTTTTACAGCCGAAAACTGCCGGGAAAAAAATAATATAAACGCCTCCCGGAGAATCTCCGGGAGGCAGCTGTCACGTTAGACTTTTGCCACCTTTTCCACCCAGCCGAATTTATCGGCCACCTTGCCGTACTGGAGGCCGGCAACATGGTCGAAGAGCTTCTGGGAGAAAGGACCGGTCTTGTTGCCGCCGATGACCAGCTTCTGGCCCTTCCACGACAGTTCGCCGACCGGCGAGATAACGGCGGCGGTGCCCGAACCGAAAACCTCTTCCAGCTCGCCCTTGGCGTGGGCCGCAAACACTTCGTCAATGGAGATCTGGCGCTCGGTGGCCTTCACGCCCCAATCCCTGGCAAGCTCGAGCACGGTGCGGCGGGTGATGCCGCCGAGGATGCTGCCGTTGAGGGCGGGGGTGATCAGCTCGCCCTTGATCTTGAAGAAAATGTTCATCGTGCCGACTTCTTCGATGTACTTGCGCTCGATGCCGTCCAGCCACAGCACCTGGGCGTAGCCTTCCTTCTTGGCCTCCACCTGGGCCCGCAGGCTGGCGGCATAGTTGCCCGGCGTCTTGGCCTCGCCGATGCCGCCGGGAACGGCGCGGACGTATTTGTCCTCGACCTTGATGCCCACGGGGTTGAAGCCGGCGGCGTAGTACGCGCCCACCGGGGACAGGATGATGAACAATTTGTAATTATCGGAAGACTTCACGCCGACATACGGATCGGTGGCGACGATGAAGGGACGGATATACAGCGCCGTGCCGACCTTGGCCGGTACCCAGCGTTTATCGATTTCGAGGAGCTTGTTAAGGCCGGCATGGACGACTTCGACATCGGTATTGGGAATGCAGAGGATATCGGCCGAGCGGTTGAAACGGTTCAAGTAGTCGAGCGACCGGAAGACGTTGATGACGCCCTCGTCGGTGCGGAACGCCTTCATGCCCTCGAAGATCGCCTGGCCGTAGTGGAGAACCATGGCGGCCGGATAGAGCGAGAATTGCTCGTAAGGCACGATGCGCGGATTGTGCCAGCCCTTGCCGGTCTGGTAATCCATTTCAAACATGTGATCGGTGAAATACTGCCCAAAGCCCAGCTTGTCGGGATCCGGCAAGGCTTTCGGGGTCGCAACCCTGTTAACGGCGATGTCGACCATAATGAAGCCCCCTTTTTGTTTTATCCCAAGCGAGAAGCCAATCGCTGTGGAATACCTTACCAATCATTATATGATGTTTTTTTGATAGGTGTCAAGCTGGGCAAGCTGTCCGGCGAGCGCCTCGCGGCCGCGGGCGGCGGCGGCCTTCACCTGGGACGGCGACGTGCCGCCGTAGGAATTGCGGGCGGCGATGCACGTTTCCACCTTGATGGCGTCGAGGATATCGTGCTCGAACAGCGGTGAAAATTCCTTGAACTCGGCCAGCGACAGCTCGGTAAGTTTTTTGCCCTTCTCCAGGCAGTAGCGGACGCTCTTGCCCGACACCTCGTGGGCCTGGCGGAAGGGCAGGCCCTTCTTGACGAGGTAATCGGCCATATCGGTGGCGTTGGTGAAGTCCTCGTCGGCGGCGGCCAGCATCCGCGGCGCGTTGACCCTCATGGCCCGCACCATCGCCGCGTACACCGACAGGCTGAACTTGACGGTGTCGGCCGTGTCGAACAGCCCCTCCTTGTCCTCCTGCATATCCTTATTATATGCCAGCGGCAGCCCCTTCATCGTCGTCAGCAGCGCCATCAGGTGGCCGACCACCCGGCCGGTCTTGCCGCGGACAAGCTCGGAAACATCGGGGTTCTTCTTCTGCGGCATGATGCTCGAACCGGTGCAGTGGGCGTCGTCCAGCTCAACGAACTTGAACTCCGAACTGCACCAGAGGATGATCTCCTCGCTCAGCCGGCTGAGATGGACCATAAGAATGGCGGCAAAGGCCAGGAACTCGAGAACGAAGTCGCGGTCGGCGACCGCGTCGATGCTGTTGTCGTACAGGCGGCCGAATTTCAGCTCGTCGGCCACCAGTTGGCGGTCGATCGGGAAGGTCGTGCCGGCCAGGGCCCCCGCCCCCAACGGCATGAGGTCGGCCCGCTCCCATACCCCCCGCAGGCGGTCGAAGTCCCGCCCGAGCATGAAGAAATACGCCAGCAGCTGGTGGGCGAACAGGATGGGCTGGGCCCGCTGCAGGTGGGTGTAGCCCGGCATGATGACCTCCGGGTACCGGCCGGCCGTCTCCAGAATAGCCTCCTGCAGGCCGCACAGCAGCCTGCCCACGGCGACGACCTCCTTGCGGAGGTAGAGGTGGGTGTCGAGGGACGCCTGGTCGTTGCGGCTGCGGGCGGTGTGCAGCTTGCCCCCCACGGGGCCGATGCGCTCGGTCAGGCGCTTTTCGATATTCATGTGGATATCCTCGAGGGCCGTCTCGAAGGTGAAATTCCCGGCCTCGATATCGGCAAGGATGCCCGTCAGCCCGACGATGATCGCCTCGGCCTCGTCGGCGGCGATGATGCCGCACTTGCCCAGCATGCGGGCGTGGGCGATACTGCCGGCGATATCCTCGCGGTACAGCCGCCGGTCAAAAGAAATGGAGGAGGTAAACTCCTCCACAAGCACGTCAGTGCCTTTGGTGAATCTACCGCCCCAAAGCTTGGTCATTTATTTCTTCTCCTTTTGCTGCATCAGCGCCCGGATCTTCAGGGGCAAGCCGAACAGGTTGATAAACCCTTCCGCGTCTTTCTGGTTGTAGACCTCGTCACGCCCGAAGGTCACGAAGCCCTCGTGGTAGAGGGAGTACGGCGACTTGGCGCCGGCGCTCATGATGTTGCCCTTGTAGAGCTTCAGCCGCACCAGGCCGGTGACCGTCTGCTGGGTGGAAGTGACAAAGGCGTCGAGCGCCTCGCGGAGCGGCGAAAACCACATCCCGTCGTAGACCAGCTCGGCGTACCGCACCGCCACCTGCTCCTTGTAATGCATCGTCGCCCGGTCGAGGGTCAGGTACTCCAGCTCGCGGTGAGCGTAATAGAGGATCGCCCCGCCCGGAGTCTCGTATACGCCGCGGGACTTCATGCCCACCAGGCGGTTCTCGGTAATGTCGGCGATGCCGATGCCGTTGGCGGCGCCGAGCTCGTTGAGCTTCTCAAGCAGTTCCACGGCGCCCAGCTTCTGGCCGTCGACCGCCACCGGCACGCCCTACTCGAAGGCGATCTCCACATAAGTGGCCTTGTCGGGCGCCTGCTCGGGCGTCTTGGTGACCATATAAACATCGTCCTTGGGCTCGTTCCAGGGGTCCTCCAGGTCGCCGCCCTCGTGGCTGAGGTGCCAGATATTGCGGTCCATGCTGTAGGGGCGCTTCTTGGTCACCGGCACGGGCACGCCGTGCTTCTCGGCATAGTCGATGGCGTCCTCGCGCGAGCGGATGGTCCACAGCCGCCAGGGAGCGACGATCTTGAGATGGGGCGCCAGCGCCTTGACGGTCAGCTCGAAGCGGACCTGGTCGTTGCCCTTGCCGGTCGCGCCGTGGGCGATGGCGTCCGCGCCCTCCTTCGCCGCGATCTCCACCATCGCCTTGGCGATGATCGGCCGCGCGAACGAGGTGCCGAGCAGATACTTGCCTTCATAAACCGCGCCCGCTTTCAGCACCGGCCAGACATAATCCTCGACGAACTCCTTGCGGACGTCCATGACATAAACCTTGCTGGCCCCGGACTTGAGGGCCTTCTCCCGCACCGGGTCGATCTCGGCGCCCTGGCCGACGTCGGCGCACATGGCGATGACCTCGCAGTCGTTGTAATTCTCCTTCAGCCAGGGGATGATTACCGACGTGTCGAGACCGCCGGAATAAGCAAGGACCACTTTCTTGATGTCGCTCATGGATACTCCTCCTTCGAAATTACGGAACGCTATCGCAGCGGCCAGCCGCTACCCGTTCCGGATCATAAATCTGTGGGCGTCTTTCGCAAAACCGTACTGTTCGTATAGCCCGTGAGCGTCCCGCGTTCCCAGGATGCCCTTCATACCCTGCAGTTCATCCGTCGTCGTGATCAGTTCGACCAGCCTTTTCCCCAGGCCCTGGCCGCGGTACGCTTCGTCGATAATGACATCCGCTACCCAGTAGACGGTCGCGTAGTCGGTCACCGCCCGGGCGAAGCCGACCTGGCGGCCGTTTTTATCGTATATACCGAAACAGAGCGAATTTTTTATGGATGTTTGTATCTCTGCCCGGCTGCGGTCGGGCGCCCAATAAGTCTGGGCCATCAGTTCGCAGATCCGGTCGAGCTGCAGCAGGCTTTTGTCGCGGCTGAAAACGAAGCCGTCGGCGGCTTGACTCACACGCTTCGCCCCCGTTCTTACAGGTCGCCCATCACCAGGGCCATAATCGCCTTCTGCACATGCAGCCTGTTCTCGGCCTCGTCGAACACCGCCGACTGGGGCCCCTCCAGCACCGCCTCGGTGATCTCCTCGCCGCGGTGGGCGGGCAGGCAATGCAGAACGATGGCGTCGGGTTTGGCCAGCTTCAGCAGCGCCTCGTTGATCTGGTAGCCGGCGAAGGCGCGCATCCGGGTGGCCTGCTCGGCCTCCTGGCCCATGCTGGCCCACACGTCGGTGTACAGCACGTCGGCCCCCACGGCCGCATCCTTGGGGTCGGTCACCAGCGCCACCTTGCTGCCGTGTTCGGCGGCGGCGGCCTTGGCCTCCAGCACCACCTGGGGATGGGGCGCGTAGCCCGGCGGGGTGGCCACGGAAATGTCCATGCCCACCTTGGCGCACGTATGGAGGAGGGCGTTGACCATGTTATTGCCGTCGCCGACATAGGCCATTTTCAGGCCCTTGGCCTTCCCCTTGCGCTCGACGACGGTGAAGATATCGGTCAGCGCCTGGCAGGGGTGAAGATAATCGGTCAGGCCGTTGATCACCGGGACATCGGCGTAGCGGGCCAGTTCCTCCACCTCGGCGTGCGAAAAAGTGCGGATCATGATGCCGTCCAGATAGCGCGACAGCACCCTGGCCGTATCCTTCACCGGCTCGCCGCGGCCGATCTGCAGATCGTTGGCGCTCAGGAAGAGCGCGGTGCCGCCGAGCTGCCACATGCCCGCCTCGAACGAAACGCGCGTCCTGGTCGACGCCTTCTGGAAGATCATCCCCAGCGTCTTGCCCTTCAGCAGCTGGTGGGTCTCGCCGCTCTTCTGCCTGGCCTTGAGCTGTTTGGCCAAGTCGAAAATCCGGTAAACCTCGTCGATTGATAAATCGTTGACGGATAACAGGTCCTTGCCTTTCATTCCCCTAACCCCCAATAACATGGGAGCTGCTCAAAAAGTCCGTCCGCGTGTGCGCCGGGCATTTCAAGCACGCTCCACAGGCTTTCGTGCCTTGGTTCTTCTAGTCCTTACTGCGCGTCGGCGGCGAAGACTTTATCCAATATCGCAATCATCTCATCTACATGCGTCTTTGTGATGTTCAGCGGCGGGACGAAGCGGAGCACGTCGCCGGCGGTGCAGTTGATGAGCGCCCCGGCCGCCATGCAGGCGTTCACGAGGTCTTTGCCTGGCTTGGTCAGTTTCATGCCGATCATCAGCCCCTGGCCGCGCACGCCGGTGATCAGGGCAGGATATTTCGCCTTGAGACCGCTCAGGGCCTCCATCATATAGGTACCCATTTTCGCGGCGTTCCCCGGCAAATCCTCCTCCACGAGGATGGAAAGCGTGGCGTTCGCCGCCGCGCAGGCCAGCGGGTTGCCGCCGAAGGTCGTGCCGTGGTCGCCGGGGCCGAACGCTTTCAGGACCTTGTCGCTGGCGAGGATGGCGCCGATCGGCACCCCGCCGCCCAGCCCCTTGGCGAGGGTCATGATATCGGGCTTGACGCCGGTATGCTGCCAGGCGAGCAGTTTGCCCGTCCGGCCCATGCCGGACTGAATCTCGTCGAGGATGAGCAGCGCGCCGTGCTTCTCGCATAACTCCTTCGCCCCTTTAAGATAGCCGGGCTCGGGGATGTTGACCCCGCCCTCGCCCTGGACGGGCTCGAGCATAACGGCGCACGTCTTGGCCGACACCGCCTTCTCAAGGGCCTCCAGGTCGCCGAACGGCACATAAGAGAAGCCTGCCGGCAGCGGCTCGTAACCCTTCTGGTACTTGGGCTGGCCGGTAGCGGTCAGCGTGGCCAGCGTCCGGCCGTGGAAGGAATGCTCGGCGGTGATGATCTCCACCTTATCGGCGGCGATCGTCTTGCCGTATTTGCGGGCCAGCTTCAGCGCCCCCTCGTTGGCCTCCGCGCCGCTGTTGCAGATGAACGCCCGGTCGATGCCGGTGAGCTCCACCAGCATCTGGGCGAGTTTGGTCTGCTCGACGGTGTAATAGAGGTTGGAAACGTGGATGAGCTTCGCGGCCTGGGCGGCAATCGCCGCCGCCAGCTTGGGGTGGGCGTGGCCGAGGATGTTGACGGCGATGCCGCCGAGGAAGTCGAGGTACTTCTTGCCCTCGATATCATAGACATACGGGCCCTCGCCGCGCTCCAGCACCACCTGGTAGCGGGCGAACACCGGCCAATAGTATTTGCTCTCCGCAGAGATCACCTGTTCAGCATTCGTCAATTTCTCCCTCTCCCTTCACGACCTCGGTGCCGATACCGGTGTCGGTAAAAATCTCCAACAGCAAGGAATGGGGCTGGCGGCCGTCGATGATATGGGCTTTGTCGGCGCCGCCCGACAGGGCGCGGATGCACGCCTCCACCTTGGGGATCATGCCGCCCTCGATGCCGCCTTCGCGGATCATCTTCTTGGCGTCGGCGAACGCGAGGGTCGAGACGAAGGTGCTCTTGTCATGGAAGTCGCGGTAAATGCCCTCGACATCGGTCAGCAGGATGAGCTTCTCCGCCTTCAGCGCCCCGGCGATCTCGCCGGCCACGTAGTCGGCGTTGATGTTGTAGCTTTCGCCGGCCGCGCCCGCGCCGACAGGGGCGATGACCGGGATGTAATCGTTGTTCAGCAGCGTCCAGACGATATCGGGCTTGACCTCGGCCACGTCGCCGACGAAGCCGATATCCACCTCGCGGGCCTGGCCTTCCTCGTACACGGTGGCCAGATGCTTGCGGGCCTTGATGAGGCCGGCGTCCTTGCCGTTCAGGCCGACCGCCCGCGCGCCGTGGGTGTTGAGCATGGCGACAAGCTCGGTGTTGATCTTGCCGGCCAGCACCATCTCGGCGGCGGCCATCGTTTCCTCGTCCGTCACCCTGAGGCCGCTGACGAAGCTCGACTGCTTGCCCATCTGCTTGAGGAGGGCGGTGATCTCCGGCCCGCCGCCGTGGACGACCACCGGCCTAAGGCCGATGTACTTCATCAGGGCGATATCCTGGATGACGCTGTTCTTCAGCTCGTTGTTCAGCATGGCGTTGCCGCCGTATTTTATCACGAACGTCTTGCCGGTGAACTTCCGCACATAAGGGAGAATCTCCACCAGGACGCCCGCTTTTTCCACCGTGGTCATCATTACGCTCGCCTCCTCAGGTGCTGTAGTCGGCGTTGATCTTCACATATTCGTAGGAGAAATCGCACGTCCACACGGTCGCGGACGCGCTGCCGACGCCGAGCTCGATCTCGACGGCGATGTCCTTGGCGGCCATCACCTTCTGGAGGGCCTTGGCATCGGCGGCGGCGTTCATGCCGTTCTTGGCGACGATTATGCCGCCCAGGGCCAGCGACGACTTGACCGGCTCCACCTTGGCGCCCGAGTAGCCCACCGCGCAGAGAATGCGGCCCCAGTTGGGGTCCTGGCCGAAGAACGCCGTCTTGACGAGCGGCGAGTGGGCCACCGCCATCGCCGCCGTTTTGGCGTCGGCATAGCTGGCGGCGCCCTTGACGGTGATTTCGAGGAATTTGGTCGCGCCCTCGCCGTCGCGCACCACCAGCTTGGCGAGATCGGTGCACACCGCCGTCAGCGCGGCGACGAACTCGCCGTACGCCGGGTCGGCGGGCGATTCGATCGTCTTGTTGCCCGCTTGGCCGTTGGCCAGCACGCACAGCGTGTCATTCGTGCTCATATCGCCGTCGACGGTGATCGAGTTGAACGACACATCCACCGCCGCCGCCAGCGCCTGCTTGAGAGCCGCGGGGGAAATGGCCGCGTCGGTGGTCACGAAGCTCAGCAGCGTCGCCAGGTTGGGGTGGATCATCCCCGCCCCCTTGGCGATGCCCGCCACCCGGGCGGTCTCGCCGCCGAGCGCGAACTCGTACGCAGCCACCTTCGGGAAGGTATCGGTCGTCATAATGCCCTGGAGCGCCTTCTCATGGCCGGTTTCGGACAGCTCCGCCACCGCCCGCCTGATGCCGTCGATCACCTTGGCCATCGGCAGGTTGACGCCGATGATGCCGGTCGAGGCCACGAACACGTCGTCGTCGGCCAGGCCGAGCAGCGCCGCCGTCAGGTGGCCCATCGCCTTGGCGTCCGCCAGCCCCTGGTCGCCGGTGCAGGAATTGGCGCAGCCCGAATTGACGACCACCGCCTGGGCGGTGCCCTTGGCCGCCACCTTGCGGGAGACCTGCACACCCGCGGCCGCGAACGAATTGGTGGTGAACAGCGCGGCCGCGGCGCACGGCGACGGGCTGTAGATAACCGTCAAATCCTCCTTGCCGCTCTTCTTGATGCCGGCCTTTACCCCGGCCGCCTTGAATCCCTTCGGGGCGGTGATGCCCCCCTGTATTGCTTTCATGCCATCAGCCTCCGTAATAAATCAAGGATATAACGGCGCCTGGGTGAGCCCGGTGCGCTCGTCGAGTCCGAACATCGCGTTGAGGTTCTGCACCGCCTGACCGGCCGCCCCCTTGACGAGGTTGTCGATCGCCGCGACGGTCACCGCCCGGCCGGTGCGGCTGTCGATATGCCAGCCGAGATCGCAGAAATTGCTGCCGCGCGTCTCCTTGGTGACCGGATAGGCGCCGCGGCCGCGCAGGCGGATGAAAAACTCCTCGCCGTACATGGCGGTATAGGATTCGTCGACCGCCTCGGCCTTCACGCCGCTGTTGAGGGTGGCGTAGCAGGTGCTGAGGATGCCCCTGGCCATCGGAATGAGGTGGGGGGTGAAGGAGATGACGATCTCCTGGCCGGCGACGTCGCTCAGCGCCTGCTCGATCTCCGGCGTGTGGCGGTGGCCGGCGATTCCGTACGCCCGCACGTTCTCGTACGCCTCGCTGAGATGGTAGTTGAGCCCCAGCCCCCGCCCGGCGCCGGAAATGCCCGACTTGGCGTCGACGACGATCGAGTTCGGCTCGATGAGGCCGTATTTCAACAGCGGGGCGACCGCCAGGATGCTGGCCGTCGTGTAGCAGCCCGGGTTGCCGACGATGCTGGCGGCGCGGACCTTGTCGCGGTACAACTCGGTCAGGCCGTAAACCGCGCCGGAGCCGGCGTGGGTGTGGGCCACCTTGTACCACTTCTCGTACACCGCCGGATCGCGGAAGCGGTAGTCCGCCCCCATATCGATAACCTTCGCGCCGTGGGCGACGATCTTCTTGCCGGCCTCCATGGCGTGGCCGTGGGGCAGGGCGATGAAGACGGCGTCGCTGGCGGCGGCGATTTCATCCACTTCCGTGATGCTTGCTAGTTTTTTGTGGTAAAATCGGGTAAAATGAGGATATATGTTGTCGATGTACTCGCCCGTCTGACTCTCAGACGTGATGCTGACCAATTCCACCGCCGGGTGGCCGGCCAGGATGCGCAGGAGTTCCTCGCCGGTATAGCCGGTTGCGCCGATGATGCTGACTTTCATGCCCCGACCTCCTCGTTTCCTAGTTAATAACGAATAAAAAACAACTTTTTAATAATTATACGTCACAATGTATAAAAATGCAATAATATTTTTGCCAGGATTTTCTCGGGAGGAAATGCATGCCTACGCTTGAAACCCTTACGCTGTTAGTCGAGGATTACGGCTACCTGGCCATTTTCATAGCGATGTATTTCGAGGGACTGTGCATTCCCATCCCCAGCGAAATCGTCATGGGCTTCGCCGGCTTCATGGTCTACCAGGGCAAACTGTCCTTCCCCGGCGCCATCTTCGCCGGCTGGCTGGGCAGCTTCGCCGGGTCGTGCACCATCTACTACGCGGCCCGCAAGGGCGGCCGCCAGTTCCTCTACCGCTACTGCCACCTCGTGCGCCTCTCCCCTGCCCATCTCGACACCTTCTGCGGCTGGTTCCGGCGCTTCGGGCCGCCGCTCATCATCCCCTGGCGCCAAATCCCCGTCCTGCGCACCAAAATCAGCATCGCCGCCGGCCTCCTCGACCTCGGCGCCTGGGTGTTCGTCCTCAACACCGCCGCCGGCATCGCCGTCTGGTGCGCGCTGGCCGTATCGCTGGGCTATTACTTCGGCCAGAATTGGCTGCTGTTCGTCGACATCTTCTCCCAGCTCGGCGCTGTCGTAATCGCCGTTATCGCCGTCGCCGCCGCGGCCGGCGCCGTAGCCGTCCTCCTCTACCTCCGCCGGCGGCGGAAAACAAAAGAAGAGGAACGCTAAGCTCGCCAGCCGCCAGCCGAAGCTCCGTATTTGCAAGCCTGCCGCCCCGGCCATACCGTATGGTCAGGGCCGCGGGCTTTTCTGTCGCCCGCCGGCGGGCACCGGCAGTTTCAGCGGCCGGACGGCAGCGAAGAACCGATGAAATCAACGAACGCCTTCGCGGCTTTCGACAAGTACCTTTCCCTGTTCCAGGCCAGGCCGATCTCGCTCTTCAGCGGCTCGGCCAGAGGAAGGCTCAGGATGTCGGGATGGCTGCGGACCACGGCGTCCAGAAGGAAGGATAAGCCCACCCCTTGCCTGATCAGGCCGAGGATGGTCTCAAGCTGGCTGGAGGAAAAGACAATGCGGGGGGCAAAGTGATGCCGCCGGCATTCCTCGACGATTACCCGCCGATTGTAGGTGTCCTCCTTCAACAACACGAACGGCTCGTTCCTGAGCTCCCCAAAAGGCACGCACGCCAAGCCGCCCAACGGATGGGCGGGCGGCAGGCAGACAAGCAGCTGGCTTTCGGTGATAAACACCGTTTCCAGCTTGGGGGACGGATCGGATATGATCACGATCCCCACGTCGAGCTCTCCCCGCTCCAGGTGACTGCGAATCGCCAGCGAACCCTTCTCGACGACCGACAGCTCCAGCCAGGGATACGCCTGCCGGAAACCGGCAAAAATATAGGGGAAAATAAAAGCCCCTACCATCGGGGGAATGCCTATCTTTATCGTTCCCTTCTTCAGCAGCCGGTAATCATCCATCTCCCTGACGGAATCCCCCACCCGGGCGAGGATATCGTCCGCATGGCGCGCAAAGGCCGCCCCTTCGGCCGTCAGGGTAATGCGCTTCTGGCTGCGGTCAAACAGCAGCACCCCCAGTTCTTCCTCCAGCTTGCGAATCGCGACGGTTACGGACGGCTGCGCCACCCGCAGATGACCGGCCGCCCGCGTAATGCTGTTCAGCCGGCTGACCATCTGAAAATATTCCAGTTGCCTGAGTTCCATCCTTGTCCACCTCGTTACAATAGTTAATAACTATTGTAACATAGACAAACGATATTTTTCATTTATACAAGGTGTTGCTATAATAATAAGCAAAGCTCATACACCAATCAACGCCTAAGGAGTGACCTCCATGGAAAAAAGAATAGCTCCGGCCCCCGAGTCCGGCGCCGGCCTCCCGGCCGCCCCAGCCCTGCCTGCAAGCGGCTTCGCCGCCCGAAAACACGCCAGGGCCCTCAAAAATGCCCAAACCCTGCTCACCGTCGATCCTCCCGGCCTGTTCGACCAACTGAACTGCGGTAAACTCGGCAAACTGTTCCACTATATCCGCACCGGCCTGCCCGGTCTCCTGCTCATAGCCTGCTATGGCGAATGCGCATTCCTGTGATAAAACAACGCGCCCCGGTAAACCTTGAGCCCCGCAGCCTAGCTGCAGGGCTCAAAAACTTAGCTCGCCGACCACCGCGATACCGCTCCCGCACCGGGGGCATTTTTTATCGGCCGCCAGCCGACTCTCCCGCCGCAGCCGATCGATAACCACCAGGCCGCACTCCGGACAGGGAGTGTTGACCCCCGCGGTGCCCACGTTGCCGACATACACGTAGTGCAAATGGCGGCGGGCCGTTTCGTACGCCCGTTCCAGGGTGGCGATAGGCGTGGGCGGTGCATCGAGCTTGTAGTTGGGGAAATAGCGCGAGAAATGGAGGGGGATATCCTTGCTTATGCCGGCCAGCCACGCCGCCAGCGCCTCCAGCTCGGCCGCATCGTCGTTCAGCCCCGGCACCACCAGGCAGGTTACCTCCACATGGGTGGCCGCCGCCGCCAGCTCCACCGTCCGCTTCACCTCCGCCAGGGAGCCGGCGCAGATCTCGCGGTAAAATTTGTCGTTAAAGGCCTTGACGTCGATGTTGAGGGCGTCGATAAACGACAGCAGCTCCGCGAGCGGCCGGGGATTGATGAAGCCGTTGGTCACGAGCGCATTCTTGAGGCCCGCGCTCCGCGCCAGTCTCGCCGTATCGAGCACGAACTCGTACCACACGCTCGGCTCCGAATAAGTGAAGGCGATACCGATATTTCCCCGCCCCGCCCCCGCCGCTGCCGCCACCGCCTGCTCCGGCGTCATCGCCACCGTGTCCGGCTCGTCCTGGGCGATCTGCCAGTTCTGGCAGAACCGGCAGGCAAAGTTGCAGCCCCATGTGCCGACGGAAAATATGGAGCTGCCGGGATAAAAATGATAGAGGGGCTTTTTCTCGATCGGATCGAGGGCATAGGAAGAACACGCACCGTAGTTGGCGGCGAAAAGCCTTCCGCCCGCGTTGCGCCGCGCCCGGCAGAAGCCGGATCGACCCTCGCCAATCACGCATTCCTTCGGGCACAGGCGGCAGACGACGCCACGTTCGTGCGGCTCATAATAAAGCGCTTCGTGCACCGCCGTTCACTCCTTGCCGTAGCGGGTCACCGTAAAGCGGTACAGCTCGATCTCCTCGCCGGACGCTATCCCGGCCTTCTGCATGGCGATGCCCACCTGCTCCTCCACCGTGTCCACCCCGGCCAGATCGGGGAGCAGCAGACCCGACCGCCGGCCGCGGCGGACGATCACGCCGTACTCTTTCGGGTCGAGGGCGGCGAGGCCGTCCACCCGCTCAGGCTCGGACAGGATATCCACCGAAATATCCAGCTCGGGCAGCTCATCGGCCTCCACCGGCCAGAACCGCGGGTCCTGGGTGCCGGCGCTCACCGCGTTGCGGATGATCTCGGCGGCGATATCGGGCTGTGTCGGACCGAAGGTACCGATGCAGCCGCGCAGCTCGCCCCGCTTCTTGAGCGACACGAACACCCCCGCCTGCCCCTGCAGCTCGGCCGGCAGCCCGGCCGGCTCCGGCAGGTACCCGTTCCCGGCGAGATAATGCTCCAGGCTGCGCCGCGCCAGCGCGACCGGCGCGCTCTCACTGGCCATCGCCTTTTCCCTCCTCCGGCGAAAACAGCGCCACCGCGTAACCCACGCCGAACGGGCCCTCGTACGACAGCACCCGGCCGCGCGCCTCCAGGCCGCCCAACACCCCCAGCAGGAAAAAGATCGGCCTGAGGCCGCACTCGCCGGCCGCCTCGATCAGGTCCTCGTCCATACTCAGCAGCGCCTTGACATCCAGGTCGCCGACCGCGGCGACCACCCGGCGGTCGAACTCCGCCCCTTTAGGATTATAGCCGGCCGGAGCGTCGGGGGTCAGGCGGTGGGACAGGTCGCCGGACGCGATCACCGCCACCCGCTTGTCCAGCATGCCGACAGCCGACTGCACCGCCTTGCCGAACGTGTACATCTCCTCATACGGGAGCATGCCCATTCCTATATGGACCAGCTGGCCCCGAAAGCCGGCCTTGTGCAGATAGTAAAGCGGTATGAGGGCGCCGTGATCGAGCTGCAGCGACAGGCGGTACGTCTTGGCCACGTCGTCGGTAAGCTCCACGATGTTGATCCCCAGGCGCTCCGCCTTGCGGAGGATGTGGCGCACCAACAGCCCGTCCGTCTCGAACCCGAGCGTAACCTCAGGCACGCCGAAACTGGCCAGGCTTCCCTTCAGCCGCGGGTGGACGCTGATGCTGACCGCGTCCCCGAAAACCGGGCCGTGGGGCGTGATCAGGATGACGGTCTGCGGACTCTTCGCCGCCAGCGCCTCGGCCGCCTCCTGGGCAGCCTGCACGGTAGCCCTGATCTTCCCCAGCTCGGTCCCGCCCACTTCCGGCACCATTATCGGCGGATGAGGCATGAGGGCGCAACCGACCAGATTCTTCACAATACCACTCCTTTCGCCGTCTTATCTTGCCACATTATGGCTGATATGATACGCCAGCGCCCTGGCGATCTGTCCGGCCATTTTCTGCTGATAGGCGGGATCGGCGAGCATCGCCGCCTCGCGGGGGTTGCTCAGAAACCCCGTCTCCACCAGCACCCCGGGAATAGTGGTATCCTTCAACACCAAAATATCCGAATCCTCCTTTGCCTGGCGCTTATTTCCAGGCGGGAAATCCCGGAGCGCCCGCTGCATCGTCTGGGCCAGCAGCTTGCTCTCCTCGCAGGCGGGGTTGTAATACACCTCCGCCCCGAACCAGCGTCCGCCGCGGATGGCATTGGCGTGGATGCTGACGAATACCGCCGCCCCCGACGCGTTGATAATCTCCGTCCGCTTCTTAAGGTCGCTGCGTTTGCCGCCCTTGCCGCGGGTATAGTAGTCGATATCCGTCTCGCGGGTAAGCACCACTGTCGCCCCGCTCTGCCTGAGCGTCTCGGCCAGCTTCGCGGCAATATCCATGGTCAGCTCCTTCTCCACGATGCCGTAATACTTCGCGCCGCTGTCCACGCCGCCGTGCCCGGGATCGACGGCCACCGCCACGCCGGCAAGAACGGCCAGATCGGCCCCCTCGACATCCTCCTGCGGGGGGAAATTGGCTGTAAGCAGATTTACCGCCACCACCGCCGCCACGCCGATAAACGCCAGCACCTTCAGATTACGCCGCCGCAGACTTACCAGCCACATCCTTATCGCCCGCCTTTCCCTACGAAAATATGCCTGTTTCCCGGCCGTTATGTCGCGGGAGGCGGGAGGATGAAGTGGGAAGTATAGCCAAATAAGGACAAGTCCGCTACAATATACTTAGTCGACTGCGATAAAAGTTCATCTGCGGCGTTGCTCCTGTGGGCACTCCCTCCAACGTACTTCCAGTACGCCTCCGGTCGTGTCCCCCCGGTCGCTATGCCGTCCTGGCGCGTCCGGGACTAGGCCCGTCCGGGGCCGCCGTCGTCGCGCCTTGCATCTGAAGCTTTTATCGCAGTCTCCGGCTTACTCTTATAGCTTGGAGGTGCCCATGCGCAGCGGCAAATTCTGGCTGTTTCTCATCATCGTCTTCGTCGCCGCCTTCGCCTGGGCGGGGGGCGGCGGCGGCCTCATGCCCAAGATTGCGCCCAAGCTGCCGGCCGTCACGGGCGACGCCGACAGCGCCCTGGCGCGGATCCACCGCGTCCTGGCCCTCAAGAGCGCCGTCGCTGCCACCATCGAACGCAAGAACTACATCCCCCTCAAAGATATCCCCCTGACGATGCAGCAGGCCATCATCGCCGTCGAAGACCACCGCTTCTACAAACATATCGGCCTCGACATCGAAGGCATTCTGCGGGCCTCCCTCGTCAACCTCCAGAGCGGCGCCATCGAGGAAGGCGCCAGCACCATCACCCAGCAGCTGGTCAAAAATCTTTTCCTCACCACCGACAAAACCTGGGGCCGCAAGCTCGAAGAAGTAGTGCTCGCCCTCGATATGGAACTGCGCTACTCCAAGGAAGAAATACTCGAAATATACCTAAACACCATCTACTTCGGCTCGGGCGCCAAAGGCATCGGCCCGGCGAGCGGCATCTACTTCGCCAAAAAGCCCGCCGACCTCACCCTGGCGGAAAGCGCCCTGCTGGCCGGCCTGCCCAACGCCCCGTCCCTCTACTCCCCCTATGTCGACCTGAATGCCGCCAGGCAGCGCCAGGCGATCGTCCTCGCCGCCATGAACCGTTACGGCTACATCGGCCCCGCCACCGCCCAGGAGGCCAGGCAGGCGCCTTTAAAGCTGGCCAAATAATAAGCAAAACGACCCGGCGGCTGTGCCGGGTCGTTCATCATTTCGCTGGTTATTTGAAAAGATTTTCCTGGAAGTTCCAGTTCTTGGTATCGGTCGGATCGACCGTATTGCGTTTGATCGTGCGCTCGACGACAATTTCGGATATATACGAATCGCCGTTGATCATCTTGGGATCCTTGATCAGCGTCCCCTCGCCCTTGACGTTGAAAGCGATCAGCGTGTACATCCCCGGCACCGATTTCGGCTCCTTCGCGACCATGACCCCCAGCGTCACCGGCGATTTCTCGTCAAGGAAATTTTTGGTCAGCTTCTCGCGGGTGGTGAACACCTTGGCCTCAGGGTCGGTCACCAGTTCGAAAATCTCGGGGAAATAGACCTTCAGCTCCTTGACCTGGATGGCCCAGTCGGGGGTGAAACGCTGCGCCCGCACATAGGGATCCTTGTCCCCCTTTTTCTCGGCATACATTACATCCATCTGCACCTTGACGTCCTTGGCCATATAATAGTAAATATAAGTTTCCGCCACTTCCTTGTTGCCCGCTTCCCAGTCGGCCCTTGTCCAGATACGGCCCCTATCGTCGAGCACCATCCGATACTCCCCGTACTTCTTGGTAATATCCGATCTTTTTTCGTCGAGGCTGGCGAAAGCCGTCTGGGCAATCAGCAAACAGGAAATCAAAATGAGTACGGTCGTTATTTTTTTCATGGTAAAACCCCCAACCTGAAATATCTTCTAAGGATAATTATACCTCGCCGCCCCTTTCTCCTGCCGGCCAGGCAAATATCGGCCGAAACGAATACCGCCGGCGGCGGCCGGACCAAAAAAAAACGCCCGGACAAGTCCGGGCGTTTTCGCCATTAACGTTTCGAGAACTGGGAAGCTTTGCGGGCCTTTTTGAGGCCGTATTTGCGGCGTTCCTTCTCGCGCGGGTCGCGGGTGAGAAGGCCGGCCTTCTTGAGGAGCGGGCGGTATTCGCCGTCAACCCTGAGAAGGGCGCGGGCGATGCCGTGGCGGACAGCGCCGGCCTGGCCGGTGGGGCCGCCGCCCTCGACCTTGGCGATGACGTCGTACTTGCCGAGGACGTCGGTGACGTTCAGCGGCTGCTTGACGATCAGTTCGAGGGTTTTGAGACCGAAATATTGATCCAGCGGACGGCCGTTGACGACGATGTTGCCTTCGCCCGCCACCAAGCGGACCCTGGCGATCGAAGTCTTCCTGCGGCCGGTGCCGTAATAGTTGACTATTGCCATTCCAATCTTCCTCCTTCCGCGACTATCTCACGTTGAGTTCGAGGGCCTCGGGCTTCTGAGCCTCATGCGGGTGGCTCGGCCCGCGGTATACCTTGAGCTTGCGGTACATCTGGCGGCCCAGACGGTTCTTCGGCAGCATGCCTTTGATAGCCATCTCGACAACTCTCTCCGGCCGCTCGGCCAGCATCTTGCCGGCGGTGGTGAAAGTGGTGCCGCCCGGATAACCGGAGTGGCGGAAATAGGTTTTCTGCACCAGCTTGTTGCCGGTGAGATGGATTTTGGCGGCGTTCACGATAATAACATGGTCGCCGGTATCCATATGGGGAGTATAGGTTGGCTTGTGTTTGCCGCGCAGAAGCTTGGCCACCTCGGCCGCCAGACGGCCGAGCGTCTTGCCTTCCGCGTCTATGACATACCACTTGCGTTCTATTGTGGCAGGGCTAGCCATAAATGACTTCATACATTCCCTCCTTCAAGCAGCGATGAAACAACATCCGTTTCCTCTTCAGCCACGATCTTCCGGGGCAGGAAATCACAGCAGATAAGGCCACGAAAATATTGTATATAAAAGGGTTGTCAATGTCAAGGCCTTATCCTTGTCATTCGGCAATTTTTTAGGGCGACCGGTTAAAAAGTCCATCTGCAGCGTTGGCCCTCCGGGCGCTTGCTAGCGTACATTCGAGTACGCGTCCTCGGGCCGCCTTGCATTTGGAGCTTTTTCCCTCGGTCGCTGCTTTAACCGAAGAACCTTAATATAAGACCTCTTTTAAGTATAACCCTTGCGGCGGGGCTGTTATACCGGCTTTCTTCCTGTCCCGCGAAGCGAGAATCGCCGCGAAATCATCGGCGCTCAGCCGTCCGAAGCCGACGTCGACCAGCGTGCCCACAAGATTGCGCACCATGTGGTACAGAAAACCCGTGCCCCAGAAGGAAAACTCGGTCAGACGCCCGTCCCGCCGGCAGGAAGCGTCCAGGATGGTCCGCACCGGGTTTACCGGCGCCCCGCCCGCCGCCCGGAAGGCGGAAAAATCATGCCGGCCCACGACCAGCCGGGCGGCGGCATCCATCGCCGCGGCGTCCGGCGTCTCGGCCATATGCCAGGCATAATTGCGCAGAAAAGGATCGGGCGCGTCGCCGCTGTGCAGGCGGTAAAGATAAATCTTGCTCTTGGCGGCGTAGCGCGCGTTGAAGCCCGCCGGCGCCTCCTCGGCCGCCGTCACGACAATGGCGTCCGGCAGCACGCTCCGCGCCGCCACCGCCACCCTGTCGGTCGGGATGGAGCCGGTCGTCTTCAGGCTCACCACCTGGCCGTAGGCGTGCACGCCCGCGTCCGTCCGGCCGGCGCCCGTCACCTTGACCGGGTGACCGAAAATTTTCGCCAGCCGCTCCTCCAGCACCTGCTGAATGGTGACCGCGTTGGCCTGGCGCTGAAAACCGTGAAATTCCGTGCCGTCGTAAGCGATCGTCAGCTTAAGGGTACGTTCCATCGCAGGGCCCCCAACAGCGCCAGCAGAGCGAGCACGGCGGCGAACGCCACCCCGTCCCGCGCCGCCAGGCGCAGCTCCTTCATGCGGGTGCGGTTCTCGCCGCCCCGGTAGCAGCGCGCTTCCATCGCCACCGCCAGCTCGTCGGCGCGGCGGAAGGCGCTGATGAACAGCGGCACCAGCAGCGGCACCATGTTTCTGGCCCGCTTTACGATACTGCCGCGGGCGAAGTCGGCGCCACGGGCCATCTGGGCCTTCATGATCCGGTCGGTCTCCTCCAGCAGCGTCGGCACGAACCGCAGCGCGATCGTCATCATCATCGCCAGCTCATGGGCGGGCAGGCCCAGACGCCGGAAAGGGTTCAGCAGCCGCTCGATGCCGTCGGTCAGCACGATCGGCGACGTCGTGAAGGTCAGCAGCGACGACATGACAATCAGGAAAACCAGGCGGGCGGCCATCAGCGCCCCCTGCCTCGCCCCCTCCAGCGTCGCCGTCAGCGGCCCCAGCGTATAGATGACCGTCCCGGGAGTGGAAAAAACATGGATGACGACCGTGATGAGGATGATCAGCCACAGCGGGCGCACCGACCTCAGCACCAGCAGCACAGGCACCCGCGACAGCAAGATCGCCAGCAGGGCGAAGGCGGTGATGATGCCGTACGCGGCGTAACTCTCCGCCAGGAATATGCCGGTCACGAACAGGACCGTCCCCACCAGCTTGGTGCGCGGGTCGAGGCGATGCAGGAACGACGACCCGGGAAAGTATTGGCCGAGCGTGATATCGGTCAGCATGCGCCCCGCCTCCTCACCGCCGCCGCGATCGACGCCGCCGCCTCCTCGACGGTCAGCGCCGCGGCGTCCACATCCAGGCCGCGCCCGGCCAGCCGCCCCATCAGGGCTGTCACCCCCGGCACATCCACACCCGCCGCCCTTAGCTCATCGCCATGGCGGAATATCTCCCGCGGCGGGCCGTCGAGGCTGATCGCCCCGTCGTGCATGACCACCAGCCGCTTCACCAGCCTAGCCACTTCCTCCATGTTGTGGGAAATCAGCACCACCGTAACCCCGGTCGTCGCGTGCAGCCGCATCACCTCGGCGAAAATCTCGTCGCGGCCGCGCGGATCGAGTCCGGCCGACGGTTCGTCGAGCACGAGATACGCCGGCTTGAGCGCCACCACGCCCGCGATCGCCACTCGCCGCATTTGCCCGCCGCTCAGGCGGAACGGCGAACGTTTCGCAAACGCCGCGAAATCGAGGCCGACGAAATCGAGCGCCGTGCGCACCCTCTCTTCCACCTCGTCGGCAGCCAGGCCGAGATTGCGCGGCCCGAAAGCCACATCGTCGAAAACCGTCTCCTCGAACAGCTGGTGCTCGGGATACTGGAAAACCATTCCCACCTTGCGGCGGGCCAGTCGCGCGGCTTCCCCCTTCGCGGCCAGATCGGCGCCGTTCACCTCGACCACGCCCCGGGTCGGCTTCAGCAGCCCGTTCATATGCTGCACCAGCGTCGATTTCCCCGAGCCGGTGTGGCCGATAACACCCACGAACTCGCCCGCCCCGATGGTCAGGTTTATATTCTTCAGCGCGGTCCGCTCATACGGCGTACCCGGCATATAAACATAGCTCACGTCCTTCAGCACTATCGGCATAGCGCCACCGCCAGTTCCTCGTCGGTAATAACGCCAGGCGGCACGGCGAGGCCGGCCGCCCTGAGACGCGCGGCCACCTCGGCCGCCAGCGGCGCGTCAAGTCCCAGCGCCTTCAGCTCATCAACCCGGCCGAAAACCTCCGCCGGGGCGCCGGCGAACGCCACCCGGCCGGCGTCGAGCACCACGACCCGATTGGCGGCCACCGCCTCCTCCATGAAATGGGTTATATACACCACCGTGATCCCCTCATCCCGGTTGAGGCGGGTCACCGTCGCCAGCACCTCGCCCCGGCCCAGCGGATCGAGCATCGCCGTCGGCTCGTCCAGCACCAGGCACTTCGGCCGCATCGCCAGCACCCCGGCGATCGCCACCCGCTGCTTCTGGCCGCCTGACAACAAATGCGGTCCATGGTGGCGATAATTCTCCATGCCCACAAGGGCCAGCGCCTCGGCTACGCGGGCCGCGATCTCGCGCGGCTCCACCCCCAGGTTCTCCGGCCCGAAAGCCACGTCCTCCTCCACCACCGCCGCCACGATCTGGTTGTCGGGGTTCTGGAAGACCATGCCCACCTTCTGGCGGATCGGCCAAACATTCTCCGGCGCGGCCGTGCTCAGCCCCTCCACGCGGCATTCGCCGCCGGTGGGCGCCAGCAGGGCGTTGAAATGCTTGGCCAGCGTCGACTTGCCCGAGCCGTTCGCGCCGATGATCGCCACGAACTCGCCCGCATTCACCGTCAGACTGATATCCTCAAGCGCCACCACCTCGGTCCCGTCGGGACCGGGATAAGAGTGACGCAGATTTATCGCTTTTATCATTTCTCCCATAAGACTTACTCCTTTACTGGGGATTCGGCTTATAAGGTCCATCGGCGGCGTACCCGTAAAGGGCAGGCCGCCCCTCTAGCCGCTAAAGCGTCAAGAGTGGCGCACGTGCTCCTCAGATGCTTGCTAGCGTACGTTCCGAGTATGCGGCCGAGCGCTTGCGCCGTCCATGGCGCGCTCGGCACTAAGCCCATCCGGGGCCGTCGTCGCGGCGCAATCGCACCCCTTCGGGTATAAGCGATCACATCAACGCTAAAGCGTTGTGTGTCTGCTTATGCGGTGCGCCTTGCATCTGGAGCCTTCTAAGCCGAATCGGCAATAGCGGGCCAGGAGTGAACAGGCAGACAAGGGCGGCCGAAGGCCGCCCCGTGTGTAACCCGCTGAAACTTATAAACGAAAACCAGGCGACCGCGAAATCACGCCACTGTCACCTGGGCTTCACCCTAAACCAGTTCGAGAATGGACATCGGCGCGGCGTCGCCGCGGCGGGGTCCCAGCTTCATGATGCGGGTATAGCCGCCCTGGCGGTCCTTGTACTTGGGACCGATCTCGTCGAACAGTTTCTTCACCACATCTTCGTCCATCAGGAACGACAAAGCCTGACGGCGGGCGTGCAGGTCGCCCTTCTTGGCCAGCGTGATCATCTTCGCGGCCAGTTTGCTTGCTTCCTTAGCTTTTATCTCGGTCGTCTCGATGCGTCCGTGGGCAAAGAAGGAAGTCAAAATGCTGCGGAACAGCGCCTTGCGCGCGCTGGAATCGCGTCCGAGTTTGCGGTAAAACATGATTCACCCTCCCTCCTTTAATCTTCGCTTTCAGCCAGCGACAACCCGAGTTCGCCCAGCTTCTTCTTGACCTCGTCCAAGGACTTGCGGCCGAGGTTGCGCACTTTCATCATATCTTCCTCGGTCTTCTGGACCAGTTCGGCCACCGTGTTTATCCCGGCCCGTTTCAGGCAATTGTAAGACCGCACCGACAACTCCAGATCCTCGATGGTCATCTCCATCGTCTTCGTGCCGGCGTCTTCCGCCGACTCGGTGAACGGCCCGCCTTCGCCCTCGTCCTCGGCCGCCACCCCGGCGATATTCTGGAACAACTTGAGGTGGGCGACCATGATCCCGGCCGACTTGCTCACAGCCTCCTCGGGGCGGATGCTGCCGTCGGTCCAGACCTCGAGCGTCAGCTTATCGTAATCGGTGACGTTGCCGACGCGGGTATCGGTGACATTATAATTGACCCGCAGGATCGGGGAAAAGATCGAATCCACCGGGATAACGCCGATAACATGGTCGGGCTTCTTGTTCTTATCGGCCGGCACATAGCCGCGTCCCCGCTCGACAGTAATCTCCATGCGGAGCGAACTGCCCGCCGCCAGCGTGGCGATATGCAGCTCGGGATTCAAAATCTCCACATCGGGGTCGGTAATAATATCGGCGGCCTTAACCTCGCCCTTGCCCTCCGTCTCGATGCGGACGACCTTGGTCTCGTCGCCGTGCAGCTTGATAAAGAGCTCCTTGAGATTAAGGATTATGTCGGTAACGTCTTCCCGAACACCGGGAATCGTGGAAAACTCGTGGAGGACGCCGTCGATCTTCACCGACGTCACAGCCGCGCCGGGCAGCGACGACAGCAGGATGCGCCGGAGGCTGTTGCCGAGAGTAATGCCGTAGCCCCTCTCCAGCGGTTCGCACACGAACTTGCCGTAACGATTATCCTCGCTAATCTCCACTATCTCGATCTTCGGTTTTTCGATTTCCATCATCCGGAAATACCCTCCTCTTCGCGCAAACTGAACAGTTACGCCGTTTCCATTGTTGAGGGCGGATTAACGGGAGTACAATTCAACAATGAAATGTTCCTGAACGGGAACATCAATTTCCTCCCGGGTCGGGTACCGCAACACCTTGCCGCTCAGGCCGGCAGCATTCAGCTCCAGCCACGCCGGCACCGTCTTGGTGGCCAGACCTTCGGCCATCTCCTTCATAACCGGCGCATCCTTGCTGGCCTCGGCAACGGTGACGACGTCGCCCGCCTTGACCAGGAAAGAGGGGATATCCACACGGCGGCCGTTAACGGCGAAATGGCCATGGCGAACCAGCTGCCTGGCCTGGGTGCGGCTCGAGGCGAACCCGAAACGGAACACCACGTTATCCAGCCGCCGCTCCAGCAGCACGAGGAGGTTTTCGCCGGTAATGCCCTTCTGCCGTTCGGCCTTCTCAAAATAATTGCGGAATTGGCGCTCCAGCAACCCGTAGATACGGCGGGTCTTCTGCTTCTCGCGCAGCTGGATGCCGTACTCGGAAACCTTCTTGCGGGCCTGTCCCTGGCCGTGCTGGCCGGGAGCGTAGCCGCGCTTCGTGAAGGCGCACTTGTCGCTATAGCATCTGTCGCCCTTCAGGTAAAGCTTCGAACCCTCGCGGCGGCACTGTCTGCAAACAGCCTCAATATATCTTGCCATTCTTGTCTAACACCTCCCGAAATCTTAGACTCTTCTGCGCTTGGGCGGACGGCAGCCGTTGTGGGGGATAGGCGTGACATCCTTGATAAGGTTGACTTCCAGGCCGGCAGCCTGCAGCGAGCGGATAGCCGCCTCGCGGCCGGCGCCCGGGCCCTTAACGAAAACCTCGATCTGCTTCATGCCGTGCTCCATGGCAGCTTTGGCCGCCTGTTCGGCCGCCATCTGGGCAGCGAAAGGCGTGCTCTTGCGCGAGCCTTTGAAACCAAGCCCGCCGGAACTGGCCCAGGAGATGGCGTTGCCCTTGGCGTCGGTGATCGTAATAATAGTGTTGTTGAAGGTCGAACGAATATGGGCCACGCCATACTCGATATTCTTGCGTTCCTTCCGTTTGGGTCTGGCGGCAGTTTTTTTCGCTACCAATCTTATCCCTCCCTACTTCGTAGCCTTCCGTTTTACGCCGACCGTCTTCTTCGGCCCCTTGCGG
>JARKNV010000015.1 GCA_029976065.1 Selenomonadales bacterium
CCGCTTTGTCCCATTCGCCGCAGAAGGCGAGCACCTGGAACAGGAGCGTCCTTTTGGCGGCATCGGAGGGTGATGCCTTGACCTCTTCCGCTATCCGGTTCCGGGCTTCCTGAAGCCGGCCGGCGCGTATCAGATCCTTGGTATTCATTGGTACCTGCCTTTCATGCCTTCATCCGGCGGCAATTTCGTTCCCGTAGGGGAAACCCTACGGGGTTGCCCGCCTCCGTGTCAGGGCGGCCACCCCAGGCCGCCCCTACATGCTGCAATGAAAAAGCCATCAGGCGGAAAGCACCGTGGGACGAAAAGAGCCCGTTTCCAATCGCGGAGCGGACCACAGGGTACTGAAGTCCGTACAAATGAGGGGACGCTTGAAACGGATCGCACAGGTCTTTTCGAAACTCCCCCCGATAAAGAATGCCTTCGGCGCCGCCGGTTGACGATTCTTCAACAGGCGGTGCAGTTCGGCGACCGCGTCTATCCTGCCGCCGGTATGCTCCGCGGTGAGATGAAACACGTCATATCCCTCACCTTCAAACAGGGGGACAACGAAATCAAAGTCATTCGCGAAGCTGCTTGAGGCCGTATCCACGGAATTTCCCCGACCCGTCCAGTCGGCCGCCGGAGACGGCGTGTTCAGGATCTCCCGCTCCAACTGCTTCAGGTCCTTGATATTCTTCGTTATGCAGTATTCAATGTAGCCCCAGGTCCGTTCACAGGCGGAGGGTACGGTTTCCCAGGACTCCTCCCACCGGTCGAGCGGCCCTTCACCGACCACCAGCAACGGATAAGGTCGGCCGATGCGATCATTGCTGTCCCGAACCAGGCCGCACACCAGCCTCCTCTTTTCCCCGGCCGCCCAGAAGCGCCAGCCGCATGCCGTCGCGATGCAGGCACTCCCGCCGCCGCTCCCGGAAACCGCCGCATATCCCTTTTCCATCCAGTCCGCGAACAGGCCTGCAGTGGGAAAACCGTCACCCAACCGGAAATAGTCGCCGGCAACGGGATGCTTGCCGCAGGCGGCCCACCGCCATCGTTGTTCGGTCCGGCTCAGTCCCAGCACCGTGCGATCCTCCTCGGCACCTGTCCCGGGAGTGTCGACCTGGCGCCGCCTCCCCCGCC
>JARKNV010000021.1 GCA_029976065.1 Selenomonadales bacterium
ACGGCGATCTTGTCATCAATGAGACGAAGAGCCTGTCCGTTGCCGTAGGGGGCAAAGGCGGCAAGGGGGGCAACGGCGGTGTCGTGAAAGTCACGTCAAACGGCGGCGTCATCACCACTTCGGGGGCCGATTCCTACGGCATCTTTGCGCAGAGCGTGGGCGGCGGCGGTGGGACGGGCAATCTTGCCGGCAGCGGCACCATCGATTTCTACGGCACAGAAAAATACGGCGTCAACCTCGCGGTCAACGTGGGAGGGAGCGGCGGCGTTGCCGGGACCGGCGGCGCCGTCACGGTCACCAGCAAGGCCACGGTCGCCACCAGCGGCGAGGATGCGTACGGCATCTTCGCCCAGAGCGTGGGCGGCGGCGGCGGCGAGGCCGGCGGCGGCTTTACCGGCCACCTGAACACGGAAATACCGGAATCGGGTTTCAACTGGGAATTGGGCGTGAGCGTGGGCGGCAACGGCGGGAACGGGAACAACGGCGGGAGCGTGACGGTCGATAACCAGGGCGCCATCGGCACAACCGGCTACCAGTCCCATGGCATCTATGCCCAGAGCGTGGGCGGCGGCGGCGGCGAGGGGGGCGATGCCCGTGACTTTTCCCTGGTCATTTCCGAGCCTTCCGTCACCCCTGAGCATATAACCAGCCTCTACATCGGCGTGGGAGGAAAGGGAGGCGGCTCCAGCAGCGGCGGCGCCGTCACCGTTACCAGTATCGCCGCCATTACCACCCAAGGGGATTACGCCAAGGGCATCTTTGCCCAGAGCGTGGGCGGCGGCGGCGGCGAAGGGGGCGGGAACAAGGGACATTCCCTGCGCGACACGGAGATACCGGGCACGGTCAGTATCTCGGTGGGAGGCGCCGGAGGGAGCAGTGGAGACGGCGGCAGCGTCTCGGTCACCAACAGCGGCGCGATCACGACCGGCGGTGAAGGCGCCTACGGCATCCAGGCGCAAAGCGTGGGGGGGGGCGGCGGCGTGGGCGGAGAAGGCGAAGTGGGCCTCCTGAAGCTGGCCGTAGGCATCGGCGGCGAAGCCAGCGGCGCCGGCAACGGAAATACCGTTTCGGTAAGCAACTCCGGCGCAATTACCACCTCCGGCGACGGTGCGCACGGCATCTTCGCGCAGAGCGTGGGCGGCGGCGGCGGAACCGCGGGCAATGTGGCCCGGTTCCTGTCGGAATACGCCGATATCGGCATCGGCATCGGCTGGGCCCCGTCTACAGGCGGCGCAGGAGGCAACGGCGGCGCGGTCACCGTCACCAATACGAAAAATATCACCACCCATGGCGCCAGCGCCTACGGTATCCTGGCGCAGAGCGTGGGCGGCGGCGGAGGCGAAGGGGGCGAGGTGGGCTATGGCCCGGGCGCCCTTGTCAACTACTTCATGGGCAGCGTCGGCGGCGCCGGGTCCGGCGGGATAGTGACCGTCAACCACTCTGCTGCGATCACCACGACGGGTGACGATTCCGTCGGCATCTTTGCCCAGAGCGCCGGCGGCGAGGGTAGCGGCGGCGCGGTGAATATCACGGTAGGAGGGGATATCCTCTCCTCCGGGGCGGATTCCAACGCTATCCAGGCCCAGAGCCTCGGTCTTAAAGGCAACGGCAACATCGGCATAACCATCAACTCCGGCACGGTGCAGGGCGGCTCCGGCGGCACGGGCGTGGTCTTCATGGACGGAAATGCCAACACGCTGACCAACCACGGCGCCATCACCACCCTGGATGGGGCGAACGGCACAGCGGTCACACAACTGGCCAGCAGCGACGCTCCCTATCACGGCAGCCTCACCGTCAACAACTACGGAACCATCACCGGTTCGGTGAACCAGGGTTCCCAGGCGCTCTCGAAGTACAAGATACAAGATACGAGCCTGTCGAACGGCAGCGGAACAATCACCTTCAACAACAATGCGGGTGCGGTATTCACTGCCGGTTCCACCGTCAATCTCGGAACCGGCGCCCTGACCAACAGCGGGACCCTGATCCCGGGAGCCGGGGAAGCGCAGCAGACGAATCTGACCGGTGCCTTCATCCAGACCGAGAGCGGCGTTTTCGATGTCACGCTCAACGGCGACGGCAGCAGCGACAGGCTGAATGTCTCGGGGAGCGCCATCCTGGCAGGCACGTTGCGGGGCCTGTCGGGAACCGGTGCTTTCCGGAACGGCACATCCTACACCGTCCTCACCGCCGGCGAAGGGATAACGGCGAAATTCTCCGCGTTCGAGCTGCACGACACACCCTTGGTCAGCTTCATCACGAGCCACGTGTCGGACTCTGTCCGGGTGGTAAGCTCCGTGAAAAGTTTCACCACGGTGGCTGACGGCATCCTCCATCGTCTGCTTGCACGGCACATGGATAGCGTAACGCCCGTGGCGAGCGGGGACTTCAGCCAGGCCTTGCGGGAAATCCAGACCATGGACGGCTCGAAGTACGAAAACGCATTCGAGAGCCTGAGTCCCGGCATCTATGATGCCGACACGATCACCACCTTCGACGTCACCCGGCAGTACATCAGGGCGTTGCAGCAGCGTCTGCAGGGGGCGAGGGAAACCCGGAAGGCGTCGGAAATGCGAGCGCTGTCGGAATTTTCCCGGCCTGTTCAGTTGGCCCTCAACGGTCCGGCCGAGGAGTCGCTGCGGGTGGCGAAAGAAAGTCGGAACGTGTCTCCGCAACGGAAACTGGGGGTGTGGATCCAGGGTGTCGGGCAATGGGGTGACCGGAGTTCGGTGGACGGGTTCAACGGCTACGACTACTCCATGGGCGGTACCGCGCTGGGGGTCGACTACGCCGTCAGCGAGCGGGTGGCGCTGGGCGCCTCCTTCGGGTACGCCTACACCTCCATCGACCAGGACAACCGCTTTGCCGACGGTTCCGTCAACAGCTACTTCGGCTCCCTCTACGGCGCC
>JARKNV010000032.1 GCA_029976065.1 Selenomonadales bacterium
CGCAGCCCCGGCAGTCCTCCAGTTTGACGGCCGCCTTTCTGTCAACTACCGTGATTGCTAGCGACGGACAAACTTTTGCACAAATGCCGCAGCCGATGCACTTGTCTTTGTCCACCACCGGTTTTAAAGAGATGAGTTTCATATTACCCCTCCTTAAAGTGTGTGGGTAAAGATTGATGCCAATCTTCAGTCCTAGTACAAACGTCCGATATTACCGAACTTAGTTCCATTATACAGATAAAACCGCAAACGCGATTTTCCTTTAACACATTACCGACGTTCCGTATTGTCGACCGTTATTCTATTATTCGGGAAAAAATTATTACCCCGGGGGAATGCGTCAGAAAAGCCGAACTGGACCGAAATAGCTTGGGCGCAGTCTACGACATCGGCGACAAGATTAGCCGAATTGTCATTGGTCAGGCGTAACGTCGGTCCGGACAGGCTAATAGCGGCGATCACGGTCCCCAGGTGGTTGCGGACCGGAGCGGCGAAGCAGGAGAGCCCCTCCTCGATCTCACCGTTGTCGGTGGCATAGCCGTCCTGGCGTATCCTTTGTATGTGCTCCGTTAGAGCTTTGGCATTAGTAATGGTATTAGGGGTAATCGATTTAAACCGTATCCTTTTGAGCAACCGGCTCAATTTATCGTCCGCAAGCCCAGCAAGCAGGACCTTGCCAACGCCCGTACAGTACGCAGGGTTGCGGCCACCTATCATGCTGACAATCCGGATGGAACGAGGGCTGTCTACCTTGTCTATGTAGATTACTTCGTCTCCGGAGAGGACCGCGAGGTGCACCGTCTCTTCATATTTCTTTGATAGCTCCAAAAGGTAAGGCATCGCGACTGCCCTAATGTCCATATGGGCCAAAACCGCCTGCCCGAACTCAAAAAGCTTCAATCCCAGGGCATATCGGCCGGTGCCTTGGTCTTGGCGCAGGCACCCCATCTCCTCAAGGGTCGAAACTATTCCATGGGCAGTGCTTTTCTTCAATCCCACTCCCCTGCTGATATCCGCCAGACGCACCATGTGATTTGCGGATACGAAATCAAGAATTTTTATGGCCCTGTTGACCGATTGTATCATTCAGGTACATACCTCACTGTTAAAGATCTTTGTAATATCGTATATTATTTCGTATATGATTTAATATATTTTACATTAGTCTGAAAAATCCTGCTTGAAGTGGTCAAATATTTCTATTAATTTCGAACAAATAAAAATCCCAACTCTACAGGAATCTGCAAAGTTGGGGTAATCGGTCGCTGCCTCCTTCCAATACCATCTGCGATATGAAAATCGTAGCGATCTCTAGGACTGCCAGCACCATGTCAGCCCGGTCTGAGCTTTCCGGTACTTTAACGGTTACCCGGAAGAAATCCTTTACGACAACATGAGGCAGGTCGTCGTCAAAAGGCTTCTGAGACAGAAAGACAGCACCCTCAATCGGCAGTTTGAAGACTTTGCAGGCTTCTACGGCTTCAGGCCCATTCTGTGCCGGCCATACCGGGGACAGACAAAGGGTAAGGTCGAACGGACGGTGGCCTTCGTACGAGATAACTTCATGACCGGAATCAGATACAGTTCACTTGACGATCTCAACGGACAAGCCCTTGCCTGGTGCAACAAGGTGAATGGCAAAGTGCACAGCACCACCGGGGAAGTTCCTTTTGAGAGGCTGGGGAGAGAACACCTTAATCCGCTGTCTCGCCAGTATCTGATCGAGAAGATCAACTTGCGGAGGGTAGAAAAAGACTGCCTCATCAGCTACGCCGGCAATAAGTATTCTGTACCAGCAGAATACGTCGGCAAGGATGTGGCAGTCGTGGGCCTCGACAATATGTTAGCAGCATATTTCGAGGGCAAACAGATTGCTCTGCACAAGATATCTACCAGAAGAAGGACATGGTGGTCAACCCAAGCCACTACCGGCGACTGGCTATCCGGCAGACTTTCGACATCGAAAATACCCTGCTTGATGGCGGCAAGGTCATCGATTTCCCGATCAAAGCGCCTGACCTCCATACCTATGACGAGGTAATCGGGGAATGACCGAATTAGTCTACGAGCGCCTCAAGGATAACCTGGAAAGCCTCAAAATGCGCAATACGCTGGAGATTCTGGACAACTATCTGGAGCGGGCCATCAAGGACGAGTTGAACCTCGTCACCGTGCTGGATCATATCTTCGCGGAAGAAGCCAAGAGCAGACGGAATAGGGCTTACGAAAAGCAGGTTCAGCTATCGGGGTTCCCCATAAAAAAGACGCTGGACGAATTCGACTTCAGCTTCCAGCCATCCCTAGACAAGCGACAGATAGAGGAACTGGCTACCATGCGCTTTGTGGAAAATGCAGAGAACATCGTTTTTCTCGGCTCTCCCGGCGTCGGCAAGACCCACCTGGCTACCGCCCTGGGGCTGGCAGCAGCCAGATGCCGTTATTCCACCTACTACATTAACTGACATACCCTCATAGAGCAGCTCAAGAAAGCTCACTTTGAAAACAGGCTGCACGAAAGGCTGAAGATTTTAAGCAGATACCGACTGCTCATCATTGATGAAATTGGCTACCTGCCGATTGATATTCAGGGAGCGAAGCTCTTCTTTCAGCTTATCGCCAGGCGCTACGAAAAGGCTTCAACTATCTTTACTTCAAACAAGACCTTTTCCCAGTGGAATGAAATCTTCGCGGAGATTACGATCTCTTCTGCCATCCTTGACCGGGTATTGCACCACTGCACCGCCATCAACATCAAAGGAGACAGCTACAGGCTTAAAGAGCGCAAGGAGTATATGAAACAAAAACAGCATGTCATCAACACGCTGTTCGAGCAAAAACAACAATAACCCATCGCCACAAACATGCAAATTTTAAATGCCACTTTCATGCAAAATCAAATCGGCGTTGACATCCCGCGTGAAGATCGGGAGAGCCTGGAGAATTGAGGAGGAGCTACTGTTAAAGTGGATACAGGAAAGGAGTGTGGCCGAATGCTTTGAGTGAGCATAAATTTTCTGTAAGCATAAAATTTAGCAGAAAAACGAAAAAAGCCTCTGAGGAAAATCCTCAGAAGCCTTATCGGAACTTGGTGGAGGTAAGGAGGATCGAACTCCTGACCTCTTGAATGCCATTCAAGCGCTCTCCCAGCTGAGCTATACCCCCGTATTCACTTGCGGCGGTTGTCCTGCCGACATAAAGTATAATATCATAACGGGCGAAGGACTGTCAACAGGTTTTCGGGTGGTAGTTTCAGGGAGGATGACCTGCCGGGCCTCCTCCCTTTGCGCCTTTTATAACAGCCGGCCTTCGGCCAGTTCCCAGTTGATGTTGCGGAAGAAGGCCTCGATATAGTCGGCCCGCTTGGCGGCGTAGTCGAGCATATAGGCGTGCTCGAAGACGTCCATGACGAGGATGGGATTGCAGCCGGCGGGATGGCCGCTGTCGTGCTCGTTGATCCAGAAGTTGATCAGCCGGCCGTTGTTGACGTCCTGGTAAAGAATCACCCAGCCGATGCCGCGCATGGCGCCGGTGGCCTTGAAGTCCTTGGCCCATTCGTCCGGGCCGCCGAAGTCTTCGGTCATCTGCCCGGCCAGGGCGCCGTCGCGGGCCAGCACGCCGTCGCCGCCGAGGTTTTCGAAGTACAGCTCGTGAAGGCGCATGCCGTTGAATTCCCAGCCGAGGCGGCGTTTGAACTCGGCGTATTCGGGGGCGGCGATTTTGCCGGCGAGGCTCGCGTCGCGGAGGCTGCCGAGGAGTCTGTTGGTGTTGGCGACATAGCCCTGATAGAGGCCGAAATGGGTTTTGAGCAGCGTTTCGCTCAGCCCGGCCATGCCGATGAGGTACGCATAGTCGTTGGCTTTATACACTATCTCCCCGCCCGTCAGGTTGGCCTGTTGTCCCAAGGGTAATTCCTCCTTCACCTTTATCGGCCTGCTGTTTTAGGTATGTCCAGCCTTCGCGCTGTTCGGCCAGGCCGGCTCTCATCAGGCGGCCGAGGGCGCGTTTGAAGGCCGCTTTGCTGATATTGAACTTTTGTTTGATGACTGCCGGCGGGCTGGCGTCGCTGTAAGGGATGCTACCGCCGCGGGCGCGGAGCATGGCGAGAACGGCTTCGGCGTCGATGTCCATGGCTGCTTCCTTGACCGGGCGGGTGGAGACGTTGATGCGGCCGTCGTCGCGGATGTAAGTGGCGCGGGCGGTGATCTCCTCGCCGAGGCGTGGGCGCGCCGCCGTTTCGCTGTGGTGGAGGAAGGCGATGTGCCGGTCGGCGGTGAACAGGAAGGCGCCTTCGTCGGTGATATTGTATACCGACCCCGTTATCTGATCGCCGAGTTTGACGTCCGCGGCCGGGCGCGACGCCCGCCGGAGTTCGTCCTCGACTTCCATGGTGACGGCCAGGCGGTCGGATTTGTCGCGGTAGAGCTTTATCCACACCTTGTCGCCCCGTCGTACCCGGCCCTTCATGCCGGCGAAGGGCATGAAGATGCCGCGTTCGGCGCCGATATCGACGAACGCCCCGTCGCGGGTGGTATTGATTACGGCGGCTCTGGCCACCTGGCCCTCGCGCATCTGCGGCAGGCGCATGCTGGCCGTCAGGCGGCCTTTGGGGTCGAGGTAAAGGTAGACGGCGAGCTGCTCGCCGACGGCGACGTCGCGGGTCTGCTGAGCGCGGTGAAGGAGGATGTCGTCGGCGGTTTTGCCTGTGCCGGCGTCGAGAAAGGCGCCCAATTCGCCCGTCCGCGCCACGGTCAGCGTGCGGACAGTGCCGGGCTTGATGTCGTTTTCGTTTGCGGTTGTCATGCCGTCACTCTTGGTAAGCGTATGACTTGGCGTCGCCCCACAGACGCTCCAGGCTGTAATACCGCCGGTCTTCCTCGACGAAGACGTGGACGACGCAGGCGCCGAAATCCATCAACACCCAGCGGGCCTCGCGGTAGCCCTCTTTGCGCAGCAGCTTTATCCCCGCTTGTTCGAGCCGCTCTTCGATGTTGTCGGCGATCGCCTGCACCTGGGTGGTGGAGTTGGCGCTGCAGATGACGAAATGGTCGGCGACAAGCGTGACCCCTTCCATATCGAGGATGACAATGTCGCGGGCCTTTTTGTCGCTGGCCGCCGCCGCCGCCAACTGGGGCACGTTTGCTTGGGTCATGCTTTACCTCCTGAAATCGGAACCTTGCTTTAGTTATCTCATTCCTATCATATTCTATTCTTGCTGATTATGCCCGTTTCCTGCCGTCTTCACTAACGGGCCGGGGCGACCGAAGAAAAGGAAAGCCCCTGCCGGCGGGCGCTGGGCCTGGCCGCAGGGGATTTTCGTCAGTTGGTGCGCGTTGCGCCGGGCAGGGCGCCGCTTACCTTGGCGCCGCCGGCCGAGAAAAGGCTCTGGACGAGGGCCTTGGTGCCCTCCTTGTCCGCCACCCAGTAGCTCAATCCGTCGATGGTGGCGAAGCCGCCCGGCAGCAGCTCGGCCTTAAGCCCGCCGTCCTTGAAGCCTTTGAGGGTGTTGGCGAGCTTCAGCATCGTGAGCGGCGGCATGTCGCTCGCCACGTATTGCCGCAGGGTTGCGGTCAGAGCCGGCAGCTTCAGCAGCGTGCCGACCTGGAGCATTTCGTCGGACATCGCCTTCAGGAAGCGCTGCTGGCGGTGCACCCGGCCGATATCGCCGAGCTCGTCGTGGCGGAAACGGATATACTGGCCGGCCTTCTCGCCGTCCAGGTGCTGATAGCCTTTCTTGAGGTGGATGCTCAAGGCGGCGTACGGGTCGTCGTAATTCATGTCCTGCTCGACGTACATGTCCACCCCGCCGAGGATATCGACGACGCTTATGAAACCCTGCCAGTCGACGGCGACATAATAGTTGATCGGCACTCCCAGGAAGGCCTCCACGGTGCGCGTGGCCAACGCGGCGCCACCGTAAGCGTAGGCGTGGGTGATCTTGTCGTAGCCGGAGCGGCCGGGAATGGCCACCCGCGTATCGCGGGGGATGGACAGCATGTTGACCGTCCCGTCACGAGGGTCGATGCTGGCCACGATCATCGTATCCGAGCGTTTGGGGGCGCCGGGGGTTTCGCTGTCACCCTCGTCGACGCCGAGGATGAGGATGTTCACCCGTTTGGCGAGCGCCTCGTCGGCGGTTTTGCCTGCTGGCGGCGCGGGGCTGCTTGCGGGGGCGGCGGTGTCGAACAGATTGAGGTAGGCGTAGAGGGCGGCGCCGGCAAACGCCGTCAGGAATACGGCGAGAACTGCGAGGACAAGGAACACGCGCGACCAGCGGATCTTGCGGCGCGCACGGGTCGAGTCCAGGCGGCTGCGCATATTAACCCTCTCCTCTCTGGAGCTTTTCTACAGCCTCCGTAAATTTCCCGGTTATTTTTCCTTCATCCTGATCAGCAGGGCGTTGCGCCCTTCGACCGTCGCCGGGTGGATGAGCCCGCCCTCGGCGAGGAGATGCTTCAGGGTCTGGTCGTAAGAGGACAGCAGGGCCTCGTCCAGGCTGACCTTGGCCAGCTTCCGCAGGCGGTCCACCCCGGGGAAGGTCCGCCTGGGTTCGATATAATCGGCCAGAAAGACAATTTCTTCAAGCAGCGTCATGTGCGGACCCCCGGTGGTATGCCACCGGATGGCGCCCAGCACTTCCGGGTCGTCCACCCCGTAATCGCGCGCGGCGATCACGGCGCCTACCGGCGCATGCAGCAGCATGGGTTCCCGCTGTTCGACATCATTCACCACTATACCAGACGCCTCGGCGACCTGCAATAGGATGTTGCTGGGCATCACGCGGGCGCAGTCGTGGAGCAGGCCGGCCAGCCGGGCCTTGCCGGCGTCGGCGCCGTAGCGCTCAGCCAGCTTCGCCGCCGCCTTGCTGACGCCGAGGGAATGCTCCAGGCGCTTCGGCGACAACTGATTCGTCAATTTCTCGAGGAGTTTGTCGGTCATTATCTTCACCCTGTGCTAAAATTCGCTATAATGCGCCCGATTCCTGCGTCGCGTGCCGCTACCGGCAGACAGAGCAAAGGACCTGGCAATCGCCAAGTCCCGGGAAATAAAATGCCTCCTGCCAGAGGAGGCACTTGTTTCAACTAGAATTGTCCTTGCCGCGGCTTGGCTTCGTTTACGACAACCTGGCGGCCGCCGAAGTCGGCGCCGTTCATTGCGGCAATCATGTTGTCCACATCAGCGTCCTCGACCTCGACAAAACCAAAGCCCCTTGATCTGCCCGTTTCTTTGTCAGTGATGATGCGGCTGGATATCACCTGGCCATGCGGACGGAAGGCATCCGCGAGATCGGCTTCCGTAGTGCCCCAGGGCAAGTTACCGACATAGAGAGTTTTCGCCATTAAAGGAATCACCCCTCTTTCCGTGAACTCAACTATCGATTACACCTTCAGTATCTGCTAATTCGTGGCCTTTATGCCTGCCAAGTGTTTCCTGCGCCTTTCGCGAAAAACCCTTGAATAAGCGTCGTCAACGGGATTGCGGTTTCAAGCTTGCTTCGGCGGAGGTTTGATCGGCTTATTGCATACGCGGCCCGGTTCTCGAACCCTCCCCCCTTCCTAATTACTCTATTAGATATATAAGTGGATATTTCCTTTAATTTCAGTTATAAAATTCGACATATATGCGCATTATTATTTTCCCGTTTACCGCCATACCGTTTTTGCCGACCGGACGTATGCATCGGCCCGGCCTGCCGCCGGCAAAACAGCCAGGGAGCAAAAAAAGACCGCGGCGGCCGTCCTTGTTCGTGGTTCGCGCGTCCCTCACCAATTCCAGGTCCCGTCGCGGTTCCAGCGGCTCTGGAGCGGCGGCAGGAGGCCGAGGCCCTGCAGGAACGATCCCGACATGCTGCGGGCTGGCTGGTGAAAGTAACCCATGCTCTTGGCCCGCGGGTCGGGAGTGCATTTCATCTTCTTCGCCTCGCCTACGGTCGTCAGCAGGAGGCCGGCGGCGTCCCGGCCGCTGTCGCGCAGATAGGTGGGCGAATAGTAGACGCCCAGGGTGTCGACGTAGACCCAGGCGGCATCAGGGACCGGGGTGACGTTTTCCAGAAAAAAGCCGGCTACGAACATGCACAGGACGACGACAAGCAGCCGCGCCAAGCTTCGCCGCGGCCGCATGTTATCCTGCGGTCCGGCGAGCCTGTCGGCCAATTCGCGCCGCTGGCTTTCCCGCGGGCTGGGCGCAGGCGGCTGGGGAAAAAACGTGCCCCCCGTTTTCATCGCCGATCACCCTTCCGGCACGCCGAGCCGCGCCAGAAGGGCGGGCACGTCCTGCTGGGCGACCGGCTTGCTGTAATAGTAGCCCTGGATATAATCGCACCTGAATTTGATGAGCTTATCCAGCTGGTATTCCGTCTCGACGCCCTCGGCGACCACCCGCTGCCGTGCCCGGTGGGCGAGGTTTATTATCGAACCGATTATCTCCCGCTGGCCGTCGGCGGCGTTCAGGTCGTCGACGAACGATTTGTCGATCTTGATGATGTCGACCGGCAGCTGGCGGAGATACTTCAGCGAGGAGTAGCCTGTGCCGAAATCGTCCAGATAGATCCGCACGCCCAGGCGCCTTACCTCGGTAAGTTTTTCGACGTTGGCCTCGAAGGAGTCCATGAGCACGCTCTCGGTTATTTCGAAGGCGATGTCCTGCGGACTGACGCCCGTTTCGGCGATGGTATCCCGCACCCACTGGACGAAATCGCCGCGGACGAGCTGCACCACCGACAGGTTGATGCTGACGACGGGGTGCACCGGCCACTGGCGGCGGAGGGAGGCGACAAAAACGCAGGCGGTGCGGAACACCCAGTCGCCGATGGGAGCGATGAGGCCGCTCTCTTCGGCTACTTTTATGAATTCGCCGGGCATCACCAGACGGTCGGGGCGCTGCCAGCGGATGAGCGCTTCGAGGCCGCATACCCGGCCGGTGGCGGCCTCCACGTAGGGTTGGTACCACAGGCGCATTTCTCCGTTCTTGACGGCGTCGCGCAGGTCCCGCTCGATCGTCATCTTTTGCCGCACCGCCTCGTCCAGCGCGCGGTCGAAGAAAACGTGACGGTTTTTGCCGAGCTCCTTCGCCTTGTACATGGCGAGGTCGGCGTTTTTGAACAGTTCCTCGACCGTCGTCCCGTCGTCGGGGAACACGGTCAGGCCGATGCTGACGGTGACGTAAAAGCTCTTGCCGTTGACACTGATCGGGTTGGCGAACAAGGCCAGCAGCTTTTCGGCGTAAGCCGCGATCCGGCTGCGGTCGTCCTCCTGGAGAATGACGATGAATTCGTCGCCGCCGACGCGGGCGACGAAGTGGCGGCCGTCGTCCACGCCCCGCAGCAGCTGGCTTACGACGACAAGCAGGCTGTCGCCGTAAGAGTGGCCGAAAATATCGTTGACGCCTTTGAAATTGTCGAGGTCGATGAACAGGACCGCGCCCCGCCGCTCTCCGTCCGCTCCGGTTATGAGCGTATCGAGTTCGCGGTTGAGCGCCGCCCGGTTGGCGATGCCGGTGAGCGAATCGTGAAAGGCCATGTGCTGGACAAGGGCTTCTCGCGCCCGGCGCTCCGATACGTCGGTGATCGAGCCCGCCATCCTTACCGGTCGGCCGGTTTCGTCAAGGAGGGCCTTGCCTCTGGATAATATCCACTTTTCGCCGTCGGGGGTATTTATCCTGTATTCAAAGGCAAAATGCGGGGTTTTTCCCTCCAGATGGCTGCGCAAGGCGGCCAGCAACTGGCGGCGCTCCCGGGCCGGCACCGCTTTGCCGAGGAAAACTTCCAGCCCTTTGACCTTGTGCCGGTTAAGGCCGAGGAGTTCGGCGCAGCGTTCCGACAGGTAAACCTCGTCGGTGAGAAAATCCCAGTCCCACAGGCCGTCGTTGGCGCCGGCGAACGAGAGTTTATAGCGTTCCTCGCTCTTCTGCAGCGCCTGCTTGGCGGTCTCCAGCGATTCGTACTGGGCCTGCAGCTCTTCCTGCGACGCGAGGATTTCCTCGTACAGGCTGCCCAGTTCCTCGTTGCTCTTGCGCAGGTTGCTCTCCGCCACCCGGCGTCGCCGGATGCTGTTCATCAGGATGACGATATACACGGCCAGGACGAAGATGACGGTCGCCGCCGTGCCGATCACCTGCCGGTGCTGCTCGTAAAAGGAGTACGGCTTGTTGGCGAACACGGCGCCTTCCGGCACTTTTTCGGGCGACAAGCGGTATTTTGCCAATTGGCGGTAGTCGACGACGATGTTGTTGTCGCGCGGGTCTACCGGCGCGATGTCGGCCACCCGTTCGCCGGCCAGTATCCTCAGGGCGAGCTGCGCCGCCTCCTGCCCCTGGCGGCGGCCGCTGAGCACGCTCCCGCCCACGGCGCCGTAGCCTGTTTCGAAATCGTAGAGAATGTAAACCGGCACGCGGCTATTTTCGGCGAAGAATTTGACATAGCGTTCGAGCTCCATCACATTGCCGTCGGCATCGCTCGAATAAGTGGACACCAGCACGGCCGCGTCGTCGGGCAGGGTCTGCAGCTTCGCGGCGATCTGGTCGCGAGAGAGGTTGTTGAGGGAAACCACCGCCAGCCCCGGCTTGATGCTTTGGGCCGCCACCTCCACCGGCATCCAGCTGGCAATGCCGCTTTCGGTGTTGTCGAACAGCAGGTAAAGAGATTGGAGCCCGGGGTTGAGAGCGGCGGCCAGCTTTATGGTCCCGGCGGCGTCGGGCACCTCGTATACGCCGGTGACGTTGGGCTCATCGAAGGTGATGGTTTCCGCCGCCGAGGTCAGGACGCCGGAATAGACTACCGGGGCGCCGGAAAATAACTCCCGGCGGTGCTGGAGGGCGAAGATGAGGGCCATGTCGTCGGTGGTCATCACGATGTCGATCTTTTTCTGGGCGTATTTCCCCTTCAACAGCTCGTACGTCAGGCGGAGGTTCTCCCGGGTGGGATTGTTCTTCCAGTCGAGATACTCTACGAAAAACACCGGGTCGGCGCCGGAATTGCGCAACACGGATATAATGCCGTCCGTCTGCTCGTCTGTCCACGGCAGACCCCTATTGTACGAGTTGATGATGAGAACAGTCGGAGAGGGCGGAGCCGCTTCCCCCGCCGGAAAGTTCCCGGGGGCGGCGAGAAGGAGAATCAAGCCGATGAGCAGGAGCCTTGACGCCACAATATTGCACCCCTTAGCGAAGTTACCGCCGGTCGGTCGGTTTACCCTGACTCAACACTTAACCGTTTCCTCGGCGTTTTCCTGCAGAAGGTGACAAAAAAATACATTTCTCCTTCCTGTATTTTGTTAGAAAACTTGGCTTCGCCAAGCCTCTCGGCGGCCGAAAGAGTATCCGTCCATGGCTCTTTCGGCACTAGCCCCTTCCGTGGGGCAGCGCAGGCGAAGCCATAGTTGCACTTATGTCTATGAGAAAGTTTATACTTTCTGATAGACAAAAAACGAAACCCGGCCTGCGCCGGGTCCTCATTGTCAACTCCAGATTTATCCGAGGTATAATCCCTCTTTTAGGATATAACTCTCCACACTCTCCGGCACGATGTACTTGATCGACCGCCCCTTCTTGACGCGGTCGCGGATGTCGGTGGAGGATATCTCCAGCTCGGGGGTGGTCAGGCGGTGGATGCGTTCGGCGCCTTTCGGCCCGAAGTGGCGGATGACGTCGTCGATGGCGCTTACGCAGCCGGGACGGGTGGTGGCGACGAAGTCGCACAGCTCAAGGAGGTCCTCGATGTTGTTCCAGGTGGGCAGGTCGCCGACCGCGTCGGCGCCGGTGATGAAATAGAATTTGGCCCGGCCGGCGTACTGCGCGTGGAGTTGCCGGATGGTGTCGATGGTATAGGAAGGGCCGGGGCGCTCCATTTCGATGGCGGACACGAAGAAATGCGGGTTGGAGTAGGTGGCCATCGCCGTCATTATGTAGCGGTGCAGGGCCGGCGTCACCTGCGAACCCTGCTTGTGGGGCGGACTGGCGGCCGGGATGAACAGCACTTTGTCGAGGCGGTATTCGATCCGCACCGCGTCGGCGGTGACGAGATGGCCGATATGGATGGGGTCGAAGGTGCCGCCCATAATGCCGATCTTCTGTTGCTTAGCCATTATTTCTCCTCTGAACGCTCTTTCGTGCATCCTCATTATAGCAGAGGCACGTCCATGTGGAAAGGATAATATGAAACCGCCCCCCGAAAGGGGCGGTTCTCTACACTACAGCGTGGTGACCATGTCGAGCATTATTCTTATCATTGCCATAACGGCGGCCATGATAACGGCGGCCCGCACGTAATCCATGAGGTCGCGCCGCGTTTTTTCGGTTCTCAGCCAGTTCCACAGGGCATAGATGTAACCCATGCGCTCCGCTCCCGTATCCTTTTGTGGTTATTATATCATATTTTCCTCCGCTTATTCGTAGCGAAGGGCTTCGATGGGGTCGAGCAGGGCGGCTTTGCGGGCCGGGTAGAGGCCGAAGCACACGCCAATTATGACCGAGAAGACGAAGGCGATGATGATGGAAAGGGGCGATACGACGGTGTTCCAGCCGGCAAAGTAGGAGATGGCGTAGGAGCCGGCCATGCCGACACCGATGCCGATGAGGCCGCCGGTTACGCCGATGACGATCGCTTCGATGAGGAACTGGAGCAGGATGTTGTTGAAGGTGGCGCCGAGGGCCTTGCGGATGCCGATCTCCCGCGTCCGCTCCGTCACCGACACCAGCATGATGTTCATTATGCCGATGCCGCCGACGACGAGGGAGATGGCGGCGATGTTGCCGAGCAGGAGGGTGATGGTGCCGGTGGTCTCCTGGGCGGTGGCCATAACGGCCGCCAGGTTGCGGACGGTGAAGTTGTCAGGCACGTCGGGCGCCAGCCGGTGGCGGGTCCGGAGCAGGGTAGTGATGTCCTCCTGGACTGTGTCGATGACCTCGGGACTGTCCGCCTGGACGCTGATGTTCTGCAGCCAGGTGATGCCCAGCAGGCGCTCCTGGGCGGTGGTGAGGGGCACGATGACGGTGTCGTCCTGGTCCTGGCCCATAGCGGACTGGCCTTTGGGCTCGAGGACGCCGATGACCCGGAAGGGGGCTTTGTCGATGCGGATGGTCTGGCCGAGGGGGGTGACGTCGCCGAAGAGATTGTCGGCGACCGTCTTGCCGATGACGGCCACCCGCGCGCGGGTGTCGATATCCTTGCTGGAGAAGACGGTGCCGCTCTCGACGGCGAAATTGCGCACGTCGAGATATTCGGGGGTCGTGCCGAGGACGTTGGTGGTCCAGTTCTGGTTGCCGTAAACGAGCTGGAAGGAACGGCTGACGCTGGGCGCGACGGCGGCGACGCCGGCGATTTCGCGGGAGATGGCCCGGGCGTCGTTGTTGGTGAGGGTGGTGGTGGAGCCGGCCGCCAGGCGGACGCCGGTAGCGGTTCTCGCTCCGGGCGTGACGATGATGAGGTTGGAGCCGAGGCCAGCGATGGAGCTTTCCACCTTCTGGCGCACGCCCATGCCGATCGAGACCATGGCGATTACCGCCCCCACGCCGATGATGATGCCCAGCATGGTGAGGAAGGCGCGGAGCTTGTTGGCTTTAAGGCCGTCTAGTGCGATGAGGACGCTTTCCCAGAACATTGCGCCACCCCCTAGCTGGTGCGTTCGTCGCGGATTATTTGGCCGTCGCGGACGTGGACCACCCGTTTGGCGCAGGCGGCGATGTCCGGTTCGTGGGTGATAAGTACCACCGTCCGGCCCTGGCTGTTGAGGTCGCGGAAAATATCCATGATCTCGTCGCCGGACTTGGTGTCGAGGTTGCCGGTGGGCTCGTCGGCCATGATGATAGCCGGGTCGTTGACCAGTGAGCGGGCGATGGCCACCCGCTGCCGCTGGCCGCCGGACAGCTCGTTGGGTCTATGATGCTGGCGGTTTTCGAGGCCGACGAGGGCGAGGGCCCTTGCCGCCCGCTCGGTCCTGGTCTTCAGGTCGACCCCGGCGTAGACCATCGGCAGGGCGACGTTCTGGAGGGCCGACATGCGAGGCAGCAGGTTGAAGCTCTGGAAGACGAAGCCGATTTTGCGGTTGCGGATGATGGCCAGAGCGTCGTCGCCCAGGGTGGCCACCTCTTCCCCGTCGAGGGCGTACGAGCCGCTGGTCGGGCGGTCGAGGCAGCCGAGGATGTTCATCAGAGTCGATTTGCCGGAGCCGGACGGGCCCATGATGGCGGTGAACTCGCCGGCGGCCACGTCGAACGTTACCCCGGCCAGGGCGTGGACGGTGGTGTCGCCCATCTGATAGACCTTGGTGATGTCGCGCAAAGCGATGGTCATGCTGCTCTCCCCCTTAGCGGATGCCGCGCAGCGGGTTGCCCCCCGGCGGCGGGCCGCCCTGCGTGGTCTGGGGCTTGGTGGCCGAAAGTACGATCTGGTCGCCGTCATTGAGGCCGCCGGCTACCTCCACCCGGTCGTCGCTGGCCAGGCCGAGCTGGACGTTTACGTTCTGCGTCTTGCCGTCCTTCATCACCTGGACGTACTGCTGGCCTTTGTTCTGCTTGATCGCCGACAGCGGCACGATGAGCACGTTCTTGCTCTCGCCCACGTGGACGGAGACCCTGGCGGTCATCGTCGGCTTGAGGAGCCCTTCGGGGTTGTCGATGTCGACGGTGACCGGATAGTAGACGACGTTCTGGGTGATGGTGGCTTTGTTCGAGACGTTGGACACGACGCCGGTGAAGGTCTTGCCGGGATAGGAATCGACGGTGAAACTGACCTTCTGCCCGTTTTTGACCCGGCCGACGTCCGATTCGTCGACCTGGACGGATATCTGCATCTTGGACATGTCGGCGATCGTCAGCAACACCATCGGGTTTGATATGCCGGGGGCGACCGTCTGGCCGGCGGGAATGGGTTTGCCGATTACGAGGCCGTCGATGGGCGCCCTTATTACGGTGTCGCCGAGCTGGGAGGCCGCGTCGTCGTAGGAGGCCTGCGCCACCTGGTACTCCATGCGGGCTGCGTCGAGCTGCTGGGTGGAGAGGGCGCCGATGTTCGCCAGGCGGCTGGTGCGCTCGTAGTTGGCGGCCGCGTTGGCCAGCCTCGCCTGGGCTTGGGACACGTTGGTCTTCAGGCGGTCATCGTCGAGAAGGATGAGCACCTGGTCCGCTTTGACGGTATCGTTTTCGTTAACTTTGACCTCGACGATGCGCCCGGTGATCTTCGAGCTCACGTCGACGCTGTTGACCGGCGAAATCGTGCCGGTGGCCGATACGACCGACTGGATATCGCCGCGCTCGACGGCCGCCACCGTGCCGGTGAAAGCCGGTTTGCTGCTCTTGGCGTAGTAGTCGCTGCCGAATTTCGCCGCCGCCGCGAGGATAATCAGGGCGATGATCCACCACTTGTACTGCCGGATTTTCTGCCACATGGCCTGCATTGCCAGCACCCCCTGAATCGTTCTATCTTCAGTGTACACACGACTGACTGACTAGTCAATCGGGCCCCGGAGCCCCTTTCGGCCTGTCAATGCCGTCCAAGGCTTGTAATATAAGGTATTGCGGGCGTTTGTGAAAAATGTGTGAAATATGGAGATACTAGGGATTCCCGCGAGAAGCACGGCTGGCGGGCTGTACCCCAGCCCGCCGCTTTTTCTTATAATACCAGCAGAATGTGGTAAAATTGTGACAAGAACCGCGCCGAAAAGCCGGCAAAGACGATGGCAACCCCCCGACTACGAACCGGGGGGTTGCCGCTCATTCAGGCCGATTATCTTATCTGGCCCGTGCCGTTTACTAAATACTTCACGCTCGTAAGCTCGCGCAGGCCCATGGGGCCGCGGGCGTGGAGCTTCTGGGTACTGATGCCGATCTCCGCGCCGAAGCCGAACTCGAACCCGTCGGTGAAGCGGGTGGAGGCGTTGACATACACGGCGGCGGCGTCGACCTCGGCCTGGAAGCGGCGGGCGCTCTCCAAATCGCAGGTGACGATGGCCTCCGAGTGGCGGGTGCCGTATTGCGCGATATGGGCCAGGGCCTCGGCAAGGCTGTTCACCACCTTTACGGAGACGATGAGATCGTGGTACTCGGTGGCCCAGTCGGCTTCGCCGGCTTTTTTGACCGCCGGGTGGTAGCAGGCGGTCTCGTCGCAGCCGCGCATCTCCACCCCGGCCTCGTGATAGGCGGCCAGCATCGCCGGCAGGAAATCCTCGGCCGCCGACCGGTGGACGAGTAGGGTCTCCATGGCGTTGCAGACGCCGGGGCGCGACACTTTGGCGTTGAAGGCGATATCCTTGGCCACCCGGAGGTCGGCGCTGGCGTCGACGAACACGTGGCAGACGCCGATGCCTGTTTCGATGACAGGCACGGTGCTGTTTTCCACCACCGTCTGGATGAGGCCGGCCCCGCCGCGGGGGATGATGACGTCGATGTATTTGTTGAGTTTGAGCATGGCGTTGACCGCCGCCCGGTCGGTGGTGGACACAAGCTGGATCGACCCGGCCGGCGCGCCGGCGCCCTCGGCCGCCGCAGCCAGGATGCCCGCGACTGCGAGGTTGGATTTTATCGCTTCCGAACCGCCGCGCAGGATGACGGCGTTGCCGGATTTCAGGCACAGGCCGGCGGCGTCGGCGGTGACGTTGGGACGGGCTTCGTAGATGATGCCGATGACCCCGAGCGGCACGCGCACCTTGGCGATGGCGAGGCCGTTGGGCCGCTGCCAGCCTTCGACCGTCTCGCCGACAGGGTCGGGCAGGGCGGCGAGCTGCCGCAAACCGAGGGCCATATCGGCAATCCGCGCCTTGGTGAGGGCGAGGCGGTCGAGAAGGGCGGCGGACATGCCTTTTTCCCGCCCGGCGGCCATATCCGCGGCGTTGGCCGCCAGGATGGCCTCCGCGCCCGCTTCCAGGGCGTCGGCCATGGCGGCGAGCGCGTTGTTCTTCACTGTCGCCGGCGTTATCGCCAGTTTGGCGGCAGCCTTCTTGGCGATCGCGCCCTTCTCTTGCAATTCGGCCAGATAATCCATGCAAAATCCCTCCTCAAACAAGCAAAACCATGTTGTCGCGGTGGATGACCTCGTCGTAGGGCTTGCTTCCCAGGATGGCGGCGATCTCGTTCGTGTGGGCGCCCATTATCCGGCGGGTGTCGGCCGCGTTGTAGTTGGCGATGCCGCGGGCGATCTCGCGCCCGCCGGCGGTGATGATGCGGATGGTGTTGCCGGGCTCGAAGCCTCCGTCCACCGCCGTGATGCCGGCGGCCAGCAGGCTCGCGCCCTTCAGGATGGCCTGCTCGCAGCCCGCGTCGACCGTGACCGCGCCGCGGATGCGGGCGCCGAACGCCAGCCAGCGCTTGCGGACCTGCAGGCGGTTGACCTTCGGCAGGAAAATCGTCCCGACGTCCGCGCCGCTCAAAATCTCGCTCACCACCCGGCTGCGCGCCCCGGAAGCTATGACCATGACGACGCCGGAATTGACGGCGATCTTGGCCGCCTGGATCTTGGTGAACATGCCGCCGGTGCCCTTGTCGCTGCCGGGGCCGCCGGCCAGGTCCTCGACCGCCGGCGTGATGTCGCCGACCTCGCTGATGAGCGTCGCCGCCGGGTCCTCCTGGGGGTTGGCGGTATAAAGGCCCTCGATGTCCGATAGGATGATGAGCAGGTCGGCCTCGACGATGCTGGCCACCATGGCGGAGAGGGTGTCGTTGTCGCCGATTTTCAGCTCGTCGATGGCGACAGCGTCGTTTTCGTTGATGACCGGCACTACCCCCATCGCCAGCAGCGTCATGAGGGTGTTGCGGGAATTGGCGTAGCGGCTGCGGTTGACCGAGTCCTCGCGCGTGAGCAGGACCTGGGCGACCACCTGGCCGTATTCGGCGAACAGCTTCTCGTAGGTGTGCATCAGGATGCCCTGGCCCACGGCCGCGGCCGCCTGTTTCTCGGGAATGGTCCTAGGTTTTTCTTTTAGACCCAGCCGGTCCATGCCCGCCGCCACCGCGCCGGACGTGACCAGCAGTATTTGTTTGCCCTGGTTTGCCAGATCGGACAGTTCCCGCACCAGTTTTTCGATTCCCTGCAGATTTAGCTTGCCGGTGCTGTGGGTCAACGTACTTGACCCCACTTTGACGACGATCCGTTTGGCCTCTCCCAGGCTCCGCCTGGTAAGCATAGCTTCTCTCTCTCCCGTCTTTTTTCAGCCCCGGCGCCGGTTTGCCCGCGCCCCGCGGCTTTGGTGCAAAGGCCCGCTCGGCCGCCGGTTTGCCCGTACCCCGCGGCTGCGCTCCGAAAGCCCTGTCCGCGGCCGGGTTGCCCGTGCCCCGCGGTTTGGGCGCAACGGCCCTCGCGGCGGCAGGCGCAGTCGCCCCGCGCGGCTTGGGCGCATAAGCCCTATCCGCGGCCGGTTTGGCGGCGCCCCGCGGTTTTGGCCCGAAGGCTCTCTCGGTCGCCGGCGCGGCCTTGGCCCGCGGCTTGGGTCCGAAAGCCCCCGCTTCCGCCGGCGCGGATCTGCCGCGCGGCTTCGTCGCCGGCGTTTTTTCCGCAAACGGCTTGCCGGTTCCCCGCGGCTTGGGCTTCGCCGGCCGTTCCCCGGGCGGCGGGGCGGTTTTGGCAGGCGCCGCGGCCGCACCGGCTACGGGGAATTCTATTTTCGGCTTTTCCGGGTTGCGTTTGAACAGCAGGCCGTTACGGCCGATGACCTGAACAAGCTCGGCGCCGACCCCCTCGGCCAGCCGGGCGATGGCTTCCGCCGGCTCCGCGGGGCTGTTTTTGAGCACCCGAACCTTGATAAGCTCCCGGCCGGCGATGACGCCGGCCGCCCCGGCCACCACCGACGGCGCGACGCCGGCCTTGCCGATCTGCACCACCGGCTCCAGCTTGCCGCCGAGCGCTTTGAGATAGCGTTTTTCCTTATTGGTAAGCACGGGCCGACCCCTCTTCTTCTCTCATTTTATTCCTTGAATTCGAACTCCGCGCCCCTGATGCGGACGGTGTCGCCTTCCTGGATGCCCCGCTCCTTGAGGTCGGCGTCGATGCCGAGCCGCCGCCAGGCGAGCTGGAAACGGCGCAGGGCCTCGTCGTTGGCGAAGTTCGTCATGGCGACGAGCTTCTCGATCTCCTTGCCCTCGACGACATAAGCGCCGTCGTCATCGCGCCTGATGGTGAAAGGCTCCTCGGGCTTGGCGGTATAGACGACGGTGTCGACGGCGGGGGCAGGCTCGTCCTTGTATTCGGCCAGCAGCGCCACGGCCCGGTCCAGCAGCGCCGGCAGCCCCTCGCCGGTGGCGGCGGAAACGGGAAAGACCTCCCGCCCCTCCTTGGCGAGGTACGCGGCCACCCGCGGATAATTCTCCCGCCCTTCCGGCAGGTCCATCTTGTTGGCGGCCACGATCTGCGGCCGGGCAGCCAGGCGTTCGCTGTACAGCTTCAGCTCGTCGTTGATCTTGTGGTAGTCGTCGATCGGGTCGCGCCCCTCCAAGCCGGACACGTCGAGCACATGGATGATGATCCGCGTCCTTTCTATGTGGCGGAGGAAATCGTGGCCGAGACCCTTGCCCTCGTGGGCGCCCTCGATCAGGCCGGGGATGTCGGCCAGCACGAAGCTCTGGCCTTCCCGCACACTGACCACGCCGAGCACCGGCGTGAGGGTGGTGAAATGGTAGGCGGCGATCTCCGGCTTGGCGGCGGAAACGCGCGCCAGCAGGCTCGACTTGCCGACGCTGGGGTAGCCCACCAGACCGACGTCGGCCAGCACCTTCAGTTCGAGGAGCAGGTTGCGCTCGTCGCCCGGTTCGCCGCGTTCGGCGAAGGTGGGGGCGCGGTGGACGCTGGACACGAACCGGGCGTTGCCCCGCCCGCCGCGGCCGCCCTTGGCGGCCACCAGCTCCTGCCCTTCGGCGGTCAGATCGCCGATGATCTCGCCGGTGGCTTCGTCGCGCACCACCGTTCCCGGCGGCACCTTGACATAAAGATTGTCGGCCTGGCGGCCAAACATGTTGCTGGTCTGGCCCTTCTCCCCCGAATCGGCCTTGAATTTGCGCTTGTAGCGGAAATCGATCAGGGTGTTGAGGCTGGAATCGACGACCAGCACGACGTCGCCGCCGCGGCCGCCGTCGCCGCCGCTCGGGCCGCCCTTGGGCACAAACTTCTCGCGGCGAAAACTGGACATGCCGTCGCCGCCGTCGCCGGCCTTGACGTAGATCTTAGCTCTGTCGATAAACATCGAATCACCTTTATTTCTGAAAACGTCACAGTGTATGTAATATATGCCAGCGGGGGCATTTTTATGAGCCGGCCGTCTGCCGGCAGGCGGGCCTGGCGGTGTGCCTGGCGAGCGGGCCGGCCACGAGCTCGGGGTCCTTGGCCAGGTTCTCGATATACGCCAGGGCCTTTTCCGTCCGGCCGAGCTTGAGCAGGCCGTGGATGACCTGGATATGGTTGATGAAATCGTGGCGCTGCGCCCTGAGCGCTTTTTCCAGTTCCTCGCACACTCCGTCGGCCATGCCGGCACCTCCCGAAAAGCGGTATTCTACCCTTCGCGCCAACAGCGGAAAAATCCTGCAAAGCAAAAGCCCGCGGATTAACCGCGGGCATTCAAGGCGACAAATGAAGAGGCTTACATTACGGCTTCTTCTACGGGATATACGCTGATCTGGCGGTTCTCGCGGCCCTTGCGCTCGAAGGCCACCTTGCCGGCGACCATCGCGAACAGGGTGTCGTCCCGGCCGATGCCGACATTCTTGCCGGGGTGGAAGTGGGTGCCGCGCTGGCGGACAAGGATGCTGCCTGCGGTCACTACCTGGCCGTCGTGGCGTTTCACGCCAAGGCGCTTGGACTCGCTGTCGCGGCCGTTGCGGGAGCTGCCGACGCCTTTTTTATGGGCAAACAGTTGCAGATCGAATTTGAACATTGCCTTCACCTCCTGTGTTCGGTTATGCGAACACTCTGCGGACTTTGTTTCGCAATCTCGGCCAAGCCGAGGAGCATTGTTTCCAGGATGGCGCCCGTCGAAGCGTCGGGAGCGCCCTTTAACCTGAGTATGAGTTTGCCGGAACCGATGTCCAGGTCGAAATCCCTTCCCAGGTGCCGTTCCAGCCCCAGCACCGCCGTCTGGGTGAGGGCCGCCACGCCCGCGCAGACGATGTCCCGTCCGCGGGGGGCGGTGTCGGCGTGCCCGTCGGCCGCAAACCCGGTGATGGCGCCGGCGGCGTCACGGAAGATGTCGATCCTGACCATCTCAGGCTTTGATTTTTTCGATGACAACCTTGGTGAACGGTTGGCGATGGCCCTGACGGCGACGGTAGTTGGACTTGGCTTTGTACTTGAAGACAAGCAGCTTCTTGCCCTTGCCGTGCTCGACCACCTTGCCGGTGACCTTGGCGCCGGACACAACCGGGGTGCCGACGACCAGTTCGCCTTTTTTGACGACGGCCAGCACGCGGTCGAAGGTCACGGTGTCGCCTTCGCCCTGGTCGAGCTTTTCGACGAGAACCTCGTCGCCTTCGCTGACCCGGTACTGTTTGCCGCCGGTCTCAATGATTGCGTATACCACATTTACACCTCCCAGCATTTCGTGGACTCGCCATTAAAGGCACCCTACGGCTTTTGATAAACCGCCATCTGCGTTGTACCCGTAAAGGGTAGGCCGCAGTTCTAGGCGCTAAAGCGCCAAAAACTTGCGCACTTGGCCTTCCGGGCGCTCCCTCCGACGTACACTCCGGTGCGTCTGCGGTCGCGTCCTCGGCCTGCCTAGCATCTGTCGGTTTCTGAAAAGCCTAAGAGATTTCTAGAGCCTTTTCCGAGCGGTTTCGGGAACCATGGGCGAGCTTAGTCGCCTACGGAATAAAATTTTATCACAGCAGGAGGGGTTTGTCAATTCTTATCAAGGAGAACGGAAAACGTCTCCATGCCGATGTCGGCCGGCGTCTCGACGGTTATCTGACGGGCGGTCTCCTGGGACAGGCGCTCGAGCTCCCCCGGCTGCTGCAGTTGGTCGGCCACGCGGGGGTGCACCTGAACGACGGCGCGGCCGTGGCCGGCCTGCTTGCCCTTGGCCAGTTGGCGCAACTGGCGCCGTACCGCGGCGGCCACCGTCTCCGGCGAACGGACGAAACCGCGCCCCTCGCAGCAGGGGCACTGGCCGTTGAGGACGGTGGTGATGTCCTGGCGGACCTTCTTGCGGGTCATCTCCACCAGGCCGAGGCCGGTGAGGCCGACGACATTCGTGCGGGTGCGGTCTTTGCGCAGGTGTTCGTGCAGAGCGTCCAGCACCGCCTTCTTGTGCTGCTCGCGGTCCATGTCGATGAAGTCGGCGACGATGATGCCGCCGATGTCGCGGAGGCGTATCTGGCGGGCGATCTCCGCGGCGGCCTCCATGTTTACGGCAAAGACGGTGTCGGCCAGCTTGGTCTTGCCGACGAATTTGCCGGTGTTGACGTCGATGACGGTCAGGGCCTCGGTGCGGTCGACGACGAGGTAGCCGCCGCACTTCAGGTCGACCCGCCGCATGCTGAGCTTCTCCATCTCCCCTTCCAGGCGGTAGCGGGCGAAGAGGTCCTCGTTGCCCTCGTAAAGCTCCAGGCGGGACTCCAGCTCCGGGGAGACGGCCCGCAGCAGCTCGGCGACACGGCTGTGGGCCTCGCGGTTGTCGATGACGAACTTCTCGACGTCGTCGCTGAAGTAGTCGCGGACGATGCGGATGAGGAGATCGACGTCGCGGTAGAGGAGGACGGGCGATTTGACCATCTTGCCGCGCGCCGCCAACGATTTCCACAGGCTGAGGAGGTATTCGCAGTCCTTGCGCAGGTCGTCCTCGCTGCGGCCCTCGGCGACGGTGCGCACCACCAGGCCCATGCCCTTGGGCCGCACCTTGGCGGCCAGCTCCTTGAGGCGCTTGCGCTCGTCGGCGGTGCCGATGCGCCGGGAGACGCCGATGAAGTCGACGGTCGGCATGAGCACCACGTAGCGGCCCGGCAGGGTGAGGTGGGTGGTGAGGCGCGGGCCCTTGCTGCCGATGCCCTCCTTGGCGACCTGGACGACTAATTCGCGGCCGACGGTGAAGGCTTCGCCCTTGCGGCGGGTCCTGCCGGCAGTCTTGCCGGCAAGGTCGCCCACGTACAGGAAGGCGTTCCGCTCGCGGCCGATGTCCACGAACACCGCCTGCATGCCGGGCAGGACGTTCTGGATTTTCCCTTTGTAGATGCTGCCGACGATGTGACCGCTATGGGTCCTTTCGATCGCGACTTCGGCCAGCACGCCGTCCTCGAGAAGGGCCATCCTGGTCTCCTCGGGCGCGGCGTTGACGATGATGGTCTTGGCCATTTTCTCTTCTCCCCTTGGTGTTGCTAAATATCTAGGGGTGAAACGCGGCCGGCCCCCTCGGCGACGAACAGGCCGGTGCGGGTGACGAGCGCGGCCTCCGGCTCGGCGGGCAGGCCGAATTTTTCCGCAAGCACCTTTATCACTTCCGCCGGCTTGATGCTGCCGGTCGGCGTTATCCTGACATCGAAAGCGAGCTCCAGCCCCGCCGCGGTTTGGGCGGCCGCGACCTCGCGGACATAGGTCTTGACGTCGATTTCCCGTCTGCCCTTCGGATTTTCCTTCACGAAGGTGACGGCATCGGCGGCGTTGAAGCGGGCGACGGCCTCCAGGGCCGGGCCGGCCGCCCCGGCGGCCAGCAGCAGGCTGACGCGGTAGGCGGCGAGGTTGACGACCGCCATCAGGGCGGCATGGCGGTCGGTCACCGGGCGCAGGGCGCGCACGGCGATACCGGGCGGCAGTTGGCGGGCCAGGGCCTCGCCCAGGGCGGCCGGGTCGGTTTCGCCCGTAAGCTCGATATCCATGTATTCGGCTTCGCTGGCCACGCCCACCGACAAGGCCGAGGCGAAGGCGATCTTCATATGGGGGTTGAAGCCCTCGGAGTAGGCGGCCGGCAGCTTGGCCCGCCGGATGGCCCGCTCGATGGCCCGCATGTAGTCGAGGTGGGAGACGTGGCGGACTTCCTCGCCTTTAGTGATCGCCAGCCGGTAGCGCGCGCTCATGACGGCACCCCCCAGTCGATGATATCGACGCCCAGGCCCTGGCAGACGCCGCAGGCGCGGCAGTCGCCCCGCCGGCAGTCGGGGGTGGGGTCGGCGGCGAGAGCCTGTTGGTACTCGCGTCGCAGGAAGGACTTGTCCACGCCGGCGCTGAGATGGTCCCAGGGCAGGAGCTCGTCGGCGGCCCGTTCGCGGCCGGCATAGAAATGAGGGTCGATCCCCGTGGCGCGGAAGGCTTCCTCCCAGACGGCGAATTTGAAATGCTCGGACCAGCCGTCGAACTTCGCCCCCCGTTCCCAGGCGGCGAGCAGCACCGCGCCCAGGCGGCGGTCGCCGCGGGCGAAAACCGCTTCAAGGAAGCTCACATGGGCGTCGTGCCAACTGAACGAGACTTTACGGTCGCGGAATTCTTCCTTCAGCAGCTGCTGTTTGCGCTCCAGCTCGGCCATGCCGTTCTGGCCGTACCACTGGAACGGGGTGTGGGGTTTGGGCACGAACGAGGAAACGCTCACCGATACCCGGGCGCCCCCTTTGCCCTTCACCTCGCGGTAAATGCCCAGCACGCGGCGGGCGAGGGCGGCGATGCCGCGGATGTCGTCGTCGGTTTCGGTGGGCAGGCCGATCATGAAATAGAGCTTGACCCCCGTCCAGCCGGCCTGGAAGGCCGCGCCGACCGCTTCCTCGAGGTCCTGCTCCGTCACGCCCTTGTTGATGACGTCGCGCAGGCGCTGGGTGCCGGCCTCGGGGGCGAAGGTCAGGCCGCTCTTGCGGACCTTCTGCACCTCCTGGGCGAGCTCGATCGAGAAGCTGTCGATGCGGAGCGAGGGCAGCGACACGCTGACCCCCTGGTCCTTGAAGCGGTCGATGAGGGCGCTCACGGTGTCCCTGAGGCAGGAGTAATCGGCCGAGCTCAGCGAGGTGAGCGATATTTCGCTGTAGCCGGTATTGTCGACAAGCTCCTGGGCGAGGCGGAGGAGCGTCTCGGGTTTGCGCTCGCGCACCGGCCGGTACAGGACGCCGGCCTGGCAGAAGCGGCAGCCGCGCGTGCAGCCGCGGAACAGTTCGAGCATGATGCGGTCGTGGACGATCTCCAGATACGGCAGCACCGGCTTGGTCGGGTAAGGCGCCTGTTCGAGGTCGGCGACGATTCGCTTGGTGACGACGGCCGGGGCGGCGGGATGGGTGGCGGTGACGGCCGCCAGCGTGCCGTCGGCGTTGTAGGAGGCTGCGTAGAAGGCCGGGACGTAGACGCCGGGGATGGCGGCCGCCCGGGCCAGGAACCCGCGCCGGCCGCCGGGCTTGCCGGCCTTCTTCCAGTCGGCCACGGCCGCGGCCACGTCGTCGACCGCTTCCTCGGACTCGCCGAGGACGAAAAAATCGATGAAGTCGGCCAACGGCTCGGCGTTGAAGGCGCACGGCCCGCCGGCGATGACGAACGGGTGATGCTCGCCGCGGTCGGCGCTCTTCAGCGGGATGCCGGCGAGGTCGAGCATGTTGAGGATGTTGGTGTAGCTGAGTTCGTACTGGAGGGTGAAGCCGACGACGTCGAAAGCGGCCACCGGCCGGAAGCTCTCGAGGGTGTGCAGGGGGATGCCGGCCCGGCGCATTTCCGCCTCCATATCCGGCCAGGGGGCGTATACCCGTTCCGCCGCCGCGTCAGGGCGGCGGTTGATGATATGATAGAGAATCTTCAGGCCCAGATGGGACATGCCCACCTCGTAAACGTCGGGAAACGCCAGGGCGAAGGCGGCGTCGACGCCGGCGGGATCCTTGACGACGCTGTTGTGCTCGTGGCCGGTGTAGCGGGCCGGCTTCAAGACCCGGCTCAAAACGGCGGGGGGAATTTTTATCATCGTATCCTCCGGGGGCGGGCCGTCCGGATGCGGCGGGGCCAGCCTGTGTCGTTGTCCAGTTACAGCTATTATTCCCATTATAGCGCTTTTGCCCTTCATGCCGGTGCGCCGCCGGGCCCGGCGGCCCCCAAGGGCAGCCTGGAATTCGCAGGAAAAGGCGTCTATTGTTGTTCTCCGCCGGCCGGCAAAATCCTGCCTGGACTCACAAAAAATCGCCGATGCGGGCGGCAAAGCCGCGGCCGGGCCACCCTTCCCACACCTCGGTCTCGGTCAGGGCCCCCCGCAGGCGGCAGTCGCCGTCCACCACCAGCACGACATGGTATTGTTCGGGGCCGAACAACCGCACGATTTCGCTGACCCGGGCGGAGGCCGTGGCGGTGAGGTGGACGGTCGGCATGACGCCGCGGGCGGTGAGCTCGGCCTTCTTGCGGGCCAGGATGCGCATCACGCGGAAGCCTGCGGCCGCCGTTTCCGCCCGGGCGGCCACAAACAGCCACACGGCGGCGATCACGAAGGTCAGGTTGACGGTGCCGCCCTGCCACACCCCGGCCGCGGCGACGGCCGCCAGCACGACGGCCAGCAGCTTGCCCAGCCCGGCCACCGCCGTCGTCGCCTGCCCCCAGTCCCAGCGCAGCGCCAGCAGCGCCCTGAGGATGCGGCCGCCGTCGAGCGGCAGGGCCGGCAGAAGGTTGAAGCCGGCGAGCATGAGGTTGGCCTGGCCGTAGAACTCCAGCCACAGGGCGTGGGCCGGCAGGAATTCGCGGGCAAAATAGACGGCGGCCGCCAGGACCAGGCTGGCAAGTGGTCCGGCAGCCGCCATTATGATTTCGCTCGCCGCCCCCGCCGTGTCCGCCCGCTCGATCCGGGCGACGCCGCCGAAGGGCAGGAGCTCGATCTCCCGCACCCGGTAGCCGAGAGTGGTGGCGACGGCGGCGTGCGCCGCCTCGTGCCACAGCACGGCGGCAAATACCGCCAGGGCTTTTCCGGCCAGTCCGGCGAAGGCGAAAAGGACGATCAGGGCCAAAAACCAGTTGTTGAGCACAAATTGAACGCCTGCAACCCTACCGGCCCGCAAGCTTTCACTTCCCTTCCCGGCTGTCGGCTCCGCCCGCCAGGCGCGGCAGCGGATCGACCGCCACGCCCTTTTCCCGCACCTCGAAATACAGGAGCGGCGCCGCCGTCATCCCCGTCTTGCCGACCCTGGCCACAAGCTGGCCCTGGCTGACCGTCTCCCCTTCCTTGACAAGGACTTCTCCCAGGTGCCCGTAAAGAGTCTCGACCTCCCGGCCGTGTTCGACAACCAGCACCTTGCCGTAGCGGGCGGTTTCGGCGACCGCCTTTACCCGGCCGGCGGCGGCGGACCTGACCGGCGCCCCCAGCGCGGCCTCCAGCCCGATCCCCTCCTGCAGCACCTCCTGCTTGAGCACGGGATGGACCTGCCAGCCATAGGGGGCGACAACCTTGCCGTCGACCGGCCTGGTCATGTACAGGTAGGGGTCGGCCGGCTTGGTCACGTTGCCGCCCAGGCGCTTGAACACCGAGACGTCCATGTTTTTGGGGGCGTAGCCGGCCAGCTTGTCGGCCAGGTAGACGAAATCGGTCTCGGTCGTCAGGGCGTATTTCACCGCATCGGTAACCGTGCGGCCGACGGCCGTGTCCGACACCTGGGCGGCGTAGACGACGGCGAACAGCAGCAGCGACACCACCACCCGCCTCAGCCAGCCGTAGTTATCCCCGTTCTCCCGTTGCTGCCAGGGGTCCCTGGGCTCCCGGCGATGGCCTCCCCAGTTGGCGTTCCATTGTCTGGCCATGATTTTCCGCCGCCCTCCCGCCAAGACATCGCTTTCTCTACTTGCATGTATATGACGGCAGGGGGAAAAACATAACAAAAAAGTGCACAAGCTTGCGCTTGTACACTCCGGTTCGCCGTTCAATATCGCGGCAGCTTGGCCTGTTCGTCGCAGTAGGCGGCGGCGCCGATCGCCCGCATGCGGTCGTTGATGGTCCGCCAGCGGTCGCGGAGCTTGCCGTCGAACTGCTTGTCGCAGGGATATTCGCCGCACTGGAAGCAGAAGTCCACCCCTTTGTCCTTGTGGCAGGTCCGGGCCGTGCAGTCGAGCGGGCAGGTGACATGGCCGCCCCGGCAGCCGCTGCAGGCCGCGTTCGCAAAGGCGTCGAGCAGGGCGGCGAATTGGTCGTAATGGGCGAATTCCGGCCGCGCCCCGGCCTTCATCGCCGCGAGCCGCCGGTAGTTGCCGAGCAGCTCCTTAAGGCGCGCGCTCAGCGCCTGAATCTCGCCGTGCCGGAAATCGGCGCAGCGGCTGCAGTCAAGGCCGCACGGGGCCAGGCGGGTTACCGCCTCGCGGTATTCCACGCGATCACTCCCTCCCTTAAAAGAGAATCTTCTGCCGGCGCATGTAGATATTCAGCAGTATGCCGATGCTGACGAGGTTGGTCGTCAGCGAGCTTACGCCGTAGCTCATCAGCGGCAGCGGAATGCCCGTGACCGGCATGATGCCGGCGGTCATGCCGACGTTGACCAGCACGTGGAAGGCCATCATCGAGGTGATGCCGGTGGCGAGCAGCATGCCGAAGCTGTCGCGGGACTCGCCGGCGATTTTGACCCCGCGGTACAGGAGCAGCAGATAGAGGGTGAGGATGACGAACGCGCCCACGAAGCCGAGCTCCTCGCCGATAACGGCGAAAATGAAGTCGGTATGGTTTTCCGGCAGGAAGTTGAGCTGGCTCTGCGTGCCGGCAAACAGCCCCTTGCCGAACAGCATCCCCGAGCCGATGGCGATCTTCGACTGGATGATGTGGTAGCCGGATCCCAGCGGGTCGACGTTGGGATCGAGAAAAACGGTCAGCCGCATCTTCTGGTAGTCCTTCAGAAAATGCCAAAAGATCGGCATGAACGCAATGCCGCCGCCGATGATGGTGAGCAGATGCTTCATTTTGATGCCGGCGATGAACAGCATCCCGAAGAGAATGGCCAGGAAAACGAGCGACGTGCCCAGGTCGGGCTGCTTGAGCACCAGCAGGAAGGGAACGCCGACGAAGACGAAGATGGGCAGCAAATCCTTGAAGTTATCGAGCCGGCCCTGCCGCTTCTCCAACAGGTGGGCCAAGGAAATGATCATTATCAGTTTGGCGAATTCGGACGGCTGGAGGCTGATGGGGCCGATCTGGATCCACCGCTGGGCGCCGAGGGCCGAGTGGCCGATGAACATGACCGCCAGCAGCATTACCAGGTTGACGACATAGAGGATGTTGGCGTACTTGCCAAGCGATTTGTAGTCGAAATGCAGCAAGACGAAAATGACGGCCAGGTTGGCAAGGGCGAACAGGCCCTGGCGCTGCACGTACCAGTAGCGGTCCTCGCCCGGGGTGTTGATGTGGGTGGCGCTGCCGATGACGACGAGGCTGATAAGAACAAGAAGAACCGTCACGGTGATGACGGTGAAGTCGAGGTTTTTCAGGAGGCGCCGGCTGAGCATGTTAGACTCTTACCTTCCTATGTATTCCTATATATTATAGCCGCTATCGGGAGCATAGTCCAGTTGGAAAGATTGCGCAAAAAAGCGGAAGCTGTTTATAAAGTCCGGCCGCGGCGGCGTGCGTCCGGAGCTTTCTAAACAGCTTCCCGCTATTCGGGCGTCAGGGCGCCCCTTTTCATCCTGTTCACGGGGATGTTGGCCACGAGCGCGATCTGCGACGTGCTCGTCTGGGTCAGGTTGATCTCCATATCCTTTTCGTTGATCTCCATGTAGTTGGAAATCGCCTTGATCATATCTTCCTTGAGCACTTCCATGAACTGGGGAGAAACGTTAACCCGGTCGTGGACGAGGACGAGGCGCAGCCTCTCCTTGGCTACGTCCTTCGACCTGGGCGTTTCCTTGCCGAACATCTTCTGCAGCAAGTCGAACATCGTTATCACCCCTTGAAACCGAAGATTTTTTTCAGTCTGCTGAAGAAGCCGCTTTCCGGTTCCATGGACATCAGCGGCACATTCTCGCCCGTCATGCGGCGGACAATGTTCTTGTACGCAGTGCTCGCCGCCGAGGCCGGGTTGACGACGGCCGGCTCGCCCCTGTTGGTGGAGATGACGATATATTCGTCCTCGGGAATGATGCCCAGCAGATCGACGGCCAGAATCTCGATGATATCGTCGATATCCATCATGTCGCCCTTCTTGACCATCTCCGGGCGGATACGGTTGACGATCAGCTTGGGGTTGCTCTTGCCCTCGGCCTCCAGCAGGCCGATGATGCGGTCGGCGTCGCGCACCGCCGATACCTCGGGCGTAGTGACGATAACGGCGCGGTCGGCGCCGGCGATGGCGTTCTTGAAACCCTGCTCGATGCCGGCCGGGCAGTCGATGAGCACATAGTCGAACTCCTGGGCGAGGTCTTTGCAGAGCTTCTGCATCTGGTCGGGACTGACGGCCGACTTGTCCCGCGTCTGGGCCGCCGGCAGCAGATACAGCGTTTCGTAGCGCTTGTCGCGGATGAGGGCCTGCTTGAGGCGGCAGTTGCCTTCGGTAACGTCGACAAGGTCGTATACTATCCTGTTTTCCAGCCCCATCACCACGTCGAGATTCCGCAGGCCGATGTCGGCGTCGATAAGGACGACCTTCTTGCCCAGCAGGGCAAACCCGGTGCCGAGGTTGGCGGTGGTTGTCGTCTTGCCGACCCCGCCCTTGCCGGAGGTGATTACGATAACTTCGCCCATATACCAAGATTCCTCCCTATCTGTTGGCTGGCTCGCTGACAACTTCCGCCCCCGTAAATAACATAACACTGCTACCTTTCTCTAAATTCGCGCCAACCGCCGATAATCCTGCCATTTATTCACAAACCGGCGGAATTCGCCGCTAAATCTTGAAAATATGGCGGTGGCGGAAACGGAACCGGATATGCTTCTCGAAATACTCGTCGCGGGATACGGCGGTCATGAGCGCGTCATAAACCACGAGCGGCACGTCGTGGTACTCGCACAGGCCGCCGGCGTGAAACTCGACCTCCAGAACCCTGGTTTCGGCATCGTAGCGGACAGAACGCAGGTTGGACTTCACTGTTGTTCCGCGCATGGGCATGCCGCCTTTCATTTGTCTTGCGGACCCGCCGCGGGGCCCTGATATGATTTTTCTCGCCGCACGGCGTTTCTCCTGCCAATAACTCCCACTGGGCGCAAATAATCCGTGAAAATCCGACTGCCGCCGAGATTGTCCCGCCGGCTGCGGAGTGGTAAGATAAAAGTATTAGCGAAAACAACGCCACGGGGAGAGAAATGTCTATGCCAAGCGAAATCAAACGCTCCGTCTGTCCCTACGACTGTCCCGACACCTGCAGCCTGCTGGTCACGGTGGAAAACGGCCGGGCGGCCGCGGTGGCCGGCGATCCCGCCCACCCCTTCACCCGCGGCATGCTCTGCCCGAAAATGACCCACTACGAACGGACCGTCCACTCGCCGGACCGCCTGACCAGCCCGCTGCTGCGCACCGGTCCCAAGGGCGCCGGCCAGTTCCGGGAAATATCCTGGCGCGAGGCCGTCGACCGGATCGCCGCCCGCTGGCGGGAGATCATCGCCGATTACGGCGCCGAAGCCGTCCTCCCTTACTCGTACGCCGGCACCATGGGCCTCGTCCAGCGCAACGCCGGCCATGCCTTCTTCCATCGCCTGGGCGCCTCGCGGCTGGAGCGGACCATTTGCTCCTCCTCCAAGGACGCCGGCTGGAAAACGGTGATGGGCGCCACCCCATGCCCGCACCCCGACGAAGCGCTGGACAGCGACCTCATTATCCTCTGGAGCCTCAACGCCGTCGCCACCAACATCCATTTCCTCCACAGCGTGCGCGAGGCCAAAAAGCGCGGCGCGCGGGTCTGGCTGATCGACACCTACGAGACGCCCACCGCCCGGCTCGCCGACCGCGTCTTCCTCACCCGGCCGGGCGCCGACGCCGCCCTCGCCCTGGGGATGATGCACGTCATGGCCCGCGACGGCCTCGTCGACAAGGCGTTCATCGCCGAACACGTCCACGGCTACGACGAATTCGCCGCCCGCACCCTCCCCGATTACCCGCCGGGAAAAACCAGCGCCCTCACCGGCCTGCCGGCGGAAGTAATCGAAGAGATGGCCCGCGCCTACGCCACCGCAAAAGCGCCGCTCATCCGCCTAGGCAGCGGTCTGTGCCGCTACGGCAACGGCGCGATGACCGTCCGGACCGTCACCTGCCTGCCCGCCCTGGCGGGAGCCTGGGCGAAACGGGGCGGCGGCCAGCTGAGCAACCTGTCCACCGGCGCCGCCATCGACACCGCGCCCATCACCAGGGAAGACTTCATCACCGCCCCCACCCGCATCGTCAACATGAACAAACTCGGCGACGCCCTTACCGGGCTCGACGCTCCGCCGGTCATGAGCCTGTACGTATACCATTCCAACCCCGCCGCCATCGCCCCCGACCAGAACAAGGTGCTGGCCGGGCTGGCCCGCGAAGACCTGTTCACCGTTGTCCACGAACGCTTCCTGACCGATACGGCCCGCTACGCCGACATCGTCCTGCCGGCCACCACCTCCCTGGAGCACAGCGACATCTACCGCTCCTACGGCCATTACTGCCTCCAGCGCGCCTACCCCGTCATCGGGCCCGTCGGCGAAGCCAAGGCCAACTGGGACGTCTTCCGCCTGCTGGCCGCGGCGATGGGCTTCACCGACGACCTCTTCGCCCACAGCGCCGACGACCTCATCGAAGCGCTGCTGGCCAAGCCGTCGCCGTGGCTGGCGCAGACCGACCTCGGCAAACTGCGGGCCGGCGAGGCGGTGGAACTGCCGCTGCCGCCGGCGTCCAAACTGACCTTCAAGACGCCCTCGGGCAAGATCGAACTCCTCAGCCCCACGGACGCCGAGCCGCTGCCGCGCTATTTGCCGCCGCACGGCGATGACGCCCCCCTGTGGCTGATGACCGCCCCCACCACTGTCCTGCTCAACTCCTCCTTCGCCGAGCGCGCCGACCTGCTCGCCGGCCAGGCGATGACCCTGCAGATGAACCCGGCCGACGCCGCCGCCCGCGGCCTGACAAACGGTCAGCAAGTGACGGCCTTCAACCGCCGCGGCGAGGTTGCCTTCGTCCTGAAGGTAACGCCCGGCGTGCCCGCCGGGGTGACGGTGGCCGAAGGCGTGTGGCGGATCGGGGACGCCCCCGGCGACCGCACCGTCAACGCCCTCACCTCCCAGCGCCTCACCGACCGCGCCGCGGGGAGCACCTTCTACGACACGAAAATTGATGTAAGAGCAGGCTAACAAATCGAGACCCGGGAATAATCTCCCGGGTCTTTTCGTTCGCACTTATTGGCTCAGCTCTTATAATGCTGTTTTCGGTTTATATATCTTGGCGCCCTCGTCCGGCTTCTGGTCCAGATTGAACGCCGCCTCCAGGATCTTGCGGGCGATCGGCGCCGCGGCGTCCGAGCCGAAGCCGCCCTGTTCGACGATAACGGCTATCGCGATGCGCGGGTCTTCGAACGGGGCGTAGGCCACGAACCAGCCGTGGTCGTCGCCGTGCGAATTCTCCGCCGTGCCCGTCTTGCCGGCCATCGAAATCGGGAAGCCCTCGAAGATATAACCGGCGGTGCCCTCGGGCGAGGCAACGTCCTTCAGACCGGCGCGGACCAGATTGAGCGTCTTGTCGGATATCTGGATGCTGCCCGTCTCCTCGGGCGCGAAAGATTTGACCGTCGCGCCGTTGGGAGCCACGATCCTGCTCACCAGATAGGGGCGGTAGCGGTGGCCGCCGTTGGCGATTTCCCCCATGACCACGGCCATCTGCAGCGGCGTCGCCAGCTGGAAGCCCTGGCCGATGGCGGCGTCGAACGTCTCCGACAAGTACCAGTCCTCGTTGTAGACTTTCTCCTTGTAGCGGCGGTTGGCGACCAGGCCGTCCGACTCGCCTTGCAGGTTGATGCCGGTGAAAGCGCCCAGGCCGAACATGCGGGCGTACTTCTCCAGGTTGTCGATGCCCAGGCGGTTGCCCATCTCATAGAAATACACGTTGTCGGACTTGGACAGCGCCTCCTGGAAACTGATCCAGCCCAGAGCCTCGCCCATGGCGTTGCCCTTGGGAATCAGCCAGTGGTGGCCGGTGTCGAGGATTTTCTCCTCCGGCGTGACCTTGCCCATTTCGAGCGCCGCCGTGCCGGTTACGATCTTGAAGGTCGAGCCCGGGGCGTATTCGCCGGCAATCGCCCGGTTGTCCATGGGGTGGAAGGGGTTATCGTTGAGAGCCTTCCAGTCCTTGGCGGAAATGCCGCCGTTGAAGAGGTTGGGATTGAACACCGGCCGGCTGACCATGGCCAGAATTTCGCCGGTCTTCGGATTCATGACGACGGCCGCCGCCGCCTTGGCGTTGGGGTTGCCGAGCTTGGTCTGCAAGTAGACGAGATGCTCGTCCATCGCTTTCTCGGCCGCCTTCTGGATGCGGTAATCGATAGTCATCACCAGGTTGTTGCCGGGGATGGCCTCCTTCTTGCCAAGCACCTGCACGGCCCGGCCGTTGACGTCGACCTCCACCTGCCCGCCGCCGGCGGTGCCGCGGATCTCCTTGTCATAGACCTTCTCGAGGCCGAATTTGCCGATTATGTCGCCGGGCTTGTAGCCGTCGGCCTTTCTCTTCTCGAGCTCGACGTCGCTTATCTCGCTCACGTAGCCGAAGACGTGCGCGGCGAGCTCGTTGTTGATGTAATTGCGGACCGGCTGGATCTCGATGACCACCCCGGGCATCTCCCGGCGGCGCTCCTCGATCTTGGTCACGACGTCGGGGCCGATGTCGGTCTTGACGTGGATGGGATCGAAAGACCCCTTCTGCTGTTCGACCTTGGCCTTGATCTCCAGCGGGTCCATGCCGAGGATGCCCGCCAGCTTGTTGATCACGTCGTCGGGGATGGGGCCGGACAGCGGCACAAGGGTCACGGTGAAACCCGGCCGGTTAGCAACAAGCGGCACCCCGTTCCGGTCGTAAAACGTACCGCGGGGAGCCATTATCGGGATAAGCTTGATACGGTTGCCGTCGGCCAGTCGTCCGTAGTAGCTGCCTTGCACCACTTGCAGATAGCCCAGCCGGGTGACGAGCGCGACGAAAACGAATATCACTATCAGCCCGAATACGTCGAGCCGGTGGGCAAAGCGTTTGGCCAGCAAGCGGAACCCTCTCCCTCTGGAAAACTTTTCTCCCTAGCCGTTCGGGTCGGGAAGCTCACTCTTAGCCAGCCGGTAAACCACCTGGTGGACCGGGATGGCCAGCACGGCGTTGTAGCCGAGCACAAAGAGAGTATTGTCAACGGCGGTGGGCACGTCCACCGCGAACCCGAGGAAAAGCAGCAAAACAAGCATAACGACGCTGTTGAACACGGTGGCGATCACGACTGCCAACAGCGGCAGAAGCACCTTTTCCTTGAAGACCTTGCGCTCCATCAGGCCGGCCAGATAGCCGGTGGCCGTCTTCGACAGGACACTGACGCCGAAGATGTTGCCTGACGCCAGATCCTGGAGGAGGCCGGCGAAAAAGCCCATCCCCACCCCCTGCTCGCGTCCGAGCAGCAGCCCGGCGGATACGACCACGAGCAGCAGCAGGTCGGGGTGCACGCCGCCCACGGTCACGAGCGGCATCAAGGTGGCCTGGAGGATAAGGGTAATTACCAGCATCAGACCCCAGACGACCGGTCTCATTGGCCCGCCCCCTTGGGCGCTGGCTGGGCCGGAGCGGGGCCGGGGAGCGCCGGGACCGGCTCGCGCGAGCGGACGATCACGGCTACCTCCTCTAGTCTATCAAAATCGGCTGCCGGCTTCAAGACAGCATATTTTAGCAACCCGCCCTCCTCGTTGACGACGTCGGTGACCTCGCCGACGAGAATTCCCTTGGGGTAAATGCCGCCGAAGCCGGAGGTGATGACCTTGTCGCCCTTGATGATATCAGCGTCGCGGGCGATATTGATCATCCTCGGCGCAAGCGGCTTGGCGGGACTGCCTTCCACGATCGCCGCCACCCGCGATTCGGGCCGCTGCACGAGGGCGCCGACCGCGCTGCGGGGATCGAGGATAAGCTGCACCTTGGCGGAATTACTGTAGGCCTGCACCACGCTGCCCACCAGCCCCTGCGGGGTGACGACGGCCATATCCTTGGCCACCCCCTGGGCGGTGCCGCGGTTGATGACGATGACGTTCGTCCAGGCGGCCGGGTCGCGGGCCACGACGGTGGCCACGACGGTGTCGAACTGCGGCGTGGCCTTGCGGTAGTCGAGCATCGCCTTGAGGCGGGCGTTCTCGGCCACTATCTCGGTATCGTTCAGCATCGCCCGGCGGAGGTTCTCGTTCTCCGCCTTGAGCGCCTGGTTCTGGCGGTAAACCTCGAACAGCTCGCCGACGGTCGTGCCGGCGCGGCGGACGGAATAACCGACCTTGGACACGACATATTCCACCGGCGACAGGACGACGGTGACGATGCGCTCGCTCCAGTAAAAGTTATATTTGCCGCGGGCGGCGGAAAGGGCAAGCAAAAAGACGGTTAGCACCGCAACCGCAAGAATGACCGCCTTTTTGTTCAAACGACGCAATGGCTTCCTCTCCTAGTCAAAGCAACTCAAAACAATTCATCAGCCGAATTTCTTGGGCATCATCAGCACCCGTTTCAGAAGGTCGATGCTCTCCAGCGCCTTGCCGGTGCCGACGCCGACGCAGGTCAGCGGGTCCTCGGCGATATTGACGGGCATGCCCGTTTCCTTGTTGAGCAGCCGGTCGAGGCCGCGCAACAGCGAACCGCCGCCGGTCATGATGATGCCGCGGTCCATGATGTCGGCCGCCAGTTCGGGCGGCGTCTTCTCCAGCGTCACCTTCACCGCCTCGAGGATGCCGTACACCGGCTCGCTCAAGGCCCGCTGCACCTCGTGGGCCCGGATGGTGAGCGTCTTCGGCAGGCCGGACACCAGGTCGCGTCCGCGGATCTCGTACGACTCGTCTTCGGCGGGAGGCACGGCGGAGCCGATCTTGATCTTGACCTCTTCAGCCGTCCGCTCGCCGATCATGAGGTTATAAGTACGCTTGATATACTGGACAATCGCTTCGTCCATTTCGTCGCCGCCGATGCGGATCGACCGGCTGGCCACGATGCCCCCCAGGGAAATCACGGCCACCTCGGTCGTGCCGCCGCCGATATCGACAACCATGTTGCCGGTCGGCTCGTGGACAGGCAGACCGGCGCCGATGGCGGCGGCCATCGGTTCCTCGATCAGGTAGGCCTCGCGGGCCCCGGCCTGGATGGTGGCATCGATGACGGCGCGCTTCTCCACCTCGGTGACGCCCGACGGCACGCCGACGATGACCCGCGGCCGGATCATCGACTGCGAGGACATTGCCTTGCGGATGAAGTATTTTAGCATGGCCTGGGTGACGTCGAAGTCGGCGATGACGCCGTCCTTGAGCGGTCTGATGGCCACGATGTTGCCAGGGGTCCTCCCGATCATCTGCTTGGCCTCTTCCCCGACGGCCAGGACTTCGCCGGTATCGCGCTGGATTGCCACGACCGACGGTTCGTTGAGCACGATGCCGCGGCCTTTGACATGCACCAGGGTATTGGCGGTGCCAAGGTCTATCCCCATATCGCGGGAAAGTGATCCGAATATATTCATCTGAATGATAACCCCTTTCGTTAACGATGGAACAAAGCTGTTATAGTATTCCCTTTTCTTTCAGGCTTACATACTTGCCATCGCCGATAATCAAATGGTCGAGCACGGAAATGTCAAGCAGGCGGCCGGCTTCGGACATTCTGCGGGTGAGGGCGACGTCTTCCGCGCTGGGGGTGGGATCGCCGCTGGGATGATTGTGGACGAGAATCACCGAGGCGGCGTTATGGTTGATGGCCTCCCGGAAAAGGTCCCGCGGATCGACCACCGAGGCGCTGAGCGTGCCGACCGCCAGGGTCGGCGACGCGAGCACGTGGTTTTTCGTCGACAGGAGAAGGGCGAGGAAAAGCTCCTTCTTTTCGTACCGCAGCCGGGGCAGCATCAAGTCGGCGGCGTCCCGGGGCGACTTCACCACCGGCCGCTCGCCGGCGGCCATGGCCGCCATACGCTTGCCGATCTCCACCGCCGCCGCCACCGTGACCGCCTTGGCCGGGCCGATGCCCTTCAGGCGGCTCATCTCCTGCGGGGCGAGGCTGCCCAGACCGCCCAGGCCGCCGTGCTTGGCCAACAGCTGCTCGGCCAGGCGGACCACCGAATCGCGGCTGGTGCCCGTGCGGAGCAGGATGGCCAGCAGATCGGCGTTCGACAGGGCGGCCGGCCCCTTGGCCAGCAGCAGTTCCCGCGGCCGCTCGGCCGCCGGCAGCTCTTTGACCGTCAGCGGTCTGCCGTTCTCCTTGACATTCATAGCAAACCAACTCCCACCGCGCGGCCGAGCAGCTTGTCCAGCGTCACCAGCGGCAGCCCTACGACATTGGCGTAGCAGCCGGTGATGCCTTCGACCAAAAGCGCGCCCGCGCCCTGGATGGCATAGGCCCCAGCCTTGCCCAGCGGTTCCCCGCCGGCCAGATAACGTTCGATCTCCTCCGCCCCGAAGGCGCGGAAGCGCACGGCGGTGACGGCGTAATCGGTCCAGGACCGGCTCCCTTTCACCACCGCCACGCCGGTGATAACCTCGTGCTCCCTGCCGGCCAGCTCGGCCAGCATCCGGCGGGCGTCGGCGATGTCGCGCGGCTTGCCGTACACCCGGCCGTCCAGCACGACGATCGTGTCGGCGCCGACGACGGTATCGTCCGGCGCCTTCGCCGCCACATCGCGGGCCTTCGCCAGGGCGTGGGCGACAGCCAGTTCGACCGGGGGCAGACCCCGGTCGTTGTCTTCCTCAACCTCGCTGGCGATAATCGCGAATTCGCAGCCCACCTGCCGCAGCAGTTCTTCCCGCCGCGGCGAGGCGGACGCGAGGACAATTGCCATGGAATCCTCCTCTTGAAACCAGGTAACAGGTTGGCGCCTAAAACCGCCGGACCAGGAAATACGCCCCGATCATGCCCAGCAGACTGATCAGATTGGGGTGAAAGGAAAGTCCGACGACGAATTTGACCACAAACAGATTGATCGTCACCGGCGGCAGGTCGAACACCGGGTAGGTTTTCACCAGCAAAGGGGTCACGCCGCCGAGGGGATAACCGGCGATTAGCTCGCCGATGATGCCGCCGAGTATCGCGCCGAGAACGAGGAAAAGAGCTATCAGTCCCACACTCTTGCCTGCTCCGTTTCTCACTTTACGCCCCCCTAAGACAAGTAACGCGCTTCTCGTATATTTTCTACACGGGAAGCGTCAACTCCTTGCGGTCGGGCGAAGTTTTCTACACCCGGCCGCGGGGCAGCCTGGCGAGAAAATAGGCGGCGGTGAAGCCGGTCGCCAGGCCGGTCGGCAGCGCGAACAGCACGAGATACGGCAGGTACCAGAAAACCGCGGCGCTCATCACCAGCACGGCGGCGACGCATAGCTGGGCTACATTATGTACGGCGGCGCCGAACACGCTCACGCCGGCCAGCGACAAAGCCGGGCGCCAGCGCGCGTGGGCCCAGGCCATCGCCAGGGTGCTGGCGACGGCGCCGCTCAGCCCCATGGCGAACGCCGGTCCGAGGAAAGCCCCGCCCAGCAGCGAGCCGAGCACCACCCTGGCCACGGCCACGGCCAACGCTTCCCGCCAGCCGTACAGCTCGATCACCGCCAGCGACACGATGTTGGCGAGCCCGAGCTTCACCCCGGGCACGGGAAGCGGCAGCGGCACCCACGCCTCCACGGCGTGCAGCACGCCGGCGATCGCGACAAACAAGCCGAGAATAATAATACGACGCGTATCAGTAAGCATAAGCTGGACGGCCTATTCCTTTCTACTTGGTGATTCCGTCCACATCGGCAGGAGCGCTCGATACCACCTTGATTACCACCCGATACGGCAGGCAGACGATCTGCTGCGGAGCGGCCTGCACCCAGCCGGTGCGCACGCAGACCTGGTCCGGGCAGTCGGCCTCCGCCACCCTCACCCGGCCGTTGTCGGCCACGATCAGGTTATAGCGCTCCGCGCCGCCCAGCCGCAGTTCCTCGTGGTAACCGGGCCGCAGCCTGATAGTCTGGACGAGCCTTCCCTCTTTGTATACCTGCGCCTCCTGGGCGCCGGCAGGCGAAAGCAGCGCCAGATTGAGCCCGATGCCGCCCGCGGCAGCGGCCAGCAGCCCGCCGATCAGCCATTTGTCAGCTTTCGTCAGTCGCATCGTTCCCACCCTGCCCTACTTTCTCTCCATATTGTATAGTAAATCGCCCCGGCCTGCAAATGGTCCGGCCGACAAACGGCACAGCAATATTTGCCGCCGCATGCTAACACCTTGCCGACAACCAAATTTTGCATTTCCCCGCCGGCGGTGGTATAATGCTCTCGAAACCGGCCGGCGGTCCTGCCGGCCCTTGCGGAGGCCTCTCGTGAACCATGTCGTCACCGCCGAAAACCTCGGCAAATGCTACGGCGACCTCAGGGCCCTGAACGGCATTTCCTTCGCCATAAGCGAAGGCGAATGCTGCGGCTTTCTCGGCCACAACGGCGCCGGCAAATCCACCACCATGCGGATGATCTACGGCCTGTCCACCGTCGACGAAGGCCGCCTCACCATCCTTGGTCGCTCCGTCCGCCTTACGCCTCCCGACATCAAGCGCCTCATCGGCGTCGTGCCCCAGGAGGACAATCTCGACCCCGATCTGGACGTGCTGGCCAACCTCGAGGTCTACGGCGGTCTGTTCGGCCTGAGCCGCCGCGAAGCCAACGAGCGCTCCCGCGAATTGCTCGCCTTCATGGGCCTCGAAGACAAGGCCGGCGCCCGCATCGACGAACTGTCCGGCGGCCTCAAACGCCGCCTCGTCATCGCCCGCGCCCTCATCAACCGCCCCCGGCTGGTCGTCCTTGACGAGCCCACCACCGGCCTCGACCCCCAGGCCCGCCACCTCGTCTGGCAAAAACTCCGCGCCCTCAAAAGCGAGGGCGTTACCCTCGTCCTTACCACCCACTACATGGAGGAAGCCGCCCAGTTGTGCGACCGTCTGCTCGTCATGCACGAAGGCGCCATCCTCGCCGAAGGCAGCCCGCGCCAGCTCGTCGAGCGCCATGTCCTCCCCTGGGCCATCGAGGTACTCGTCCCCCTGGAGCAGGTGCCGCCCGACCTGGCCGACAAGGTTGCCGCCGCCGGCGGCGCGGTCATGCAGGTCGTCGACGGCCTGTTCCTGTACGCCGCCGATGGCGAAGGACTGTGGAGCCGCCTGGGCGGCTGGGGCCTGCCTCCCCACGCCTGCTTCCTGCGCCCGGCCAACCTCGAGGACGTGTTCCTCAAACTCACCGGCAAAGGAGAGGAAGACTGATGGGCGCGCTCCGCGTTCTGAACCGCCACCTCCGGGTCTTCAGCCGCACCTGGCAGCACAACGTAATGTTCACCGTCATCGAGCCGCTTTTATACCTGGCGGCGTTCGGCTTCGGCATGGGCGCCTTCATCCAGGAAATCGAAGGCATCAGCTACCTCCAGTTCCTCGCCTCCGGCATGGTTACCCTGTCGGCGCTGTACGCGGCCACCTTCGAATGCTCCTACGGCACCTTCATCCGCCTGCACCACCAGAAAACCTTCCTGGCGATGCTGGCCGGGCCGGTCACCGCCCGCGACGTCATCCTCGGCGAAATCCTCTACGGCACCCTCAAAAGCACCCTGTTCGGCACCATCATCCTCGCCGTCATCGCCGCCCTCGGCCTGATAAGCTCGCCGCAGGCCCTGGCCATTCCGCTGCTGCTGGCCCTTCAGGGCATCGTCTTCGCCGCCCTCGCCCTGTGGTACACCGCCTGCATAGCCAACATCGACTACCTCAACTACTACATCACCCTCGCCATCCTGCCCTTCTTCCTCTTCGGCGGCCTCTTCTTCCCGGTCGGCTCCCTGCCGGCCTGGGTGCAGACGGTCAACTACATCAACCCCCTCTACCACAGCGTCGAAATCTGCCGGGCCCTCGCCCTCGGCCAGGCCGGCGCCGGCCTGTGGCCCCATGTCGCCCTCCTGGCGCTTCTCGCCGCGCTCGTCCTGCCGATGCCCCTCAGGGTGATGGAAAAAAGGCTGATAAACTAGCGTGAATTATGCCGGCCAGCCCCCTGTCCGGCGACAAACCATAACGGGAGGCGGAACAATGCAATACAAGCTTTTGGGAAGAACGGGCGTCCTCGTATCCGAGCTGTGCTTCGGCACAATGTCGTTCGGCGACGAGGCGGATGAACGGGAAGCGGCGGCGATGTTCCAAGCCTGCCGCGACGCCGGCGTAAACTTCTTCGACTGCGCCAACAACTACGGCGGCGGCCAGGCGGAGACCATCCTCGGCAAACTCATCGCCGGCTGCCGCAACGACCTCGTCATCACCAGCAAAGTTTCCCAGCGGGTCGGCAAGGACGTCAACGCCCTCGGCGCGACCCGGCGGCATATCCTGCAGGCGGTGGAAGACAGCCTCGGCCGCCTCGGCACCGACCGGATCGACCTCTACTTCGTCCACCACTTCGACCCCTACACCCCCATGGACGAAACGCTGCGCGCCCTCGACGACCTCGTGCGCCAGGGCAAGGTCGTCTACCTCGGCGTCAGCAACTGGGCCGCCTGGCAAATCGCCAAGGCGCTCGGCATCTCGGAAAACAGGGGCCTGGCCCGCTTCGAGTGCATCGAACCGATGTACAACCTGGTCAAGAGGCAGGCCGAAGTGGAAATCCTGCCGCTGGCCGCCGCGGAGCAGCTGGGGGTCATCGTCTACAGCCCGCTGGCCGCCGGCCTGCTCACCGGCAAATACGCGCACGGGGCGGCCTCGGGGCGGCTCGTCGACAAAAAGCAATACAGCCGACGCTACAGCGACCCGCAATACTACGAAACCGCCGCCCGTTTCGCCGCCTTTGCCCGGGAAATAGGCGAAGATCCCGTCAGACTCGTCCTCGGCTGGGTCAAAGCGCATCCGGCGGTCACCGCGCCGATCATCGGCGCCCGCAACGTCGCCCAGCTCAGAGACTCGCTGGCCGCGGCCGATTTCACCCTGTCGCCCGAACTGCGCGATGCAATCTCCCGCCTGTCGCCCGCCCCGGCGCGGGCCACCGACCGGCTGGAGGAGGACCTCGACGAGGCTTTCCGCCTCCGGAACAGATAAACAGTGAAGGAGGAGACGTGCGTCTCCTCCTTTTGTTATGTTCCGGATTGTCTCGCCAGGCGGCTTCCCGGTCAGTCGGCGGGGTTGCAGGTCCGCGGGCTGCAGCTGCGCGGGCTGCATTCGCGGGGATTGCACACCCGCGGATTGCAGCCGTACGGGCGGCAGTCGGAGCCCCCGGGGGTGCAGCCAGTAGCCTGTGCGGGGAAATAGTAGGCGGCGTTGTACTTGCTGTTGGGGTTGGGGCAGCAGGTGGCGTAGTTGGTGCTCGGCTCGCAGTAACGCGGGTAGCAGTAAGGATTGGGGCAGCAGGAAGGGTAACACGCGCCGACGAAGATCTGGCGCTCGTCGGGAAAGTCGTAATCGTACCAGTCGTCGATTTCCGGCGGATAGAACCGTCTGCGATATCTCACGGCGATACCTCCTTTTGATTAGAGTCCTCATCAGTAACATAATATGTAAAATCTGTATAATTGGTTCTGGCCGGCGGCGCGGATTCATAAAAAAGGGCGCATAAAAAAGGAGGAGACTCACGTCTCCTCTTTTCGTCTTTGCCTTATCTTACCCGGCGACGGTATTGGTTTTCGCGCACGACGGGCAGGCGCGCTCGACGGCGGCCTGGTCCTCGGTGCCCGGCACGATGCCCAGCACCGCCGGCCGGATGGCCTTGGTCGGGCACTTCGCGAGACACTTGGCGTCGGTGCAGTTGTTGGCGACGCATACGGACGAATCCACCACCGCCACATTGTTCTCCACCTTCACCGCCTGGTACGGGCACTCGCGCACGCACAGCGTGCAGGCGATGCAGGCCGCGGTGCAAGCCTTGCGGGCCACAGGCCCCTTGTCGCGCGAGCTGCAGTTGACCCTTACATGGGCGGTCAGCGGCAGCATCGCGATAACCTTCTTGGGGCAAATCGTCTCGCACTTGCCGCAGCCGGTGCACTTTTCCGGGTCGATGACCGGCAGGCCGGCCTCGCTCATCGACATGGCGCCGAACGGACAGTTCTTGACGCAGGTGCCGAGGCCGAGGCAGCCGAATTTGCAGGCTTTGGCGCCGCCGAACAGCAGGTTGGCGGCCACGCAGTCCTCCACCCCTTTATACGCGAAGCTCCGCACCGCCTTCTCGTTCGATCCGGCGCATCTCACCTGGGCGATGCGCGGCTCCACCGCCTCGGCTGCTTTGCCGGTCAATTCGGCAACCAGCTTGGCAACGGTATCTTTGCCGGGGATGCAAAGGTTCGGAGGCACTTCCGGCTTGGTCACCACCGCTTCGGCGTAAGCCATACAGCCGGCGTAGCCGCAGGCGCCGCACTGACCCTTGGGCAGCACGTCCTCGACCACGTGGATGAGCGGGTTGACCTCGATTGCCAGCTTCTTGTTGGCATAGGCCAGAATCAGTCCGAAGACCGCTCCCAGACCAGTCAGTATCAGGACAATAATTATCGCGTGTTCCATATCAGTCCGTCCTTTCCCGCTCGCCTACAGCGAGATCATCCCCGAGAAGCCCATGAAGGAGAGGGCGAGCATCCCGGCCAGTA
>JARKNV010000047.1 GCA_029976065.1 Selenomonadales bacterium
TTACCATAGGCAGTTGCCTGCCGGCGGCTGCCAGCAGGCAAGGAGAGTAACAGATGTTCAAAGTTGCTGTCGGCCACAGCGAAGACACCGATGCGGCCGTGGCGGTCAATAAAGCCCTCGGCCAAGTCCGCGCTTTCCTCAAAGGAGCACAGCCGCAGGCCGGAATATTATTCTGCTCGATTGATCTTGATCATACGCTGATATTATCCGCCGTCAGGGCGGCCTACCCGGCAATCCAGCTTGTCGGCTGCACAACGGACGGCGAGCTCTCGTCAGCCGCCGGCTTCACCGCTGACTCGCTGGTTTTGATGGTAATCGCCGCTGACACAGTAGAAATCCGGGCCGCTTTCGGCCGAGACGCGGCCCACCGGGGCGAGGCGGCGGGGCGGGAAGCGGCCGCGGCCGCCAAGTCGGGCTTACTCCGCCAGGCAGGCGAAGAGCGGTTCGCCATTATCCTCGCCGACCCCCTCAATGCGGGAATATCCGAAATCGACAAAGGAATCCGGGAAACGTTCGGGCACTCCTTCCCGGTCATCGGCGGCGCTTCGGCCGCTCATTCCAAGCAGAGGAGAACCTTCCAGTTCTGCAACGGCCTCGTGCTGACCGACGCAGTGGTTTTGCTGCTCTTTGCCGGCCCGGTCGTTTTTTCCTGCGGCATAAAGGGCGGCCATGCCCCCGTCGGCCCGAAAGAACAGGTGACGCTGGCCAAAAACAACGTTTTGCACCTGATCAACGACAGGCCGGCAATCGAATATTTTCGGAAATATACCGGCAGCTTCGATATGTTTCTCTCCTATTGCATAGCGGTTTACGAACAAGGCCGGGAGAGCTTCTACGTGAGGAGCGCCCCCTCGTCCGACGCCCGCGCAGGCACCGTGACCCTCAACGGCCGCGTGCCGGAGGGATCGATGGTCCAGATCGGCACTGCGGACATAAGAACCATCGCCCAGTCCTGCCGGGAGTCCGTCGCCCGGGCATTCGAAACATATCCCGGCCGCCGGCCGACCGCCGCTCTGTTGTTTTCCTGCGCCGGCCGGAAGATGATCATGGGGCCCCAGATAGTCGAGGAGGTTCAGACCGTCCGCCGGTATATGCCCGACATGCCGTTCATAGGATTTTACTGTTACGGAGAGTTCGGTCCTCTGGAAAATGGCGACCCATATATGTTTCACGGCACTACCTTCGTCACGCTGCTGCTTGGGCCGGCAGAGGAAGGGTAAGAGAAAACCGAAAGGCTGCCCCGCCCGGGGCAGCCTTTTTTGTATCATCGTCCTTCCGCCGCCGTAAACCCGTTATCGGCGAGGAGTTCCATCGTCCGCGCATAGGTTTCGATAACCATGGCGGGGCAGCGCAGCATCTTGTTCCACGGGTCGTCGGCCAAGATCGTCTGACAGTCCGTCCCCCCGTAGCTTTGCGTATACTTTTCTTCAAACCAGTCCACCAGATTCTGCACCATGATACTCAGCCGGTGGTCTTCCTGCTCATCCCGCTCGCCCCGGCCGGCATAAAGTCCCAGCAGGCACACCGCCCCCGTCAGCACCCCGCAGATTTTGCCGCAGTCGCCCAGCCCGTTCGCCAGACCGGTCATGGCCCGCACCAGGTCGGGGTTACGCTTCCCCTGGCGCTCCAGGCCCAGTATCAGCAGTATCTGGCTGCAGTGGAAGCCTTCCGCCCGCAGCTGGGTTATGCGGACCATCTCGTCGGACATGGTGTCTGCCTCCTTTATTTCGCCGCCGGCGGTTGGCGGAAATTCGCCAGTTGTAACTGATAGCCAGCATCGCTGCACTGAATGACATTTATGCAGCCGTAATCCTGGCTAAGCCGGAAGAGGTTGCCGAGCGGCAGGCCGAGGATGTGGCACAGCAGCAGGCGGTTGACCCCGGCATGGCCGACGATCGCGATGTTCCCCGCCGACGTCCCCAGTATATCGTGGAATGCCGCTACCGCCCGCAGACCGCAGTCGGCGAAGCTTTCTCCCCCGGGGACACGGTAATAAGCGATGTCGGCGCCCCTGGCCCGGAATTCGTCAGGAAAGCGGCGGATGATGTCGGCGAACGTGCAGCCTTCCCATTCGCCGAGGGAAATCTCCCGCAATTCGCTGCGCTGCCTGACGTTGACACCCCTGTCGCCGGCGATTATCTCCGCCGTCTGCCGCGACCGGATTAGATCACTGCAATACACCGCCGTGATAGCGGCCTTGGCGAGCGTATGCCGCAAAGCCTCCGCCTGGCGGACGCCGTCGCAGCTCAGCGGCAGGTCGAGCTGGCCGATGTAACGCCGCTGGTCGTCTTCCAGCCGGATTCTCCCGTGCCTGATCAGATAAACTTTTCTAGTTTCCATCGGCGTTGTTCAACTCCACAATCGCTCTTTTCCCCGTGCTTGGTGCAAGTGTTCCCTGGCACGCTTCCTGTCTGACCGCGACCTTAAGCTTGCCTGCCCGCCGCGCCAGCGCAACAGCCGGAACGCTTTCGAGGGCATCGTAAATGTCCCGCCCGCCATCCCCCGCGGGCTGCCCGGCGGCGGAAACGGAAATCGCCAGTTCGCCGGCGTTGGCAAAGCTGTCCACGGCGGCGGTGAAGTCCAGCACACGCCTTACCGCGAAAATGGCCTCGTCGAGGTCGGCCAGGGTAAAGCGGCCAAACTCCCCGAGCGAAACATAACGGCCCACCCTTCTGGTTATGGGCGCCAGGCGTTTCAGGGCCGAGCCGCAGGGACAAGGCTCCGGGACAAACCGGGAGATATCCCCTGTTCGGTAGCGGATGAGCGGCATCCCCCGCCGGGTCAGCGTCGTAACGACGACCTCCCCTTTCTCGCCTGCGGGTAAAGGCTCGCCGGATACCGAGTCGACGATTTCGAAATAGAAGTCCGCTTCATGGAGATGATAGCCGGCATGGGCCGCGCAATCCGTACCCCCGCCCAGTCCCATCTCCGTCATGCCGTAATGCTCGAACACCTCGCAGCCCCACAACCGCTTCAATTCGCGGATAACGGCGCGGGGAACATGATCAGTGCTCAGCAGCACGCTCTTCACGGCGATTTTGATGCCTGAGTAGTCCGCCCAGCGGGCCAGCGCCAGCACCTGGGCCGGGATGCCAACCACGCTGTCCGCCTGTTCACGGGCCATGACCGCCAATGCCGCCGACAGGTCGCCGACGGCGCCGTGAGGAATCGGTTCGGCCCCCGACTGCTTAAGGGCCGTCAGCAGCAGATCGCCAACACCGCCGGGCCGCCCGCCCGGCAGCAGGATGAGCACCCGGTCGCGCGGCGCCGTCAGGCTGACCATCCCGGAGCGGAAGAAGCTGACCGTCGCCTCCTGGTCTTCGGGGGTAAAGTACAGCCTTTTCGCCGGCCCGGTCGTGCCGGAACTGGCCAAGGTCACGACATGGCCGATATCGCTCTGCGAAACGCACAGGAAGCGCGGGCCATGCCGCCTGATATCCTCGGCGGTTGTAAAAGGATACCGCTGCAGGTCGGTCAAGGAATCAAGTCCTGTTTCGGCGACCCCCGCCAACAACTGGCCGTAGAACGGGCTGGCCGTATACGCCAGGCGGATTGCCGCCCGCAGACGGTTGAGCTGGTAAGCTTCGAGCAGTTCCCGGGACAGGCCGGCGCTGCCGGCGCCAGTTTTGTAAGCCGCCCAGGCATCGAGCGGCGACCGTAAAACCCCGTTCATGCGTCACCTCGGGGGACGGTAAAGCGGCTCGCCGCGATTATCCGTCAGGTTGTAAGCGCAGAAAGGAATAAGGCGACCGGCCGGATGGAGAACGTGAAGAGGGCAGTCCCTCAACCGCCCGAGTTCTATATTCCGGCAATCCTGGAACGCCATTGCGGAAATACAGAGCGAACGGCTGTCAATATCGTGCAGGAAGGCATCAAGGCTGTCGGTGACAATTCCCGGGCAGCATTCCTCACCGTCGGTCCGAGCGCTGCCGGCCGCCGACCAGCGCCTGGCGACGAAAGCACGCGCTTTGCTGGCGCCGCCGGTGGCGAGCTGCGGCTGGCAGCAGCTTTTCACCGCTTCGCTCATCCAGGGCTTCAGTTCCCCTGCTGCCGAAACCAGGTAATTGGCGTGGAAAGAGCAGCAGGCGTGCCGGCCGCTTGACGGCCGGAAATCGCTTACCTGCATTTTCCCGCCGGTCTGCGCCGCAAGCGCCTGCATAAGCTGCGGCAGAGTAAACCTGTCGTTGTCGGCCGGTGTCTGCGGATAGCGGCCGAAATAGCTGACCGGTTGGAAATGGACGCCGCGCACCGTCGGCATCCGGCTGATGGCGAAATCTATTATCCCGCCGATTTCGTCCGTATTTACCCCCGGCACGAGCGTCGGAACGAGCATGACCCCCAACTCAAGCTCCGCGCAGCGGGTTATCGCCGCTTTTTTTATGTCCAGCAGCGCCGTCCCCCGGACCTTCTCATATACGCCGTCGTCCAGGCCGTCGAACTGCAGAAATACGCATGAAAGCCCTGCTTGCTTCAGGCGCTTCGCATACCGGCCGTCTGCCGCCAGCCGCAGTCCGTTGGTGTTGAGCTGGAAAAATCCAAAGCCCAGCAACCGCCCGAGGGCGATAATCTCCGGCAGATCATCCCTCAGCGTCGGTTCGCCGCCCGACAGCTGGATATTGAAAGGTCCGCCGCTGGCCAGCAGCAGCCGATACCACCCCTCGATCGTCCCGATATCAGGGTCGTCGCCTCCGCCGCCGGCGGCGGCGAAGCAGACCGGGCAACCGAGATTGCAGCGCCGGGTAACCTCGAGCAGCACGCAGCAGGTATGCTGGCGGTGCTCGGGGCACAGGCCGCAGTCGAATGGGCAGCCCTTGTCGACGGTCGTGGCGCATATCTGCGGCGCCGCCGGCTGTTCTGCCGCCGCCCAGGTTTGATAATCCGGCGGCCCGCGCCAGATTATCGTCCTGAATTCGCCGTGCTCGGGACAGGTTTTCGCGAGGAAGACGTCCCTGCCGACGGCGACTTTCCTTGCCGGGATCCGTTTCAGGCATTCGGGGCAAAGGCTCTCGGCGGTACCGAGAATTTTTTCCGTGTCTTGCATGTCCGCCCTCATTTATCCTTTACATCTGCTGTCAAACCGTTTTGACCACTTCCGCGAGATTTATCCCCAGCACCCTTTCCACCTCGGCGGCGATGCGTCTGGCCTGGGCCTGGCGGCCGGCAATGGCGGCCTGGGCTACCGCGTCGACGGCGAACTTTTCCCGCGAACAGGCGAAGCGCTCGTCGAGTGACACGATTCCGTCGTTTTTGACGAGTTTATCCGCCAGGTAAATCAGCGCCGCTTCGTCCAGCTGCTGGCCCGCCGCAGGCGCAATCTCGTGATGCACGGCGGCGATCGCCGCCACCGCCGGGTAACCCAGGCTTTTGATGATCCTGGCCCCGCGGCGGGTGTGGTCCGGTCTGCCTTTGGCCAGATCATGGAGCAGACCCGCGGCGGTAATCAGCCCTTCGTCGAGGCAGAAGCCCGTCCGGTTCAGCCGGCTGGCGATCGCCCCGGCCACGCCGGCGACGGCCGCGCAATGACGGACGACAGCCCCGGGCACGGCAAGGCGGGCCAAAATGGCGTCGCATTCCCGCCGCGACGGATAGAGCCGGCCTGCGTAACGTTCAACTATCAGCCGGTAGTCGTCGGGAGTGTCGATATCGAGGGTAACGCCTTCGTCGACGACCGCCACATCGCAGGCTGCCGCTTCATGCCGCGCCAGCAGGGCGCGCAGGCCGCCGTCCCCGTCCCATGAGGCGATGGCCGGCGCTAGGCGGGCGGCGATGAGCGGCGGATGGCCGCGCTCGCCCTGAAAGACAGGATAGGCGACGTCGGCGCCGGCCTTGGCAGCGGACCTGGCCAGCAGCCTTACCGTATGGCTTCTCACCAGCGGCATGTCCGCCGGCAGGAGAAAGAACGCCTCCGCATCCGCGGGCAACGCCTTCACCCCGGCGACCACCGACGAGAACATGCCCGCGTCGTAGTCAGCATTGAGAACACATCTCACCGGCAGGCGAGACAGCACAGGCAGCAGTTCGGCGGCGTTGTGGCCGACCACCACCGTTATGTCGCTTACACCCGCCCGGCGAAGGAGGCCGAGCGTAGTTTCGATAACGGTCGTTCCGCCCAGCGGCAATAACGGCTTGAACCCCGGCGCCCGTGAAGAGCGGCCGGCGGCCAGGACCAGCCCGGCCAGCCTGCTAGCGGGGCGCACTTTCCCGCTCCGCCCGGACCTTGATAAGCTCGCCGACAATGCTGACCGCCAGTTCCTCGGGCGTCTCGGCCGCGATATCCGTGCCGATCGGCGAATACACCCGGCGGAAATCGGTTTCGCCGAAGCCCCGGTCAGCCAGAGCTTCATAAATCTTGTCGCGCTTGCGGCGGCTGCCGATCATGCCGATATAGCCGGCGCCGGTCCGCAGCGCCCACTCCAGGATCGTCCTGTCGTGCAGGTGGCCGCGGGTGACGATGACGATATAGCTGTCGCCGTCGACGGCCAGCGCGGGCATACGGTCGAACGATTCCATCAGCACGAGCTCCGTCGGTGCGGGGAAGCGTTCGCGGTTGGCGTATTCGGCCCGGTCGTCGAGCACCACCGTCCGGAAGCCGACCGTTTCCGCCAGGGGGGCGATCTTCTGCGACACATGGCCAGCGCCGAAGATGTAGGCCGTGCCGGCCGGACGGATGGGCTCCACCAGGAAGCGCTGCCCGTCGAGCACCTCGGCGTGGATGGCGATTTTGGCCGGGCCTTCGGTCAGCTTGGCCAGGAACCTCCTGTCGGCGACGAAGCGGCCGACCAGCGAGCCGTCGCGTTTGACCAGGCATTGCTGCCGGGCCGGCTTATCGAAACCATGCCCGTCGCCGAGCGCGGTGATCAGCCACGCCTTGTCCCGGCGCGCCAGCGCTTCCGCCGCTTCCCGGTAAACCTCTCGGTTGTCCTTGTCGCCAGCGTCGATGTAATCGAGAAAAATCTCCCCCTGCCCGCCGCAGATCATGTCCATGCCGGCCACGTCTTTGCCGGCCAGGTTGAAGGACTGGATATTGCTCCGTCTGGAGACGAAGATCTCCCCTGCCAGCCTTATCGCGTCCCCCTCCAGCCGCCCGCCGCCGATCGTGCCCAAGATCGAGCCGTCGCGCCGGACCGTCATCTTGGCGCCGGCGGTTCGCGGCGCGGAGCCGGATTTATCGAGTATGGTCGCCACCACGATGCTTTCGCCGCCGGCAAGCAGGGCGGCTATTTCCTGCAAAAGCTTATTCATATTATCACTCCCTGCAACAAGCGGTTGCGCGGCTATCTTTTCCCGCAGCGGTCGGTGTCAGGCCCCTTCCCGAAGACGTCCTTCAGCCTCGCCAGCCCGGTGGCGGACAGGAGGGCGATCTCGCACGGCTCGCCCGCCAGCGTTTCCCCGGCCAGGATTATGCCGTTGTCCGTCTCGACGTAGGCAACAGGCAGCGTACGTCGGAAGACCTCGCCGGTAAGCTTATCGGTAACCTCCACGACGATCGAGTCGGCCTCGATCTGCTCGGGGAGTGCGGGCGCGCTCACTTGTCCTCCAGGGCCGCTTCCACCTGCTGCATCTTGCCGGTGGCCAGCGCCTCGGGGATATAGACCAGCCCGCATTTCGGGCACTTGTACAGTTCGACCGGGAAATTGCTGCCCATGTAAGCCAGGGTCACGCTGCCCGGCTTCAGCGGCTCCCGGCACTTGGCGCAGACGATGTTCTGCTGGCTTTTCTGTTCGCCCATACGGCTCCCCCGCTAATAAAGAATTTCTATCCTGTGGCTGTACGCGTTATGGACCAGGAACCCGTCGTCCTGCGGGGAGTACTCCACCCAGTAGGTCACGCTCACCGGCCGGTGACTGGCCAGGAAGTGGCCGCTGACGGTGTCTTGCAGCTTGTCGCCTGTGCTCTCCGCGTGGGCGATCACCTGCGTGACGTCGGCAGTGAGGATAGCCCTGTCCTCCAATACGCGTCTCACATCGTCGGCAATGAAAACTTTGACCTCGGTCGTAGGTTCCGTGACGCTTTCCCTCCAAACCTCCCGGAGCAGCGCGCGTTTCAGCCGCGCCCGGTTCTCCCGGCGCTCCGACCAGCCCGGCGACGGCCGTTCGGCCTGGTTGTCGCCGTCTGTTGCGCACAGCAGGTCCAAAAGATAATAGGCGCGTTTGCCCTGTCCGGCGAAATTGTCCCGGCACATCGCGCAGTAAGTCAGGTAATCGGTCGCGCTCTCCTTTATGCGGCTACTCACGACCTTGCGGGCGACCTCGCGGTCGGCGAACATCATCAGACCGCCGTACCCGCAACACACCGTAGTTTCGTGGTTATGGGGCAGCTCTTCCACCTCATTGCCCAGCCTGCCGAGAATATTGCGCACGCTCGCATGGATCTGCGGCTCGTGCCTCGTCGTGCAGCTGTCGTGAACGGCCAGCTTCCGCGGCGCGGCGGTACTGGCGCCGGCCGGCGGGCCGATGCGGTCGAGCAGCGTCCACAGCGTCTCGACAGGCACGGCAGGCAGGTTGTGATAAAACATGCTGTAACAGGTCGGGCAGGCCGTGATCACCTGCGGACGACCGAGCGCCTGCCACTTGTCCTCGATGCTCAGCAGCGTCTCCCGGAAAAGCTGCTCCTGTCCGGCCCAGTTGGCCGGGGCGCCGCAGCAGCCTAGCATTAGGCCCACGCCGCCGTCGACCTTCTCGCACAAGTACTCGTACATCTTTCTGACCGCTTGCGGCGAGGACGCCGCCTGCTGGCAGCCGGGGAAGAATACCAGCCGGCTCGACCCGTGGCCGGGCTGATGCCGGCACAGGGCGAAGTCGTCGCCGGCACTGAACTTCATGTCCCGCAAGGCGAAATCGTGGACGGACGGCGGCATCTTGCCCCTCTCCACCATCATCTGCCGTGCCTCCCGGATGACCTCCCCCATGTCCAGGCCGTTGGGGCACAGCTGGGCGCACTGTCCGCACAAGGCGCAGGTATTGATCATCTTGTTGGCATGGTGGATACCCATGACGATCGACAGATTGTTGTAGACCTCGCGCACGTAGCGGCGGGGGTACGACCCGTAGTGGGCCAGGTACTCGCACGCCTTGACGCACTCGCGGCACTCGCACTGCAGGCAGCGCCCCGCTTCCTGCACCGCCTCCTCCGCCGAGTACCCGCCTTCCGGGTCGCGCACGGCAGCTCTCATCTGCGGCGCAACGCCGGCGATATTAGTGTACAGGGTGCTCTTGTACGGACCTTCGCCTTCCCGGCCGGCGGTCAGCGACGCGCCCTGCAGCAGCCGGTCGATCGAGTTGGCCGCCGCCTTGCTGTCGGCGATCGACGCGATCGGCGAACGGCTGCCGCAGCGGCGGAGGCTGCCGCCGGCGAAAACCTTCGGGTGGCTGGTCGCCAGCGTAACCCGGTCCACGGCGATGCTGCCGCCGCTGTCCAGCTTGAGTCCCCAGCCGGCGAAACCCTCATCGCGGCAGCCCACGGCCAAATAAACGGCATCGTACTTATCGGCCAGTGCGGCCACCGTCAGGTCCCCGGCACCGACGGCCGCGTTATAGTTTATCTCCACAGGCAGCCGGCCGAAGACGGCGAAGTCTTCGTCAATCAGCTTCCCGGGCAGTCTGCTTTCGGAAAATTGCCTGATGCTCCCCCCCAGGCGGTCGGCCGCCTCGTACACGACCACCCGGTAGCCTTTGCGGGCAAGCTCCAGGGCCGCGGTCAGCCCGCCCAAACCCGCGCCGGCGACCGCCACCGTCCCGTTCCTGGCCGGCAGCGCCGCAAACATCGCCCGCGGTTTTTCGTTGTTGTCGACGCAGCTTCTCTCCAGCGCGCCGACGTCCACCGGCTCATCGATCTCGCCGCGGCGGCAGGCCTGCTCGCAGGGCCGGTCGCAGATACGGCTGATGATCCCCGGGAAAGGCACAGCCTTGTGGAACAGCGCCAGTCCGCCCGCCCAGTCCTGCTTGCGCACGGCGGCCACCATGCCCCGCGCGTCGACGTGGACGGGGCAGCCGGCCGTGCAGCCCGGCGGGTTTTCCTGGACGCATTTCGCTTCGCGTTCGCGCAGCAATTTCTGATCCATACAATCGCCCATTTCCCGAATATATTCTCCTGCCCCCCCGCAGGGGGAACCTAAAACGAACTGAGAGCCGGACGGCCGTTCAGTTCGTTTTAGGTTATGGGTTTGTAAATTGTTTATTCCTGGAAAGGTTACTTTTTACCTGCCAGTTTGTCGAGACCGGCCTTGATTTTTTCCGGCAGCGCCGGCACAGCGTAGATCCGCACGCCGCAGGCGTTGTAGATGGCGTTGAGCACGGCGGGATGCGGCGCGGTCAGCGGAGCCTCGCCGACGCCGGCGGCACCGTACGGGCCTAGCGGCCGCGGCGTGACGTTGTAAATGATCTCGAAGTCGTCGGGGATGTCCTGGATGAACGGCAGCCCGCAGCTGACCAGGCTGGTGTGCTTCTTGAGGTCCTCGAAGTCCTCGGTGAGGGCCAGGCCGATGCCCTGGGCGATGCCGCCGTAGATCTGGCCGTCGACCGTCGCCTTGTTGGTTATCGTGCCGACGTCGACGACCGTCGTGAACTTCACGACCTTGGCCTTGCCGGTCTTCATGTCGACCTCGACTTCCGGCATGAACAGTTCGTACATGTAGATGGGGAAGGGATCGCCCTTGCCGGTGACGGCGTCGCACGGCGTGCACATCGACGCCGCCCACTTGCCCTCGTAGCGGAGGGGCAGCTTCTCGGCGACCATTTCGTCATACGTGCGGAAGGTGCCGTCCGGTTTGCGCATGGCGTTCACGAGCATCTCGCTGGCCACACGAGTGGCGTTGCCGCACATGACGTTGTTGCGGCTACCGCCGGACGGTCCGCTGGCCGGGGTGATCCCCGTGTCATTCATGACCAGCTTGATCTGCTCGGGCCTGAAGCCGGCCTGGCGGAGCGTCTCGTGGGCCATGCTCAGGAAGGCGAGGTCGGCGCCCTGGCCGTGGTCTTCCCAGGAGCTGTAGGCGGTGACGCCGTCCTTGGTCAACTCGACCCAGGCCTCAGAGCCGTCGGGGCCGTCGAGGCCGCAGCCGTAGATGCCGAGCGACAGGCCGACGCCGCGCTTCTTGTCGGCGGTGGAAAGCTCCTGGCAGCGCTTCTTCGCTTCCTGCCACAGCGGCCGCAGCGTGTTTATCATCGCCTCGAGGCAGAACACGTCGGGCACCTGCTGGGTCGGCGTGGTCGCCCCCGGCCGGTAAACGTTCTTGAAGCGCAGCTCCAGCGGGTCCATGCCGAGCTTCTCGGCCAGTTCGTCCATGGCGATCTCCGATGCCAGGAAGGCCTGCGGCGAGCCGTAGGCCCGGAAGGCCGAGCCCCAGGCGTGATTCGTGCACACCGTGCGCCCCTTGCCGCGGATGCTCGGGATGTCGTAGCCGGCGCCGGTGAACTGGGCCTGGCGGACGGTCAGCAGGTCGCCGAACTCGGAATAGGGGCCGTGGTCGATCGTCCAGTCGCTTTCCATCGCCAGCAGCTTGCCGCTCTTGTCGGCCGCCAGTTTGCACTTCACGAAGCCCGGGGAGCGCTTGCCGGTGTAGGTGATGTGCTGGTACATCGAATAGTTCAGCGACACCGGCCGACCGGTGGCCAGGCAGGCCACGCCGAGCAACGCTTCCATCGTCGGGCTGAACTTGTAGCCGAACGTGCCGCCGGCCGGGTTCTGCACGATGCGGCATTTCTCCGGCTCGATGCCGATGCCGGCGACGATCATCGCGTGGTGCAGATGGATGCCGATGCTCTTGGAGTGGATGGTCAGGCGGCCCTCCTCGTCGAAGTAGGCGTTGCCGCAGTCGGGCTCGATGGTCAGGTGCGGCTGGCGGCTGCAGAAGGTGTCGACCTCGACGGTGACGACGTCGCCTCTGCTCATGACCGGCTTGGTGTCTTCGCCCTTGACAATCCCCTGCTCATAGTAAATATTCGGCGTGCCGGGGTGAATCTCCATCGCGTCGGGGGCCATGGCGGCCGGGGCGCTCATGAAGACGGGCAGCACCTCGAGGTCTACCTTGACCTTCTTGGCCGCCGCCTGGGCATGGGCCACTGTGTCGGCGCAGACGATGGCGATGGCGTCGCCGAACTGGAATACTTTCTCGTCGCACAGGATCGGCCGATCCCAGCCGTCGCCCTTGTTGCTCGGGAAGGTAAGACCGTTGATGCGGTTCTTGCCTTTGACGTCCTTATGGGTGACGACCTTGAAGACGCCGGGCATCTTTTCGGCCTCGGCGATGTCGATGCCCTTGATGTTGGCGTGCGAAACTTCAGCCTGCACCAGTGCCATGCGCAGAGTGCCGGGCGGCATCTGCAGGGCGACGTCGGCGCCGAAATCCCAGGTGCCGGTAACCTTGCGGATGGCCGACGGGCGGTGGTAGGTGGTGCCGTATATCTTGTTGCCAACCGGTTTGAAAAGCAGTTCGTCCTTGCGCAGCTCGCCGCGGAGGACCTTGGCGGCGGCCATAACGGCATCGACAAGAGGCTTATAACCGGTGCAGCGGCAGGCATTGCGGTTCTTGTGGAACCAATCGCGGACTTCCTCTCGGGTGGGATTGACGTTGGTATCCAGGAGGACTTTGGCCGACAGAATAAACCCGGGGCTGCAAAAACCGCACTGAGCGCAGCCGTAGGCCATCCAGGCGACCTGCAACGGATGGAGATTTTTCGGAGTACCGATGCCTTCGATAGTCATTATCTGGGCGTCATCCGGCACTTTGCTCATTTTCACGATGCAGGCGCGCACGACCTTGCCGCCGAGAATGATCGAGCAACTGCCGCATTGGCCCTGATTACAGCCAACTTTACAGCCAGTCAACAGGAGCTGTTCCCTTAGAACCTTTGCCAGGCTGGCTTCCGGATCGACGATCAACGTCCGCGTCAATCCGTTGATATTGAGGACCTTTTTAAGCACATATACCATCTCCTTCGCTTTTTCGGTCTTCTCTCCGTCCACGGGACGTACTTCCTTTTCCTCCCTCCTTTCGCATAATCGCGATGAGAGCATTGCCAGCCACCGACGATAAAAAAGCAAGCAAGCGCGAAAAAGAGATCAGCGCCCTGCTTGTATATTCCGCAAGCACTGTATTCCCTTTTCCGCCATGGGGTTACGCGGGTAACCCCACGAATAGGCCGGCGCAGCCCGCTGCAATGAGCCGCGCGCTCATTATTGGAATATTGCATAACCCGTGCCAACGGAAAAGACCCGTCTGCAAACCTGCAGGACGGGCCTTCGATAGCCATATAACCGGCAACATATGTGTAAATATTGTTACCTTTGTGTTTACTTTAGTGACACTTTCGCTACACCATAGAAACACTTATCAATTTGGGATGGAGTATACCCGCATCTTGCTATAGAGTGTTTTGCGCGAGACCCCCAGTTCCCTCGCCACTCGGCTGACGTTGCCGGCGTGCGCGTTCAACAGGCCCTGGATTTTGTGTTTTTCCGCGTCCCGGGCCAGCTTCTGCCTTTTCTCCCGGCTGTCGACAACCTGGAGCGGCACGATCGGCGGGTAGGCTTTGCCGGCGAGCGGGGTGAAAAACTCCGCCGGCAGGTGCCGCAGAGTGATGGCGCCGTCCTCGGCCAGGCTGGCGGCCCGTTCGACGACGTTCTGAAGCTCGCGGACATTGCCGGGCCAGGCGTAACTGGCCAGGCAGTCGATGACCTCGGGGTCGGCGTAATAATCGCAGCCCCGGTCGCGGCCGAGTTTATCGAGAAAGTGCGCGAACAGCAGCGGGATGTCCTCGACACGGTTCCTAAGGGGCGGAATGGTTATCGCCATAACGTTGAGGCGATAAAACAAGTCCTGACGGAAAGTCCCCTTCTCTACTTCCTGAAGCAGGTTTTTGTTCGTGGCGCAGATCAGCCGGACATTGACCGGGATGGTTTTGTCGCCGCCAATCCGGGTTACCTTCTTTTCCTGGATCACCCGCAGAAAAGCGATTTGCTGTTCCAGCGGCATGTCGCCCACCTCGTCGAGGAAGAGCGTTCCTCCCGCCGCAAGCTCGAATTTGCCGGGTTTCCCGCCGCGTTTCGCGCCGGTGAAGGCGCCCTCCTCGTAGCCGAACAGTTCGCTGCCGATCAATTCACGGGGAATGGCCCCGCAGTTGAGGGCGACGAACGGTCCGCTGTGCTGGGCGCTGAGATTGTGGATGGCTTGGGCGAAAATCTCCTTGCCGGTGCCGCTTTCTCCCTGCAACAGTATATTGGAACCGGTGGTCGCCGTAAGTGACGCGAGTCGTATGGCGTCGCGGATCGCCGGGCTGTCGCCGATAATATCCTTGAACTGCAGGGTCGCGGAGTAGCCGCCGAAGCGGTTGACGAGCTTCTGCACCTGCTTGATCGGCCTGAGAATCACGATTCCGCCGTTGGCCGCCCCCTGCTCCGTTACGACCGGATCGCACGACACCAGGCAGTAGCAAAGTCCGTCCTTGGTATCCACCATAACCTCCACATCGGAGCAGGGCTCGTCGATCCCCGGAACTTTGCCCCGCGACTGCGCCCGGCATTCGAACAGCTTGGAAACCGGTATTCCCATCACATTCCGGCCGAACATCGCCTTGGCTGCAGGGTTGATTTCGATAACCACGCCTTTTTTGTCAACGATGAGGACGCCGTCCGAAACGGAGTTGAAAAAATTGGTCAGGCGGTTGTTGACTATGGCCAACTCCTGGTTCTTCAACCTGATGCTGAGTTGGGCCATGATAGCTTCGGTCGCGGCGACGACGATCCCCAGGGTGTGCAGATGGGAGGCGCAGGAAGCGCCCGACATGTCCAGCACGCCGATTACCCGCCGGTCGCCGTCGAAAATCGGGGCCGCCGAGCACGTCAGGCAGTGGTGCTTGCGACAGAAGTGTTCCGCCCCGGACACCTGGATCGGCGCCCCCATCTCCAGGGCGGTGCCGATGGCGTTCGTGCCGGCCTCCGTTTCGTGCCAGCTGGCGCCGCGGAAGAAGTCCTCCGTCATCGGATTCTGCAGCGTATCCGCGTCGCCGAACATTTCCATTATGAAACCGTTCTCGTCGGTCAGAACGACCACGAACCCCGACCCCTGCACGAATTGGTACAGGTTCGACATGAAAGGCTTGGCAACTTTGATAAGCTGGTCCTTTTCGCGCAGCAGCCTGTTCAGCGACTGGGCATCGAGCTTACGATGGGGCGTCGCGCTGTAAGGATCAACGTTTGCTTCGCGGCACCGTCTCCATGAGGCGACAATCGGCGGGCGGACGTCCTCGGCCCGGCCCCGGCCGGCGACGAATTCTTTCCAGCTGGACAGCAAAGCATCTTTATATCCTTCAGCCACCGTAATCACCTCGACATCACTTGCTAATATCGGATTTTCGCTCTTCTTCCCCCAAACCCTTCCGGCACTGCCCGGAAGGAATTTTCCTTTTTGCCACAAAAATCAGATAGTACTTATCGATGAAGTGCTGTTAGCTCGCGGGCAGGCTGGTGGCAAATAGATTTGAGGATTTCCAAACGGAAAGGTTCTCTTAAATAAGACGATCTCTCTGATTGTTGAAAACTTGTGAAAGGATTAAATAATTAAAAGCCGAATCAAATTATATATACTGTATCTTATTTCCACAAGGGAGAAAGGAGACTTTAATATGATTCAATGGTCGGAAGAATATCGCCTTGGCTTAAAAGACATCGATGAGCAGCACAAGAATTTATTCGCCGTCGCTAATAGAGCCTATGAGCTTCTAAAAAATGAACTCCGGCTGGACAAATATGATCAAATTCTGGAAATATTGGACGAGTTAAGGGATTATACCGCTACGCACTTTAGCCAGGAAGAACAGTATATGGCCAGTATCGGTTATCCAAAACTGTTGTCCCACAAGGTTCAGCATAGTGATTTCATTGAAAAGATCAGTAACGTCGATCTGAATTCAGTTGACGCCGATCAAGATAAGTATTTGTTCGACTTGTTGGATTTCTTTGCCGACTGGCTCATGAATCACATTTTGAAAACCGACCGTATGTATACCGAGGGATAGGGACAAGTTACCAGTTGATCTTGCCGCTTTAAACCATTATAACGCCAATGCGGTCATGGCGGAATGGCACATCAGAATGCGAAATAAGAAATATGTCCGGAACAGTGATGTTCCGGACATATTTGTCAGCATGTGAAGAGCTTCTATGATTATGTGCGGGAACGACCCGGGTCAGCCTTGAGTATAGATGACGCCCTTGCCATGACCGGGATAGTTCCAGGAGTAGCCTTCGACGCCTTGGTTCAGGCGTTCGCAGACGAGCCGGCAGTTGCCGCATTCCAGGCAGCCCACGTGGTCGAAGCGGAGAAGGTCGTTGGCGTCGTCCCACCGGTAGCGCTCCGCCGGGCAGGAATAGGTGCATGCCCGGTGTTGGCACGTTTTGCAGGCGACCTTATCGACGATGATATGGGCGTTGTGGTCGTCGCTGTCGAACTTGGTTTTTGCCAGGCGATCATCCATATTAAGCTTTTTCATAACGACTTCACCGCCTTAAAGGCATCTTTCGCCATGTCGAACAGGGACAGCTTGCCGGCCAGCGTCTGCTTGGCTATGCCGGTCAGCCGCTTGGCCGGGCTGCCGTCGACCGCGTATATGTTGCGCATCATATCGGCGGCCATGCCGGGATAGGCCGTGAAAATATTCGTCGCTTCCACCATGAAGCTGTGGCTGTTCTTGTACGTCTCCATATCCTTCAGCACCCGCTGGCGGAGCCTCGTCTCATAGCCCTTCAGGGCGGCGGCCGCGTACGCGTTCGCCTCGATCGCCTCATTGGCCGTGTCGGCGGCGGCGATGCCGGACAAGATCGCGTAGTCCATGCCGCGCACCGTGAAGCCGTTGTTCACCACCAGGCCGGCGGCGTCGCCGGCTATCATGAAGCCGTCGGCACAGAACCGCGGGACGGCATGTATTCCGCCCTCGGGGATAAGATGGGCCGAATACTCGACAAGCTCGGCGCCCTCCAGATAACAGGCCAGGGCCGGATGCTGGTTGAGTTCCTCCGTCATGTCGGCCAGCGGCAGTTTGGCTTTTTTCCAGCTCTGGGAATCGACCACGATCCCCAGCGAGATGCTGTCCTTATTGGTATAGAGGAAAGCGCCGCCGCTCACGCCCTTGGTGCACTCGCCCACGCACATCATGGCCGCGCCTTTGCCGCTGACCGTATTGAACCGCTCGTTGATGACGGCTTCCGGCAGCTTGAAGACCTGCTTCACGCCCACGGCCACGTTGTCCAGCTTCACCGGCGTTATCAGCCCGGACCGTTCGGCGGTAAGCGCATTGACCCCTTCGGCGCTGATCACGAGATCGGCTTCCAGTTCCTCGTCGCCGAGCTTCACGCCGCAGACCTTGCCGTCGCGGACCATCAGTTCGTCGACCGTGCTGCCCGTCACCACCATAGCGCCGGCGTCCTCCGCCTTGGCCGCCAGCCACGCATCCAGCTTGGCCCGCAGTACCGAGTAAGACAGCTTATCCATGGACGACAGCCGGGAATCGAGGGCGATACCGTTGCCATTCGCCATCATCATCACGATTTCCCGCGTGATTTCCCGCTCCAGCGGCGCATCCGCCCATTCGCCCGGCATAAGTTCCTCGAGGGCGTAGGTGTACAGGCGCCCGCCGGTTACATTCTTGGCCCCCGCGGTTTTCGCGCGCTCCACCAGCAGGACTTCCCGGCCCGCCTTCGCCAGCCTGTAGGCGGCCGCACACCCCGCGACGCCGGCTCCGATAACGATGACCTGAAACTTTTCGTCCGACAAAAAAGTCACCTCCAGTAAACTATATGGCCCGCTTTCACCTGGTCAGAACGATCATTTGCTGCTACGCATACGGCTATGTAATGGCTTCTTTCTCGGTTCCTGCGCATATTCCCGTCCTTCGACGGCCAACAGATGTGCAAATGATATTTTTCTGGGTTCGACGGGTGCATCAGCTATTCCTCCTCCGAAAAGGCAGGAAATGGAGCATCAATTCGGCGCGATGACGATTGAACAAGGAAAAGCCCGCGGCGTAGCCGGGGGTGATACTTTTTTGAAATCAGTTTATATTCAGCGCAAGACCATCAGGGAAAGCAAGATTCATGGCTTGGAAAACGAAATTAGAGAGTTAAAGGCTTTATTGACGAAGGGGAATAGATTGATCTACGAAAAGTCGCCCTATCTCCTGCAGCATGCCATAATCCGGTGGACTTGTTCGCCTGGGGACCGGAAGCCTTCCCAAAAGCCCAGCGGGAGCAACAGCCGGATTCTTGTCCATCGGTTATAGCTAACCCTGCGGGGCTAATACTTTTTATGACTCAAGAGGCTTGTGAATTTCTTGACGTTCCTGTCAAATAATGATATACTGCTTCTACTGTTACGGGTATAGGTATCATGCAGAAAGGGCGTGACAAAATGCGCCAATGTATGGATGCGGACAATCTGCATAGAAGAATAAACAAAATAATGGGACAGCTCAAAGCAATTGATAAAATGGTCGATGAGGACGTTCCCTGTGAAGACGTTTTGATTCAAATAAATGCGGCAAAAGGTGCTTTGCAAAAGGTTGGCCAAGTTGTCTTGGAGGGTCACCTGAATCATTGCGTCAGGGAAGGGATCGAACACGGCGATGCCGACAAAACGATAGCAGACTTTGCTAAAGCTATTGAGCATTTTTCAAGAATGGCATAGCATTAAAATAAAATAGCAGGTACAAAAAGGACATGGCCTTGCCAGTCCTTTTTGCTTTTTACATACATGATATTCAGCTACTCCATTCCATTATTATTTTAATTACGAAGCTGTAGTTGCCAATATCTACTCGCTAATTTTGCGCTTTGATAGCGATTGACTCCGTATACCCACAGGGGTATAATATACCCATACCCCCATAGGTATACGGAGGCGCGACAATTGATAAAACTATTAAAAGACGACGAAAAAAGAACAGTCTTATTTCTTGCGATATCGTTCATTTCAGTCATAATCAGCTTTTTTCATGTTGGAAATTTACCCATTGATGTCGCATGGTTGGCAATTTTACTGTGCGGAATACCAATTGTCAAAGGGGCTGTTATCGGCCTTGTTACCGAATTTGATGTCAAAGCCGATGTGCTGGTATCCATCGCTTTAATCGCCTCGGTGATTATCGGCGAGATCTTCGCCGCTGGCGAAGTGGCCTTTATTATGGCAATCGGCGCATATCTTGAGCAACGCACTGTAGCCAAAGCCCGCGCGGGCATTGAAAAACTGGTGCACCTTACCCCGACAACGGCAAGGGTCGTCAGGAGTGGCGAAGAAATCATTGTCCCGGCCGAGCTGGTCAAGGTCGATGATATCCTGCGTGTGCTCACAGGTGAAACCATTGCCGTGGACGGCGTCATCATAAGCGGCCAAACCTCCGTCAATCAGGCGGTGATGACCGGAGAATCTCTTCCGGCTGACAAAGGCGTCGGAGATGAAGTTTCCAGTGGAACAGTTAATCAATTCGGCACATTCGATATGAAGGCCACCAAAGTTGGCGAGAGCAGCTCCCTGCAAAGGATGATCCGGCTAGTCCAGTCGGCCGACGCCGGCAAGGCGAAGATTGTCGGGCTTGCGGACAGATGGGCCACCTGGATTGTAGTTATCGCCTTGGCATCCGCAGCCGCAACATGGCTTGTCACAGGTGAAATCATACGCGCCGTAACGATATTGGTCGTATTTTGCCCCTGCGCTTTAGTGCTGGCCACGCCCACGGCAATTATGGCCGGGATCGGCAACGCGACGAAGTTCGGTATTCTGATCCGCGAAGGCGACGCCCTGGAAAGGCTTGCTAGTGTAAAATGCATTGCCTTTGACAAAACAGGCACGCTCACCTATGGAAAACCCGATGTAACAGCCGTCGAGAGCTTTGATTCCAATATATCCGATGAAGAACTGCTCTCCCTGGCGGCTTCCGTAGAGCAACGTTCCGAGCATCCGCTGGGAAAAGCCATTGTCGCTAATTACAGAGCTGCTTCAAACGCACCATTACCGGAGCCCAATGATTTTCAGATGCTTGCGGGGCGCGGTGTTTCCGCAGTTGTAGACGGCCATACAATACTTGCCGGAAATGCGGAACTGCTGCGCGATTATTCTATCCTCTTACCCCAAGCCATCATAGACAAAGCGGATACATACAGAAACGACGGCTGCACCATCATCTTTGTTTCCGTGAACGGCCACATCTCGGGATTCATTGCCTTGTCGGACACTGTGCGGCCCGATGCCGTGGCTATGGTCAAACGCATTGAGAAAATTGGGGTAAAAAGCGTGTTGCTTACGGGCGACAACGGCCACGCCGCATCTCATATGGCAAAGATCGCAGGCATTCATGGCATCCATAACGATTGCCTGCCCGAAAACAAAATGGCTATTATCGAACAGTATCAATGCGGTGGCGATTTTGTTTGTATGGTGGGTGATGGTGTTAACGACGCACCAGCGCTGAAAAAGGCGCATGTCGGCATTGCAATGGGAGGGATCGGTAGCGATATCGCCGTGGACGCTGCGGACATTGCCCTTGTCGGTGACGATATAAAGAACATTCCTCATTTGCTTGCCTTATCAAAAAGAACGATGCATACCATCAAGCTCAATATGGCGCTTTCCATGGTACTCAATCTTGTCGCAATTCTTCTGGCCATGGCAGGACTTCTCGGACCTGTTGTGGGCGCGCTGGTACATAATGCCGGCTCGGTCGCGGTGATTATAAATTCATCCTTATTATTAACATGGAAGGAGCATGAAAGATGAAATCTTTGATTTTTACAATCGCCGGCCTACTTATCGGCACCATATTATTTGCAGGTGGCGGATATTATCTGCTGAAAGAAAAGGACGACAAAGACTCCGTTAAAATATACGGAACATTTGTCGGCATCGGTGCGGTAATAACAATCGGTATGGTTATAAATATTATAGTCACGGGTTTTTAAGAATAGAAAACAAGTCCTCCATTTTGTGCTCTTTTTGAAGGATTCATGATGATTTTTTATCCCTAAGCGAAAGATTATCAAATTGATTGAGAGGGTGTCCATATGATTGAAGTCATCCTCGACGGACTCCGTTTACTAAAGTGCGTTAAGTATCACCTCAAACGAAAAGTCATGAATTATGGGGGGAGTCAATATGGCCACAGGCCAATATTGGATAGTTATATTTGATACTGAGACCGGCGGCGGAATAGCCTTCGTTCCTAATAGTAATAGCCCGGAGGAGGCTGCAGCTTTGGTTAAGGAGAATATTCGCTACGATTGGAAAGCAGTAGAGGCAAAAGTTATAGGAGTTACTTCTGAGATTGATGTGAGCAACCTTCATTATCACAAGACCGGTGTATATCATTACGGCGGTGACTCGAACATATAAAACCAGAAAAATGTTTTTGTCACGTAGGATGGATATGGATAATGAAGTCACCTTGACGGTATCTTATAAATAAAAATTAGGGGGTATCTTAATGGCCGAGTTCATCAACCGCAAGCATAAAGCCAACAGGCTCATTTACGAAAAGTCGCCCTATCTCCTGCAGCATGCCTACAACCCGGTGGACTGGTTCGCCTGGGGACCTGAAGCCTTCCAAAAAGCCCAGCGGGAGCAAAAGCCGGTATTCTTGTCCATCGGCTATTCTTAGCTGCGGCAGCAGCTAGATATTATTGGTTACTTTATCCACCTGCCATTGGTGGCACGTTCGTGTAGATCATTAACAATTAATGTACACCGAACACTGAAAGCTAAGAGCTAAATAATGCATCATGGTGTCATGGCGATGAATAAACCAACTACCATCCAAAGTCATATTACAAGGATTTTGGATGGTAGTATTTGTATAAAATTAATGTGACATCATTGTCATATGACAGTGTTGTCACATTAAGCGAACTGTGCTATGCTGTCCTCAGAAGGAGATGATGGTGTGCCAAAAGATACTTTCCATAACCTAAGTGATGATAAGAAACGGAAAATTTTTGACGCCGCCGTACAGGAATTTTCAACCCGGCGTTTCAGCGAGGCATCCATCAACCAGATTGTGAAAGCCGCGGAAATACCCAGAGGAAGCTTTTATCAGTATTTCAGTGGTAAAGAGGACATTTATTGTTATATGTTCGAAGAGATTCTAAAAGAAAAACGCGATGTTATTCGCAAGGGGGAAGCCATAGATTCCGATAACGATGTTTTCGAAAACTGTTTGCAAGCAACCAGAGCTTCCTTTGAATGGGGTCGCTTAAATCCGAAATACAGCCAGATAGGCATGCTGATGGAGATAGACAACAGCGAATTCATTATCAAGCTCCGTGCCGCGTCGTTCGAAGGTTTGCAAAAAATGATCGAGCGAGATAAAGAACGCGGCCTCATAAAGCAGGAAATCGATTCCGAATTGGTCGCGGAGATGATTTATGCCCTGATTTGGAAGCAGTATTCCCTGGTCGGATTTAACGGGGACATGTTTTTCAAAAAGATCAGCGATGGCTTTGCTATAATCAAGCAAGGAATTGCTGCTGTTGAGGGCTGAATGAATACGAATACCTGACAGGAGGTCAGCCATGAACAACCATAATCAAAAGGCGGTTGCGGCACGCGATCCCATCGCGGCTGCCGTCTTCTATATCATCAGCGTCCTGCTGTTCCCCGTCACGCTGCTTGGCTATGTGATCTGGGTCGGTAAGATTCTCCTCGCCGGGCGCAAGTCGGGCGTGTCGGTGACAGCGCAAGGGCCGCTTTCCGCGCGCTGGACCGAGCACAATCTGGGCACTAGGGAAGACGAGCCGGCGAATCGGCTGCTGATGGCACTGCCGGGCATATCCCCTCTGGGCGTGCGTCTGGCAGCCGGGCCGATGCTGCTGGCCCACCGTTTGACCGGCTATGTACCGAAGGCCTTCAGGTACCCTTTTGAGGGGGACGTCCCTCCGCAGTACGAGGCCTCCGCGCGCATAGCATTCTTCGATGCTGCCGTCAACCGGCACCTCGCCGATATCGATCAGTTCGTCATCCTCGGCGCTGGCTTCGACACACGCGCGTTCAGACTGCCCAAGGGCACGCGGGTTAAATCCTTCGAGGTCGATATGCCGAAGACGCAGGCGGTCAAGCGCGCGATGTTGGAGAAGGCCGGGATCGACGCGGCCGGGGTTACGTTTGTAGCCGCCGATTTCGAGAAAGACGACTGGTTGACGCGACTCGTGGACGCCGGGTTCGATTCTGGCCAACCGGCTTTCTTCCTTTGGGAGGGTGTGATAATGTACCTGGACAGGGATGCGGTCGAAACCACCTTGCGTAAGATCGCGAGTACCGCAAAAGGCAGCGTCGTCGCTTTCGACTACTTCACGACCGAGCCGCTTGAGTCGCAGTCGCTTTACTGGCGCTACGCGAGAGCGACGACCAAAGCCGCCGGCGAGCCGCTGACATTCGGCGTCGACAGCATGCCGCCGTCGTGCGAACGTCTTGCCGAGCTGCTCGCATCTTGCGGATTCTCGCTTGTCGAGCAGCGCACCCTCGGGCAGGAGACGGAAGGCAAGCGTGCCTGGGGCGGCTTTGCGACTGCAATTGTGAAGTGAGTGCTTCCTGCTAGTTGTGGCAGGTATTGGAGGGAGTATTTTGAACAATGAATTAGAGCACAGGCCGGTGCTGAACGCGAACTCTATTTCTTTTGAATCTTATGAAGCAATGGCGGAATATTATCTTAAGTACGTTGATACGAAACCGTTTAACGCATATTATGAAAGACCCGCCACATTATCATTACTTCCCGCCGTTAAAGGAAAGATGGTTTTAGATGCCGGTTGTGCTGCGGGCTGGTATAGTAACTGGCTGTTGAAGCAGGGCGCCAATGTAATAGCAGTAGATTTTAGTCCTAATATGATCGAAATGACCAAAAAAAGGATTGGCAACAAAGCAAATATTATCAGAGCTGATCTAAATGAGCCACTAAGTTTTATCGAGGATGGATCGGTAGACGTTGTATTATCATCATTAACGCTGCATTATTTGAAGCATTGGGAAGTACCAATGGCCGAATTCGGGAGAATACTAAAACCGTCCGGTTATTTTATTTTCTCGGTTCACCATCCATTCATGGATTTTACATTTTTTCATAGAGGCAACTATTTTTTAACCGAAATTCTTAGTGACGAATGGGAAACTGACAAAGGCAAAGTTAAACTGCAATTTTACAGAAGACCACTATATAAAATCGTTTCATCGGTACTTGAAGCAGGGTTTATTATTGAAAAGCTATTAGAACCGATGCCAACAGAAAAGTTTAAAGAGTTACAACCCGAAGTATATGAAAAACTAACTAAAAGACCGCAATTTCTTTTTATAAGAGCAAGGAAAAATTAATGCCTAACAGCTTGCCATCGGTTCATGTGCCGTTAGGGATGGTCAGAGGATAGTTTCGTCAACCCATGAGTATCCTATAAGTAAATTCTTAAAGGAGTGGGAATAAATGGCTGAATTCATCAATCGTAAACACAAGGCGAATAGGCTGATCTACGAGAAATCTCCCTATCTCCTGCAACACGCCTATAATCCGGTGGACTGGTTCGCCTGGGGACCGGAAGCCTTTCAAAAGGCCCAGCGGGAGCAGAAGCCGGTGTTTCTGTCCATCGGCTATAGCTAGCCCTGCGGGGCTAAAAATTTGAAAGGTAATGATCTACACGTACTTGCCATTGGTGCCATGTCATGGAGCGCGAATCCTTCGAGGACGAGGAAGTCGCCGCCATCCTCAACGCCCACTTCGTCGCTGTCAAAGTCGACCGCGAGGAGCGCCCCGACGTCGACCACATCTACATGTCCGTCTGCCAGGCCCTCACCGGCTCCGGCGGCTGGCCGCTCACCGTCGTGCTCGCCCCCGACAGGCGGCCCTTCTTCGCCGGGACCTATTTCCCCAAGCGCAGCAAATGGGGCCGCCCCGGCCTTGTCGAACTCCTTGAAAACATCGCCAATGCCTGGGCCAAAGACCGGGGGAAACTTGTCGCCCAGGCAGGCGAAATCGCCGGCATCCTCAGCGAAACCGCTGCCCCCGCCCCCCAGGAAGCGGCCTTCAGCGATCTCCTCGCCGCCGGCTACCGCCAGCTTGCCGACGCCTTCGACCCCCAATACGGCGGCTTCGACGCCGCGCCCAAGTTCCCCACCCCCCATAATCTTCTCTTCCTCCTGCGCTACTGGCACCTCACCGGCGCCGCCCACGCCCTCGCCATGGCCGACAAAACGCTCGCCGCCATGAGCGCCGGCGGCATCCGCGACCATCTCGGCGGCGGGTTCGCCCGCTATTCCACCGACGACCGCTGGCTCGTTCCCCACTTCGAAAAAATGCTGTACGACAACGCCCTGCTCTGCCACGCCTACCTCGAAGCCTACCAATGCACCGGCAACCCCGCCCACGCCGGCGTCGCCGAGGAAATCCTCGCCTACGTGAAACGCGACCTCACAAGTGAAGATGGCGCCTTTCTCTCCGCCGAAGACGCCGACTCCGAGGGCGTGGAAGGCAAATTCTACGTCTGGAGCCGGGATGAAATCCTCGCCCTCCTCGGCGACGACGGCGACCTGTTCGCGGCATGTTACGGCGTCACCGCCGGCGGCAACTTCGAGCACGCCAACATCCTCAACCTCATCGGCCGCGACCTGGACGCCGCCGCCGCCCGCCGCGGCCTGGCCCGCGCCGACCTCGACGCCCGCCTCGCCGCCTGCCGCCAAAAGCTCTTCACCGTACGCGAACAGCGGGCCCATCCCTTCAAGGACGACAAAATCCTCACCGCCTGGAACGGCCTGATGATCGCCGCCTGCGCCAAAGCCGCCCGGGTTCTGGGCAAACCCGCCTACGCCGCCGCCGCGGAACGAGCCTGCCGCTTCATCCTGGACAAAATGGTCCGCGCCGACGGCCGTCTCCTCGCACGCTACCGCGACGGCGAAGCAGCCATTCCGGCCTACCTCGAAGACTACGCTTTCCTCCTCTGGGGCCTGCTCGAACTGTTCGAAACCGGCCAGGACCCCGACCTCCTCGCCGCCGCGGACCGGCTGGCCGCCGCGATGCTCCGCCTCTTCGGCGACGACCGTGAAGGAGGCTTCTATTACTACGGCAGCGACGGCGAACAGCTCATCACCCGCCCCAAGGAGCTCTACGACGGCGCCCTCCCCTCCGGCAACTCCGCCGCCGCCTTCGGCCTCCTCCGCCTGGCCCGCATCACCGGCAGCGACGCTTACGCGGCCGCCGCCGAAAAGACCCTCGCCGCCTTCAGCGGCCAGGTTGCCCGTCAGCCTCGCGCCTACACCTTCTATCTCTGTGCCCTCGCCGGCCTCCTCGCCGCCCCGCGCCACATCGTCCTCGCCGGCCGCCACGACGACCCGGAGCTTGCGGCAATGCGCAGCGAAGCCGGCCGCCGTTTCGCCCCCGAAACAATCGTTCTCCTCGCCCCCGACGGCCGCGAGCAACCGGCCGCCGCCATCCCGCTGCTGGCCGGCAAGCCCGCCGTCGCCGGTCGGGCCACCGCCTACATCTGCGAAAACTTCGCCTGCCGCCGGCCCATAAATAGTCTCGACGAATTCCGGCGCGCCCTCGGTGAAAAGGCGCCACCCCCGCCGCAGCCCACGCCCCGGTGACACAACCAGGCCCCCCGTCGACGGGGGGCTTTTCCTTTCCCGCCGCCGTCCCCCAAGGATAAAACCGCCGGCGCAAGCATAAATATAAGCATCGACCCGACGCTTGGAGGAAAAACCGATGGTCTTTCTTTACGCCTTTATCGCCGTCCTTTGCCTGGGCCTCGCCCCCTTCTTCGGCAAATCGGTGATCAACTGCATAAACCCCCTCACCGCCTTCGCCATCAGGACCGTCATCGCCGCCGTCCTTGTCCTCGCCTGGCTGCTGATCAGCCACACCTACTTCGACCTCAAGAACCTTCCCTGGAGCTTCTGGGTCGTCGTCACCCTCGAAGCGGCGGTCGCCGCCGTCTTCGCCGACCTCGCCTACTTCTACGCCCTTGAGAAAGGCTCCATCAACCAAGTCGCCCTCGTCATCTCCTGCGCTCCGCTGGTCACCATGCTGACCGGATACGTCGCCTTCGACGAAATCGTCTCCGGCCGGCAGATCTTCGGCGCCCTCCTCATCACCGGCGGCCTGGTCATCATCAACCTCGATTATTGATATTGATGCGCCGCCCTTGACAATCGCCGGCCCCGCGTCTAGCATTAAAGTAACGTCCCGGCGCCGTCCGCCCCGCGGGAGGCGGGCATACGCGCCGGCATAACAGCACAGCGGGAGGCGCTATCCATATGGCAAACAATCATCCTGTCGCCAGCCACCGGATAACCGGCGGCGGCGGTGTCAGCCTCCATGTCGAGGAAACCGGCCGCGCCGGCGGGCGGCCGATCCTCTTCATCCATGGCTTCAACCAGTGCCGGCTGGTCTGGTCGAAGCAGACCAACTCCGGCCTGGCCGACGAATTCCGCCTCATAACGCTCGACAACCGCGGCCACGGCCTGTCGGACAAGCCCAGGGACGCCTACGGCGACTCCCGGCTGTGGGCCGAGGACATCGCCGCCGTCATCGCCGCGCTCAGGCTCGACGGCGTCGTCCTCGCAGGCTGGTCGTACGCCGGACTGATTATCTGCGACTACCTCCGCCATTTCGGCGAGCAAAAAGTCGCCGGCGTCAACCTCGTCGGCGCCAGAACCTGCATCGGCACCCCGGCGGCCGTCGCCGCCACCGGCCCCGACTACCTGCCCCTCCGCCCCAAGCTCTTCTCCGCCGACGCCGCCGAGAGCATAGATGGGCTCGCGAGTTTCCTCCGGCTTTGCACCTTCCGGCCCCTGCCCCCCGAAGAATTTTACCTCTTCCTCGGCTTCAACGCCATCGTCCCTTCCTACGTCCGCCAGGGGATGATGAACCGCTCCCTCGGCAACGACGACCTGCTCGCCGCCCTCAAAAGCCCCTTCCTCGTCACCCACGGCCTCGACGACGCCGTCATCCTCCCCAGCCACGGCGAGCACAACGCTGCCAGGCTGGCCAAAGCCACAACCTCCTTCTACCCCGAAGCCGGCCACAACACTTTCTGGGAGAATGCCGAGCGCTTCAACCGCGAGCTGGCCGCCTTCGCCCGCTCCCTATAGACAAAACAGGCCGGGGATAATCCCCGGCCTTGTTTGCCCCGGCGAAGCCTAGCCATAATACCGGCTGGGCCTCGCTTTTTTATCCCTTGTCGACGGTAATTCCCTTCTCCGCCAGCATCTCCTCGAGGATTTCGGCGGCGCTTTGGTCTATTGCCGGACAAGCACTCCGAAACAGCCCCTTTTCCTTAATCATTCTCAGCCCGTCTTCCGTGCCCAGATTATACCCCAGCAACTCGGCGCAGGCGATCGAGCCGTGCCGGGCCACGAACCTTTTCGTAAATTCCCTGACAAGAGCATATATGTCGCCGCGCGAGCGGGGATTGCCGATCTCGTACATCATCCCCAGCACCATGGCCGCCCCCGACACCGTGCCGCAGGTCTTGCCCAGGCCGCCCAGGCCGCCGCCGAGACCCGTGGCCGCTTTAATGGCCAGGTCCCGCGGCACCCCGAAATATTTCCCGCCATAAACGGAAAACATCGCCTGCGCGCAATTTATCCCGCCCTCCATATGAAGGTTGGCGACCGCCAGCGTATCCTTGCTCATTTCCCCACTCCTTTCCATACTGAAATCATTCTAACACACCGCCAGACGTCTCGTATCGGATTTTCTTGCCGAATAAAAGGCGCTGGCCCTTCCCCCTTATATCGCGCCTTATACCGGCAAATTCGGCCGGCGATATGGCAGGATTTCCCTGGCCGGCGGTTTAATATAATCTTATAACCTTTCGCGGGCGTCGGCCGCCGGCGCCGCAGCACAGCCATTTCTAATGGCGCGGCGGGGGGAAAGAGCATGAATTCACGGGATGTCATCGCCAAATCGCTGGCCGAAAACCGCGCCGCCAACCAGCCAATCATCGGGGTGGCCGTGGGTTCCGGCCTGTCGGCCAAGCAGGCCATCGCGGGCGGGGCCGACTTTTTGCTGGCCCTGAACGCCGGCCGATTCCGCATGGCGGGGATAAGCTCGCTCGCCGCCCTGCTGCCGTACGCCAACAGCAACGAAATGGTCCTTGATTTCGGTTCCCGCGAAATCGTTCCCCGTGCCGGCGCCAAACCGGTCATCTTCGGCGCGTGCGCCACCGACGTCACCATCAACCAGGACGCGCTGATCGCCAAAATCCTCGGCCGCGGCTTCCGCGGCGTGAACAACTTCCCCACCGTCGGCCTGATCGACGGCACCGTGCGGCAGGCCCTGGAAGACTGCGGCCTCGGTTTCCAGCGGGAGGTCGAGTTCATCGCCAAAGCGGCCAAGGCCGGCCTGTTCACCGTCGCCTTCGTTTTCGACGAACACCAGGGAGAGGCGATGGCGGCCGCCGGAGCCGATATCATCTGCGCCCACCTCGGGCTTACCGTCGGCGGGAAAACGGGAGCCAAGCACGCCATGTCCCTGGAAAGTGGTGTCCAGCTCGTAAACCGCATCTTCACCGCGGTCGACCGGCTTTACCCCGGCAAAATCAAGCTGATTTACGGCGGACCGGTGTCCACGCCCGAGCAGACCGAGTACTTCTACGCCAATACCGGGGCAATGGGCTACATCGGCGGGTCGAGCTTCGAGCGCATCCCGGCCGAAACCACCATCGAGGAAGTCACCGGGAAATTCAAGAACTTCATCCGCCTCAAACGGGAAAATGAGTCCCTGCGCCGCGAACTCCTCAAAAAGAAGGTTTTCGACGAAATCGTCGGCCAGAGCCGGCTCATGCAGGACCTGTACGAAACCGTCAGCAAGGTCGCCGACAAAAACGTCAACGTGCTGGTAGCGGGCGAGAGCGGCACCGGCAAGGAACTCGTCGTGCGGGCGATCCACTACAACAGCCCGCGCGGCAGCCAGCCGTTCATCAAAGTCAACTGCGCCTCCATCCCCGACACCCTGCTTGAGAGCGAGCTGTTCGGCCACGAGAAGGGCTCGTTCACCGGCGCCACCAGCACGCGGGTCGGTCTGTTCGAGCTCGCCAACCACGGCACGCTGTTTCTCGACGAAATCAGCGAAATGAGCCTCCGCACCCAGGCCAAACTGCTCCGGGCGATCCAGCAGCAGGAGTTCCTGCGCCTCGGCGGCACCCGGCCCATCACGGTCGACACCAGGATTATCTGCGCCACCAACGCCGATTTGTACGCCGCCGTCACCCAGGGAAAATTCCGCGAAGACCTGTTTTACCGTATAAACGTCGTCACCATCCGCACGCCGCCGCTCAGGCAGCACAAAGAGGACATTCCCCTGCTCGTCAATTATTTCCTGGAAAAAATCCGCGACAAATTCAGCCGTGACATAAGGCGCCTGTCGCCTGCCGCCCTCGACGCCCTCATGCAGCATAACTGGCCGGGGAACGTACGCGAGCTTGAGCACGTGCTGGAAAGCGCCGCCATCCTGTGCGACGGCGACGTCATAACCGGCGGCGACCTGCCGCTCAACTCCCCCGGGCAGTTGGCCGCCCGCAGCGACAACGGCGCCCTCCTCCCCAACATGCCCAAAACGGCCACCGCCTCGGTGGAACGGCAAATCATCCTCGGTACCCTCAACCAGCACGCCTGGCACCGGCAAAAAACAGCCCAGTACCTGGGCATCACCAGGCGCACCCTGCTCAACAAAATGAAAAAATACGGCATCAGGGAACGGGAGTAGCGACCGCCAATCCGTGGGAACAACCTTGCGCACCGCCGCGGCTATGGGAAACAAATTTCCCATAGCCGCGAATGCTTATCCGCGCCTCGCCTTGCGCCCTCACTGCCTGTCCGCGCCAGCCGGCACGGGAATATTTTTTCCCGCACCGGCGCCGTCAGCGCCCGGCGGACGGCTTGGCACGGTAATTGCTATTCATGGCGGCAGCCGATACTTCAGCAAGGGAGTGATAACGTGGCCGGAAAAGTAATCCTCTTGGGCACCCTGGACACCAAAGGCCAGGAATTCAAGTTCATCAAGGAACTGATCGAAAGCACCGGCGCCGGGACGGTGACCGTCGACGCCGGCGTGAAGGGCCAACCTTATTTTCCGCCCGACATCCCCAACGACCGCGTCGCCGCCGCCGGCGGGACCCCGCTGGCCGAGCTGCTCCGCAGGGACGACCGGGGGCTGGCGATGGAAGTCATGACCAAAGGCGCGGCCAAAATCCTCGCCGAACTCTACGAGCGCGGCGAAGTCGCCGGCGTCATCAGCCTCGGCGGCTCCGCGGGCACGACCATCGGCACGGCCGCCATGCAGGCCCTGCCCGTCGGCGTGCCGAAACTGATGGTCTCCACCATGGCCTCCGGCGACACCCGCCCCTATGTCGGCGTCAAGGACATCACCATGATGTACTCGGTTGTCGACATCTCGGGGATAAACAGCCTCTCGCGGCGGATACTGGCCAACGCCGCCTTCGCCATCGCCGGCATGGCCGGGGGAAAAGCGCCGGCCGGCGCGCAGGATAAGCCGCTCATCGCCGCCACCATGTTCGGCGTCACCACCCCGTGCGTCACCAAAGCAAAAGAATACCTGGAAACGCAAGGCTACGAGCTGCTCGTCTTCCACGCCACCGGCACGGGCGGCCTGGCGATGGAAGGCCTCGTGGAAGGCGGCTTCATCAAAGGCGTCCTCGACATTACCACCACCGAATGGGCGGACGAGCTCGCGGGCGGCGTGCTGTCCGCCGGGCCGCACCGCCTGGAGGCGGCCGGCCGGAGCGGCCTTCCCCAGGTCGTGTCCGTCGGCGCCCTCGACATGGTCAACTTCGGCCCCCCGGACACCGTCCCCGCCAAATACAAGGACCGCCTCTTCTACCAGCACAACCCCACCGTCACCCTCATGCGCACCACCCCCGAAGAATGCCGCCGGCTCGGCGAAATCATCGCCGCCAAGCTCAACGCCGCCCAGGGGCCCGTCGCCCTCTTCCTGCCCCTCAAAGGCGTCTCGCTGATCGACACGGCCGGCAAACCCTTCTTCGCCCCCGCGGCGGACGCCGCCCTGTTCGGCGCCCTGCGGGCCAATATCGACCGCGCCAAAATTGAACTGATCGAACTCGACACCGACATCAACGACGAACAATTCGCGCTGGCGATGGCGAAAAAACTGCAGGCCTTCCTGGAAAAAAGATAAAGGGGATGACTTGGATGACACTTACAAGAAGCTCGGTTCTCGCCAAAATCAGGGAGCAGGTCAAAAAAGAGATGCCCGTCATCGGCGCTGGCGCCGGTACGGGCATCTCCGCCAAAAGCGCCGAAGCCGGCGGCGTCGACCTGATCGTAATTTACAACTCCGGCCGCTACCGTATGGCGGGCCGGGGCTCGCTGGCCGGCCTCATGCCTTACGGCGACGCCAACGCCATCGTCGTCGAAATGGCCAGCGAAGTCCTGCCGGTCGTCAGGCAGACGCCCGTGCTGGCCGGCGTTTGCGGCACCGACCCCTTCCGCCTCATGGACGTCTTCCTGAAAGAACTGAAAGCAATCGGCTTCGTCGGCGTGCAGAACTTCCCCACCGTCGGCCTGTGCGACGGCGTCTTCCGCCAGAACCTCGAAGAAACCGGCATGGGGTACGACCTGGAAGTCGAAATGATCGCCAAGGCCCGTGAACTCGACCTGCTCACCACCCCCTACGTCTTCTCCGACGCCGACGCCGTCAAAATGACCAAGGCCGGAGCCGACATCCTCGTCGCCCACATGGGCCTGACCACCAAAGGCACAATCGGCGCAAAAACCGCCCTCACCCTCGACGACTGCGTCCAAAAAATCCAGTCGATGCACGACGCCGCCAGGAAAGTCAACCCCGACATCCTCGTCATCTGCCACGGCGGGCCGATTGCCGAACCGGAAGACGCCGCCTACGTGCTGTCGCGGACCAAAGGCGTCATCGGCTTTTACGGCGCCTCCAGCATGGAGCGCCTGCCGACCGAAAAAGCCATCGCCGCTCAGGTTAAAGCGTTCAAGGACATCAAATTCTAACGACGCCAATCAAAAAAGGAGGAATAGCTTGTGGCCAACGGCAAACGCTTCGTCAGCCCCGCCGAAGTGGAAACCCAGGTATTCGGCTGGGGCAGCCTGAAATGGCTCAGCGAGCCCAAAACCACCGGGGCGGAAAGATTCAGCACCGGCGTGGTCATCCTCGAACCCGGCAAGGGGCACGCCAACCACAACCATCCCGGCGTCGAGGAAATCCTCTACTGCGTGTCCGGCGAAGGAACGCAGGTGGTCGCCGGCGAGAAGAGCCCCCTCGTCCCCGGCATACTCATCCACATCCCGCCCGATGTCTTCCACGAAACCTACAACACCGGCTGGGAGCAGCTCAAACTCCTCGCCGTCTACAGCCCGCCCGGGCCGGAAACCGAATTCACCACCCTGCCGGACTGCAAAGTCCTGCTCCCCGGGCAGTTGCCGGTAAGATAACCCCCACCCCCAAAAACCGCGGCATAAAGCCGCGGTTTTTTTGGTGCCCACGCTTTTTCCAGGCATGGGAACGGAAAATAATGAGACACTAAAAATAAAAACCGAGGAGGGAAACCGTTGGAAAGGACACCCGCCCAGCGCAAGCACCGCCGCCAGCAGCTCCGCCGCAAATACAAACGCTACGCCGCCGCCATGGCCGGCGCGGCCATCATGACCGGCGCCCTTCTCCCCGGCATTCCGGCCGCCAAAGCCCATGCCGCCGGGCTTACGGTCAACCCGCCCGCAGCGAAGACCGTGCAGACGGCCACGATAACCGGCGACGGCACCACGACGACAAAGCAGGTCGTCGCCGATAAAGTCGAGCCCCTGAAATGGAAGCCCCGGAAACGCGGCTGGCACGAGCACGAACACAGCTGGCCCGGTCCCAATGAAAACCAGATCCTCTACCGGGACGGCAAAGTCCTCTACCGCAGCGACGGCTACAGCGACCGCGATTACGCCGGCTACTACGGCAGCCCCGCCGACTACGTCAGGGACCATGCCGCCGCCTATGGCCTCGACCCGGTCCGTGACTCCTTCACGATTGTCTCCTTCTCCACCCGCAGCGCCGTCGTCCAGGTGGTAAAGCACGACACCGGCGGCGTCTTCAACGCCTTTCTCTCCAGGGACCGCGACAGCGGCTGGACGATCGTCGACTTCCGCGCCCGCTAACCGTCACTCGTTGCCGCATAACGAAAACCCGCGCTCAACACGCGGTTTTTCGTTATGCGGCCGTTTCTGATCCCCGCCTCTTCTCACCGCCGCGTTTTCAGCCACAAATACCCGACCATCAGCAGCATCGCCGTCCCGGTCGCGGCCAGGGACGCGTTCGTCGCCACGCCACCTTTGGTCGCCAGCGTATACGCCCCCACCCCCAGGAACATAAAGCAATTCTCGAGGAAGTTCTGCACCGCAATCGTCTTCCCCGCCCCGATCGTAGCGTGCCCCACCTGCTGCAGGCAGGCGTTCAGCGGCACAATGTAAATGCCGCCCAGCGCCCCCACCAGCAGCAGGAAGGCGACGGTCACAGGCAGGCTGCTTATCCCCAGGAACGCCAGGATGCCAAAACCCATGCCGAAACCGTACCACACCGTGCGGCGGTAAGTCGCGATGCTTATCAGCTGCGGCGTCGCCATTGCCCCCAGGGCGATGCCGATGCCTGTCACGGCGATAATCATGCTGATCTTCGTGCCGCTGACAATGCCGAGCGTCAGGGGCACCCAGGCGAAAATAATCATCCTCAGCACCGCCGAAGCCATCCAGAACGAACCGGTGCCGATCAGCGAATAATGGCTCTGGGGATGCCTGAGCAGCGTCGCCGTATCGGCGAAAAACTCGCTCACCGCATTGGCGTAGCGTATCGACCGGTTGCCGGCGTCCCTGGGGATGACCGTGTTGATGACGATCGACGCCCCGTACAGGGCGATGCTTGCCAGCAGGGCCGCCGTGATGGAGATGTCGGCCAGGAACCCGCCCGCCACCGAGCCGGAAAGGATGGCCAGGATAGTGTAGCTTTCCAGGCCGGAGTTGGCCCGCAGCAGCTCATCCTCGCTGCGGGTCAGGAAAGGCAGGATGCCGTACTTGGCGGGGCTGTATATCACCGCCCCCACGCCCACGACGGCGTAGCCCAGCGCCGGGTCGACCTTCGCCAGCAGCAGCGCTACCCCGGCCGTCTTCACCATATTGCCGGCGATCAGCACCGACGCCTTGGCGTGCTTGTCGGCAAGCCGCCCCACCCACGGCGACAGCAGAATGTATGAAGCCAGAAAAGTGCTCTGCACGAACGGCAGGTAATAATCCGGGTAGGCGTCGCGGACGATGATCGCCTGGGCGATGAACAGAATCATGTTATCAACGAATGCCGACAGGAACTGGGCGACGAACAACGCCCCCAACGGCGACGGTCTAAGAGCCATGCCGCGCCTCCTCCTGCGCCCGCGCCTTCAGTTTTACGTAATCCGCCTTGCCGCTGCCCAAAAGCGGCAGCTTATCGACGACGACGACCTCCGCCGGCAGGGCCAGCATGCTCTGCCGCGCCTGGCTCATGAATTCCCTGAGAGCCTGCTTCGAAGCCGTCTTGGCCATCGTATACAGGATGATCTTCTCGCCCTTCTTGGCGTCAGGCACGTTCACGGCGGCGTTGCGGTCGGTGCCGAAGCACTTCTCGGCCGTCTTCTCCACCGCATCGAGGCTGACCATCTCCCCCGACACCTTCGCGAACCGCTTCAGCCGCGACTTGACGCTCACGAACCCGTCGCCGTCCACGCTCACCACATCGCCGCAGTCGTACCACTCCGGCGTCGGCACGAAGCCCCGTCCGGGGAGCAGATACCCGGCCATCACGTTCGGGCCCTTCACCAGCAGGTTGCCGCCGTCCGCGATTCCCGCCACCTCCTCCAACCGCCACTCGATGCCCGGCAGGAAGCGCCCCACCGTCCCGGGCTTATTGAACAACGGCGTGTTGATGCTGAGCACCGGGGCGGTCTCGGTTGTACCGTAGCCTTCGAGAATGCGGATGCCGAACTTATCCAGCCAGACCTGCCGCACCTCCTCCTTCAGCTTCTCGCCCCCCGCCAGCACGAGGCGCATGCTGAAAAAATCATACGGGTGGGCGTACTTCGCATAGCCGCCCAGGAAGGTCGGCGTCCCCAGCAGCAGCGTCAGATTTCGGTCATAGGCGATCCCGGGAATAAGCTTGTAATGGAGCGGCGTCGGGTAGAGAAAAACCTCCACTCCGCCCAGCACCGGCAGCAGCGTCCCCGCCGTCAGGCCGAAGGAGTGGAACATCGGCAAGGCGTTGAGCATCCTGTCCCGCGGCGTGTAATCGATCACCGCCGACGCCTGGTTGATATTCGCGAGGATATTGGCATGGCTGAGCACCACTCCCTTGGGCTTGCTCTCGCTGCCGCTCGTGAACAGAATGACCTCGCCCTTGCCTTTCGACCCCGCCTTCAGCAAATACTTCGCCAGCCCCGCGAGCCTGTCGGCCGCCGTCACCGCATCTTTGACATCCTCCAGGTAAACGAGGCGGAATTTCGCCGCCAGCCGGGCGGCCAGTTCTTCAAAATGCCCCCGCTCGATGAAGGTCCGCGAAGTTATGATCGTCGACACGCCGGCCGTCGCGGCACAGTCGAGGTTGTTCTCGACTCCGGCGCTGAAATTGAGGATCGCCGGCGTCTTGCCAAGATAGAACAGCGCGAACAGCGCCACCAGGTGGCCAATCGAGTTGGGCAGCAGCACCCCCGCCCGCTCCTCGCCCGCCAGCTCCCGCTCCAGCCGCCCGCCGAGCACATAGCTCGCCATTATCGCCCGCCGGTACGTCACCGTCCCGCCGATATCGGCGGCGGCCGTCTTGCCGAAGCCGTGCGTCCGGCCGGCGGCCAGCAGCCTGTCGAACAGGCTGGCGTCCCCGTCCTCCCGCTGGCGGGCCGCGAACAGATTGGCCTGCAGCAGCGCCAGGATCCGGTCGCTGATCTCCTTCTTCTGGAGGCGGAAACTCCTCGTTTCGGGCGCCGCCAGTACCGTCCGGCTCCCCACGTATATGCTCACCCGCGGCAGCCAGCGCGACCGCACCTTATCCCTGATGCGCGACAGCTTCGAATACTCCGGGCCGCGGAAAATCACCGGACAAAGCTCCGCCCCCGTCTTCAGGGCGATGAAGCCGATGCCGCTGTAAACCTTCATCAGGCCGCCGGTCACCGTTATCCGCCCTTCCGGGAACAGCACCACCGTCTTGCCCTCCCTGATCTCGCCGACGATCTTCTTCAGCGAATAGGGGTTGAGCGGATCGACGGTGATATGGCTGACCCACCTGAGTACAAAACCGATTTTCCTGGCGATCTCGGTGTTTACCACGAAACACACGTCGCCAGGCAGATAAGCATACAGAAATATTGCATCGAGAAACGAAACGTGGTTGGGCAGCACAATCGACGGGCCGGCGCAGCGGAACTCCCTCTCCCCCGTCAGCCTGGTCCGGAACAGCAACTGCAGCAAGGCGCGCAGCAAAGCCTTCATGCCCGGTCCTCCCTCTCCTCATCAATGCCTTATTTCTCTCCGGCAAATAGCTTCCCCAGAAATATCTTGACTTCGCGCTTCAATTCCGCCAGCCCCGGCAGTACATCAGCGAAATAACGGTGCTGGGCCAGCGGCTGCATCATTAATCCCGAAAACGCCGCGATCCACAGGTACACCTCCCGCCGCGGTATCTCTCCCTTATCCATCCCCTCAGCGAGAATCTGCCTGAGCACGAAGTGCGGCTTGATCTCCTCCGTCACCTTATCCCAGAAAACATACTGCGACAACAGGGCGAAACGGATCTCCGCGGGATACTCCCCGTAGAGATCATAGGTGAGGTCCACGACGCGCCCCAGCTTCGCCGCCGCCCCGCCCGGCCCGGACGCTATCGCCGTCAGCCGCGCGGTATACTCGCTGATTATGCCGCTGAAGATATAGAGCGCCATATCCTCTTTCCCGGCGAAGTGCTTATACAGCGCCGCCTCCGATACGCCGGCGGCCTTGGCGATATCGCGCACCGACACCGCATCGTACCCCCGCGTCGCGAACAGCTCCAGACTGGCCCTCAGCAGCTCGCTTTTCTTTCCGCCCTGATCCTGTATCCCAAACATCGCCGTCACCCTTCGTTAACATTCGTTAACTAAATTGTAAAAAATAAATCCCGCCCCGTCAAGAATTATTTACCGCCTCCTCCCCCTCCGCCTGCAGCGCCTCCGGCCTAAAGAACAGCAGGCCGGCCGCCGCCGCCAGATGCTTAAGCGCGTGTCCGCCCACCAGGCCGCCGGTCAGGGCGAATATCCCGCCATCCTGCCACTCCAGCCCCTTGGCGGCGACATACCACAGCAGCAGTATCCAGTAAGGCCGGTCATAGTTCGCCGTTCGCGGGAACAGCACGATTATCAGCGGCACCAGCACCATCGGCAGGTACTGCACCAGGATATACGGCCTGAGGTCCCCGGCCCCCGCCTGTTCCGTCAGCCACCAGTACAGCACGCTCGCCGCCCCGGCCGCCGCCAGCGGGCCGAACAGCAGCCGCCCGGCGCGCGCCCCGAACCGTTCCCCCGCCAGGCCGGCGGCCAGCGCCGCGAACGCCAGCGTCATCGGCAGCCGGTCCCACAGCAGCGTATCGTTGTCCGGCCGCCAGTGATAATACCCCGACCCCAGCCCGACGAAAAAGACGGCCGCGAAAAATACCCGCCAAATGTCCGCCTCCACCGCCGCCCTCAGCCGCCTGGCGCGCATCAGACCGGCGGCGCCGGCCACGCAGAAGCCCGCGTTCGACGCCACGTTGCTCCAGTTGGGGATGCCCGACAGGCTCCGCCCGTCGGCAAACAGATGGTACCCGGCATCCTGCGCCATCCGCGGCAAACTCGCCACCAGGCAGACCGCCCCGGCGACCGCCGCCGCAAGCACCGCCAGCCTGACCAATTGCCCCTTTTCCCCGCCGCACCTTGCCAATCCAATTTGCATGACAATCCCTCCGTTAAGTTAACATTCGTTAACCAAAGTGTAATATATTCCCATCCGGCTGTCAAGGGCAGACGCAAAAATGCCGGTAAAGAAAATAAAAACCGCCATCGCAACGATGGCGGCGAACACGGCCGGAAAGTTTTTCCCCGACCGTGATATTTTATCGCGACTACGCGAGGTACTGGGCGGCGTCCGCGAAGGCGATCGCCTCGTCCAGCCGGCCCGTAAACAGGCGCACCGTTTTCCGGCGGCTCTCCCCGTTGAGGGAGACGGAGAAAGCGCTCCCGCCCCGCAGCAACTGGCTGACCTCCAGCACAACGTCGCCCTTCCTGGCGACCAGGCTCTCGGCCGCCTCGAACCTGGCCGGATAGCGCCCGCTGCCGACGGTGAACCCCGCCTTCTCAAGCGCGGTACGGTACTCGCGCCGGTCGCTGCTCAATCTTTTACCGATTCTGGCCAGTTTTCTCTCATATAGTTTAGCCAGGATGTTAGCCATCGAAATCACTCCTATCTGTTCGGCCGCCGGTATGCCTTGGACCGGCACCGCTCTTACAGTTACAGTATAGGCTGATTCTTCCTATTAGTAAAATATATAATAAATATATTTACTATACATTAAATAGATAGTAAAATTAGCCTGGAGCCGATAAATATTCCGCTTTTACCGGAAAGGAAAGTGCCTGTATGGAAATGATCCATCTGCAATACTTCATCGCCGTCGCGCGCCACAAAAGCTTCTCCAAGGCAGCCGCCGCCTCCCACGTTTCCCAGTCGGTCATCAGCAAGCTCGTGAAAGACTTGGAACGGGAAGTCGGCCTCGTGCTGTTCGAGCGCACCGCCAAGAAAGTCGCCCTGACCGACGCCGGCGCCCTCTTTCTCGTCGAGGCCGACAAACTCGTCACCATGTTCGCCAACCTCACCGCCGGCCTCGACGCCAAATACCGCCAGCCGCGCGGCAAGGTCGGCATCGGCCTGCCGCTCATGGCCGACGCCGTCGCTTTCGCCCAGCTCCTGGGCGAATTTCGCAGCCGCTATCCCGAAATCGAAACCGAACTCCACGAAGCCGGCTCCAAAAAAATCGAGCAGGCCGTCCGCGACGGGGAACTCGACGCCGGCATCATCTGCCGCCAGCCGGGCGACCCGGAAATCTTCGGCGCCTTCACCTTCGCCCACGACCCCCTGCAGGTCGTCGTCCACCCGCGCCACCGCCTCGCCGGCCGCCGCGAAATCAGCCTCGCCGAGCTCGCCCGCGAACCCTTCATCCTCTCCAGCAGCGACTTCAGCCTTCACGATCAGATCGTCAAGCATTGCGGCCAGGCCGGCTTTCAGCCGCAGGTCGTCCTGGAAACCTCCCAGCGCGAACTAATGGTCCAGACGGTAGCCATCGACCTCGGCGTCGCCCTCATCCCCAAAAACGTCTGCGACCGCCTCAGCCCGTCCCTGGTGCGCGCCATCCCGCTCGTCAACCCCGAAATCATCCACAGCATGTCCGTCATCTGGCGAAACGGCCGGCCCCTCTCCTATGCCGCACAGCTCTATCTCGACTTCGCCCGGGGGTACTTGTCCGAATGGTCCCGGCGGCACGACACCGTCCTCGCCGCCACCGCGCCGGCCGGCTAACGCCCTCCCCCACAAACGTTGAAAAACCCGCATAAATGCGGGTTTTTTCTCGACTGCCAAGCTCAGGTCGGCGGCGCATCTCCCTGCTCCGGCTCCTTCGCCGGCGTATGCCAGATGCAGACCGCCTCCGTCCCCTCCTCGGGAGATTTCTTATGTCGCAGACAAGGGTTGGCGCACAGCTTGCCGATATACAGGCACATCACCGTCGGCGGTGGCACCCGCTCGGGCAGGGGACCGCCGCACCGCTTGCACTTATCCTCTTCGCCGAAATTGAACGCCTTGCAGGCGGGACATTTCCTCGGTTTCGGTTTCGGCGGCTTGCAGCCGCCGCAATACGGATTACAGGACCAGCACACGATTATTCCTCCCGCGCCCTTTCACGCCATCCGGCGTCGGCCGGCGCCGGCCGATCACCGCAAGGGTGAAAACAGCCTGCCTGCCAGTGCTGTCGCACGGCCGGCAGGCTGTTTTCAATTACCTGCGGTCCCCTTCCAAGGACGGCTGGCTAATCTTTCTTCTCGACTTCTTTATAAGGCTTTTCCGGAGCGTACTTGGTCGTTTCATAATTCTGGCCGGGCTTCATCGCCAGCGGATTGAGGGGCTTCTGAATAACCTTGCGCGGCTTCGGGGCTTCCTGTTTGTTTTCTTCCGCCATTTTTGTCCCTCCTTTCCCAGATACTGAAAACACGCACACTGCCGCGAGCCCCCGCAAGGGGGACTCGCGGTCACTATGCCACTTATTCAGCAGTTGGAATCGGTTGTCTTGCGTCGCTCAGGGAGCGAACAGTACGACTTTTTTGCTGTCCATTTTGGCCATTTTCTTGGCCAGTTCTTCCACCGGGCCGTACTCCATGCACTGCCCCAGGCAGTGGTGGACGCAGGTCGGTTTCTCGCCGTTCTTGACCCTGTCTTCGCACAGGTCGCACAGCGAGGTGGGGCAGGGAACGTAGTTCCATTCCCACTTGTCGCCCTCGAGCTTAAAGGGGCCCACTTCGCTCAGTTTTATGCCCCATTTGCCGCGGCCGATCTTATGCTCGTTCTTACAGGCCACTTCGCAGCTATGGCAGCCTGTGCAGTATTGGTAATCGATCAACAAGCCGTTACGTGACATTGTTCACCCTCCTATCTCTTATTCTCGCCGGCCGCTAAATTCCCTCTTCGGTCCGGTAAACTTTGCAGATCATCTGTTTAGCCGGGCAGCCGAAGCCGAGTTTCCCGATGTGCTTATGCGGGACCAGCGAGTTGATGTTCGATTCCCACACGCCGTACAGGCTGGGCTCTTCGGCCGGTTTCTCGGGGTACCACCAGCCGTGCGTGGAATGGACGACCTGCGGGTGGATGGTCGGCACCAGTTTGGCCTTGGCCTTGCATTTGCCGAACATGTTCTCCATTACGACCCAGTCGCCGTCGATGATGCCGAGCTTTTCGGCGGTGTCGGGATGGATTTCCATTTCGTTGACGGGGTCGATCTCGCGCAGTGTCGAAATCTGCCTGTGCTCGGAATGGAAGGAGGTGAACTTCCTGGCGCCGGTGGTAAGAACGAGCGGATACTCCTTGAACAGTTCCGGCGTGCTGACCGGGCTGTACGGGGGCTCCTGGAAGTACGGCAGCGGATCCTCGCCCCACGCCTCGAACAGCGTCGAGGTCAGCTCGACCTGGCCGGTAACCGTGTTGAAGCCGGGCTCGCCGTCGCTGCGGAGTTTGCCGCTCTCGAACTTGCGGTAATCGTACTTGGGCTGGTAGATGAACTGCTCGCGCAGGTCGTTGAAGTCGATGCCCAGTTCGGGCTTCAGCTGTTTGGTGAAGAAGTCCTCGACACTGTCGAACGGCCACATATCGGGGTGGAGCCGTTTGCCCAGCTCGATACAGACCTCGATGTCAGACCTGGTGTCGCCGACGCGGAGGGCCTGGTTGATAGCGCCCAGGAAGACGGCGTTGCGGCCGAAGTGGGTGACGACGACGCCGTCGGCTTCAGCAAAGGTCGGCAGCGGCAGGAAGACGTCGCCCAAAGCCATCGCGGTCGGGGTCATGAAGGTATCCTGGATGACGTTGAGTTCCATGCTCTTGAGGGCCTCGTACCAGCGTTTAGGCTGGGCCGAGCAGGTCGGCGTAAGGAAATTGGAGCTGTTGAACCAGGCCATGCGCAGCCGGTACGGTTTGCCGGACTCGAGGGTATCGAGGGTTTCGTCCGGATGCGTGGTCGCCATGGCGGTGCTGAGCGCCGGCCATTCCTTGGCGCCGATGCGTTTGTCCCAAAGCTCGGGGGACAGGTTGCGGCGGGTTTCCATACGCCATTTGCCGAGCAGCGCGGCAGGCGGCCCAAGGGTGATGCCGCCGGGAACGTCGAGGTTGCCGGTGATGGCGCACAGCGACAGGATCGCGTGGCCGAGCTGGACGCCGTTCGGGTTTTCGTCGACGGCCAGACCCCACTGGATGGCGCCCGGTTTGTTGGTGGCCATGAAACGGGCGACGTCGCGGATTTTCTCCGCCGGTACCCAGGTGATTTCGGCGACTTTCTCGGGCGGGTATTCCTGGACGCGCTCCTTGAGCTCGTCGAAGCCGTAGCACCAGTTATCGACGAAGTCCTTGTCATACAGCTCCTCGTTGATGATGACGTTGAGGAAGCCGAGGGCAAGGGCGGCGTCGGTGCCGGGCCGCAGCTGGCAGACGTACTTGGACCGGCTGCCGAGCCAGGTCATCCGCGGGTCGATCTGGATGAGCTCCGTGCCGCGCTTCATCAGGTCGATAAGCGAGTGGCCGAAGAAGCCGTCCGGGTTGGACATCAGCGGGTTTTTGCCCCACTCCATGATCCACTTGGGCTGTACGTAATTCGGGTTGTCGTAACGGTCGGGATAGGTGCCGGCGAAGTCGATCTCCGGATAGCCGGCGCCGAGGATGTAGTCGGTGATCGAGCAGCGCGGGCCGTAGCAGGACCAGCCGCTCCACGGGTAGCAGACGTTCGGGGTGCCGATCGAGGCGAAGCCGAGCGGATAATAGTACAGGCAAGCCTGACGGCCGGTGCCGCCGAACACGACGATCGATTCGGCGCCGTGGTCTTTCTTGAGCTGCTTGATCTTGGGAACGATTATATCCCAGGCTTCTTCCCAGGAAATCTTCGTCCACTTTTCCTTGCCGCGGTCTTTGGGATCGCGCTTCATCGGCGTGGTAATACGCGAGGGATGATGCACGTATTCCGGCAGCGTAAGGCAGCGAACGCACAGACGGCCCTGGCTGATGGGATGATCGGGGTCGCCCTCGACCTTTACGAGCTTGCCGTTCTTGACATGCAGCTTCATGCCGCAGCCTACGGGATGATCACCTGGGGGCGACCAGCCGCAGGTTCTGACGGTATATGAACCGTCCGGGTTTTCGTGTTTCCATTCTTTGTTCACGATCTCACCAACCCTTTCAAGAAACTTGTTTTCTCTTGCTCCGACAAGACTGCGTGGTTAATTCCCCCTCCAAACACCTCCTCCAGGCAGACCCACACCCGGCTTCCCGCACCAAGGGCGTCTCTAAAGAGGCTGAGCCCGGCCCGGCTATAATATCGTTATTTCTTACATACCAAATATAGACATGCAATATATGTGCCAGTTTGTATAAAAACATCACAATCCGCCATTTTACTGGGCTGGCGGCCATTTTTCCCGGCAATGCCGCCAAGGGCGTTATCTCTTTTTGGGATGCCCCTGTTCCTGCCAAACCTTTACAAAACAGGCATTAAACCTGTTAATAAGCCAAATCCGGTATTGCGATTGCCAGTGTCATTTTAGGACTCACTCCGCCGCCGTCAGGCGGCACGGCAAACCGTTATAAGTCGCGGTACCCACCAAGGGATCGGCGGTTTCGTAATCGGCGTTCGTCAGAACGTTGGCGTTGGCGACCCACATACCGCCGAGGCCCGGCTCGGACGGCGCCGTCTCCGGATACCACCAGCCATACTCGACACTCACCGTATCGTCGCACATCGTTGCGACCTTCAGCGTAAAGCGGGCCCGGCCCCGTTCCGTTTCCACCCACACCGCGCTGCCGTCCGCCAGCCCCAGCCGGTCGGCCGTCGCCGCGCTCACCTCGGCCTGCGGCTCGGGGTGGACGGCCCGCAACATGTCGAACTGGCGGAAGCTTGAGGCGAAATATGGCTGAACCCGCGCCCCCGTGATCAGCGACAGCGGAAAATCCGGCTGCCTGGCCGCCGGCGTTTTCGGCACAGGCAGCGGCTCGCCGCCGAGCTCGGCCAGCACGCCGCTGTAAAGCTCCACCTTGCCGCTCGCCGTGGCGAACCCTTCCGGCAGCCCCGTCCGCTCATCCACCCGCTCGTATTTACGGTACTCGGGCGGCAGCGTATACAGGCCGGTCCGGCAAAAATCCTCCCACGTCCAGCCGGTCGGCGCCAAGCTGTCCGCCAGCGCCGCCTGGAAGCTCTCCCACGGCCAGAACTCCTCCTGGCCGAGCCTCATGCCGAGCCCCCGCCAGAAATCGAAATCGGGGCGGCGCTCGTAATACGGCTCGACCGCCTTTTCCCCTCCGTACGCCAGATTGGACGTCCCCGCCTTCGTCTCCAGCAGCGGCCGCTCCAGCGCCCCGGCGCTCGGCAGCACATAATCCGCCAGCATCGCCGTCGGCGTCGGAAAAAGCTCCAGCACCACCAGCAGATCGAGGCTCTTCAGCGCCTCGTACACCAGGCGGCTGTCCGCCTGGGTCAGCAGCGGATTCGTAGCCATCACGATCAGCGACCGGACCGGGTAAGGCTCGCCGGTCAGCATCGCCCGCCACACCAGATTGGGCTGGGCCGACGTCAGATAGCGCATCGGCAGCCGCTTGCCGTGGCGGAGCGTATCCTCGCGTACGCGGTCGTAGCCCGCGTACGACTGCAGCCGCAACTTGCCGAGCTGCTTGCTCCGCGTCTCGGCCGGCAGCCGGTCGCTCAGCTCAAGGTCCAGCTCGGGGATGAAATCAGGCATCTCGGTGATATGGGAAGCGCCCGGCGCATCAAGATTGCCGGTGATCGCTCTTATCGCGGCCAGCGCCCGTTGAGTCGGGAAACTGTTCGGGCCGATCTGGTCGATGCCCCGGCCGGAAAACAGCGTCGCCGGGGAATTGCGCGCAAACAGGCGGGCGGCCTCGACCACCTTCTCCGCCGGCACGCCGGTAACGCCCGCCACATAAGGCGGCGAAAACCGCGCCGTCAACTCCGCCAGGCGCTCGAACCCGTTGCACCACCTGGTGACAAACACCTCGTCATACAACTTCTCGGCCACAATCACGCCCAGCAGGCCCATGGCCAGCACCGCGTCCGTACCCGGCCGCACCGGCAGCCACAGCGTCGCCAGCTCAGCCGTCCGCGTCCGCCGCGGATCGACGACAATCAGCGGCTTCCCTGTCCGACTGAAATTCAGCAGCTGGCGCCAGAGCAGCGAATTGTCCGACTCCGCCGGATTGGTGCCCCAAAACAGCGCCGCGCCGGTAATCTCTGGGTCCAGCTCGCTCTCGATCGTCCACCCGTAGGTCAGTGAGTTGACCAAGGTGGCCGGATTCCAGCATATCTGGCCGATTCCCACATTGTTGGGGCTGCCGAAAAGATTCAAAAAGCGGTGCAGCGGCCAGAAAACGGCATGAGGGCCGCCGATGCAGGTCGCCAGCATCTCCGGCCCGTAGCGCTCCTTCAGCTGCGCGAGCTTCGCCGCGATTTCGTCCAGCGCCTCGTCCCACGACAGGCGTTGCCACTGTCCGCTCCCCCGCTCGCCCTTGCGCTTCAGCGGGAAATTCACCCTCTGGGGATGATCGATAAACTCCTCGGCCACCCGCCACCGCCGGCACCCGCGCTGGATGGACGGATCACCGGGATACTGGGACGGATCGGGTTCGACCTTCACCAGCCGCCCGCCGGCCACCGTCGCCTTAAGGCCGCACTGGTAGCCGCAGAAACGGCAGTTGGTCCGCACACATTTCTCCTGCGCCATATCCTTGCCCCTGCTATGTTTTATTTGCCTAGTCTGTTCCCGGCCGAATCGGTCAGCTGGAAAACGCAAAAGGGAACCATCCGTCCGTCCGTCCCGGCCACGAGCATGCTGCACTCCCGCAAGCGGGCAAGGTCGAAGCTGTTGGCGTCCATAAAATTCATCACAATGATCGACAAACCCGGGCCAAGCTCGGGAAACCGCTCGGCGGCGATATCCCAGAACACCGACCCCTGGGGGCTGTCCGGGTTATGATAACTGACGTACTCGTCCCGGGTAATCAGCCGCGTCAGCGGCGTCAACCGCCCCTGCTTCTCGACGAGATACGTCGCCGCATCGCACACCGGCGAACTCGCCAGCGGCCACAGGTCGTAAGGTTCCAGCAGACCGTGGCTTTGCGCGGCCAGCATGAACGCCACATCCCCCATCGTCAGCCGCTTCTCGGGGGTAACCTCGAACCGCCCCGAACCGAAAGCCGGCTGATAAGCGATGCCGACAACCGTGTCGCGGTTTTCCAGGGCAAAATCCAGCACCGCCCCCATCTGGTCGTCATTGATGCCGCCGATGACCGTCATCGCCAGCACCACCTGCACGCCGGCCGCCCGGCAGTTCTCGATCGCCCGGCGCTTCAGCGCCAGCAGATTTTCGCCGCGGATCTGCTCGTACACCGCGCCGCTGAGGCCGTCGAACTGCAGATAAATGCCGCTGATCCCCGCCGCCGTCAGCTGTCCTACATAGCCGGGATCATTGGCGATAACCACGCCGTTGGTATTCACCTCGATGGCGTTGAAGCCGACCCTCCGCCCCAGGCGCACGATCTCCGCCAGATCCTCGCGAATCGTCGGCTCGCCGCCGGTCAACTGGATACTCGTCTCAGGCCCCGTCCGCGCCATCACCGCCCGGAAAGTCGCCTCGATCGTCGCGAGATCGGGATCGGCCGGCGCGGTCCGCGCCGACCCGGCCGCCATGAAACAGACCGGGCAGCGCAGATTGCAGCGATGGGTCAGTTCGAGCTCCACCAGCGTCGGCTTGCGAAGATGGGACGTGCAGGGTCCGCAGTCCCGCGGGCAGCCCTTCTGCGGCGCCGAAGGCTTCTGCGGACGATGGTAGGGAAACTCGAAAGAATTCATCCACTTGTAATGGACGGCATCCGGCCACAGGTAATTCTTGAACATCCCGTGCTCGGGACAGGCCTTCTCCTGATACACGGCCCGTCCCTCGGTCACGACCTGCGCGGGGATAACCCGCAGGCACTTCGGACAGAGACTCTCGGTCTGCTTCAATATTGTTACAGTTGAGATGGATTCGGTCGCTTCCATGGCAAGTCTCCTGACGGTAGCTTATTTGCGTGGCCTCCCGGTCACTTGACGTTCCAGGCCTTCAGAAAAGCCTCGTCGCCGTGCGGCAGGCGCGACCGGTACTTCGCCTCGCCCGGCAGCCAGGTCCGGTCGGCGCCGCCGGCGTATACCACCAGATTCCGCATCACCAGCCCGCCCAATAGAGCCAGCACCGCGGCCGCGGCCTGCACGACCGCCGACGGCACCAGCGCCGCCGCCAGCGGCAGCACCGTGCCCACCAGGATGAAAATGAAGTTGAACACCGCGGAATACTCGCCGCAGATCAGCCGCCCGGCGGCGGTAGCCTCGGCCTCCGTCCCGCTGCGTTTCACCCACAGGTAACTGAACCACAGCAACAGCTGCACGGCCGACAGCGCGGCGATAATCGCCGGAAAGCCGCCGAGCACGCCGGGAGCCTTCGCCGGCGCCACGACGAAGCCGCACAGGAAGTGGGCCGCGAACGCCGTCACCAGCGAAGAAGTCAGGAACAACGCCGTCATCCCCGGGCCCGCCCACAGCGGCCGGCCTTTAAGCCTGCCCAGCAAGACGCCGGGGTAAGTGGCCACAACCAGGCCGGTCACGATCATGAACGCCGCCACCAGTTGGCGGAGCAGCGCCGCGCCGCTCCAGGGGAAAACGGTGAACGAAAACGTCGTATAAACCAGGCCGGCGCCGATCGCCAGCGACATCACCCAGGCGCCCACCGTCAGAATCGCCTTGGGGTTCATGAACACCCGCCACGACTGGAAGGGGCGGCCGAGTTCGAAGATCAGCAGCCCCGACCCCAGGGCCATAAAAGCCGCCCCGAGGAAGCTCGCCAGCGCCGAAGTCCGGCCCTCGCCGGCGAACAGGTCGGTAATCCCGGCGATCAGCAGCATCGCGCCGCCCATGCCGGCAAAAAAGAAATCGACGGCCAGCATCCAGCCCCAGCCTTCATGCTTTTGACTCATCAGCTCCGCCTCCTATCCGTAAATGTAAAACGCGTAAGGCTCGGTGCCCAGCTCCTGCAGCAGGCGCACCGTCCGCTCGCCGTTTACCAGTTTGTATACCTCGCTCGTCGGATCGTCCAGATCGCCGAAAGTGCGGGCCTTCTGATGGCACGTCAGCACGCAGTACGGCAGCTTGCCTACATCGACACGGTCCTTGCAGAAATCGCACTTCTGCACCGCCCCCGTCGCGTGGTTCTTCGTGCGGGCCCCGTAGGGACAGGCCATCACGCACGCCAGGCAGCCCACGCACTTTTTGTCCTCCACGAACACGATCCCGTCCTCCCGCCGCTGGGAAGCGCCGGTCGGGCAGGCATCCACGCACGGCGGGTTGTCGCAGTGCATGCAGATCAGCGGCAGATGCACCATGTTGACATGGGGGTACACGCCGGTCGGGCCCACGGTCGTAACCGGGTTGTAGATCATATCCACCGGCAGCTCATTCTTCGTCCGGCAGGCCACCGTGCAAGAATGGCAGCCGATACACTTCCGGGTGTCGAAAACCATCGCATAGCGTGCCATCTTACTTGCCCTCCTTCGCGCCGTCTACCTTGTAAACCCGGCACAACAGACCCCGGTTGGCCCACGTCCCGCTCATCGGGTCGCAATGCTCGTCGGCGGTGCTTGTCAGCACATTGGTGTTCGCCTCCAGGCAGCCGCCCAGCTCAGGCTCGGTCATACTCCGCTCGGGGTACCACCAGCCGCGCTCGGTCACAACCACTTTGGGGGCGACCCCCTGCGTCAGCGCCGCCTTCTGCTTCACGCGGCCGCGGCGCGTCTCGATCCACACCCAATCGCCCTCGGCGATGCCCAACTCGGCCGCTGTCGCCGGGTTGAGCTCCACACGCGGCTCGTGGCGCAGGAACCGCAGCTCCTTGATCTGGAAATGCTCGGAATGGTGGAAGGGCATAAACCCGTTGCCGGTCGTCAGCACCAGCGGGAACTCCTTCGCCAGCTCCGGATCGTCCTCCTCGTTCTCCGCCGGGCCTATATACTCGGGCAGCGGCGGATAGCCGAGCTCCTTCAGCGTCGTCGAATACAGCTCCACCTTCCCCGACGGGGTGCCGAAACCGATCCGCTTATACTTGAAATACTCCCGTTCCGGGAAATGGAAACGATACAAGTCGACGAACTCGTCATAACTCTCCGTGCCGTAACCCAGCGGCTCGAGACGGTAATGGTACACATCCTCCACCGTCTCCCACGGCCAATGCTCCGCCTGGCCGAGACACAGCCCCAGATCGCGCCAGAAATTATAATCGTTGCGCCGCTCGTACATCGGCTGGATGGCCCGCTGCGACGCCAGCAGAAAATCGGCGCAGCCGTAGGAATTCGTGATCGTCGGCCGCTCCAGCGCGCCGGCGATCGGCAGCACATAATCGGACAGCGCCGCCGTCGGCGTCATCCAGTACTCACACGTCACCATAAATTCGACCTTGCGCAGCGCCTCCAACGTCGTCTTGCTCTGGCCGTACGAATTCACCGGGTTGGTGGCCGACACCAACAGCGCCCTGATCTGATAAGGCTCGCCCGTCAGGATGGCGTTCCACACACTCGGCGGATGAGCCTCGCACATCCACTCCGCGGTCGGCGCCTTGCCCCAGTGCTTCTTCGCCAACTCGGCGATCTTGCTGTAGCCCGGCCACGTCACCAGCTTGTAGCGGTCGGCGCCGATCTGCTTCGCCTTCTGCTCCTCGGGCAGCATATCGTTGGCCTCCATCTCCTCGTCGGTGATGGAATCCTGGCTCGGGCCGGTCAGCAAATCCGACCCCGGGCAATCCAGGTTGCCCGTCACCGCCCGCAGCAGGGCGCGGGCTTGCATCGCCGCCCCCGACGACTTGCCGAGCTGGTCGATCGCCACCCCCCACTGGATATTGCCCGGCTTGTTGGTCGCGTACATATAAGCGCTCTCGCGGATCTGCTCCGGCGTCAGCCAGGTAAGCGGCGCCGCCCACTCCGGCGTGTACTGCTCGATATGATCGGCCAGTTCGCCGAACCCTTCGCAGTATTCGGTCACGAACTCCGGATCGTACAGCCCCTCCGTAATGATCACGTTCAGCCACGCCAAAGCCAGCGCCAGGTCGGCGCCCGGCCTGATCGGCAGCCACATATCCGCCTTCGCCGCCGTCTCCGTGAAACGCGGGTCGATCACGATCACCTTCAGCCCCTTGGCCTGCAGCTCGCGGATATGGTGCATCTCCGGCATGCTCGACGCGCCGGGGTTCTGGCCCCACAGCACCAGACAGCGGCTCTGGCCCAGATCCAGGTCGAACGGGCACCAGCCGTAAATCGCCGTCTCCACCATAAACGTGGGAATCCAGCATAAATGGGAATTGTGGAAACAGTTCGGGCTGCCGAAAATATTCATGAACCGGCGGCGCGCCCAGTCATCGGTACGCGACGTCCCTCCGGCCGTCGCCACAGCCTCCGCACCATACTGATCGCGGATCTCCGCCAGCTTGGCGGCGATCTCGTTCAGCGCCTGCTCCCAGGAAATCTGCTCCCATTTGCCCTCGCCGCGCTTGCCGACGCGCTTGAGCGGATAATTGATCCGCTCCGGATGGTCGAGGTGCTTCAGGGCGATATTGCCCCGGCAGCACAGCCCGCCCTCGTTGGTCGGGAAACTCGGATCACCCTCGATCTCCAGCACCCGGCCGTCCTTGACATACGCCAGCACGCCGCAGTTCTGGTGGCAGAAGTAACAGCACGACTTCTTGACCTCAATGCCTTCTTGTTCCAAATCGATGCTCTTGCTCATAATGCCCCCCTTGCTTCAGCCCTGTGAGCGGGCCGCTTCGTTTTGCGCCGCCGTACGCCGCGCCAAGCTGTTCCGGTAAATCCTGAACGCCGTGAACAACAGCAGGCCGGCGACATTGACAAATATAGCGACGACGAACGCCTGCCGGTAATCGCCGTAAGCCTGCTTGGCCATCGCCGCCAGCAACGGGCCTACATACGCCGCGATCGCCACCGTCAGAAACATGATCCCGAAATTCACGCCCAGGTTCTTCGTGCCGAAGAAATCGGCCGTAAACGGCGCGATAAGCGCCATGAAACCACCGTAGCACAAACCGATAAGCGCCACCATAGCCACGAGCGGATAATAACTGGCAACCTGGGTCAGCGCACCCATACCAATCGCGCCGAGGATGAACAGCACCACCACAACCGGCGTACGGCCGATCTTATCGGAAATCCAGCCCCAGCAGACCCGGCCGCCCGTATTGAAAACCGCCAGCAGGCCCACCACAACCGCGGCCGCCTGCGGGGTAATCTTGGCAATATCCTGGGCGATCGGCGACGCGTGGCCGATCATCATCATCCCGTTCACATACCCCAGCGTCAGCATGCCCGCCAGGAAATAAAACGACGGATCCCGCAGCATCTGTTGCCACGTCTTCTCCACGCTGTACGCCGCCTGCGCCGCGCCCGTCGTCGGCGGAGCCCAGCCCGCCGGGCGGTAACCGTCCGGCGCCGTTTTCACCAGCCGGGAAACCACGCCGACAACGATAATTATGGCTACCCCCAATATCTTCAGGGTCGTCAGAATACCGTACTGGGCAACCAGGGCAACCGAAACCGGCGCCCAGATCACCGGGCCCACCCCGCAGCCGCCGGTCAGCAGGCCGGAAACCAGGCCCCGCCGGTCAGGGAAAAACCGCACCATATTGGGCATCGTCGCCCCGGGATACACCGTCCCCAGCCCGATCCCCGCCAGCACGGCGCACACATACAAGTGCGTCAGCGAATCGGTGAACCCCATGCCGCCGATGCCGGCCCCGAACAGCGTACCGCCGATAAGCATCAGCTGCCGCGGCTGAATATAATCAAGGGCCTTGCCCGCGAAAATCGCCGTCGTCGCCGCGGTCGACATGATAAGCGTAAATGATAGCGAAGCATCGGCAGGCGACCAGTTAAACAGGCTTACCAGCGGTTTCTGGAACACGCTCCAGGCGTAGGAAAGGCCGGTGCACATACTGGCGATCGTGCATGCCAGCAGCGAAATCCATCGCTGGGAATCGTAATTCATTTACCCCATACCCCCAAATATCACTTCAATATAAAAAAACAACAAAAAACACCCGGATAATATCAAATCCCGAAAATCGCGATTCCAGACCTCCTTTGCGGCGAATACCGGGCGGCCCCGCGCGGCGCTGCGCACCTGCAGCCGAAACGGACGCCTCCCCGCTACTATTGCAATAAACGTGCCAGCACTTCGCGACCGGCGCGGCCGGCAAAAAAACCGCGGCACCGTTTTTTCTCCCCCAATAAAATCAAGCTTTTCCCCACCTTTCGCGGCCCGATTTTTTTCTCCACTCCAGCTTCCCAATCACTCTCGGCCGGCAGCGATAATCCTGTTTTGCGATTACAGTATCATTTTGGAACAGCGCCGTCCCCGGCCGCGCATTTCTGCGAAAAAACGCCGGAAGCCTTGATTTAAGCCGCTGCGGCCGCAATGGGAAAGCCCCTCGGGGCCGGCGTCGCCGCGGTCCGCAGGGGCTTCTTTAAGGAATATTGAAAAATTTCAAAGGAATTTCCAATGAAAATCCAATAATTAAGGTTTATAATGATATAGTATTATTGTATCGGAATATTTTTGCACCCGGGATAGATATCGGCAGCGGTCGCCAATCTGCCGAAATACAAAATGCCCTGACCCGGGCGATCTAATCCCGGACAACAATCCCGCTTTCCTGCCCGTACTTTTGCCGAACGAAAAAATCGTGGAGGAGTGAGCAAAATGAGCCATAGCCAGAAAACTATCAACGCACAAGTTAATTTTTTCACAAGTGACGAAGCGCTTTCCTCCGTCGAATTGGTTTCCCATGAGCGGTGGCAGGCTCTGCTCAGGTACAAGCAGGTATTCCTGAAAAACGAGGCCGAGGACCCGCGCGGCTATCCTTACATGAACCAGGAAGTCGCCGCCTCCTGGATCAGATCCCGCAACCTGGGAGTCAATCCCGCCACCGTCGTCACCCGTCCGAACATGAGCCCCGAGCAGCTCGCCAAACTGCTCGACCAGCACCGCATCCTCATCGACATCACCAACTCCCTGGTGAAATCCTTCAAAAACCTCCTCTTCTCCTGCGGCTATCTGCTCTACCTGTTCGACAAAACCGGGGTCGTGCTCCTGAACGAAGGAGACTGGCGCCGTTTTCCGCCTTTGTTCGCCGACCGCACCTCCCGGCAGGGGATCGTCGCCGACGAGCACACCGAAGGCACCACCGCCCACGAGTTGTGCTTCCGCCTCAAACGCCCCGTGCAGCTGCTGGGCCCCGAACATTACTGCGAAGCCTTCCAGAACTGTATCGCCTCCGCCGCGCCCATCCAGGACGAAAACGGCACCGTCCAGGCCGCTCTCGTGCTGCTCAGCCAGCCGCTCCAGGACCCGCGGGAAGACACCCTGAAAACCCTCAGCATGCACAGCTTCGCGCTCACCACCTCGATGGCCGTAGCCATCGAAACCGGGCTAAAGCTCAATAAAACCGTCAACGAACTCTGCAGCACCAACCGGAAAGTCGAAGCCCTCGACAACCACCTCAAAAACACCACCGACAAACTGATCGCCGTCCACCACACCTTAAGCGCCACCATGGCCTTCGTCGAAGAAGGCATCGTCGCCGTCGACCGCAACGGAACGATAATCTTCGCCAACCGGGACGGCATGCGCATCCTCAAAATCCGCCACGAAGACGTCGGCAAAAGAAACATCCGCGATTTCCTCAGCAGCGACTCCACCCTCATGGCGCAGGCGGAAAAAGGCGAAATCATCCGCACCGAAGAACTCATCGGCGTCGGCGGCGACCGGCAGCTTCCCTTCCAGATCGTCATCCGGCCGATAATCAACCAGGCGACCGACGAACTCAACGTCGCCGTCCTGAAATTCATCTCCGCCGAAAAAACCGCCGCCCAGGCCAGCGCAAAATCAAACGGCATGGCCGTCCACACCTTCGCCGACATCATCACCGACAACGCCGACTTCAAACGGACCATCGCCATGGCCCAGCGTTTCGCCGTCTCCGCCGAAAACATCATGCTCACCGGGGAAAGCGGCACAGGCAAGGAACTGTTCGCCCAGGCCATCCACAACATCCACCGGCCCCAGGGACCGTTTATGGCCGTCAACTGCGCCGCCATGCCCCGGGAACTCATCGGCAGCGAACTGTTCGGCTATGAAGGCGGCAGCTTCACCGGCGCCGAACGCAGCGGCAAACCGGGCAAGATCGAACTCGCCCACGGCGGGACGCTCTTCCTCGACGAAATCGGCGACATGCCGCTCGAACTCCAGGCCGTACTCCTCCGGACCCTCGAAGACAAGCAGGTTATGAGAGTAGGCGGCAACCGCTACAAAAAAGTCGATTTCCGTATAATCGTCGCCACGAATAAAGACCTCTACCAAATGGTCAAAGACGGCCAATTCCGGGAAGACCTCTACTTCCGCCTGTCCGTGCTGACCGTCAGCATCCCGCCCCTCAGGGAAAGAAGCGGCGACATCGAACTGCTCAACAAACACTTCATCGAGCAATACTGTCTGCGCCACGGCTGGAAAATCCCCCGGATCAGCCCGGCCGCCCAGAAAAAGATCAGCGAATACTCCTGGCCCGGCAACGTGCGGCAACTGCAAAACGCCATCATCCACGCCGTCAACACCGCCCAGGATGACGTCATCAAACCCGAGAACCTGCCGAACTACATCCTGGCCGACACCTGCCCGGTCAAACCCGGCCAGCTCAGCGACACCAATAAAATCGGCGAAATCCTCTGCCTGGAAAAACTCGAAAAGGCCGCCATCGAAGCCGCCCTGCTCCACGCCAACAACTGTCCCCGCACAGCGGCCGAGGTTCTGGGCATAAGCCGCTCCACCCTTTACCGGAAACTAAAGGATTTCAAAATCAACTACTGAAACCGCCAAACCAAAAGGCTCCTTTCGCAAGAGGGAGCCTTTTTATTTTGCCCCTTTTCGACCGCGCCGGCAATGTGTGAAAAATATCCTAAAATGATACTGAATTCGCAAAAAAGGAATGTCCCTCGGCCGTCTACATTCCTCATCCTGCCCCCCTTCGCCGCCGATTTCGCGGATGCAAAACGCATCCAAGCCGCTTGCATGGCCGAACGGCAAAACCCGGCAGACCGGGCGCCGGACCGTTTGTCCCTCCTATCCCGGTGCTGGCACGGTTATTGCATATTATTGGTAATACAATACTATGCAGGAGGTATCATGATATGTGTTTTCGTCCAGGGGGAGTAGCTAAACCGCAGGAGTGCCCGAACTGCAAAAAGAAAATCGCCTCGATCGGCGGCGTCAAGCAAAAAGTCTGTCCCTTCTGCAAAACGCCGTTGCCGGCCGAAGACCAGGCTGAAAAGTAAGCCGGTGCCCTGAAGCCGTCCGCCCCGGGCGTCAAGCGCCCGGAGGCGGAAAATACGCGGGGGAGTGAAAGTTACCTTCGTTTCAGCAAAACTCCCCCGATTTTACTGCGGTACTATTGATACTGCCGCGGTACCGGGAGAGAGATTCTATTGCGAGACAGAATTATAGCGGCGGCTTTACGCCAGATGAATACGCACGGCATAAAGTTTACGACCGCCGAATTAGCCCGTGAACTGGGCGTCAGCAAGCGGGCCATCTACGATCACTTCACCTCCAAACAGCACCTGATCGACTGCGTCCTCGACACCATCATCGCCGACCTCAGGCAGCAGATCTCCGGCATCGTCTACGACGACAGCCTGGATATCTTCGACCGGATCAAGGCGCTGATGGTTCTGAACCCCAAAGGCTTCGGCCATGTCAACACACAGGTGATCGAAGACGTGCGGCGCTTCATGCCACAGGAATGGGCCAAATTCGAAAAATTCTTCATGGAAAGGTGGCGGATGCTCGAGCAGATAATCGAGGAAGGGTCTAACAAAGGTTTAGTGGCAAAGGTAGACTTAGTCATCCTGAACAAAGTATACATGGGTGCCATTGATCAATTACTTGACTGGCAATTTCTCGCCCAAAACAACATCACCTTCAACAACGCGATGATTAAAGCTGCCGAAATCCTGATCGGAGGCCTGAAAGCGCCCGGTCCGAGGCCTGATGCCGCCGGACAGCCCCGCGCAACCGCGTGCGGAACGGAGCAATGAGCGCCTGTAGACGGGTCGCCCGTTTGCCAGAATACTTGCCGCGTGCAAGTGGGTTAGCGAAAGGAGAATGAAAAAGTGAAAAACTTTACCATCTCTGAAGTAATCGATTCCTTGGGGGTAAACAAGTTTACCTGGTCGGTATTTTTCTTCCTCGGCATGTCCATGGTTTTCGATGGCTATGATTATATGGTTGTTTCCTATACCATGCCGCAAATCGCCGCCGAGTGGCATCTGGACAAAGTCGCGATGGGCAGCCTGTCGTCGTGGAGCCTCTTCGGCCTGATCATCGGCGGTGCGGTTTCCGGCATCGTCTCCGACAAGATCGGCCGCCGCAAAACCCTCGTCTACTCGATCGCCGCTTATTCGCTGCTGACCATTCCCATCTACTTCGCGACCAGCTTCGAACAGTTCGCCCTCTTCCGCGTCCTCGCCGGTGTCGGCCTCGGCGCCTGCATCCCCGTCGTCACCACCATCTTCTCCGAATCCACGCCTACGCCGCGCCGCGCCCTGTTCATCACCTTCGGCATGGCCTGGATGATCGTCGGCTGGGTGCTCGGCGGCCTCATCCCCACCCTGCTCGTCCCGACCCACGGCTGGCGTATCTGCTACCTCATCGGCGGCGCTCCCGCCCTGTACGCCCTCTTCCTCTACTTCAGAATGCACGAATCGGCGTACTGGCTGGCCGGCAAAGGCCGCAAAGCCGAAGCGAACGAAATTCTCAACTACATCGAGAACCTTGCCACCGGCAAAGTCACCCCGCGTGACCCCGAGCTCCTCGTCGTCCCGCCGAGGCCCAAAGTCGTCGGCCCCGCCGCCCTGTTCTCCAAGGACTACTGGATGATCACCGCCGGCGTCTGGATCACCTACTTCTGCGGCTGTTTCACCGTATACGGCCTCAATGCCTGGCTGCCTTCCCTCATGCTTGAGAAAGGCTTCAAGCTCACCTCCGCCTACGCGCTGGCCATCGCCAACAACGCCGCCGCCGTAGTCGCCAACTGTTCCACCGGCTTCGTCGCCGAGATCATCGGCCGCCGGCCGAACCTCATCATGTCCTACCTGCTCGGCGGCGTCTCGATCGTCATCATGGCGTTCGTCAGCGGCAGCTTCGGCGTCATCCTCGCGGCCAACATCTTCATGGGCTTCGCCATCAACTACGCCATCACCGCTGTGCAGCCGCTGATGGCCGAAGGCTATCCCACCGAGTTCCGCAACACCGGCGTCGCCTGGTGCCAGGCGTTCGGCCGTCTCGGCGGCGCCCTCGCCCCGATCGTTGCCGGCGTTATCATGAGCATGAAGCTCGGCCCGCAGATGTCCTTCCTGTTCTACGTTATCCCGGCGATTATCGGCGCCCTGGCCGCCTTCCTGTTCGTCAAAAAGGAAACCAAGGGCAAATCCCTCGACCAGCTCGCCCAGGAAACGCACACCATCGGCCACTAAATCCCACGGCAAAAAAGACGTATACCAGCTCAAAACGCTGCCGTTTGATTTTGCCAACCAACAGAGCTCAAGAAGCGCCCTGCTTTTGGTAAAAGGCAGGGCGCTTCTCCGCAAAAGCAGGATTTCGCGCGTGGGCACGTGAATAAAATAACAAGACAAGCATGTAAGGAGGGAGACGAGTGACAAAACTGGAAGCCGCCCTTGCAGCTGCCGAATTATTCCGCGACATCAACGTCTTTGACTGTTCCGCGATGGTTACCGATGCTCAGGGAAACATCCTCCATCACATCCAGGCCAAAACCTTCAAAGAAAACGTCGTTATCGGGCAACCCGCCCCCGGCGGCGCCGCCAAGCGGGTAGTCGAAACGAAAGAACCGGTGAGGGTCGACGTACCTGAAAAGGCTTACGGCGTAAAACTCAGGGCGATAATGAGGCCGATTTTCGAAGACGACGGCACCTTCTCCGGCATCGTCGGCAACGCGATCAACATGCAGACGACGGCCTCCCTGCACGAAGCTTCCCAGAACATCGCCTCCATCGCCCAGGAAATGACCGCCACCGCCCAAGAACTCGCAACCACGGCCACTCAACTGGCCGAAAGCCTCGTAAGCGTCCGCAGCGTCAGCGAAGGCGTCCTCACCGAAATCGCCAAGACCGACAGCATCCTCCAGTTCGTCAGCGACGTCGCCCAGAGCTCCAACCTGCTGGGCCTCAACGCCGCCATCGAAGCCGCCCGGGCCGGCGAGCAGGGCCGTGGCTTCGCGGTCGTGGCCGAAGAAATCCGCAAAATGGCCACAAACAGCGCCGAGTCGGTCAACAACATCAAAACAATTCTCGAAAACATCCACAAACAAACCGAATCGGTAGTCGCCACCATCGCCGCCGCCGCCCAGACGGGCGAACGGCAGGCGGCCGCCACCGAACAAATATCCGCCACCATGCAGCAGCTGGCCTCGACAGCCGCCGAGGTCGAACGGGTCGCCGCCTCGATCTGACCGCAGACAAACCAACACGCACGAGAGGACCGAATCCTGCCGGGATTCGGTCCTCTCGTTTATCCGCAATATATGCCGTTCAGGACACGACCATCTCGCCCTGCCCCGCAAGGCGGTCGAGCTCGCATCGCAGCCATGCCACCCGCTCGGCCACATTTTTCGTATGATCGACGAGAACGTATACATTAGGCAGACAACTCCTGTTCACTGGAGCAATCGTCCTGACCGCCGGCCGCTGCTGGCAGACCCGCCTGCCCCTCTGCTCAAGAAACTGCTTGGCCTCCCTCTCCGTGGCAAACAGCGGCACGATCAGATCGCCGCTCGCCCAGGCCGCCCAGCGCCCGCGCTTGTACTTGGCAATCATATAATCCACGCCCGCGCCGGCATCGACGGCCGGCTCAGGGCGGTCGCATTCATCCCAGTAGCCCAGGTGGCGCATAACGTCGCCGTAGCTCACCTTGGCGATATCGGCGGTCATAAAAGCGTGATAATCGGCAAGCGCCTTTTGCGCCGGCGAAGCATACAACATCAGCGGCATTTCCTCCGCCGCCTCGTTCAGCACCGCCATGACGCCGTCGACCAGCTTGCCGGCATCCGCCTTGTGCTGGAAGGTCAACATCCGCTGTTTGTGATGCCTTCCTTCAGCCTCGTCCTTGGCAAAGCCCCGCGCGTCCAGCAGCCCCCCGATGCTCTCGAGGTTATTGAACACCTCGCAGTCGACCACCAGCGAGGGCCGCACGCCGCCAATCCCCGTCGCCGTCCGCAGCGAAATGGTATCGGGCCTGTGCAAGCGCCCTTGGTCGACAAAGTTCCCCCGGGAGAAATAGACACCCTCCCGTGTCAACATATCCACCATTGCCGTGGTAGTGTAGTGCCGATAATTGATAAGCACTCCCCAATCCTCCCCTTCCGGCCCGCGCCGCCACCCAGGGCCCGGTCCCGGCCAAACTACTGCAAAATCTCGAGCGTATCGCCCACGCTCACCGTATCGCCGGACACTACGATCGCGAAAATCCCCTCCTTGGGCATCACGCAATCGCCGGCCTGGTAATAAATCGCGCATTTCTGATGGCATTCCTTGCCGATCTGGCTAACCTCAAGCACCGCATCGCCGATCCGCAGGCGTGTTCCCACCGGCAGCGCGGGCAGCACCAAACCGGTTGTCGTCAGATTCTCGGCAAAATCGCCCGGGTTGACATCCAGGCCCTTCTGCCGCATCTTCTCGATGCTCTCCATCGCCAGCAGGCTAACCTGCCGGTGAGCGAACCCGGCGTGGGCGTCGCCCTCGAGCCCCAGCCCTACAAGCAAGCGGGCGCTGCCGACATTCTTCTTGCGCTGCCCCTTATGCTCGCTCGTACATACCGCGATAATCTTCCCCTGCATCTTTATCGTCTCCCTTTCAACGTCTAGCCTTCCCGGCGGTACGTGCCGCTCTTGCCGCCCGATTTGGCGGTCAGCCGGACATATTCGATCACCATTCCTTTATCGACAGCCTTGCACATATCGTACACCGTCAGCGCCGCCACCGTCACCGCCGTCAGCGCCTCCATCTCCACCCCCGTCCTGCCGGTCGTCTTCACCGTCGCGGCGATCCCGACCGCGCTGCCGGCCTCATCGAGGCTGAACTCGATATTAATCCCCGTCAGCAGCAGCGGATGGCACATCGGAATCAGCTGCCAGGTCGCCTTGGCGCCCATGATGCCCGCGACCTGGGCGACGCCGAGGACATCGCCCTTCTTCATCAACCCCTGCCGCACCAGCTCGAACGTAGCCGGCCGCATGCTGATCCGGCCCTCCGCGACCGCCTCCCGCTCGCTGTCTCCCTTGGCGGAAACATCCACCATCCGGGCCCGGCCCGCTGCGTTAAAATGCGTCAATTCCACAATCCGCGCCTCCCATCGCGCCATGTTCGTCCCCTGCGGCAGCCTCAGCCGCCGATCTGCGACATGCTGCGGCCGAAATCAGGGAACCCGCTGGCCCGGCATAACGTATGCCCCTCCGGCTTCGCCGCCACCGCCGCATAGAAAAGTCTCGCCAATTCGCGGTCGCTGGCGCCGCCTCTGAGCGGCGTCTTGATATCGATCTCCTCCTTCGACAGCAGGCATGGCCGCAGCTTGCCGTCGGCCGTCAACCGCAAGCGGTTGCAGGCGCTGCAGAAATGATCGGAAATCGGCGTGATAAACCCGAAAGCGCCCTTCGCCTTGGGAAACTGGTAATACTTCGCCGGCCCGTTGCCCCGCACCGTGCCGGAAGGGTTAAGCTTCGCCCCGCCCACCTCGCTGAGCAAGCGCCTCACCTTTTCCACATCCGGCCCGCGGTTCGAGCCTTCGCCGCCGATCGGCATATACTCGATGAACCGCACCGCAATCGGATGATTATACACAAGCGCCACGAAATAAGCCAAGTCCCTGGGGCTCAAAGCATCGGTCAGAACCACGTTCAGCTTCACCGGCGACAATCCGGCCGCCATCGCGCTCTCGATCCCCTTCATCGTATCCTCCAGCCGTCCGCAGGTCGTCAGGCGGGCGAAACTGGCCGGATTGACGGTATCGAGGCTGATATTCACCCGGTCGAGCCCGGCGGCCTTCAGTCCCGCGGCCAGCGGCGGCAGCAGACTGCCGTTCGTGGTCAGGGAAATATCCCTGATCCGCCCCAGCCCCTTGATCGCCGCGATGAACTCGGTCAGCCCCTTTCTCACCAGCGGCTCTCCGCCGGTCAGGCGGATCTTGTTCACCCCTTCGCCGCTGAACACCGTAATCAGCCTCAACAGCTCCTCATAAGTCAGGATATCGGCGTGCTCCAGCCACTTCTTCCCCTGCGGCGGCATGCAATACACACAGCGGAAATTGCAGCGGTCGGTCACCGAAATCCGCAAATAATTGATATTGCGTTCAAACCCGTCGAGCATATCCTCGCCCCCAAACCTTGACCTCAGACACGCGAAATACGTTCTGCTACAAATCGATCGTCAGTCCGTCGTAAGCCGCCGAAACCCCCGGATGGCCGGCCACGGCCGCCGCCAGCTCCGCGCTCGTCACCGGCTCGCTGTAATGCACGGACATATGGGTCAGCACCGTGCGTCCGGCCCGCACCCGCCGGCCGAGGGCGATCGCCTCCGCCACCGACATGTGGCTCTCCGGGAACCAATTCTCGCCGTAAAAAGTGGCGTCGCACACCAGCCAGTCCACCCCCTCCGTCCGCAGGGCCGTCGGCGCCGGCAAACCGGCCGTATCGGGAAAATATGCCAGCCTCGCCCTGGGCGTCTCCACCAGGAAACCGGCGGTTTCGATGCCGTGGTTGGCCGCCAGCGGCGTCACCGTCAGATCGCCGAACCGGTACTGCACCGCGAAGCCCCAGGGCACCACCCGGAAAACCTCGATCAAATTGGGAAACGCCGCAAAGAACTGCTCGATGGCGCTCGGCGGCAGATATAGCGGTATCCGGTCCTTGCGGCTGAGCTTCACGTAATACTCCAGCTCGCCGAGACCGCCGAAATGATCGTAATGCCAGTGCGTGAGGAAAACCTCGTCGATACGCTCGATCCTCTCCCGGACTAGCTGCGCCTTGAGATCGGGCGGAGTGTCCACCAGGATATTGGCCTGCCCGGTCGCGATCAGCGCCCCGCTGCGCGTCCTGGCCGTCGCCGGATTCTCCCTCGCCTCCCGGCAGCCCGGGCAATCGCAGAAAAACGACGGCGTTCCCGGTCCTGCCCCGCTCCCCATTATCTTGAAATATTGCACCATCCCGCCCCCTCTTCAGTCCCGTTCGCCGGCTGGCCCGTAAACTCCAGCGGCACCGGCCCGCACGCCTCGCGGTCCGGACAATCCCGGCACTGCTCTCCGAACGGCGCCGGCAGCGCCGCCGCGTCGCAAACCGTAAACCCGGCACGCTGATAAAAGGCCGCCGCCGTCCCTTTGGCCATCGTCGTAACCCGGTACGGGCCTTCCGGCCGGACGGCCTCCAGGCAATACTCCCACGGGCGGGCGGCCAGCGCCGCCAGCAGCCTGCGGCCCGTTCCCCGGCCGCGTTCCTCCGCGGCGACCGCGAACACCAGCAGATGGAACAAATCCTCCTCCGCCTGGTACAGCCGGCCCCCGGCCACCACCCCGCCGCCCTTGCGCAGCACCACGTGCTCCTCGGCCTCGCCGGCCATGTCCATCTCCGCGGCGGTGAAAATCTCCTTCAGCCTGTTCTCGTCGGCCGGCCCGGCAAACTCGATAATCATAGTCCCACCCAAACCTTTGCGAATTCCCGCCTATGCGCCCCCGGCGGACTTCAACTGGATCGCCTGCTGCGGGCACTGCCCCACGCAAGTATAACAAGCGCAGCACTTCTCGCCGGCAACCACCCGAGCCTTGACCTCCGCGCCCGCCGCTGCCAGTTCCAGCACCGACTCCGGGCAAAAAGCCTCGCACAGCCCGCAGCCGTTGCAGCGCTCCCCGTCGATAACCACTTCGACCCGTTCCTCCCCGGCCTCGCCGGGGCGGGCGACGCTGTCGATCACCGGCGGCATGTAAAGCCGCCGCCGCGCCTCCGGGATACTCTTGGCCGCCAGCTTCGCCAGCGACGCCGCGAGCTTCGGCAATTGTCCGTAAGGAATCGAAATATAAACCTCGGCATCCTCGACGTCGGACGACGCCCGCGCGCCGTAGCAGCCGAAGGAAATATTCATCTTCTGGCTCTTCATCACCTCGACGGTCAGGTCGGCGCACGTCGAATTATAGCCCGACGTACGGAACACATGCCGCTCGCCGTCGCCGTACGTCGACGCGCAGCACAGCCACATCGCCTGTTCCGGCAGCAGCGTCATAATCACCACATCCGGCTCGAACGCCGCCTTCTCCAGGGGAGCGACCAGCGTCGCCGTATAGCTCCCCGGCGCGAACTCCGGCCGCGAGGCGATCATCTTGCGGGCACACTCGATCGTCGGCAGCTTCTTGAACAAAAGGTACAGATCGCCAGACCGCAGTTTCTCCGACATCGTTATCAGTCCCATGATGCCGGCCCCGTCCGGGCAGGCGTGCCGGCGGGGCGGGATATACATACAGTTCCCCCGCCGGGCGGCGGCGATCGACTGGCAGTGCCGTATCCGGCTCGCCGGTTCGGCCACGCCCGCGGGCACCTGTTCCCCCGGCCGCATCAGCCTCACCGCCACCGGGGACCATCTAAGCGTCAGCGCTTTGCGTAATTCTTCGGACAGCTTCGCATTCTCCACTGGTTAAATCTCCTCTCCTGTCGCGTCAGTCCGCCATTATCCGCGCCCAGATCGCCGCCCCGTCCGGGCCCTCCAGCATCGCGGCCAGCTTCTTCTTCGGTGCGGCGAAATCGTCGCGCCGCCCCAGCAGCAGGCCCAGCGCGTGGACCGCCTCCAGGCCGTCCGCGGCCCCGGCGAACTTCGCCGCGCAGCTCACGCAATAACTAACGAGCACAGCCGCGCCCGCCTGCCGCGCTTCGGCCAGTCGCCCGCCAACCAGCCCCGCCGTAAGATCGGGCCGGAAATGGGAAACCATCCCGCCGCTGCCGCAGCACAGCGCGCCTCTCCCGCTGTGCGCCATCTCCGCGAGCTTAAAGCCGCTCGCCGTCAGCCGTTCGCGCACCTGGCGGCCGAAAATGCCCTCGAAGCGATCGGGGCACGAATCATGCACCGTGTACACCCTGCCGTCCCCCGCCCCGGCAGTCGCCGGACCCAACGCCTCGTAGACCGTCCGCAAACGGATGCCCTCCGGCGCAAGCAGCGGCCGCAGTTCGTAATAACACCCCGGGCAGGCCACGATCAGCTCGCGGACCTTATGCGCCCGAAAACTCGCCAGCAGCCTGCGGGCCGCGTCGTCGGCCCGCTGCGTCAGCCCCAGCTGCGTCAGCGGCTTGCCGCAGCATTTGACCGCCATCCCGCCGCAGCCGCAGCTTTCCCGCAGCGTATCGTAAACCTGGCGGGTCAGCTCCGGTACGTACGTCATCAGCGTGCACCCCGGGAAAAAACAGCTCTCCGTCTCGCCCTTAAGCTCGATATCGCCGTAATCGACGCCGCTGTAATCGCGGAACACCTTCATCAAATTCTGCTCGCGGTCGGGGAAAAGATAACGGTATTCGTCCGCCGCGAACTCGCCGGCCGTAACCGCCTGGTCGCGCCGCTCGGCAAACAGCTTTCTGGGGCTCAGCCCCTCGGGGCAGGCGGCCTCGCACGCGCCGCACAGCATGCAGCTGTAAGCCTCCTCCGCCGTAATCCCTCGCTTGGCCAGCCTCCTGGGCGACTCGCCCAGCTCGGCGAGCAGCGGGCAGTCCAGGGCGCACAAGCCGCATTCGCGGCACATTTTCATCTGCTCGGTAGCCATATTCTTCACCCGATTCAGCCTCTCTTCACTGAAACAAAGCCGGATCAGCGCTGCGGCGAAGGCGGCGCCGTCGCCTCCAGTCCGATCTCTTCCAGCACCTTGAGCGTATTCACCGGCAGCATCACCGCAGCGTCATAGCAGGCCGCCAGTTGAATGCTCTTCACCACCGGGATCATGCCCGCCAGATCCACCGGGATATCGACATCCGGCACCATCTCCACATACGCGAACGGGATGCCGCGCTCCCGGGCCTTGACCAGCGCCATATCCAGCGCCGTGATCCCCTCCATGTTGTAGAACACCTTATCGAACTCGAACGGCGTATTGTAGGTATAACCGATGATCGAGAAACCGCCCTCCTGGCAGGCCCCCTCGACCAGCGCGGCGCCCACCGGCGCGCCCTTTACCCTTGCCGCCGCCTTCCCGGCGTCGCTCGCGGCCAGCCTCGCCAGCTTGGCGACCGTATCGCGGATGATCGCCGGCTGGAGGGTCGGCAGATCGCCGCCGACAATCACGACGCTGTCCGCCAGCCGGCCGGCGGCGCCGTTCTTCAGGATATAATCGGCCGCGTATTGCATGCAGGCATCGAAAGAACCGCCCTGATCCGAGAACACTTCCTTGATGGCTTTGCGGTCGGCCACGCGGGCCAGCAGCGTCTCCAGATACTCCCGGTCGCCGTCGTGGTTATAACAAATCCGCACCTCGCCGCTGTCGGCGGCGATACAGGCGTTGATCGCGTCAAGCACGCAGCCCTCGTAAAGATCCTTCGCCTCCTCCGGCGTCAGGATGCCCCCCCGAGCGGTCGTCAGCCGCGTCTTGGTCTCGCCCGCCTTGGGCACCTTGGTGAAAACTACTACAGTGTTGCGCATCGATACTACCTCCCGGTATTGTTTTCTGCCTTAAACCTTACCCCCGCGCCCCGCATTCCCTTGCTGCGCCGCCCCCTCCGCCCGGGCTTTCCTCCCGGCGAAGCGCGGCGAGATCCTCGGGGGCGTTGAGATTGAAAAACAGCTCGGCCGGCAAACCGGCCGCAGCCAGCTCCCGCTCATCCACGGCCAAAACCTTCATCGCCGGATAGAATCGGAACACCTGCCGCACGCCAGAGCGCAGGCACGCTTCGATCGGGGCGGCGCACGCCCGGGAATAAACCGCGCACAGCGGCTCCCATTCCCCGCCTATCCGCGGCACCACCGCATCGTAATCTCCCTTGCGGCTCAACAGGTACGCCGCCAGCCGCGCCGTGAAAAACGGCATATCGCCGGCCACCACGAACGCAGCCTCGTACCGGGCCGCCGTCAGGGCGGCATGCATCCCGCCCAGCGGGCCCATCCCCGGATAAGCGTCGGCGACCTCCCTGACGTCCGCCAGATGATATTTATCGGCCGCATTGCTGGCGACGATGATCTCGTCGGACACGCCGCGCAGCTCGCCCACCGTCCGCGCAATCAGCGTCTCGTTCTGATAAACAAGCAGCGTTTTATCCCGGCCCATCCGCGAGCTGCGCCCGCCGGCCAGAATTATGCCGCTAACCGCCATCGAACCCGCCTCCCCTCCGGGAAGAATCGCCGGGCCGGCCGGCCTAGCGTCCGAACACGTCGCCGACGATCAGCACCGAAACATCCTGGCCGGCCACCATCCGGCCGCTGCCGGCCGGCACATCGACATACGCGTTGCAGTTCACCAGCGACTTCAGCACCCCGTTGCCCTGCTCCCCGGTCAGCATCACCCGGTTGACCCCTTCCGCCACCTGGAAGCGCCCGCGCAGGAAGCGCCGCTGCGGACTCGCCTTGGCGAAATCGTCGCCGAGCTTCGCCCCCAGCCTCGCCGGCAGGTAACTGTTCAGCCCCATCTTCTTCTTGATCAGCGGCACCGCGATCAGCTCGAACGTGATCAGCGCCGCCGCCGGATTGCCCGACAGGCAGATGACGAACTTGCCGTTCGCCTCGGCGGCCACCGCCGGCGAGCCCGGCTTCATGTTCACCCCGCGGTAAATCACGTCCGCCCCCAGGCGGGCCAGAGCGTCCGGCACCACGTCGTAATCGCCCACCGAAACGCCGCCGGTCGTAATGACGATATCGGCGTCCGCCAGCCCCAGGGAAATGATGTTGGCGATCGCATCCAGCTCGTCCGGGACGTTGCCGAGGGCGGTGATCTGCGTCCCCAGCTTCAGGCAGGCCGCCACCAGGCTGGGCAGATTGCTGTTGTAAATCTTCCCCGGCTGCAGCTTCTGGGACGAATCCACCAGCTCATCGCCGGTGCTGATAACCGCGATCTTCACCTTATCGAACACCGGCACCTCGGCATAGCCGAGCGCCGCGATCAGCCCCACCAGCGCCGGCGACACCGTCGTCCCGCGGGCAGCGATCACCTCGCCCTTCCTCACGTCCTCGCCCGCCGGCACGATATTGCCGCCCGCTTTGACCGGGTGGAAGAACTTGCAGATATTCCCCGCCCGCCTGACATCCTCGAACTTTATAACCGCATCCGCCCCGGCCGGGATCGCCGTCCCCGTCATGACCTTGATCGCCGTCTTCGTCGTCACCTTTCGCCGGGCCGTATGGCCGGCGGCGACCTCTTCGACCACCTCGAGGACGACCGGATTATCCGCCGACGCCTGGGCGATATCCTGCGCCCGGACGGCGTAGCCGTCCAGCGGCGACTTGTCGAACGGCGGCAGATTGAACGGCGCCTCGATATCCCTGCTCAAAACCCGGCCCACGGCGTCGAACAGCGCCAGCTGGCACTCCCCGACCGGGTCCGCCAGGCTCAGCAGCAAATCCTGGGCCTCTTCCAGCGCTACGTTCCTTCTCATTCTTTCCCCGCCCCCTCTACGCGCCCGTTCCGAACGAACAATTCGGGTAGCGGCACGTCTCGCACTCCAGACACAGCCCGCCCATTCCCAGCTTGGCGATCATCGGCCGGGTAACCGTCCGCCCGGTCAGCACCTGCGGCAGAACAAGATCAAAAACCGTCGTCTTGTGATACATCACGCACCCCGGCAGCCCCAGGATCGGCACCCCGCCGAGATAAGCCACCATCAGCATCGCCCCCGGCAGCACGGGAGCGCCGTAAGTCACGATCGACGCGCCCGCCGCTCTGATCGCCGTCGGCGTCACATCGTCGGGATCGACCGACATTCCCCCGGTCGTCAGAAGCAGCTCGGCGCCCTTAGCCATCAGCGTCTTTATCGCCCCGGAAATCCGCCCCACATCGTCAGGCACGATGATATGCTCGATCACCCGGCAGCCAAACGCCTCGACCTTTGCCTTCACCACCGGCCCGAACTTATCCTCGATCCGCCCGTGGTAAACCTCGCTGCCGGTAGTGATGACCCCCACCTTCAGCGGGCGGAACGGCAGCACCCTTATCACCCCGGTTTGCGGCGCGAGCGCCTCCGCCGCGGCCAGTTTCTTCTCCTCGATCACCAGCGGAATCACCCGCACCCCGGCGACCTCCGCTCCCTTCCTCACCGGCCGGCCGTTGTTGATCGTAGCCGCCGCGATCTCTTCCAGCATATTGATACCCACCAGGGCCTCCTCGTCGATAACGCACAATCCGTCCCGCTCGGCCACCAGCTTCACCTTGCCCTCGCTCGGCTCGGTAAGGGAAAGGCCCTCGCCCGCGAGCGCCCGCGCTATCCTGAGGCCGGCGTCGTTCTCGTGCACGAACCCCTGCTTCAGCTCCCAGACATACAGGTGCTCCTTGCCCAGCTTCAGCAGCTCGGGGATATCCTCCGTCGCGACGATATGGCCCTTTTTATACGCCGGGCCTTTCGCCTGGCCGGGGACAATCCTGGTAATATCGTGGCACAGCACACTGCCGACCGCATCCTCGACCCTGATCATCTGCATCCGTACCATCTCCTCAGCAACTTGTCGTTCAACCGCATCCGGGCCGTTGCCGGCGGCGGGAACGTCCCGGCCACCTTGCAGCCGCTTATACATATATAAGTACTTGCAATATCCGTGCCAGCGCCTTCACCCTCGAAAATGCGCGCCGCGCCGCAAGCTTCCGTCGCCGCCGGCCGGAAAATCCGCCGTGGATTTTCATTTTGACACACGCTTTCCCAAAAGAGTACACCTGCGCCGCCAACGGAAAAACCGGCCCCACCAGGACCGGTCGTCGCGTCAAACCTGCTTATTTTGCCCGAGCGCGCGCCCCAGCGAATACGCCGGCCCCAGCTTGCGGCCGACCGCATAATAGCACCTGTCCGCCGGGCTGCACACCGGCGGGTCCACCTTCGCAAGCTCCGGCAGCCCGTCCGTGCCCAGCACGTCCTCATCCGCCTTCGCATCGGCGATCCGGCCGACGTACAGCGTATGGCTGCCGAGCTCCACCGCCTCCGCCACCTCGCACTCCAGCACCACCGGGAACTCCTCCACATACGGGGCATCCACAAGCGCGCTCGCGACCGGCGTCAGCCCCGCCGGCGCGAACTTGTCGCCCTCCCGGCCGGAAACCAGGCCGACATAATCCGCCGCGGCGACGTGCGCCGCATCCGGGATATTGACCGTGAACGCCTTGCGGGCCGCAATGTTGCCGTGCGACAGCCGCGACTTCCTCACCGCCACCGCCACGCAGGGCGGCTCCGAACAGCATATCCCGCACCAGGCGGCGGTCATCAGGCAGGGAGCGCCGTCCTCGCCGTAGCTGCCGATCACCCACACCGGCGTCGGCATCGCCAGCGGTTTCGCCCCCAACGATTTTTTCATTTTACCGCCTCCCCGTCAGCCCAGCCACCGGTACATGACATAGGCGTCCACAAGGCCCTTTTCCTTATGCGCGAAAGCCTTCGGCAGCCTGCCCACGATCGTGAAACCGCATTTCTGCCACAGCTCCACCGCCACGGTATTCGTCGAAACCACGAAATTGAACTGCAGCGCCTTGAACCCCAGCGACCGCGCCTCATTAAGGGAATGCTCGCACAGCGCCCGGCCGATCCCCTTCCCGCGGGCCGCGGCACTCACGGCATACCCCGCGTTGGCGACATGCGCGCCCAGTCCCGGCTGGTTCGGCTTCATAAAATACGTTCCCACGATCTTGCCGTCCTCCACCGCCACATAAGTGGCGAGCGGCGCCTCCATCCACAGGCGGAAGCCCTCCTGCTCGGAAGTGTCGGGCGCGAACGAATACGTATCCCCGCGGGCAAAAACCTCGCTGAGGATCGGCCAAATCCCGCCGAAATCCTCCGCCGTCGCCCGTCTTATCGCCATCATCGTCATCGCCTCCTAGCCCAAATCAGCGTGAAACTCGCGGCCAATCACCTGCCGCAGGCCGAGGAACGCCGCGTCGGAACGGCGCCGCGGCCGCGGCAGGTCGACGGCGAACTCCCGCCGCACCGTTCCCGGCCGTTCCGACATCACCACTACCCGGTCGCCCAGGTACACCGCCTCCTCGATATCGTGGGTCACCATAATCATCGTCGTCCTGCCGGCGCGCCAGATATCGAGCAGCTCCGTCTGCATCTTCAGGCGGGTCAGCGCGTCCAGCGCGCCGAAAGGCTCGTCCAGCAGCAATATCTCCGGCCGGTTCACCAGCGCGCGGGCGATCGCCACCCGCTGCGCCATGCCGCCCGACAGCTCGCCCGGGTAGGCCCGCGCGAACCCGGCCAGTCCCACCATTTCGAGGTGGCCGTCCACGATCGCCGCTTTCTCCCGCTTGCCGCCCTTGCCAAGGGCGAACGCCACGTTCTCCTCCACCGTCAGCCACGGCAGCAGACGCGGCTCCTGGAAAACGATTCCGCGCTCGAGGCCCGGGCCGCCGATTTTCCGGCCCTGCACCGCCACCGTCCCCCGGTAATCGTCGTCCAGGCCGGCGATTATCCTGAGCAGCGTGCTCTTGCCGCAGCCGCTCGCGCCGACGATGCTCACGAACTCGCCCTCGCCCACCCGCAGGCTGATATTATCCAGGGCGGGCACGCCGCCGTCCCGCCCCCGGTAAGCCTTCGTCAGGCCGGTGACGGCCAGATGCACGCCGTCTAAGCCCCGGTAAAGGTTGTCTTCCATCGCACAAGCCTCGTTTCCAGTCTACGGAGCACGCTATCCATCGCCTTGCCGACAACGCCGATCGCCAGCATCCCCACCAGCACCCGGTCGGTCTGGGCCAGCGCCCGCGCATCGGTCAGCATGTAGCCGACCCCCTTCATCCCCGCGGACAGCTCCGCCGCCACCACGCACATCCAGGCATAACCCAGTCCGATGCGCAATCCGGCGGCGATGAACGGCAGCGCCCCCGGAATCACCACCCGGGTCACGAACTTGCCCCGAGGCACCTCCAGCACCCTGGCCAGCTCGAGAAACTTGCTGTCCGTCTGGCGGACGCCGTCGAGCACGTTGACGAAGATCGGGAAAAACGCCCCCAGCGTAATGATGAAAACCTTCGACCCCTCCTCGATGCCGAACCAGAGGATGGCCAGCGGCAGCCAGGCAATCGGCGGAATGGGTCTCAGAGCCTGAATCGTCCCGTCCGTAAGCTCGCGCAGCAGCGGAAAAATGCCCAGCCCCAGCCCCAGTCCCACCCCGAGGACGGCCGCCAGGGCAAAACCCTCCAGCACCCGCAGCGCGCTCGCCCCCAGGTGGACGGCCAGCTCGCCGCTGCCCGCCATCGCCAGAAAAGCGCCGGCCACCGCCAGCGGCGACGGCAGCAGAATCGGCTTCACCAGCCCGGCGGCGCACACCGCCTGCCACACCGCCACAAGCACGCCCGGCAGCGCCAGCGCCTTCCAGCCCGGCAGCAGAGCCGGCAGACTCCCCCGGTACGCTCTCGCCTTCTTCAGCACCATTTCCATCCCGATTACCCCTTGAAGCTAATTGCGGCGAATGAACGCCTGCACGTCCACCGGCGCCTTCAGCAGGCCGATCTTGCCCATGAACGCCCCGGTGTCCTGCATATCGGCCACGAACTTGTCGGTGATCCGGTCGTCGTAGTTGAACTTGCCGATGATCTTCGCCAGCAGCGGCTCAGGCATCCTGATATCCTCGAGCAGCAACTTCTTGCTCTCCTCTGGGTTCTGGCGCAGATACTCCGCGCCGCGCCGGAACGCCCGGAGGCCGGCGTCGACCGCCGCCGGCTTCTTGTCCACCAGCTCACCGCTGGCCATCAGCACGGCGTACGCCTCGTAAATGTCCGTCCCGTCGGCCAGCACCCTAATCTCGCCGGCCTCCTCCAGGCGGGTGAGCAGCGGATCCCACATCACCCCCGCCGCCACGTCGCCGCGTACCAGCGCGGTCGCCAGGTCGTCCATCGTCATATTCACGAACTGGATGTCATCCGTCGTCATCCCGTTCTTCGCCAGCAGCAGGTGCAGCAGTTTCTGCCCGTAGGCGGCCTTGGTCGTCGCCACCTTCCTGCCCTTCAGCCCTTTGATATCCGTGACGGGAGAATCCTTCTTGACCGCCAGCGCCAGCGTCCTCGGCCCCGTCGAAGCGACCGAAACGATCCGGTAATCGGTGCCGGCCGCCCGGCCGATGAAAGCCGGGAAGTCGCCCATGACCCCCATATCGATATGGCCGGCCGCGAACGCCTCGCTCACCATCGGCCCCAGGCCGAACGGCTGCCACTTCAGGCGGTAGCCGGCCTTATTAAGCTCCTCGTCGAGAAAGCCCTTCTTCTTCGCCACCCACATATGGGCGTAATGCGGCAGCGGCACGATGCCGATGCGGATCTCCTGCCCCGCCGGCGCTGCTCCCTGCGGCTGGGTGGCAGGCTTGCCGCCGCAGCCGCCGGTCGCCAGCGTGGCCGCCATAATCAGGGCGGCAATCGCTGCAACGGCGCGCGCGCCCGTCAGCCGCATTTTTCCAGGCTCCCCCGGCAGCTGCTGCCGGCGCCGGCCGTGCAAGCGAAGCAATGGTCGCCGCACTTGATGGGCAGCCCCACCAAATCCCGCGCGCTCACAGCGCCGATCCCGGCCTCCGTCGCCGGCAGGCCGAGCGCCTGGTTGAAATCGCAGTCGAACAGCCGGCCCTGCCAGTCCACGCTGATCTGGCTGCGGCACATCACCTGCCCCAGATTATGCGCGTTGAAGCTGCTCGCCAGCAGCTCCAGGTACCCCGCCAGCTGCCCCTGTTTCGCCAGATCGGCGCGGAAGCGGCCGATCGGCACATTCGTGATTGTCAGCAGATTATCGAACCTGATGCCGAAATCGTTGCCGAGATTCTCCTTGTACGCGGTTTCCAGTTCGCCCTGCGGCCCCGGCAGAAAGGCCCCGCCGGGGTTGTACACCAGATTGAGCCTCAGCTTGCCGGCGCCGTAGCCGAGCGCATTCAGCTTCTTCAGCACCCTGATATTCTTTTCGTATACCCCCCCGCCCCGCTGGGCGGCGACGTTGCTCTCCATATAACACGGCATCGACGAAACGATCTCCACCCCGTTCGCGGCGAAGAACTCCGGCAGGTGGCTTTTCCCCGCCTCCTCCATTATCGCCAGGTTGGAGCGGACAATGATGCGCTTCACATTCTCCAGCCGGCGCAGCTCGCCGATGAAATACGCCAGGTACGCATTCGCCTCCGGCGCCCCGCCGGTGATATCCACGTCGATCGCCCCCGCGCCCTTTGCGAACCGCAGGCAATCGTCCACAACCTCGCGGCTCATCGCCTCCTTGCGGTCGGGGCCCGCCTCCAGGTGGCAGTGGCGGCACCTAAGGTTGCACACATACCCCATGTTCACCTGCAGGATATCCAGCCTGTCCCTGACCAGCGGCTGCCTTGCCTCATCCGCTAACTCCTGAAAACTGCGCATACTGCTCCACTCCCTTTTGACTTCGTTATCGCTACGCCGAACTTACGGCCGCTGTCCGCCGCCGAACATCACCGACGGCCCGGCAAGCGGTTCCCAGCCGGCCTCTTCCAGCAAATGCCGCGCCCGTTCCACCGTCCAGCCCCTTACCGTGGCCTCGCTGGTATCGCGCGGGTTGGCCCCCTGCTCCGCCCAGAACAGGTTGGCCCCGGCCATCGCGCCCATTCCGTTGGGCTCGTGGGTGCCGAAGCCGACGATATCGTAGCCGCTCGCCAGCCTCACCACCGCCAGGATATGCGCCATCCGGCCGTATTTGACCGACCCGTGCGCGGTCAGTGGCAGGCCGGGAATGTTGATCCGCCGGCAGGCGGCGCTGTTCACCGGCTTCAGGTCCCTGGTAAGCACCGTCGTCGCCGTCAGCTCCTCGACCGTGTGCTCCGGCCCCACCGGCCCCACGCTCGTGCCCAACAGCAGCCCCGCCTGCTTCGCAGCCAGGATCGTGCGCACCCGCACCCGGGGGTCGATGGCCGTAACCTGGCCCTCGCCGAGGCGCACGCAATGGTAAATGCCGGCGAACCCGGCCTTCCTGAGCGCCCTGGCCCCCGCCGCGTCGAAATCGTCCACATTGGCCACCAGCGGCGTCTCCGGCCGGAGGGCGGCCCGGACCTCCCCGGCGATCTTCAGGTAATCGGGCAGGGCGACGGCGGCGGTCGCCATCAGATAAATGGCGTTTGCCCCGGCCGCCTCCAGCCCCAGGCAGTTCTCCACGATCGCCGCCGTCGGCTGCACCCTGGCTTCCGGAAAAACACCATGCTTCGCGGCAAACGAGCAATACTCGCAATTCTTCGGGCACGGGCCGACATCCACGCCCACCTGGCCGTGCACCTCGCCTTTGCCCTTCGCCGTCGCCTCGCTCATCTTCCGCGACGCATGCTGCATAAGAAAAGCCTCTTCCGACCGCCAGTCCACGCCGAACAGCGTCCTGATCTCCGCCGCGGTGATCTCCCCGCCGTCCAGCGCCTTGGCCACTATCCCGGCAACCACCTTATCCATAACAAATCATCTCCCGTTTATTGGCCGCCTCAGACCGGTTTATCCTCCGGCGGCGCGAACCTGAACTCCGGCTCCTTCTCCCGCAGCGCCGCGGCCGCCTTGCCGGTCGTCACCTCGAACCACACCCCCTCGACCCTGCGGCCGGAAAAGGTCGGCCCGAAGCGCACGAAAATCTCCCTGTCCCAATCGTATATCTCCTGCAGCGACGGCTCCAGCACGCGCAGCTTGAGCTGCCCGTACGAATACCGCGTATGCTCCAGCGCCAGCAGCCTCATCAGCTCGGGAATGCTGTACTCCACCACCCCGTCTGCCTTGCGGGCCCAAATGATGTCGAACACTGCCAGCGTATGCTTGCCCTTGTACTGAATGCCCCTGACGAGCTGCGTTTCCGCCTCGCCGGGCTCCAGGGCGGCGATCAGCGCCAACACCGGCGCCGAAAACTGGAAAACGATCTCCCGCCCGTCGCAGCCGATGGCCTGGAACCACTGGGCCCGCGTCAGCATCCCCGCCGCCTCGTCTCGCAGCCACACGCCCTTGCGCGCCAGCTTCTCGATCTCGCCGGCCAGGTACACATGAACATCCCCTGCGTCGCCGAGAGCCGGAAAATCGCCGGCCTTCATCCGGAAAACCGTCTGCGCCGGATCGTGAACAAGTTCGATTGCGGCGGTCAGGATCTTCTGCTGCAGCTCGGTCAGCGGGTCGCGGCGCCCCGTCAGGCCCGCCGCCCTCAACAGCTGGTTGGGCCTGATCCCCTGTCCGCCCGGATGGAGAGCGGCGGCGGCGAGCTTATCGGCCGACAACTCGGCGGCCTGTCTCTTGAGGCTTATTTCCATTTCCTCACCTCAGCCCCATTATATAGCAGAAAAGCTGACGATTGCAAGTCGATTTTGACTTGCAATCGTCAGCTTTTCTGCCGCTCTATCGCTAATTATCCAGCTTAACGGCCAGCGTCAGGACGTTGCGGCCCTCGCGGCGGTTGTAGTGCACCTCGTCCAGCAGGCGCCTGATGAGAAAAATACCCAGGCCGCCGACCTGCCGGTTTTCCAGCTCGGCCTGCAGGTCCGGAGCCGCCGCCTCCAGAGGATTGAACGGCACGCCGTTGTCGACGAAATCCACCCGGAAAGTGCCCGCGTCCCTGGCGCAGACGATGGTCACCTGCCCCGGCGGCACCTCGTACGCGTAACTGCAGATATTCGTCACCGCCTCCTCGGTGGCCAGCTCCAGCTGCATCACCCGCTTGGCATGCACGCCGGCCGCCTCCGCGGCCTCGGCCACGAACGCCACCATCGGGGGAATATTTTCGATGTTGGCGATAAAAGTGCGCTCCGCCGTCTGCATCACTTGCTCCCTTCCGTCAGCGCCTGTTCGAGCCCCGGATGCACCGGCAGAAAAGTATCGAAACCGGACAAGTCGAACACCTCCTTGACAAGCCCGCTCAGTCCGCACAGGGAAAGGACGCCGCCGCCGCTTTTGAGCTTCTTGGCGACCGCCAGGATGCTGCGCAGGCCGGCGCTGCTGATATACTCCAGCTTGCCGAAATCGAGGACAATCTTCGTCTGGCCCTGCTCCATCGCCGCCGCGCACTGCCGCTCGAAATCCGGGGCAGCGGCGATATCCAGCCGCCCCTCCACCTGCATCACCAGGAACCCTTTCTCCTGGTACACGATAATCTTCATCGACACCTCTCCCTCCGCGCCGCCGGCGTACGGCCCGTCACCGCCGCCATAATCCTAATTCCCCGCCCGGAGGAATATTCCTGCCTCTCCCGTGCCTGCGGCGCTCCCCGCCACCCTTTGTCAACCCGCCGCCATCCCTGCTATAATATTAATGCCCCTTTCTCCGCAGGGACGCCGCCGCAATTAATCAGGGTTTGAGAAAGGACAAAAGATGCAAACGCAGATAAGAACCGGCCGGGACCCGCTGCTCCCGCCCGCGCGAACACCCGGCGCCTGGCTGGTGTGGTGGCGGCTGGCCCGCCCCCACACCCTCACGGCCTCCTTCGTCCCCGTGGCTATCGGCACCGCCTTTGCCCTGCCCCACGGGCCGACCCGCTTGCCCGTCTTCCTGGCCATGCTGCTCGCCAGCCTTCTCATCCAGGCCGCCACCAACATGTTCAACGAATACTTCGACTACCGCCGCGGCCTGGACAACGTCCATTCCGTCGGCATCAGCGGCACGATCGTACACGACGGCTTCGCCCCGCGGACCGTCCTGGCCGCCGCACTTATCACCACCGCCGCGGCGTTCTTCCTCGGCCTCTATCTCTGCTTCGCAACCGGCTGGGAACTGCTGCCCGTCGGCTTCGCCCTCGCCTCGGTCGGCTACTTCTACTCCGGCGGCCCCTGCCCGCTCTCCGCCACCCCCCTCGGCGAAATTGCCTCCGGCCTGTGCATGGGGCTCGGCATCATCGCCGTCGCCTTCTATGTCCAGACCGGCTTCATATCCCCGCAGGCCCTTCTCGTGTCCGTTCCCACCTCCGTCCTCATCGGCGCCATCCTCATGGCCAACAACATTCGCGACCTTGACGGCGACGCGCTTCACGGCCGGCGCACGCTCGCCATCCTCCTCGGCCGCGGCCGCGCCATCCTGGCGCTCGCCGCCATGTTCGCCCTCGCCGGCCTCTGGCTCGTCGGCCTCGTCATCGCCGGCGTCGCCGGTCCCTGGGCCCTGCTCGCCCTCGCCGCCATACCCAAAGCCGCCCGGGCCGTCCGCGGCTTCACCCGCGGCGCCACCCCCGCCGAACTGATGCCGGCCATGGTGGCCACCGCCCAGACCAACACCGTCTTCGGCCTCCTGCTCGCCCTCGGGCTGCTCGTCCAGCACCTCGCCGCCCGGTAAGCGGCGCCCAGCCTCCCGCCTCCCGCCGGAAAAATATAACTTAATATAGAAGAAAAAGTGGTTCCGGCATTATATAATTTAACCATTCCAATACACACGCCGGTTCCGCATCGGCACGCATCGCGGGAGGAGCAGCACCGTGGACCTGGGCATCAGCGCAGAAATACTTGACCAAATGTTCGAAGGTGTATACGTCGTCGACAAAGATAAAACCGTCCTCTACTGGAACGCCGCCGCCGAAGCGCTGACAGGCTATCCCTCGGCCCGCCTCGTCGGCAGGCGTTGCGACGACAACCTCCTCATGCGCATCAACGTCAGCGGCGAAAGCCTCTGCGAAGACGGCTGCCCGCTCAAAAACACCCTCCTCGACGGCCACGTAAGGGAAGCGGCCGTCTTCCTCCGCCACGTCCAGGGGCACCGCGTTCCGGTCACCGTCCGCGCCATCCCCCTCAAAGACGACGCCGGCGCCATCCGGGCCACCATGCAAGTCTTCACCCGCAGCGGTACCGTCACCCGCCAAGAGCAGCTCAAAGACCTGGCCCAAAAGGCCTACCTCGACCCCCTCACCGGCATCCCCAATAAACAATACATCGAAACCAAGCTCAAAAGCATCCTTGCCGAAGAAGTGCCCGGCGAAAACCCGACCCTCGGCCTCCTCTTCCTCGAACTGGCCAACCTCAAGGAAATAAACGACGACTTCGGCGTGACGGCCGCCAACGACGCCATCAAAGTCACCGCCCGCACCGTCGTCGAAAACCTCGACCCCGGGGACCTTGCCGCCCGTTGGTACGGCGGCCGCATCCTCATCGTCTCCCGCATGGACAAAAAGGCCGCCCTCCTCAACTGGGCCAGCAAAATCAAGGCCCTCATCCTCCAATCGACCATCGACCAGGAGGAGGAAGAAATCCCGTTGAAAGTCTGCATCGGCGGCCTCGTCGCCCAAAAAGGCGAAAACGTCAACCTCGTCCATCAATCGCTGGAAAGCGCCCTCCGAGCCAGCTACACCTCCACCGCCAACATCAACATCAAAGCCGACGCCTTCTGACGCCGCGCCATACAGCAAAAACCCGCGCAAGCGCGGGTTTTTCTTCTTTCGTCCTCAACTCTGTCTGATCGGCAGCCTGATAGTAAACGTCGCTCCCGAACCGGCCTCACTGTCGACCGTTATCGCGCCGTTATGGCCGTTCACCACGATATCGTACGATATGCTCAGCCCCAGGCCGGTTCCCTGTCCCACCGGCTTGGTCGTAAAGAACGGATTGAAAATATCCTTGCGGATCTCCTCCGGAATCCCTGTCCCGTTGTCCGCGATAGAACAGTAAACCGAATCCTTGTCGCGCCAGCTGCGGATCCTGATAACCCCCGGCGTTCCCGCCTGCTTGCTCCTGATCGCCTGGGCGGCGTTAAGCAGAACGTTGAGCAGCACCTGGTTCACCCTGCTGCCCATCGCCTCGATAGGCGGCAGCTTGCCAAGCTGCTCCTCCACCACAGCCGCGTACTTCACCTCGTTGCGGGCCACGGTCAGCGTGTTCCTGATGCCGGCGTTCAGATCGTACTCCTCGAAAACCTCCTGGTGCTCCACGCGGGAAAACAGCAGCAGCGCCTTGACGATATTGGCCACCCGGTCGACCCCTTCGCCCGTCTCGGCGAACAGCGGCTTAAGATCCCCCAGGATGTAATCCAGTCTGGTCTGCCGCTCCAGCGCCTCGATCCTGTCCGCCAAGCCCCGCAGCGGCCCGGCCTCCTCCTCCCGGACCCGCCTGTTCAGCTCCCGGTACGCCGCCACCATCTCCGCCACCCGGCCGACATATCTCTGCAGCGTATCGAAATTGCTCACCACAAAACTGAGCGGGTTGTTGATCTCATGGGCCACGCCCGCGGCCAGTTGACCGATCCCGGCCATCTTCTCGTGCTGGATCAGATGGGCCTGCGTCTCGCGCAGCTTCTGCAGCGCCTCCCTCAGCTCGGCGTTCCTCTCCTCCAGCGCCCGTTCCGTTGCCTTCTGCTCGGTGATGTCCTGGTTCGCCCCGTACCACAGGAGCGGCCTGCCGTCGGCGTCCTTGACGATGTTGATTCTCACCACGATCGTCCGCACCTGTCCGTCGCGGCAGAGAATGCGGTGCTCCACCTGAGTGGAATAGCACCCCTGGCTCGCCAGCGCTTTTTGCATCTCCCGGCCCACCAGCCAGGCGTCGTCGGGGTGGCAGAAATCCCTGGCGTACTCCTCCGGGGTCTTGAAACGGCCCTCGCGGGCGGTGTCCGTGCCGTAAATGGCGTAAAACTCGTCGTTGAACTCGAAACTCTGCTTATCCACCCGGAAACGCCACGGGCCGAGGTGGGCCAGCTCCGCCGCCAGCGCCAGCGTGTCCCGGCTCACGCGGAGCGCCTCCTCCATCTCCTTCTGGTCGGTGATGTCATGCTGGACCGACAGGTAATAGGCAATCTCCCCCGCGGCGTTCTTCACCGGGGAAATCGACGCCAGCGTCCAAAACAGCGCGCCGTTTTTCTTGCGGTTGCAAAACTCGCCGCGCCACTCCCGCCCGGCCTGCATGGTCTCCCCTATCTCGTTGTAGAAGCTGTCGGGGTGAACGCCGGACTTCAGGCACTCGCGGGGCGTCATGCCGATGACCTCCGCGGCCGTGTATCCCGTCACCTCGGCAAACTTCGCGTTCACATACGTTATCCGGCCGTCCGTGCCGGCGATCAGCACGAGCCCGGGGCTTTGGTCGAGCGCCTGGGACAACTTGCGGATCTCCTCCTCGGCCAGAACCCGTCGCGTTATCTCCTCCGACATCTCCACAACCGAAGTGACGGCGCCCTTGTCATCCTTGATCGGCGCGGCGACCAGCCTGAAGAACCGGTCGCCCGCGCCTTCCTTCCCGGCTTGCCTGTACACGCTTTCGTGGAGCCTCCCGTCCCGGAAAGCCTTCCTCGCCGGACACTCCTGACAGGGCTGCGCCCCCTCGCCGTTGATAAACTCATAGCAAAAAGGCGCCAGAGAAAGATCGATGGCGCGGAAATCCTCGCGCATAAACCTGTTTGCCCCTATGATCCGCATCTGCGGGTCGAGGACGAATATGCCGAAATGGACGCTGTCCATAACGCTCTTGTTCAGCGCCTCCGATTTTTGCAACGCCTCCTCGGCCCGTTGGCGCAGTTCTTCGCGGGCCGCGACGGCCGGGTCCGGCAGCGCGTCGGGAAAAACCCCCAGAAGCCCCACAACCTCGCCCCGGTCGTCCTTCAGCGCCGTCTTCAGGATGGCGGCCGTGCTTATCCGGCCGTCCGCCGTCCGGAAAGAGGTCTGCAAACGGCGCACCCCCTGCGCCTTCATCGCTTCCCGGTCCTCAGCCCGGCCTTTTCGGACCGAGGCGGGCGGATAAAGGTCGCGGGGCCCCTTGCCGATAAACCGCTCCCTAGGCATATTCAAAAAAAGCTCGAAAGCCTTGTTGCAATCGCGGTACACCCCGTCGCAATCCTGAATAAAAGCCGCGGCGGGAATGACATCGAGATCGGCGATATAGGGGGGCGGCAGCTCGGAACGCTTATCCGCTTGCCGGTCGGTAACCGCACGCTTGGCCATAATTCCTCCGAAAAATCTCCCCTGCCCGACAGTCTGTCCGCCTGGCAGCGTCATGTACCCCAATGGTCGTCCTGTTTTTCCGTCCTCGGCAAAACGCCGCCGCGGCAATCCTGCCTGCTTGTAATTTACGACACCGGCGCTCCCCTCTCCTCCCTGCCGGCCGAATTGCCGCCCCGCCCTTCCCCTCCCCAAAACATGCGAAAACCCGCGCATCCCGCGCGGGTTTTCCTTTCCCGGCCTGGCGCCGCCCGAATCAGGCCCGCAGCGCCGCGATCCTCTCATTGTAGTGGCCGACCTTGGCGTACTCCCCGTCCCAGAAGGCTTGGTCGCGCATCGCGTCGAGGAAATCCTTCGCATAGCCGAACTTCAGCCAGTCGCTCTCCTTCTGGGCGAACAGCCGCTCCTTCATCGCCGCCCGGCGGAAATCGTACACCTGCCCCTCCGTCGCTCCCAGGAAAATATCGCCCGCCCAGCGGTCGAGCACGGCCGGGGCCGTCTCCAGGTACCGGCCGTCCAGCTCGTCGAGCACCGACTGGTAGCGGTCGAAGCCGTCGGTCGCCACCGTCACCACATTGTCCCCCGGGCCGAGGCGCAGGAACTTCGCCAGCTTGATCGCCCCCAGCACGTTGCAGATTCCCGACGGCCCGAAGCAGTCGCGCAGCCCCAGGGCAAAAGCCCGCGCCACGCCGAGCTTCGCCAGCGTATCCGTCCCGTCGCGGAAAATCTTCAGCCCCTGCACCGTCTCCTCGTCGCGCACGAGGATGACGAAATCGGTTGTCAGCACGTTGTGGATGAGGGTGCACATCTTGTCGCCGATACCCTCGATGCGGTGCTGCCCACAGCCGCCGTTCGCCAGCGTCGAGCACTCGTACGGCTCCAGCGCCGCCACCTTCGCCTCGGGGAACGCCGCCTTGATCTGGTCGCCGGCGGCAATCGTCCCCGCCGAGCCCGGCGCCGAGGTAAAGCCGGCGATCCGTCCGTTGCCGATCCCCTTCACCGCCGCGACCGCGCTGCTGCCGGTCACGTGGCGGTGGAAGCGGTAGTTCGGAAACAGCTCGAACTGCGCCAGCGCCTTGTATTGCGGGTTTTTCATCAGTTCGTGGGTCCTCTGCAGGGTGAGGATGACGTCCGACTCCGACCCCGGCGTCAGCTCCAGCTCGCCGCCGTACTTCCTGATGCGCTCGTAGCGCTCGCGGCTCATGGTGTCCGGCATGATCACGATCGCCCGGAAGCCGAGCAGCTTCGCGATATACGCCGTGCCGATGCCGAAATTGCCGGTCGAGGGGCCAAGGATGGTATGCTCGCCGGGGATTATCGCCCCGTCCGCCAGCCCTTCGATCAGCGTGGCGTAGGCCGGCCCCACCTTGTGCGAGCCGGAGGGAAACCCGTTGCCCAGCAGCACGACGATATTGGCGTCCACCCCGGTCAGCGCCGGCGGCAGCACCAGCCGGCGCACCTCGCCCGCCCCGTCGCGCCAGGTGATGTTGAACAGATTCACCGGGTCGAGCTCGTCCGCCGTCAGCGCGGCCAGCGCCCGCCTGCGCAAGCCCCCGTCCAGCAGGCCGGGGTCGAGCATCTCGTCATAGGTCGGTCCGAAAGGGATCTTGGCCATCGTCATTCCTCCCGTCAATACATGAAGCCTTACAGCTTATGGGGCAGCAGGGCGAAGAACGCGCACGCCTGGACGATATCCGCCAGCGGGCAGTACTCGTTCGCCATGTGGGCCGTCTTCTCCACCCCGGCGCCGAAGCCGATCGTCGGTATCCCCAGCTTGGCGGACGCCACCCCGTTCGTCGAGAAATCCCACTTGTACGGCTTGGGCTCCGCCCCGAAAATCTCCCGGTAGGCCGCGAAGCAGCCCCGCGCCAGGGGATGGTCGGGCGCGATCTCCCACGCCGGCAGATACGAGTGGAGCACGACCTCCTCGCCGGTATAGCTCGTCCCGGCCGCGTCGTAGATTTCCCACGTCGCGTCCACGCTGCCGATCAGCATATCCATCTCCCGCCCGACCGCCTCCTCCGTCTCGTGGCAGCAGATGCGGCGGTCGACGTACAGCATGCAGCTCCCCGGCACCGCGTTCAGCGACGCCGACACGCTCTCGATCCTCGTCAGCGCAATCGACGGCCGCTCCGGCGGCATATCCTGGTACTTCGCCGCCAGCGCCGCGATGCGGTTAATTATTCCGGCCGCCTTGTACACCGCGTTGTCGCCCTTCTCCGGCGCCGCCCCGTGGGCCGACACGCCCTTCACCGTAATCTTGTAAATCGCCCGGCCGAGATGGCCCATGGCCAGGTTGAGATGACTCGGCTCGCAGATCACCACATAATCCGGCCTGAGGCCGTTGTCCACGATGGCGCGGTACAGGCCCTCGCCGTCGAAATCCTCCTCCATCACCGACCCGCACACATACACCGTCTTGCCGGCCGTCAGGCCGAGCCTCTTCATGGCATGGCCGGCATACACGCTCGCCGCCAGCGACCCCTTCATATCCGAAGACCCCCGCCCGTGCAGCCTGCCGTCCGCGATATCGCCGCTGTACGGCCCGTGGACCCACTCCGCCGCGTCGTTCACCGCCACGTGGTCCATGTGCGAATCGTACAGCAGCTTCACCGGCCCGTCGCCGATCCGGCCGATCACGTTGCCCACCTTGTCGATGAACACCTCGTCATAGGCCAGCCTCTCCATCTCCGCCTTGATCCGCCGGGCCAGCTCGCCCTCCCGTCCCGTCCTGCTCTTGATGCGCACCAGCTCCTGGGCGAACGCGATCAACTCGCCCTCCAGCGCCTTCACCGCCGCCTGCACCTGCTCGTTCACGCCCATCCATCCTTCCTTAAATCGCCGTGGGCCCCCTGCGGCCCGCCGTTGAAAAAATCCCTTGTTAATATATAATTATATTGATAAATATTTTATATTTCTACAACCATATTGGCGAATTATATCGCTATATTGCGCGGAGGGCATCATGCAGATAACCGACATCCGCATCGACGGCAACAAGCGCGAGACGACCGTCCACGGCAGCTACGACTTCCCCCTGGCCGTCTACCTCGACCGCCTCGACAAAAACCTCCTCGGCTACGTCAACTGGCACTGGCACGAGGAAATCCAGCTCGCCCTCGTCACCAAGGGCGAGGTCGCCTTCCACGTCAACCGGGACGTCCATATCCTCGCCGCCGGCCAGGGCATCTTCATCAACTCCGGCTGCCTGCACATGGCCAAACCGGCCGCCGCGCCCGACAGCACCTACATCTGCGTCAACGCCGACGCCGCCCGGCTGCTGTCCTTCTTCCCCGGCAGCGCCATCGAGCAGAAGTATCTCAAGCCGTACCTCAAGCACCCCGGCCTCGCCGCCGTCGTCCTCGACAGCGGCGTCGAGTGGCACAAGCCCATCCTCGCCGGCATCGAGGAAATCTACCGGCTCCACACCAACGACGCCTTTGGCTGCGAACTCGACATCGCCGTCGCCCTCGCCGGCGTCTGGCGCCGGCTCATCGCCCGCTGCCGCGACGCCGCGCCCGCCGCCGGCGAAAACACCGACCACCGGCGCATCAAAACCGTCATGGCCTACATCCACGACCACTACCCGGAAAAGCTCACCCTCGGGGAAATCGCCGCCGCCGCCAGCATCAGCAAAGGTGAATGCTGCCGCCTCTTCAAGCGGGTCGCCGGCTGCACCGTCTTCGCCTACCTCATCGGCTACCGGATTGACAAAAGCCTCGAACTGCTGCAAACCACCGACCTGACCGTCAGCCAGATCGCCGACCGCGTAGGCTTCGGCACCGCCAGCTACTACATCGAAAACTTCAAAAGCCGGCTCGCCTGCACCCCCAGAGAATACAGGAAAGCCGGCTCATAGCCGTCGCCGGCGCGTCAAAGCCCGCGCAGCCGGTAGCCCACGCTGCGGACCGTCTCGATCGCCTCCGCCACGGCCGGGTCGGCCGCCAGCTTCAGCCGCAGGTGGCGGATATGGACATCCACCGTGCGGGTATCGCCGGCGTATTCGTACCCCCATACCCGGTCGAGCAGCTCGTCGCGGGAAAACACCCGGCCGGGATTGGTCAGGAAAAATTTCAGCAACTCGTGCTCCTTCGGGGTCAGCGCCAGCTTCTCCCTGCCCAGGAACGCCTCATACCTGACGAGGTTCATGCGCAGGCCGCCGAACACCAGCTCCTCCGACTGCTGCGGCTCCTTGTGGCTGCGGCGCAGCACCGCCTTCACCCGCGCCACCAGCTCACGGGGGCTGAACGGCTTTGCCACGTAGTCGTCGGCGCCCATCTCCAGCCCCAGCACCGTATCGATCTCCTCCGCCTTGGCGGTCAGCATGATTATCGGTATGCCCGCCGTCGCCGAGCTGGCCTTGAGCAGGCGGCACACCTCCAGGCCGTCCGTTCCCGGCAGCATTATATCGAGCACGACCAGGTCCGGCCTCGCCCCGCGGACAAGCTCCAGTCCGGCCGGCCCGTCCTCCGCCTCCAGGCAGGCGAAGCCCTCCTTCTCCAGGTTGTACCTCACCAGTTCGCGGATATTCGCTTCGTCGTCGACAACAACAATCGTCCCTTTCATTCCCATCCCCCCGCTCATCATACGCAAAAACGGCGGCCGAACACCCCCGGCCGCCATTTTTTCTCCTTTTTCGCCGCCCGTCAGTTCGGGCCCGGCTTCCGTCAGAGGGCGAACTTGCTCCTGAAATCGTCAAGCGCCCTGGTGCTGCCGTCGTTCACCACGCTGCGCACCGCATTGCCGAACACGGCCGGCCGGCCCGACCGCCGCTCCACGGTGTAATTCTGGACATACTCGCCCTTCCTCACGTCGACGTACGCCGCCCGCAGCGTGACGTCGGCGTAGTCCACCTCGTGCGTCTCGTAGGAATGGGTGGTCGTCCGGCCCTTATCGTCCTTAAAGTTATCGAAGTGGGTCTGCATATGGCCGGTCACCTTCGCGTCGCCGATCACCACCAGCAGGAAATCCACATTCTTGCCCTTCCCGTATTCCACCAGCTGCGCCAGCTTCAGCTCCCGCAGCAGGCCGACCGAATCGGGCACGATATCCTTCTTGCTCAGAAAAGTCTTAAAATCCGCGCCGTCCAGGTGCTGCACCGCATAGCCCGCTTTTTGCGCCGCCTTTTCGTTGAGCGCCGCGTTGAACATATCCGTCGGCTTGGCATTGTTCTCCGCCCGCATAATATCGGTCAGCATCATCACCACGCCCAGCACGGGCCTCGCTTCCGGCTGCCCGGCCGGCTCCTCGCCCGCCGCCAGCCCCACGGAGGGCAGCAGCAGCATAACCACCGCGACAATTGCGGCCTTCAGCCCGCAAACCCGATCAGCCACGAATTATCACCCTTCCTGTCAGATATCGCCGATTATTGTTTCCTTCGGCGCGCTGGCGCCATTTTCCTCCCCCGCCGCGCATCCCCCGGCCAAACGCCGTCAACCGCCTCCAAAAGTCAAAAACCCGCGCATCCCGCGCGGGTTTTCTCCTTCTCGAAACCTATTGCCCATATTACGCCGGCCGTCCCGGGTCAGTCTCCCGCCAGCACCTGCAGGAACGCCTGCATATACTGCGGCAGATCGGGCGGGCGGCGGCTGGAAACGATATGGCCGTCGACCACCGCCGGCTCGTCGACCCACACCGCGCCGGCATTCTCCATATCGTCCCTGATGCCGGGCGTGCTGGTAACCCTCCTACCCTTAAGAACCTTCGCGGAAATGAGCACCCAGCCCGCGTGGCAAATCTGGCCGATCGGCTTGCGGGCGGCGTCGAACTCCCTCACCAGCCGCAGGACTTCCGGATAGCGGCGCAGCTTGTCGGGCGCCCAGCCGCCGGGGACGAGCAGCGCGTCGTAATCGCCCGCGGCCGCCGCCGGAAAGCTTATGTCGGCGACCGTCGGCACACCGTACTTGCCGGTATATGTAGCCTGCGCCCTCTCGCCCGCTATATCCACCTTCAGCCCGGCCTCGCGCAGCCGCAACACCGGATACCACAATTCCAGATCCTCGAAATCGTCGGCAATAAACTGGAGCACCTTCCCTGTCCTGACAGGCATGGCGTGAACCCCCCCGATATAATTTCGCATGTAAAATTATACCATAACTCACGCCGCCGGAAAAGCGCGGTCCTATTGCCCCTTCCGCTCCAGATTGATCGTCCGCGTCGGGAAAGGAATTTTTATTCCCTCCCGCCGGAAAACGGCATGCAGCCGCTTGATGAACTCATGGCGGACGAGGTACTGGTCTGTCACCGACTTCACCCGCAGAATGACGTTGAAGCTGATGCTCGACTCCGCGAACGCCACGTAGCGCACCACCGGCTCGAAACTGGCGACGCCGCCCGCCGTCTCGCGCAGCACCGCCTTTGCCACCTCGACCGTCACCCGCTCGGCGTGGTCGAGATCGCAATCGTAGCCCACCCCCACGGGAACGGCGATCGTGCATTCGGCGAACGGCTGCGCGAAATTGGTGATCGTCGTCGTGGCGAACTTCTGGTTGGGAATCACCACCATATTCTCGGTGCCGGTCCTGATCGTCGTATTGCGCCAGCTCATATCCACCACATGGCCCTCTTCGCCCGTCGACAGACGGACGAAATCGCCGATCTTGATCTGCTTGGCCACCAGGATATTGATGCCGGAAAACAGATTCGCCAGCGTGTCCTGCAGCGCCAGCGCGGCCGCCAGGCCGCCGACCCCCAGGGCGGTCAGGAGCGGCGAGATCGAAACCCCGAAAGACTGGAGCAGGAACAATATCCCCACCGAATAAACGCCCAGATCGATCGTCGTCACCAGGATCGAGGTCGAGGCGAACGCCCCCGTCGACTTGCCGAACTTCTGCTTCAGGTAACCGGCCGTCAGGCGCGCCACCAGAAGCGTCACCGACATGATGACGAGCGAACGGAAGATCCGCTCCAGAAACATCAGCGGCCGCGGCGGAATCGTCAGGATTTCCATCGAAACATACAAAGCGATGAGGATGCCCAGCAGCGTGGGTATACCCTTGAACGTCTGTTCCAGCAGGGCATAGGAAATGTCGGTCTTGCGGGCCGCTATCCTGAGCAGCCTGTAAAACACGAACTGGATTATCGTGATGCCCAGCGCCAGACAGACGAGGAAAACCGCCAGGCGCGTCCGGAAGCCGCCGGCGACGATCCTGTTTACTAAGTCTGTAAGTATTTCCGGCATTCGTTCCTCCCAGAATATGACAACATTCTTAACATAATAATATTATTTCGTCAAACGCCCCCGTTTTCCCTGCCGGCGGCGTATCTTTCCACGATATTTGGGGCTGCCGGTATGCTGTTGCGGGCGTTCCCCCGCCTTTATTCATTCTCGGCAAAAACGCCGTTGTCCCCACAAACAGCGCAAAACCCGCGACACCGTCGCGGGTTTTGACTTCCGGCCCAACCCCGTATTTACACGATTTCCGCGATCCTCTCGACATTCTGGGCCGAAGCCGCCAATTGCTCCATCGACGCGGAAATCTCCTCGGAAGCCGCGGCCTGCCGTTCGCCGACAACCGCCGTCTGGGTTATCGTATCGACAATCTGCACCACCTCGTTCTGGATCGCATGCAAAATCGACTTGATATCCTTCACGGACGTGGCGCTATTGTCAGCCATTTTTCTAATCTCATCGGCCACGACGGCAAAACCGCGTCCGTGCTCCCCCGCCCTGGCCGCCTCGATGGCGGCGTTCAGCCCGAGCAGGTTCGAGTTGGCGGCGACGTCGCTGACAAATTGAAGGATTTCGTCGGTTTTCTTAATCTCGGCCAGCACTTTTTGGCCGCCATCCTTCAGCTTCGTCAGCTCCTCGGAAAGGCGCATCGCCATTGACGCCATTTCCTCGGTAGTGGCCGTAATCTCCTCGGCGGTCGAGGCGATCGTCTGCGACGCCTCGTGGAGCGTTTGCTGGGTAGCCATACTCGTACCCGTCGCGATTGCGCCGACCAGATTGCCCTCCTCATAAACCGGTGTGGCGATCGCTTTCACAGCCACTCCGTACAGCTCCTTATTCAGCGTGACATGAATATCCTGGCGGGTTTTCAGGCACTTGTCCAACGCCCCGCCGCTCTGGGCCTTCTCGCCCTCCGTAACATTCATATCGAAGGTCTTCGCGGCAACATATTTGACCACCAACCCGGTATCGTCACAAATCATCACGCAGCAGTCGAGCGGCATCAGCGCCTGGAATTTCGCCGCCGAATCGATAAGTTTCTGCAACTCGTTCACATATTTCCCTCCTTTTTTGACCGTGCCTGCTAACTGGCTTTATCGAGTGCCGCCAGCTGTTCCGCAGAAAAAACCCTCGACAAATCGAGCAGAATCATCAGACTGTCGTTGAACTGCGCTATCCCGTATACATACCCCGTGATGTTGGCAACCAGGGCGGGAGCTTGCTGAACCGCGTCCTGGGGCAAGTTGACCACCTCGGTGACCTCGCCGACAACCAGCCCCACGCGATGCTCGTTTATCTCCACCACGATAATCTGGCCCCGCGCTCCCGCTTCCGCGGCGATGCTGAATCTGGCCGCGAGGTTGATCACCGGGATGACCTCCCCCCGCAGATTGATGACCCCTTCGAAATAATCCGCCATATCCGGCAGGACGGTCGGGGGCTTGAAATTGATTATCTCCTTGACCTGGCTGATCGGCACGCCGTACTTTTCTCCCCCCAACTTGAACACGACAACATGTTCTCCCATATCAAACCTCCTTCTCTCATGCTCGAATTGCTTCCGGGAACCCTCCTGCGGAACCCCGGAACCTTGGCTCCCTCATCATCCCCCCTTATGCCGGCGGCTTCCTGCGGCAAATCCCAAAAATCGCCACTTCCCGTACATGCCACCTCCTTCTCAAGCCGCCTCTCCAAAATCCCTTGTTGGCACTCAAAAAGGCGGGACCATCTCCAGGTCTCGCCTTTCAGCCCTTCAGCCATTCACCCTCGTCAACGGAAACCGCGCCTGCATATAGGTCCCCTCTCCTCAGCCCCAGCGCCTTGCCTCGTCGCTGCCGGCAGCTTTACCGCCCGATATTCGTATTGCCGGCAGCAGCCGCCGTATCGGCAGCCAAGAACGCCGCGGCAATTTATCACCCACAAATAATTGTATTACATTCCGACATGTCGAACCATGTCACTTCTTTACCATAATTAAACACGGTTCTACACAAATAGGTAACAGAGTAACCATATTTTTTTGCCCTCACAGGCCCAGCTTCCGCAGCTTGATTGCCTCCGCAAGTGCCAGTCTTGCCTCGACATCCTCGATAGAAACGCCCAGGAGCTTCTCGATATGGTTCTTGTGGCGGACCGCCGTATTGTAATGCATAAAAAGCCTTTTGGCCGCCTCCTTCAAGCTCGTGCTTTCCAGCATGACCTCCAGCGTGCGCATCATGTGCGTCCCCTTCAAACGGTCGTATTCGATCAACTTGCCGAGGGTGTCCTGGATATACTCCCTGGCCAATTCATCGCCGCGGAAATTGGCCAAAAACTTGTATATGCCGATATCGCGGAAATGACAAACCCTCCCGGGAGCATCCTGGCTGCGGGCCACCAGAACGGCGACAGCCGCCTGGCGGCAGCTCCGGCGAACGCCCTCCGGGCCGCACAGCCTGCACCCCACGCCGACTGCCGCCTTCAGCTTCGGTTCGCAGGCCGCGATCACCTCCAGGATATGCTCGGCCACCCTCATATCCGCCGCCGCGTCGCCGTCCGCCGCCGCGTCGCCGACCAGCACGCCGATATCGCCGTGGCAATCCCAAACGAACATATTCTGCAGATTGCTCATCAGTTCGATTATCCCGCTCAGCATATTGATCGAACCCTCGGGCGAAGCGCCCTCGCCCTCCTGGCCGGCTACATGGACGACACAGCAAAACAAAGGCGCCGCAAGATCGACGCCGAAAGCCCTAGCGGCGCTCATGGCCTTCGCGCCCGCGATCCTGCCGTCCACGACATCATCGATAAAACTGTTGCGCCGCCGGAGCGCGAGCGTAAATTCCATCAGCCTCTCGGCCCGCCGCTTTTCGCTGACATCGGTCAAAACCACCGCCACCGTCCTCAGGCCGTCCGCCCGATAATTCATCGGCGCCACCCGCGCCTCGAGATACTTTCTTTGCCCTCTCAGCGAGAAATTCATGCTGAACTCCTGCGGCCGGCCGGTTTGGATGACCCGGCGAAATATATTGAGCAAAAAATCCGCTTCCCTCGCCGGCAGCACCTGGTGCAGCTTCCGTCTCTTCAGCTCCTCGTACGGCAAAGGCAGCAGTTTGTCGTTGGGGCCGAAAATCTCGATATAGCGGCCGCCTTCGTCCACTATCATGCTGACGTCGGGAATCGCCTGGGCGAAATCCCTGAGCCGTGTTTCGCTTTCCCGCTGCTTCGCCGCCAACTCCTTGAGAGCGGTGATGTCGATGAGCAGGCCGGTCCAGTGAGGCTCTCCGCCGATGCCCGCCACCAGCTTGCCGGTGCCCAGGACCCAACGGTAACTGCCATTCTTGTTGCGGATCCGATATTCCACCTCGATTTTTTTCCGCCGGCCGGCCAGACATTCGGCGCCTTCCCGCACGAGCATCTCCCTGTCCTCGGGATGGCACAGGCTCAGCCAGCCATCGGGCATATTGCCCGCTTCCTCGCCGCTATAGCCGAGCATCTCCCACCACTGTCGATAAGCTGCCGGCAAGCCGCCGCCGTGGACAAAGTTCACGACTCCGGCCCTGGCCCCGTCAAGGGCCAGGGCCAGCTGCTCGCAGCTGTTCAGCAGCTCCTGCTCCATCTTTTTGCGGGCCGTTACATCGCGGGATATCACCAACAACTCGACGGTTCTGCCCGCGGCGTCCGTTATCCGGCTGACTTCCGCCTCCAACCAGCGGCAACTGCCGTCCTTGCAAAGATAGCGATGCTCGAAACGCGATTCCGTCCCCGGCCGCCCCGCTCTCACTGCGGCGAGAATCCCGCCGATGGCAGGCACTTCCTCGGGATGGCAATAATCGAGGTTGCTCGTGCCTACGAGCTCTTCGGGCGAATAACCCAATACCTTCCGCACCGAAGGGGAAACATAGCGGATCTCGCCGTCCAGCCCGTGGATGGCAATAATATCATTGATGGTTGCCGCGATAAGATTTAATAGCTGTTCGTCAAACTTGTAATAACGCACGCCCAATATCGCTCCTTCTGATACATCTTTCCTGTACAACTTAGACAAATGCCGGATTTTCCTTCTATGATCATCTTCGCAGCCTTCATCCCCTGTTTTAATAATTTTATCCGCGGTATTGAGTACCGCCCCCTAGGCAACAAGGAACCGGCATCTCGCGATGCCGGTTCCTTTGCCTGCCGTTCGTCTCTGCCCCAGTAATCAGCCGCCCCGGAAAATAGCGGGCCCTGTTGCCGCCTGGCAACAGGGCCCGCTATTTTCCGGATTTATTCCTTCTCGAACGGATAAACAACCTTCCAGTCCTTCTTCATATCGACAACCGTCCAACCCTTGGCCTCCGCCTCGTCGAGCGCCTTGTCCAGCCTGCCGCGGGCCGAACTTCGGTCATAGGCCCACTCGCGCTCCGCGTCGGTGTGGCGCACCAACAGCGCGAACCTGAGCCCGCTGCCCGCCTTCGTCCACTGCAGCATCTCCAGGTCGCCGTCCGAATTGCCGAACGCGGCAATCGGGCGGCGGCCGATATATTTGCTGATCGCGACCGCCTTGCCGGGGCCCTCGGCGATAAGCTCGACCTCAGGCAGATAAACGATCACCGGCCGGCCGTCCCGCAGCGCGAGCTTCGTCTTCACGCTGCTGCCACAAACCTGCTCCGGCGGAATCCCGTAAATCTTCTCCGTCCAGGGGCGCATGAAATCCGTCCAGCCGCCGGATACGATATAAACCTTGAACCCGTTGTCCCGCAGATAGCCGATAAGCTCGAGCATCGGCTGGAAAACCATCTCCGTATACAGCCGGCCCGTCTGGGGGTGCCTGGCCACCGCCGCCCAGTCCTTCACGCTGTGCGCGAACTCCTCCGTCGTATAGCCGGCATGCACGAGAATGTGGATCTCGGGGGGAAACTTCTCGGAATCGCCGTCAAGCACCGCCTTCAAAGTCGGCGCCTGCCGCCACCCGGGGTGGCGCGGCGCAATCGCCCGGAACCGGTCGAGCAGAAACACCTCGGGGAAATACATCGGCTGCTCCGACCACAACGTCCCGTCATTGTCGAACGTCGCGATCCGCTCGGCCACCGGCACGAAATCCGGCGAATCCTCCCGCGTCACCGCCTCGACAAACGCAACTATCGCCTTCTTCGTCGGGGTATCGTTCCAGGCTGGTAGCGGATCGGCCGCGAAAGCGGTGCTGACGGACAGCAGCAGAACCAGCAAAGTCACCGCGAAAATCCTTCTCAACTGCTTTCCCCTCCATCAAGCCTTCGGCTGCTTTATTTATCGTCGCGGCAAAGCAGCGCATTTGGCAGCCATCTCTTTACGGCAGCTTTGTTTCTGCCCTCTTTTGCTTACAGCCGCTATTTTCATTTTCCCCTTGGCAACTCTTGGCATCTGGCAGGTCTTTTCTTATTTGACCGCTTTTTACTGTTAACCAACGGGGGTTGCCGCAGGCTGCTTTTCCATGCCAAAGCGAATTTGGTGAAAGTCTTTACCGGCGCCGCGATATGCGGCTGATTCCGTACAGCAAGTGCCGTGGTGCGTTGAAACGGATTGTTTAACCGCACCATGGTAATCTTGGACATAATGAAAGAGCGGGCAAGTCGCCAGGTCAACAAAGTTACGCCCAGGCCTTCCGTAACCAAGCCGATTATCGTTTCGACATTCCTGCTCTCATGTATTTTGGCCGGCATAACGCCGGCTTTTTTGAAAGACTCCATACAAATTTGATACATTCCCGAGTCCGAGTCCAATAGAAAGAACACTTCATTCTCGGTATCCACCAGATCAATCGCGGTTTGTTTGGCTAACGGATTTAATTTATTGGTGACGAGGACAATATCGTCCTCCATAAAAGGATAACAAGTAATCGATGGATGGATAGAGACGCTGGGCACGGGAGCGGTAATAAAAGCCAAGTCTAATTCCGCCCGCTTGAGGAGTTCCAAAAGTTCCTTGTTTTGCCTCTCCTTGATTTCGATATTGATGTTGCTATATTCCTTTTTAAAAGCCACTATTAAGGCCGTAAGCCCCAAACGTCCCATCACGGGAATGCTGCCCACTACCAAATGGCCCTGCGAAAGCAAACTGTATTCCCGCACAGCCAGTTTCAAAGCCTCGAATTCCTCCACAATCCGCTGCGCGTAATCGATAAACTTTTCGCCGGCGTCAGTCAGCTTTATGGGACGAGTAGTACGGTCAAATAACCGGACGCCCCCTAATTCGTTTTCAATCTTACCCAAATGCTTCGAAAGAGCGGGCTGGGACAACGCGATTTCGTAGGAAGTCTCGGTAAAATTTTTATAACGGGCGAGGGCCAACACATTTTTGAGCTGTTCAATGTCCATGTTGCACCTCTAGTACTATTCTGCTCTGGAATAATTATACACCAGTTTGGCGTCCGTGTGTTAACTCCCATTATTCTGTCCTAGAATAGTTGTATGTCTATTCAGAATTGCCTAATAAAACTTATCTCACTACAATGTAATCAACAATAAGTGAGCCAAACTTTGTGCGCACAAAGTAAATCATCCAACTATAAAACGGGTCATTTGTTGTTGCCCCAAGCGGCTTTCGGGGAAAAGCCGTCTGCCGATAACACTCTAGGAGGTTCAAAAATGAAAGGCAAAATTGGTCTAGAGGAACACTTTTCCATTACCGATACTTTGGGCGATTCGCAACAATATTTTACACCGGATAAATGGCCGGAGTTCAAGTACCGTCTGTTGGATATCCATGAGCGGCGCCTTGCCGAAATGGATGAAAACGAAATAGAGTTTGCGGTAATATCGTTGAATTCGCCGGCAATCCAGGCCATTCTTAATCCCCAGCAGGCTATCGACATGGCCAAGCGCGCCAACGACTTTCTCGCCGAGCAGATTGCCAAGCAGCCCAAGCGGTTCGCCGGCTTTGCGGCGCTTCCAATGCAGAATCCGGACGCAGCAATAGCCGAGTTGCAGCGCACGGTCAAAGATTATGGCTTTAAGGGGGCCCTGGTCAACGGGTTCACCCAACTCGACGTCGACGACAGCTCCGTTTATTATGATTTGCCCCAATATGAGCCGTTCTGGGCCGAAATGGAAAAACTTGATCTGCCTTTCTACATGCATCCCCGTAGCCCGCTGCCAAGCCAGCGAAGGATATATGAAGGCCATCGCTGGCTGATTGGCGCCGCATGGGGTTTTGGCGTGGAAACCGCCACCCATTCCCTGCGCTTGATGGGCAGCGGCCTTTTTGACAAATATCCGAAACTGAAGATCATCCTCGGCCATCTTGGCGAAATGCTGCCGAACAGCATCTGGCGAACCTCACACCGGATATCTATCGCGCCGCGCGGCGTAAAATCCCAGAAACCGTTTTATTACTACCTGCAAAACAACTTTTATGTGACCACCAGCGGCAATTTCCATTTGCCCACGATGTTGGCCGCTATGCTGGAAATGGGTTCGGACCGCGTTTTATTCTCGACCGATTATCCCTTCGAACAAATGAGTGAAGCCTCCACCTGGTTCGACGCCGCCGAGATCAGCGACATTGAACGCGAAAAAATCGGGCGGCTAAACGCGAAAAAACTATTCAAGCTTGATTTTCTCGACTAATCATTGCTCAGAAGGCTGTTGTGCTTTTAATAGGCCTTTAACGCACCACGGCGAATAAGCTTAATAAGTCGGCAAGAAAACTCCACATCCGAAATCCTTGCCAAGTACAAAGCCGGGAGTTGCGCATTCTTGCGGATCGCCCGGCTGTTCTTTTTCTATCGCCCTATCGGGCGCATCGCCTGTAAAGCTAGCTGAATCAAGAGCCGTTAATCGCCGAATGACTTGGAAAAAGTGCATAAAGTAAGGAGGCTTACGAATAATGGGCACTGAGCAAAAATTTTACGGCTGGAAGCTTGTCGGGGCACTTTGGGTAATTTATTTTCTAAATATGGGGTTTCCGCTATATGCCGGAGCCATAATAAATTCCTATATGCTCAAGGACATCGTCATGGATCGGGCGACTTACGGATTGGGATTCACCCTGTGCAATTTATGTACCGGCGGCCTGTCGGTCGTGGTAGCCTTAGCTGTTGCCAAATGGGAGGTAAGAAAAACATTTCTGATCGGAAGTTTTCTCCTGATTGTCGGCGCCTTGTCCATGGTCTACTGGGCTAGTCAGCCCTGGCACTATCTGCTTGGCTTCGGCATCCTCATGGGCAGCGGCATGAGCTTTGGCTGCGTAGTTCCGGCAACGACAACCTGCACCCGCTGGTTTACCCGCTTCCGGGGCCGAGCCATCGCCATCGTACTGACGGCATCGGGTTTTGGCGGTTTACTCGGTGCTCCGCTGATAAATAAATTTTTGGCGCTCAACGGAGGCGATTGGCGGCAAGCCTGGTTATTCGTGGCAATAATCGCCGTAGTTGCCGGAATCATCACCTACCTTTTCGTAAAGGAACGGCCCGAAGAATTAGGCCAAGTCCCCGACGGCACACCTGCGGTAAATCCCGTTCAGAAGTCTGCCGGTCAGGCGCTCCACAGCAAATACGACTGGACGCCGTCGGAAGTCTTCCGGACTAGAGCGTTCTGGCTGGTACTGGTAGGGGTTATTGCCTGTAAAGTGCCCTTCTTCTTCTTCACCGCTCATGGCGTTTTACATGCCAAAGGAGTAGGAATCTCTCCCGCGGATGCCGCCTTGCTAATGGGCTTGTACACCATGGGCGGGATTCCGGGACGGCTGATTGGCGGTTGGCTGATGGATAAAATGACGTCGCGCTATGTTTTCATGCTCGGTTTATGTTGCTACATTATCGGCTATTTAATGGAAATGTATGTAAGCGCAAACTCCGTCATCCTCGCCTACATTGCCGCCATTTTTATCGGCGCCGGGTTCGGGTGGACATTTGTGGTCGTCAATACCATCCCCGGCCATTATTACGGCCCTAAATCCTTTGCCAAGATAAACGGCACATTTATCACGGCCTCCTCGGTTCTTAGTTCCCCTATCGGCTTGATTGGCGGCATGCTGTTCGATACGTACAAAAGCTACACCGTTGCGTTTTGGTTCTGTATCGCTACCTGCGTAGTTGGCATCATCGCCTTGCTGTTCGCAAAAATGCCCCAGCCGCCCGTTGTCAAGCCACAGGCCGCAGCAGTACATGAGTTGTGATCGATCAGGCGGCCTGACTGCGCCCTGAAAAATCATTACGCCTGCCGAATCTCAAGATTCACAAAAAAGCGCAAGCTTTGTACCGAAGTGGTGCAAACTTGCGCTTTTTTCCTAATTATATCCCGTATATTCGCTTGAGGTCGGCGGCGATGTCGGGCATGCGGGTGGACAGCTGGGGAATGGCGTAGCCGACGAAGATGGGCGAAGTAACGAACCGGGGCATTATTTTGGCGGTTATCCGGCCGCCGATATGGTAGAAGAAGATGTTGTAGCTGTTACAGTGGCGGTTGAAGTTGTGGAGAAAGTAGTGGGCGCAAATCTGCAGATAATCGGCCAGGCGGTCGAGGTGCCCGAGGTCGGCGAGCTTGAGGTTGAGCTCGGTGAAGCCGACCAGCGGCTTGTCGGCGATAGCGAGTTCGACGCCGCCGTCGCGGCTGATGACGATGCCTTCGAGGCTGGCCGGGGGAATGTTGGCGGTGTAGTCGACATGGCGGAGGCCGACGATCTGCATGTGGGGATGGCCGATGGTGCCGCCCGAACTGGGACCGTGGTTTTTGAAAAACAGGACCGAGGCGAATTCGCCGCCGGCGATCATATCCAGCCATTTCTCGGTGCCGAAGCGGATGACCCGGTGGAGGTGGTCCTTGGGATAGAGCGACAGCTCCGCCGTGCAGTCATCGGTTTCGATGAGGACGGTCGGGAAGGTATCCCGGAGCACCGGGTATTTGTTGGCGACGAGCAGTATCGGTCCGTCGGCGGCGATGATGCCCTCCAGCTCGTCGCGGCAGCAGAAGGGGCATTTATGGCCTCTATCGACCACGGTCACCGGTTTGGTGCCGCCGATCGCGGTGTCAAAAACGAGGTGGGTATGCCTTGGGGTCATGGCCAAGTCTCCTCGCGGGCGAAAGTGTCTTGCTTTTCTTATTATACCATACCGCCGCCTTCTGTCTGTCGCTCATTTCGCCGCCCCGCCCCCGCCCAGCGGCAATTCGCCCCGCTCCGGCCCGACCCCGAGCCTCCACGTCAATACCCGAAAAACTAATCCAACTGCTCCAGCCGGTAAATACCCTTGTTATCGCCGATCACGAACAAAATATCCCCCTGCCGGAAAACCTCCGCCGGCTTCGGCGAAACCTGAATCATGCCCTCGCGCTTGAGGGCAACCAGATTTAAGCCGTACCCTTCCCGCAGGTTGGAATCGGCCAGCGCCTTGCCGACCATCGCCTGGGGAACGGCCACCTCCACAATGCTCAGTTCCGGCGACAGTTCGATATACTCCAGCACGTTGGCCGAAATCAGGTTATGGGCGATGCGCATCCCCATATCCCATTCCGGATACACCACCCGGTCGGCGCCGATCTTCTCCAGCAGCTTGCCGTGAAGCGCGTTCTGCGCCTTGGCCACGATATGGCCCACCCCCGCCTCCTTCAGGAGCAGAGTGGTAAGAACGCTGGCCTGGACATCGTGGCCGATCGCGACGACCACCGCGTCGAAATTCCTTATTCCCAGGGACTTGAGCGCCTCCTCGTCGGTCGTGTCGGCGCGCACCGCGTGAGTCACGACCTCGCTTATCTTCTGGACGCGTTCCCCGTCGTCGTCCACCGCCATAACCTCGTAGCCCTGGCGCGCCAGACACGTGGCCACGCTCGAGCCGAACCTCCCGATGCCGATCACGGCAAATTGTTTCCTCTTCATGGCCACTCCTTCTAACCGATGATTACTTTCCCCTCGGGATATTGCAGTTTACCGTTCCGTTTCTTGAGCGCCAGCGACAGCACCAGCGTAAGCGTCCCGACCCGGCCGGCGAACATCGTGCCGATGATCAGCAGCTTGCCGGCCGCCGACAAGGTGGGAGTTATGCCGGTGGACAGGCCGACCGTGCCGAAGGCGGAGGTAACCTCGAACAAAATGTTGATGAGCGACGCCTCCTCGGTGAGCGTCATCGCCAGCGTCACGCTCATTATCAGACCGGCCGAAATCACGGCCACGGCCACGGCTTTGGCAATCGTCGCGTCCGCCACCTGGCGCTTAAACAGCGCGACCCCCTTCTTGCCCCGGATAAAGCTCACAACCGACGCGGCGATTATAGCGGCGGTCGTCGTTTTTATGCCGCCGCCGGTCGATGATGGCGACGCGCCGATATACATCAGGATAATGAGAATCAGCAGCGTCCCTTCGCGCAGGCCGCCGATGTCCACGGTGTTAAAACCGGCCGTCCGCGCCGTGACCGACTGGAAAAACCCCGCCAGTAACCTGGCGGCGGGCGAAAGCTCGCCGAACGCCTTGCCGCCCCACTCGAACGCGACGATTAGCACCGTTCCCAGCAATATCAGCAGGATGGTGACCATGACGGCCAGCTTGCTGTGCAGGCTCAAGCGGCCGAAAGAGCGACGGCCCCAAATGTCGGCGATCACTGTAAAACCGATGCCGCCGGCGATGATAAGCCCGGACAGGGCAAAAACCACGGCAGGGTCGCCCACATACCCGGTAACGCTTTTAAAGCCGCCGAAAAGATCGAACCCGGCGTTGCAGAACGCCGAAACCCCGTGCCAGTAACCGTAGTAAATCCCCCTGGCGCCGAAATCCCCATACCAGCGCGCCGCCAGGATGGTGCCGCCGATGAACTCCACCAGCAGGGTGACCCTGATTATATACAGCGTCAGCCTTACCACGCCGGAAAGCTCGAGCTGGTTCGTGGCTTCCTGGAGCACCAGGCGCTCCCGCAGGAGAATTTTCTTCCCCAGCAGCACCGCGAGCAGGGTGCTGACGGTCATCACCCCCAACCCGCCGAACTGGATCAGCAGGATGACGACGATTTGGCCGAAAAGGGAATAATGGCTGCCCGTATCCACGACCACCAGCCCCGTCACGCACACCGCCGACGTCGCCGTGAACAGCGCATCGAGAAAGCTCGTTCCCGCGCCTGATTGCGACGCCCAGGGAGTCGTCAGCACAACCGCCCCGGCCAGAATCAGCCCGGCAAAACCGGCGACAAGAATCCGGTACGGCGTCAGACTCCACGACAACATCGTCCGCAAAGCTATTATTCTGTCCAAATGAAAGGCACCTCGACCGCGAATAATCTTTTTACTTAATCAAGTATAAGGTCGTTGGGGATAAAAAAGGCATCAGGAATAGCGGCAATACTATAAAGAATAGATAAAGAACAGCCGCATCGCAGTTCGCGGCAGCCACAAAAGCCCCACCCGCTTGCCTCCGGGTGGGGCTATTATTCTTTGCTTTCACTTCCGCAAACAGCAAAAGCCAGTAACGGCGCCTTCGCCGCTGCCGGCTTTCTTTCATTGATGCTTGCACATTCTCAGGCGGCAACCCTGTACTTCTCGGCGGCAGCCGTCATATCTACGCCGGCCTTGACCGCCTCGTTGGCAAAATGCCACAGCAGCCCGGCAGTAGTCTGCTGCGCCAGCGGCAGCAGGATTTCCGTAGCCTTATGGTATAAGGCGCCGTCCTCCGCCAGTTTAACCGCATCGAAATAATCGGCGGCCACGGTCGCGTTGGCGACAAGCAGCGAACAGGCTGCCCGCCCCTCGCCGTAAACGCCGCCACTATCTACCGCATAGCCGCCGAAGCGCTTCTCCACCCAGGCCTCGTATTGCTTGTGCCCGTCGAGCAGCTTCGCCCGGGCGTGATGAGGCACGCACACATCCTGCACCAGATGGGCGGCCGCGCCGAGCAGGAACGCCGCCCTGCGCAGCTCCATCCTTCGCAGGGCGAACAGAGCCATGCGGTAATAGACCGCGAACTGCTGGCGGGCGCTGGCAAAATGCCACAGCCCCTTGCCTGTAGTCGGTTCGAAGTAATGATGCACGTTCTTCCACCCCTGATCAGCCCAGTAAACGCCGCAATCCAGCTCCTTCCCGAACAGCTGCAGAAAATCCGCGTAACGGGTAAACCCGTCGCTGCGGAGGATTTGCAGGCCCTGGCGGTTGCAAAATTCGTGCGTGATCCCGGGGCGGTCGAGCATGCCCTGCAGCGGGGAAACGGCGGTCAGCAACAGGTTCAGGCATACTTCCGACGCACTGGTTCTTCCGGTGGTGTTCATGCTTTCCTCCTTGACGCCAAGTGATTGGTCTCAGCCCGCCGGACTGACGCGTCGCGCCAGCAGGCCGCCGCCGATTACGGCGGCGGCATCCGCCGCGGCGTGGGGGCGGCCGACAGCCGCCGCCCGCGCCCGCAATTCCTCGAGCCTGGCCGGTTGCGCCAGCAGCCGGGCCGCGATACGGCCGAGGCTGGCCGCGTCGGCCGCCCGCACGGCCGCACCCCGCCGCACAAGATAAGCGGCGTTATCCTCCTCCTGGCCGGGAAGCGGGCTGTACAGCAGCAGCGGTATTCCGACGGCCAGCGCCTCGCTGCACGTCAGCGCCCCCGGTTTGGTTATCAGCAGAGAGGCTGCGGCCATCAGCTCATGAATCCTATCGGTGAAGCCCACTACCGTTATCCGGTGCGGCGAAGCGGCGGCCGTGGCCGCTAGCCTTTGCCGGAGAGCATCGTTCCCCCCCGCCGCGACGGTGATATCCAGCCGCCTGCCCGCGGCCGCCAGGGCGGCCAAAGCCTCCTCCACGGCGCCAAGCCCCAGGCCGCCGCCCATGATCAGGACGGAAGGCTGGCCGTCGCTGCGGCGGCGGTTTTGGCCGGCGAAGCCGGCGACGATCGGGATGCCGGTGGCGTGAACGCGTTCGGCGGGTATGCCGAGCGCCGTCAGCGCCGCCTTCATCTCCTGGCTGGCGACGAAATACATGTCCACTTCCCGGTGGACCCACAGGCGGTGCACGGCAAAATCCGTCAGCACGGCCGCCAGGGGCAGGGACATGCGCCGGCCGCGGCGCAGCGAGGCGGCGGCGCAGCACGGAAAGGGATGGGTGAAGACGGCGATGTCCGGCCGGTGCTCCGCCACCATGGCCAGCAGTTTCCTTCTCATAACGAGGGCGGTCAGATCGCTCAGCCCGGCCCCCGGCAAAGGCCCCTGCGACCAGCGGTACAGTTGGTCGTAGGCAGCCGGGAAAACCTCGAGCATTTTCAGGTAAGTATCCTTGACAAAACGGCTGGCGGCATCCCCGTCGTCGAGGAAATCGGCGACCACCGCCCGCGCTGCGAACCGTCCGTCAAGCAGCGCGTCGCGAACGGCGTTCGCCGCCCGCGTATGCCCCGAGCCCACCGAGGCGGTAACAATCAGCGCCTTTGCATCGTCGATGGCGGTAGCCCCCCTTCCTTTCTCTCACCTTCATTGTAGCAGGCCATAATTACCGGGCTGTTAAGGCAAGTTTAAGGATGCGTTAAATTTTCGGCCGCAAGTACGAAAAAAAGCATGCCGGCTGATTTAGCAGGCACGCCCGGGAAATTCGTCGTTCAGCTGTTTGTCCCGCTCAGCCTGCGCTGCAGCAGCCTGCCGGGGATGGTGAACACGAGGTTGAAAATCAGGATAGTTATCACCAGCAGGGCGCCGATGCCGTTGGCGATCTCGATCCGGTCGGGCACCAGGCCGACGGCCATGACGTACCACATGTGCACAGCCAGCGTCTCCCCGGCGGCGAGCAGGTTCGGGTCGGGCAGTTGCCGCGACACCGTCGTGCCGGCGGTGAAGATGAGGATGGCCGATTCCCCCAGGGCCCTGCCGGCCGTCAGCGTCAGGCCGGTTATCATGCCCGGCATGGCCGTCGGCAGCACCACCCGCCAGATAGTCTGCCATTTCGTCGCCCCCAGGGCAAGGCTGGCCTCCCGGTACTGATGGGGAACGGTCTTTATCGCCTCCTCGGTGACCCTGACCAGCACCGGAATATTCAGCAGGGACAGGGTGAGCGCCCCGCCGATGATGCTGAAGCCGAGACCGAGAGTATTTACGAAGATAATCATCCCGAACAGGCCGAGCACGATGGAAGGGACGGTCGCCAGGCTCTCGGTGCTCAGGCGGATGATATCGGTCAGCTTGCTCTGGCCGGCGTATTCGGCCAGATAGACGCCCGCGCCGACCGCCACCGGTATCGAAAAAGCCATGGAAAGGAAGAGGATGTAGAAGGAATTGAACAGCTGCGGGCCCACGCCGCCGCCGGCCCGGGTATCGGTGGACATGCCGGTGACGAAGTCCCACGACAGCACCGGCAGCCCCTTATACAGGATGTAGGTCAAAAAAGCGGCCAGGATGCCGAGGATAACGAGGCCGGACAGCCACAGGCCGAGATTGGCCGCCTGGTCGACGAGCTTGGGGCTGATAAGGCGCTTGTCTTTCATTACGACAGGCTCACGTTCGACTGCTTCCGCATCCATGTCAGGCCGTCCTTTCTCCGGCTACCCGCCGGATGACCACGATCATCGCCAGTGATATCAGCAACAGGACCAGCGCCATCAGAAACAGCGAATTGCCCCACGCCGAACCGAACGGCGTGTTGCCCATCTCGACGACGATCTCGCTGGTAAGGGTCGAGGTCGGCATGAACAGCGAACGGGCCAACTGGGGGGTATTGCCGATGACCATCTGCACGGCCATCGTTTCGCCGACCGCCCGCGCCATGGCGAGAATGATCGAGGTAAGAATGCCGGGCAGGGCGGCCGGCAGAATAACGCCGGTAATCGTCTGCCAGCGGGTCGCCCCGAGCGCCAGCGACCCCTCTTCCAGGGGGCGGGGAACGGAACGGATGGCATCCTCCGAAATACTGATGATTGTCGGCAGAATCATGACCGCCAGGATGGCCGACGCCGCCAGCAGGCCGAAGCCGGTGTTGACGCCGAACTGCACCCTTATATAAGGTACGAGGATCGTCAGGCCGATAAAGCCGTAGACCACGGAAGGGATGGCCACATAAAGGTCGGTGGCCGGGCGCATGACCTCACGGAGCCGCGGCGGAGCGATCTTGGCCATGAAGATGGCGCCCGCCAGTCCCAGCGGCGCGCCCATCAGCACGGCGAGGACGGTGACATATACCGAGCCGAGGATGAAACTCAGCGCGCCGAACTTGCCTTCAGTCGGGTCCCATTTGCCGGCAAGGAAGAAATCGGCCGGGCTGACCTCCTTAAAGGTCATCAGGCCCTGCTGACCGACGAAAATGATGATGGCGGCAATGATAACCGTCAGCAACAGCGCGCTGACGATGAACAAATAGCGCATATAGCGGTCGTAGGCCAGTTTGAGGTTGTGGTCGCCGGCGTTAACCAATGATGCCATTTCGTCTTCTCCCCCGGGTTCTTGCTTGTCGTTCATCTTAATTATAAGGATTATCTATTAGGCGAGTGTTAATGCCATGTTAATTTTTTGTTAAGTTTGGCGGCTGGTCGAAGATGAAAAAGCGGCGCGCTATGGCGCCGCTTTCCCCGATCTATGTCAACTTACTTGGGCATCTTGGTAACCGGCACGAAGCCCTGCTTCTCGGCGTACTTCTCCTGGAACTCCTTGCTGGTCGCATAGGCGATAAACGCTTTCACCGCGCCGGTCGGTTCGCCTTTGGTGTACATGCGGCCGAAGGTGAAGACCGGGTATTTGCCGCTGGTCACGTTGTCGAGCGAGAACTTAACGCCGTTATAAGCCAGGCCCTTTACCGACTGGTCGACATAGGCGGCATCGACGTAGCCGATCGCGCCGGGAGTGGAAGCGATGGCGGCCCGCACGGCCCCGTTGGAATCCTGGATGACGGCGTTGTCGGTGAAGGACGCGCTCTTCATCACCACCTCCTGGATGGTGGCGCGGGAGCCGGACGACTTGGCGCGGTGGATGATCGTGATGGCCTGGTCTTTGCCGCCGACGTCCTTCCAGTTGGTGACCTTGCCGCTGAATACGGCCACGTATTGCTCGGGGGTCAGGCTGTCGACGGTGACGCCGGGGTTGACGATGAACACGAAGGGGATGCCGACGAGTTTATGCTCGACGAGACCGGCGCTCTTGAGGCTGTCCTGCAGGCCGACGTCAGAGTTGCCGATGTTGACCGACCCCGCCGCCACCTGGTTCTGGCCGGTGAACGAGCCGCCGCCGGCGATGTTGACGGTCACTTTCGCGTGCAGCTTCTGGAACTCTTCCTGGGCAGGCTTGAGCAGCGGCAGCAGCGCCGTCGAGCCCGAAGCGGTCACGGTGCCCTGGATCTCGGCCGCCTGTTTGGGCTGCTCGGACTTGCTCTGGCCGCCGCAGCCGGCCAGCAGGCCGATGCTAAGGCTAAGTACGATAATAACGGCTAAAATCTTGGAAACGCTCTTCATGATTACCCTCCTAAATTGTTTGTGATTGTCTTCCCCTAAATTATAACGCCGGCAATACATTCCTTGTGTTATGACAATGTTAACGTTATGTTAGCGAAGTGTTATTTTTCCCCGTTCAGCGTTGCTCATGGGTGCCCGAAATTACTAGTTTTTTACCCTTTTATGCTCACGGTTGTACATCGATGTTTTTCGCCGACTGTCCTATTCCGTGTCCTACAAAAAAGTCGGCACCCGTCTAACGGGTGGCTTGCACGAGCCCTAGAAGGGCGTGCTACTTGCCAGCGCCTAAAGCTAAAATAAAGGCGGGCTATATGCCCGCCAAGTACGTCCCGATAGTTTCCGCTATTTCCTCTTTGTCTCCCGGCAATAGATGGCCGTAGGTATCAAGCGTTATGGTTATTGTTGCGTGCCCCAGGTACTGCGATAGAGCCTTGATATTTACCTTCTGGCTTATGCAGATGCTTGCGAAAGTATGGCGTAGGTCGTGGAACGTCCGCCGATCAATGCCCGAGTGTTTGACAATAGTCCCGAATTGCTGCCTTACCGACGAAAGGGAGAGGACGGCGCCGCCTGGCTTCGTAAACACTAGGCCATTATCATCGTATGCCTCGCCAAATTCCAGTTTTTCCGCCGCCTGCTTTGCCTTGTGCCGCTTTAGCTCGGCCACCGCATTGCTGTTAATAGGTATCATCCGCACGGCGTTTTCCGTTTTCGTGCTGCCGGTTTTGTATGCCTTTTCGTCCTGGTGGTATTTTACTCCCTGCCGGACGTTGATAACCCCGGCCTTTAGTTCAACATCCTGCCACCGTAGCCCGGCCAATTCACCCACCCTCATGCCGGTATGTATTGCCGTATAAATCATCGAATAAAGCGGGCTGCCTTTCCCTGCGGTCAGCAGGGCGCCGATCTCCACTTTGTTGAGCGGCTTTACTTCTTTCCCCTTCACTGTTGGCAATTTGAGCGCCATTGCTGGGCTTTTGATTATATAGCCGTCAACGGTTGCGGCCTTGAGCGAGTTTACCACGATTGCCTTTATCAACGTCAATGAGGCCGGCTTCAAGTCCTTGGCCTTTTGATTGAAAAATTCCTGCAACTGAATCCTTTGCAGTTTCTTTAACTTGGTACCCCCGAGGGCCGGAATGATATGCAGGTTAATTTGGGTCTGGTAGTTTGAATAGCTCGTAATCTCCAGAGAATTTTTCTTGTCGGTTTCGAGCCACCGCAAAAGCCACTGCCCGAAGGTGATTTTGTCGGCGTCCATGATAAGCCCCGCGTCTTTGTCCTTATTGAATTGCTTGATCTTGGCCGCAACTTCTGACGGGTTCTTACCGTACAGCGACTTTCTACATAGTTTGCCGACGCGGTCCGTGTAGCTCATTTTGGTATAGTACAAGTTCTTTCCCTGGTCGAACAGTATTTTGGGCATTCCCGCCGGGTTTCTCGTTGCCATGTCATCACCGCCTAAGCGTTTTCTCTTGTCCCGACCGGCCGCCTAGTGTACAATAAGGGCGGCGGCGGGTTCTGGATGCTCCCGCGTCTGCCTGGCCGGTGTCGCTGTTACCGCAGCGCCCGGCCCTTAAACTTACTTGCCCCTTTGCTTTTGTTTTTCGATAAATTCCCGGAGGTCTTTTTGGTCTATTCGCCATACCCTGCCCATCTTCGCCGCCGGCAAGCTGCCGTTAGTGATATACTGGCGGACAGTTTTTGGAGTAATCTGCAACACCTCCGCCGCCTGCTCTGGCGTAAGTAGCTTTTCCATTTTGCACCACCTTTCACTTTAATTTTATGTCCTTTAATATCCTTTGTCAATCTTTAATGTAATATAATATTCTTTTACGCCCGACAATAACCATTATGTTAATTAGCCACGAAACAGCAAAAGCCAGCAAACGCTTGTTAATAATGGCTTCGCCGGCTTTTCGCTTTTTATAATATTTTCTGCCTGTGAATAACTTCCTTTGTCCTGTGCCAGTGAACGGGAAAGTTCACCACTGGCGGACACAGGCGGGCATATTTGCTACCTAGCCCCCAATAAACAAAAATATTTTCTATGAATGCGCAAGGTGCGAACCTACAAAAACCACAAAAGGGAAAAACCAGAGTCTATTAAGATTAAACATGTCGGAGCCCCGGCAATTAACGCTCGTTACCGCCTACCGTAAGTTTTTACCCCTAAACAAAAGTCGCCGAGCCTAGTTAAAGCTCGGTTTCTTTACCTTCTATTGCGCTTACTTTCGCACGCCGAAAGGCGCAAAACTAGGCGCAAGTTTTGTTCAAAAATAGTTGGCCAACGCAGCACGACTCGACTTCGGAAAGAAGTATTTTTCAACGTTACCCAAAGTACCACGAAGGGTACTAAAGGGCTCTTTTAGGAATAGCCACATCAATAATCTCAGCGAGGTCAATAGGTGCATTTTCTACGCCGCCATAGTAAGTCAGGAGCATACCACCGAGACTATTTTTCACGAACCCAAATATTTTATGCATACTGTCGTAGGATAAGTGTATTCTTTTATCAGGCTCAAACAAATCCTTAAGTATTTCAAGTTTTTTATAGTCATCCTGCCTAAAAACTCGCTTTGTATGAATAATGGCATTGCGAACCAAGCGCAAATCCCCCATAACCTTGGAGCGAATCTCTCCGACATCAACATTTAAAATTTTAGCGAGCCGAGGCCTGGTTTCTTTCTCCCAGTAAGTATATAGAAACACAATGATTGCACATGCGTGTTGTTGCTCGTTAGATCCTCCTTTACTATTGGCCGCTATATAATCGTCTGCTCTGACAATCCTATTATGAATAACATCGGGCCTAGTCGGGTCCACATAGCTGGCGTATACAATTACATCGCCTTCCTTATGAGAAGCACGCAAAATTCGGGCCACTTGTCTTTCTATCCTAACACAATGGCCAGCGTAACCAGCCAGAGCGTCCATATACATTCCAATTTGTTCATTAACAAATTCGATGTATTCATGGATTACCATGTCAAATTCTTCTGTTTTTAAGTTCATTGCCCAACACCACCTTCTTCCCGGAAACTGAGTGTAAAACTAGGTACAATGTTTATGCTTGTAGCGGTGCCTCACAATCCTTAAAAATGAGACACGGCCCCCCTAATCAGTGCCGTGTCTCTTGCAACAACTAAACTATGATACCCAAGGCTTCGCCACTGGTAGCCGAAATCCTCCAGGACAATGAAATAGGCAGTTACATATTATATACCGAGGGGACCACTCGCCACATCATCCCCGTGGCCATGCCCCTACACCTGCCCCGCTTCGGCGGGGCCATTAATTGCATTGCTCCTAAGAGCCACACCAAAAAACCGGGAAGGTAAATCCCTTTCCGGTCTTTCGGCGGTGGTAATTAGTTAAATTTGATAATCGCAGCGGCCAACGTGAGCATTAGCGAGCAAGTCGCTACAGTGCAGCCGATTACTATCTGAATTAAAGTACTGTAATGCTTATCTTCTATCTGGCGTTGTAGACGCATTTCAGTCCTTATATCCGGTGCATGACAGCCACCTGTCCCGCAGGGGCCCTTGTTACCCTGTAGTAAAGAGTCGGCGCCATCAACACTTTTATCCGCATCCTTGGCAAATTCGTATTCCTCCCTAACGGCTACAGAAGCTGGCAAGTAATCACCTCCCATGGGCCTTTTAGTATAGTGTATGCCTCGTTATGTTTAGTGGTGATAACCAATTGATGGCTACCCTTTAGCATCTCACAAGAGATAAAAGTGGACAGTAAAAACCCCCGGGGCGCACACCGGGGGCTTCGTCTTTCAGATCAGTGGTACCGAGAAACCACAGTATCCTGTTCTCATCTTCTTTCATTCCGCTATTTCATACTCAGCAGCAATCACGCACCGTCCACAAACCGCCCTACCCTTAAACTGTACAAGATTATCGTCGCGGCCGCAAAAAATGCATACTGCTGACATATGTTTTGACAGTATAACCTTTCCATCTTCTTCTTGTAATTCGAGAAGATCATATTCTGCTAAATCCAAGACTTGCCGGATTTCAATAGGAATGACAATACGGCCTAATGCGTCCATCCTTCTTACAATGCCTGTGGATTTCATCAAATACTATCTCACTTCTTCTGCTCGGGTTTCTTGGGAAGTGGCATCTGTTTTATTGCTTCTCTACAAAGCCACTCCAAATGAACTTCCGGAGTCTTAGACTTTTGGAATAAGCCTCCGCGGCCAGCAGATGCATGTGAGTAACCCCAAACAACACTTTCACTCCTGTTATCATATAATGTTACGGCGAGAGCAGCGGTGGGATTTTCGTACGAATATCCCCCAATCGTAACGGAATGCTCTTTATCGACGGCCACGCTACCAGAAATACTAGTGTAATTTCCGCGATTATCCCAACCATGGCCCCGCACGTTGACAAACTCCGGTGTTGTATAGGTAAATGTCTCAGGAGGAATATATTTTTCAAGATACCCAAACTGGCGGACTTCTAAATAAATCGTTAAATCAGCATATTTAGGTAGGTTTTCATAGAATAACTCTAAGGCCTTTTTTCTATCCTTTTTAAACTCTACATTTAGGTCAATTCCTTGCTCTTCCATCATAGCTTTACTGATATCACCTAATGTTACCCACCGAACATTTAAGGCAGGGAAAAGCTCGTTCTTTATTATTTTCGACGATTTCTGATACGCATAAGGATCAGCAGTACCTTTTGAAATACCTAGACGCGGCCAAACAAATACAGTTTTTACAGTACTGAAATTATAATTATCATCTATATATTTCGTTTCTTTGGCAAAAGAAATCCTTTGAAACAGCAATAAAGTCAGACATACGAGAAGTAGGGAGACTGTCTTTTGCATTTAGTTTACCCCCTCTCAATATTTCCATTTAATTCCTTTATTTGCTACATATTTTGATTTTCCTTTATTTTTCCACAAACCATTTACCCTCATCACAGAACAAATAAACCTCTTTCCTGCGAATCCGGCAGGTGTACCGTATCCCCAGGCCGCCGCCCTTGAGCGACGGAGCCTGGCGGACGTCCAGCACCCGGTCGACGGCGTATCGCTGCCCGCCCCAGTAACCCAATTCCGTAAAATTGCATAGGATAATATGACTCTACGGTTAAAGGAGGAATGAACATGGGCCGCGGCTTCTTCGGGTGTGGTGGTGGCGGCAATAGTGGTATCGTTGTGGTGGTCATCATTATCATCCTTCTCCTACTGTTCGTCGGAGAAGAAGATTCATGTTCCATTGGATAACTAGCGGAAGACCGTTCGCACAACTCTTATTAGGTTAGCCACATTGCCCCGTACACATATACCGTCTCCCTCTTAGATGAGCCCCCTAAATACGGTAAAACCGTAAATGCTTAGGGGGCTCGTTTTAATACAGATGTTTCTCATAGATATCAGGAATAAAAATAGCCCTTTTGGACTGCTGTCCAGAAGGGCTATGTATTTTCCTCACAGATCAATATACGTCACAGCCGCCTTACCTATCGCCTCAGGCACGGTCGCTGCCGTGGCCTTTTGGTGTTTCCGGACCCTGCCATACTGACACCACACAGCCGCGCCGCACCATTGCGTCAGCCAGCTCGTAGGCGGCCGCCAGGTCGGTGGTATAGGCGCCGGGCGGCCCATGATCTTTTCGGCGATCAGCGCGTCACGTTCGGCGGGGGTTAGGGTAGACCAATCCATATCTACTCTCCCTTCTTCCGCCACTGGATTTCGTAACCGAGCGCCTCAAGCAGTCCGGCAACCTCCAAGTAACGGAGCGTGCCGGACTTTAGCTTTGCGCTAAAATTTTGTTGGCTCATACCAGCCAGTTTCGCGGCTTGCGTCTCTGATATGTACCCTTCGATTAGCAGTAGCTTGCGTATTTCAAGCGCCAATTCTCCTGCCGTCATTCCATCCCCTCCCATTTAATTGTATATTACCATATCTATTTTTAAAACACAATAAAATAATGTTGGCAACAATTTAATCAGGGAGGTAATCGGGATGATGCAGCGGGAACTTGAAGAACTGGTCGGGCGGCGGAAAGGAGAAGCCAAGATGGTACAGTGTAAAAACTGCGGCCACGAGTGCAGCACCACATGGGCCAACCTCGCGGCAGTTTGCCCGAATTGCAAAGCTGACCTGTTTCCACCCAAACAACCCCACCTGACGATGGCCGGGCGGGACAAGGCCGAAACCGATGACCCCGCGATCGCCGGCGAGGTCGCGGGAACCCGCATCGATGGAGCAGTGCACCGCTCCCCTTGACATAGATTGTTCTTTTAAAAGCGAATCACGGCCGGCTGAGCGCCAGGAAGAGGCAAAAATAAAAAGCCTCCTACCTGGCAACCGTCGAAGTCTCCAGGAAATGGGCTATTCCGCTCAGAAACTGGACAGACTGCATATTGCAGCTAATGATTTACTTCGAGAATCGGCTAGATGAACGCTGTCTTCACTAGCCGACGCCTCAAAACTTAGTCCCGAAAAATCATTTACACAAATTCCATTACATTATCCAAATCCTCCAAAAATCTCATTCTAATCCTTCCAGTTTTTATAGGCTAAGTAACGCTGGCGTCCTTCTTCAAACAAGGCCTGTTCCTCGTGGTTAGTAATCTCCAGCGACGGCACACGTATAGGCTTTTCGTTGCTGTCCAATGCAACCATGGTAAAAAACGCCGTTAGCGCTAGGTTTGCATCTGCCTCTTTATGCAAATCTTCCACAAAAGCTGATACAAATACCTCCATAGAACTGCGGCCAACAAAAGTCAACTTGCCACTACAGGTTACCAAATTACCAACATGAATTGGGTAATGAAATTCCATTTTATCCACTCGCGCAGTCACCACATTTGCCCGAGCGTGCCTAAGCGCAACGATTCCCGCTGCGTGATCCATTAACTTCATGATTTCTCCGCCATGGACATTACCACACATGTTTGCCTGTTCGGGTTGCATTAAATTGCCAATAGTTACTTTCGATTGTGCGACTGTCTTTGCCTCCATGGTGATCACCTCATTCTATTACTCTGGACAAGCTTCACCGCTTCGATATCTCAGTAACCTTATATGGGCTCGGTACATCGTCCAGATAGTTTCTCATCATCTCTACCGATACGTTATTGTTGTGTGCAATGCGTGCGCTACATTTGATGACTAGGCCATGAGGCGTGCTGTGCAAGCTATCAACCGTTACCCCCATATATCGAGTCACTTTGCCAATCAATATTTCTTTTAGCCAACCCTTGATGACTTGAGTTCCAGAATTGCCAGTATATACGATTGTTAGTAAAAATATTTGTTCCTGCATAAATTGCTCAACCCCCGAAGCTGATTTTAACACATTTAAATACAGAAAAATAGCCCCTTGGCCACACGCACGGCCAGGGGGCTTGCTTTTTTGACGTTATCCGTCAGCATGGGTATAATTAACAGTGAGGTGATATTGTGATCGAAGCAGGTATCGTCAGAAAGCCTGATCCCCTTGGACGGATTACTATTCCAGTAGAAATCAGGAAACAGCTTAATCTAGAGGGTTCCTCGGTTGAGATTTTTTATGGTAAAGACCAAATCGTTTTTCGTAAATTTGAATACAACTGTATCTTCTGCGGCAGCACAACTGGGATAACGAAGTTCAAGGGTAAAGCTATCTGCTCGAAGTGCAGGATTGCCATGGAGAATAATGTGGTGGAATAAAAAAGCCCCCGGGATAATCCGGGGGCTTTGCTCCGTTAGTTAGTATGAAGCTTTCATACGAACGGCACCTCGCCCGAGATCATAAAGCCCAGAATAGTATGGCTTCACTACATTAATAACATAGACGAGCTTCTTAGCCTTTCTGGCGGATTGCTCAGACGATATTTTCTTCGCCATAGCTCCAACAAGAACGGGGAAAAACTTATAGGCAATAATAACTAGCCTGAAGCCAGTTTTAAACTTCTCAAAAAACGTTCCCTTGGTCTCAATAAAAGCTCGTTTAAAAGCCGCTACCGGAGTAACCGTAAGCATTAAAAGCGGCGCAATAACAGGGAAAAGGAGCCAACCACCCTTTACACCAGCATTGACAAACTTAAGGAGTACTCCTACGGCCAGCGAAGAATAGACTACGATAACATAGAAAATTACGAAGTCCGTATTCATGCTGTTCCCTCCTCCTTATTAGTATATCGTTAAGCACTTGCTTTTGTGTCACTGTCATAATTCTTCTCTAAGAATCCCTCGTAAACCACCCAGTCAACACCGGTCAGAAATGCCGCGATTCCCGCACTATACCATATGTACTCAATCGGAAATGATGCTCCTTTTGCTACAACATAGCTCGACGACACCATGACATATAGATTAGCCTGTACGGAAATTACTGTCAATATACCGACCAAGCCGAATATCCCTAGAGTGCAGAAACACCCCGTATATCCAATTCCGATTCGCCTGATAACCCGGCGAAGTGGCGTATCCGGAAGAAATTTAAAGTAGTCCAATAGCAACGATCCGGCAAACAGGAGCACAGAGACAAAAAAGCCAGTACCGGGAGAAGCCCCAAGACCAAGTACCGCAAAGGCAATTGATGTGTAGACAAATCTCCATCCTAAATGTGCAACTCTAGTTGGAGTGTCTGCTGGGCAGTTCTCAATGTACGGACATTCAACATAGCCGTTTGTTTTCTTTTTGGCCATACTCTCACCGTTGCCGTAATATGTTATATACCCCCTTCGACAAAATACCAGATATTCCTCTATATGTATTATCGCATTTTAGTTGTGATTGTTAAGTATTTTACCAGTATTATACCATATTGGAATTAAATAACAAATAATTACAGCTTATTTCTTGGAGAAAAATATCAAAGCCCCCAGCCAAAACGGCCAGGGGCTTCGTCGTTAGTCCAAAGGTACCGATAACCGTATTCCTATCCTCATCTTACTCCCCGCCCGGGCGGCGTCGTAGCTCACCACCGGGCCGAGGTAGCCAACGCGACTCGGCATCCTAGTGATAGAACATAACCTCCAGAAGCGGTATCAATGTCTTGTGTGCGCATCTGCAACCGTTTTTTGCGTCACTGCGTGAATTCCCTTTCGTCATCGCTTTTTCGCATCCCTGGCGGCCTGCAGGGCGACCATCTTATAGATGCAAAATGTTTAAAAAGGGAATTTTTTTTGCAGAAATGGGCCTCCCCGGTCCTGGGAGAATTTCCTCCAGAGATTTATACCCCCCGCGCGCGCGCGAAAAATCTGTTTTGGGAGGGACACCTCCCGGTCCTGGGATCTTCGCGGAGAAATGGAATTTTTGACCGGGGGGAACTAGGCGTCACAAAAGAAAATGCCCAGGTGCAGCCCGAGCTACCTTCGTTCTATGTATCCGTTGGGCTAGCGGGCTTATCGCCCACATATTCATAAAACAGTTTGGGCGATATGTAGTAAGTCCAACGGTCGCTCATTTTTAAGGCAGTTCCAAAGGGTAAGTTGCCTCGTTGTAAACCTACCCGCACAAACTGAGGGCATTTACCCATGATCTCGGCGGCTTGCTTGATGGAGATGTTATTGGGCATTGTTAAACACCCCCCCACTTTCCCGCCTATATTGCCGGACCAACATGTCCACCGCTTTGGGGCGATACATTGTCACCGTTACTGGCTTGCGGTAATTCCCTCCGCCGACAATCTTGACAATTGACCGGCAGTAGCCGTCGCGAATTGCTTTCGCTGTCGGTGTCCCGTCCAGACAAAGCCAACCGTTCCCTCGGGCTAGTTCCCGAATATATGTTTCGTTCAGTCCCGGCAGGCTGGCCAGCTTCGCCGCTTCTCTGGCGTCCCATACCAGGCCCTCATCTTCGCCAACGATTTCCCAAGATTGAGCCTTGGGTGCAGTAATCATAAGCTGCGCTTCCGCCATTTCGCGCCGGGTCCGTTCTTCCTGCAGGGCGGTAAGCAACTTGATGCCGAATTCCGGCGATGAAATCATCTTATCGAGCGTGTCAGGCGTCATGTAGGCGCCGTGGCGGCGAATGGAAGGAAGAACCTCTTCCGCTATCCAGTCCTGGAATCGCTCGGCCTCATCCTTGTTGCTTCGCATGATAAGCCGGTACAGTCCCGCTTCATCGACATACCACATTTCCTGAATCCCAGAGGGGGTCGTAAAGTTTACTACCCCCTTGTGCTTGTCCGCGATACTGGCAAGCGTCTTGGCCCCGCTCCATGTAATGTCCAAGATTAGGCTGTTACCTCCTTTGTGTCTAATAAGAATCCCCGGGCCAAATTCAAAATACGGTCATACCGTGTATTAATGTCTGTGCCGACCATCTGCTCGGTAATGCTATAAAACCTTTCCGAAGTATGCGCTGTTACGTTTTTGCAAACAAAAAGTAAAGAACAGGCAGGATTATCATCGTCGTGGCTAATTTGCATTCGCGTAAGTTCAAGCTGTTGGCCGCATTCGGGGCAGGTGCATTTTGATTTACCCATCGTTTATCCTTGCCCCCTATGCTACATTAATACAGGCATTTCTCAGATTAGCACACAATTGCAGCATTTCGTTCTTTGATATAGCCTTTTCCTTACGGTTTTCGCTGTTAATTTTAAAAAGCTCATATGCCATCTGTTCGACGGTAAATTCTTCCCGGCGTGCAATGATCTCTAGCGCATCAATGATCTTCCCTTTTGTCCGAAAACCAATTGCCCAAAGCTGATGGATAGTGATTTCAACCCAATCCAACTCTTCTACCGAAAAGCATGTTTCAACACTTTTCATTGTAAATTCCTCCTAAAATCGATTTACGCCCTGCCGGTAAATTTAATGCGCTATGTTTGGCTTTATACCGCCGCCTGCCTTGGGATACCGTTGCCTGTTCGGCGAGATACTGCGCATATTCCTCCGGATACCTGCCGACCTCCCCGGCGCACTGTTTAGCGTTAAATACCACATCACCGGTGACGGTGTGAACCCGTAAACCCCTTTTCGGCAGGTCGGCAAACACAACTTTATCCATTGGCTTCTACCTCTTGCTTTTTGAGATAATCCCATATTATCGCAGATGCGAGGTGGTCAATAGAAACATTGTGTTTCCTGGCGATTGCCTTCAGTTTCTCCATCGTCCTGGCGCTAACCTGGCAATTTACCACGCTATCATTGTTTGTCATGTGCGAATCCTCCTCAATTGACTGATTCGCCCCGTCATTGATATAATGATTCCGACAGGGCTTTGATTGACCATCGGGGCTCTCGTTTCCGGGTCCGGCCGCTGTGACAGCAGCGCCGGGCCTTTGTTTTTCCCGTCATTCTCCCCCTCTCTTTAGGAAATTAAGATACTTGTCCAGGTCGTCTCGATCAATCCGCCACTCAGCGGCCCGCCCTGTACCCAGCTTAATTCCCTGTAATCGTTTTTCGTTCAACCACTTAACGATAGTCCGAGGCTTTACCTTGAGTTCCGCGGCGACTTCCGCCGGGGTTAAGAATTCTCCCATTAGACCACCTGCCTTTCCATATTCTATAAAAATTATATCTTTTAATGTTACTTAATGTCAATACATATCTTTTAATGTATTTTTAAGTTTACGCCGCGAGATAAAAAAGCAGGGGCCGAAGCCCCTGCCAAAGACAACACATGCGGACTACCTGCGACTCGTCATTCAGGACGAGCGTTCGACGCACATGTCGAACGGTAAATTCCTTTTTAGGTTCTCGTACCACAGAACGAAAACCTTGCCGCAACTCCGCATCAATGCGGAATGAGGTCAAGTATTTGGCGCCGAATAATCCGCAAATTATCAGTGTACGCGATTGTATTAACAGCCGCATCACTAAGAATTTGTATAAACTGAGGACCGAAGACGGTATGCTCTACCTTCGTACCGTTGCTGTCATCCAGGCGAATTTTAATCGTAAAGCTGCTGTCATCCAACCGTTCAAATGTACTTAACGCCGCGTATACTGCGATATCACCCTGAATGGTACATATCTTAGTCCAATATGGCGCAAATACAACGCCATGCCTCGCAAGCCATCGTTCGATTGCGGCCCGGATCATTATAACCATCACGCCAACCCTCCCATAATCGCGTTCCTTACCATGTCGCCCATGTCCTCCATTATTTTCTCGACATCGGCGTCGGTATGAACATCGCCGTAATTGTGTTGAGTAACAATAACTTCCTGAGACTTGCCAACAAGCCCAACTTTCTCAAACTCCCGGCGATTCAGCGACAGAACAGCCGAAGTATACCGATCTCCGCTTGGCAGCGCCGCCCCCGTAACGATCCCGCCCCGAGCAAAGGCAGGCAGGCGCATGCCGTTAACGGCATTCATGAAGCCTACGCCGTATTTATCGACGGCGGCAGCCCTCATGACAAATTCGCCATTGGATAACCATGCCGGAATACTGTCGGAGGTAGCGGTACCAGGGCCGTAAATTGCGCCGCCTTCGGCGAATTTTATTCCGCCGACAAGGTCGCTAGGCGCCGCTACACCCGTACCCCCGCTGGTCGTCGCCAATGCCATGGTACCCAGCAACCCAGCGGCCAGGGTTGCCCCCCCGATTGCAGACGCGCCGCCGAACGTGGCCACATTGGCAAAATATGCAGCCGGTGCCCATGCGGCTTTGAGGATGGCGGCCTGACTGATAGCGAACGCCGTGGAGGCGGCGGCGAGTGACTTGCCAAGAGCCGCCGCCACCATCTGTTCTGCCTTCATACGAACAAATGTTTCAATAATCGCTTTCCCGGCTTCCTGCATAGCCACCCCAAACGACTTTGCCCCCATGATTGCCGACGTTAACCCGCCGGAAATACCCTGGTAAGCGGTCAAATACATCTCGGCCATCATGCTCGCGTCCGTCCGGTGAGCAGCCATCTGCAATTCACGATACGCATCCATCACGGACTGTTGTCCTTCGAGCATAGCGAGGAACGAAGCGTTTTTCTCATTCAGCAGGGTTACATACCCGGTGAGGTCGTTTTGCCGCTGCAAGGCCGATAGCTGATCTTCCAGCGCCTGCCCGGTTGTGACGTACTCAATCACCTTCTGGATTTTCTGTTTCTCTACGTCAAGTTCAGCAGCAGCCCGGGCTTTTGTCAGATTCAGCTTGTTGCCCTCGGCCATTTCATAGTCGATTCCCGCCTTGTCGAGCGCGGTCTTGATCGCCTGGCGTTGCGCCTCAGTACCGCCTGCCCATTTCGTTTCGATGCCAGAGAAAAAGTCATCTACTCCCTGCAGGCTAGTAACAGCCTCCCGGGACATGTCGGCGAAGGCTTTGTCTGCACCGTCAAGATTGAATGTAGCGTTTTTAAACTGCATGTCTTGGAACGGGCGGACAATATCTCGAAGGATAGATTGAGAGTCCTCGGCTTCTTGAAGCATAATTTTTCGCCGCTTCTCGGCATACGTTTCGTTAAGCCTGGTAAGGTCGCGCTGATAATTTGTATTTGCCGAGGCAGACTCGTTCAGCTTTTTAAGCTCATCGGCTTTCCATGCGTCAAGTTGCTGGAGTTGCGTATTGGTCATCTGCAGCCATTCTTTGTAAATTTCCTTGCTGGTCTGCTTGGCTTCTTTGGCGAGTTCCTTGTACGCCGCCGCCGCGCCCTTCGTTCCGGTGCCCCCGGGCATAACGCTGGCCGATGCCGCCGTATTTTTCGGCAGCGAGGCGTTCATATGCGAATACTCGTCAAACAGCAGCGCCATTTCCCTGCGGGCGCTGTTCGCCGCTACTCCAACCTGGTCCAATCCAACCGGATTAAACCCATTCAGCCGCGCAACAGCATCGTCCGCCTGGTCGCCCATCTTGGCGAGAGCGTTGCCTGTATCGACGGCTAGCCCCGCAATCGCGCCCAGCGCCAGCCCGAACCACCCCAAAGGCCCGAGCGCCAGCGCGGCCCGATAGCCTGTCATGGTCAAGGCGGGGACGGCGTATGCGGTCAGCGCGACGGATACGCCCATGATGGCGGGTTCCAGCGAGTCGGGAATAAGATTTTTCAACGCCACAGTGACGCCGTGCATTTTGGTGTCAACCGCAAACGCTTCAAGCATGTCGGCTGCGGCGGTCGCGCCGCTGGCGAGCGAGGGCAGCAGTTCAGTCATCACCGCATTGCCCGCGGCGGTGAATCCGAGCTTCGCCCGGTTAATCTCGAACGTCGCGCTTTCCCACGCCTGGGCCTGCTGGGTACCGACGACAAGCCCCATTTTTTCGGCGCGGGTCGTCAATTCCGCCATCTGTTGCTCGGACAGATTTAGCAAGTCGTTTAACTTGGCGCCGGATCTCCCGAATATGGCAAGTTCCATGGCGGTCTTTTCAACGCCATCAGCCATCTCGCGGTGCCGGGCGGCGACGTTGGCATATATCTGCTCGGCGCTCAATAATTTCTGGTTGTCGTCCATTATCGCGATGCCAAATTTGGTATAAGCGTCCGTCGATTTTGCGCCGTTCTCCTTGATGCTCTCGAATGCGGCTTCGGCCGATTTCGACATTTTAACGAGAGCCGCCGCCATGTCGTCGCCAGACACGCCGACCAACTGGGCGGTGGCGAGTAGTTTACTGCCAGCCTCGCCGGACATTCCCGTCACGTCGCCCAGGGTGTTTACTGCTAGGTTCCAGGATACCGCCATTTTGCCGGCGGCAACCGCAGCGGCACCGGCGGCGGCGGCTAGAACCCCGAAACTAGCGGCAAGTTTATCGGAGGCGTCGAGGGCTTCGGGGCCGAAACCCCGCTTTAATTGGCGTTGACTGGCGGCTATTTCTTTGCGGAGGCCGGCGGAGTCGCCTCCAATGCGCACGAGTAGCTCAGCGATCGTGGACAATTAACACACCCCCTTTATCCATTTTTCCTTCTGAGAAACTTCATGAAATCATCATCCTCTTCCGGATTAGCCTCTCCCGACAGTCCGGCCAACTGCTTGATAACTGCCGCATATATTTTTACTGTGGTTGTGTAAATGTTAACGGCAGGGTTTGTCCGTATGCCTTTTTGCCCCCCGCCGTTATCATAAGAAATCACCTCTCCGTTTTTGGCTATGTCCTCCTCTAAGTCCTCAAGGCTCGCTTTCATGAAACCGGCTCGCTCGATAAGTGGTTTTACTAGGTTAACTTGCTGACTCGGCAAGTCTTTAAAAATCTCGTTAAGACGCTTTATTTCGGCCTTTGCGCGTCGATCCTTGTCCATTTATACCACCCTCCCCTGTAAATTACCATTGTATAAAATGAAGGTCCCCCCTCCGGTCCTGGGCAGCCGCTCCCCGCGTTTCGATATGGGGGGGGATATCCTCCCGTCTAGTAGCAATAGCCCTTTCGCGGCTCATCCGGCCAATATAAAGAACACTTGACCACTCGCCGCATAATTTCGTCGCCGTGCTTTACTGTGACGATTACGCGTCCTTCCGTGTCGTTCGGCCAACGGCAAAGGCACACCCACCCGACGCGCAGGCATGTCCAACATATACTTTCAGCGACTCGATCATCGCCCTCCAGCGGGCATTGTTCCAGCGCCATCCCCTCCACCTCTTGATGAGCGTTCCCCTGTCTCCTGGGAGAAGCTCTGTCTCAATCCATTCCCCGACGATCCTTGTAAGCTCACTCCTCTCATCAATACGAATTAACAGCAGTGCAATACTGTCCGGCCGGCCAAACCCTGTTTTCTGATTCTCCCCGCCGCCGCAAGCAGAATAGCAATTTAGCGCCATATCGCGCAGGGTATTCCATAGAAAATGGTGTCGCGGATATTCCGCCAGAATCTTTTCTACAGTCTCTTCGCCGGCTTCTATTTGCATGCTCTGCCTCTGCGCGGCTCCGGTCCTGGACAGATACGCCGCGCATTCTCAAGCCTGGCTTTTTTGCTTCGGCCGGGTACCGGTACGATCCATGTTGCGGCGCATTCACCGCGACGGCGGAAATACCGCCAGCACGAAAGGCAATCGCTAGTCAATCCCCTTCACCTCCAAAATATAACCCGCACTAGGTGCTAGGTCAGAGGGAAAACAGTGCGCCGCTCTGTGTCCCCCATCCGGTTTTTCGCCATCGCCGCCCCCGTGACTGTGCCGGCGTCCACACCACGGGCAATTGAAATGTAGCGCCCAATAATGCGGCCCCTTCGGCCGGGCGGCCGACTGTGGGCGCCATTCTGCCGAACAGCCTACAATGGGAATATTGCCCTCATGCCCCAGAATTGGCGCTGGGTTTTGTTTTGCCATCGTTAAAACCTCCTTGCATGATAGTCCCGTCAAACGCTTTTTTTGCCTCGATAATGGGCTTCAACTTATCCGCTCCCCGCCTAGCCGCATCAACCATCGCCATAAATTCAGCCACTGTAAAAGCGAGCTCGCCGGCCCGCTGCTTTGCCCTGGCCTTAGCTTCGTCGTGGCATACCCATATGCTTGTACCTAAAACCGGGATAAACGATCCCGACTTAACGGGAATTTGGCAGTTGCTTCGGAAGGTACCCGCATAAATGGCCCCTACAACGTCTTCGGCCGTTTCGTATGACGGCGAGTCATCGCCGAACATATCAAGCCACTTCCCCATGATTTCACCGCCTAAACCGCGCTAGGTCTTAACCTACAAAACCTACAGAAGGGGTTTTGTAGGTTTTGTTGGTGCCCACCCTATGCATTTACGAAAAAATCTTAGGGTTAATTCGGTAAGCTGCTTTCGGCCGTCCGCCCGTTTCCCTGTCCACCTCCCGCCGCAGCCATCCAGCTTCTTCTAGCTCCCGGCAGGCGCTTGACACTAGTTCCGGCTCGGATAAATACTGCCACCCCTTGAGATAAACATCCCTCAAAGAAAAACCGTCCACCATCTGCCGCGCTTTGATCTTCCCGGCCAGTGCAGAGGCGGCTTTCATTCTTGCGTTGCCTAACAAGCCGTATATTCGGCGGGCATGGGTTTCCAGGTATTCGCACCAAGCCGCTGCTTTTCTCGCTGCCTCAGCGGTCACAGGTCCGGGCGCTCCTCCGTCCGCTATCCCCACAAGGTGAAATACTAAGGCGAGCGCCGGCATAAGTTTCCGGTACTTCGTTAGATGCTCGCATAGTAGCGGAGAATCCTCGCGCCGACATTTGGCCTCATGCTCCGTAAGCCATGTATAAAAAACCTGTTGACCACCATCATCGAACCGGAAAAACGGGCGATCCCCATCCTCCTGAATGGCGCCAGCCGCGAAGAAGTCCATGTCGGCTAATTTGGCTATTATACTGCGTGCCCTCTCCCTGGCGCTCACATCGGGAGTTTTGTCCACAAGGTTCCATTTCTCTGGCTCGTCAGGATAGACAATCAGTTGAAAACGCTGTATCATTCCATCGTTCTGCAAACTGCTTGCCGCCTGTAGCAGGTATTGATTCAAAAGCCCCGGTTGTATTCCCCCGAGAAGAGAGAGCGCGAAATTTTGTATTCCAACCGTTCCCCGTCCTATCCGATCGCTGAAAAAGTCGCCGTAACCGTTCCATGCCTCCAAGTAAAAAGCCCGGTCGGCGTGCCGGTCGTCCCGCTCCCAGCTTGCCAGCAGGCCGGTCAACTCGTCTCGAAAGACCAGAAGCCCACGCGGGTTCTCCTTGAGTAGGGCGCCCAATTTTTCAATTGTTGCGTCGTTGCATTTGTACCTCCGACGCGCGGGCCTGTCAGGCTCACCAAGAGTAACAATATCGGCCTTTATCTGCTCCATACTACGGCCGGCTTTGCCCTTGCCCTTTGCAGCCGATTTAAGTTCATCCTGTAGTGCATCCTTCCGGGCCTTGTACTCCTGTTCGTCGGCCTCGCTGATTTTTGACGCGGCCTCGTAATCGCGCTCCGCGTCATTCTCAAGCTGCTTTAGGGGTTTCATAACCTCGGCAAGTGCAGGGGTTTTGAGCATGGACGGACCGCCTACAACACCGCCCCATAGGTTCGGTACCACCGTCCAATCATCGTTTTTCTTTGGTCGAATCGTACACCCTGCCCCGATCACCGAAGCAGCCACCACCACGGCGCCGGCAGCGACGAAATCAAGCGGACATTGCATCCGGTTCGCAACGTCAACAAGCCAAGGCCTGAAAGCATCCGGGATTATGGCCGGCGGCAAATTAGCCACGTCGCATAGTTGCCCCTCGGGAATTTCCTCGGGTTCCGGCCATTCTTCTGCGCCTTTTTCCTCCTGGGGCTCCGCTTCGGGTATATACTTGCCAGCCGACTCGGCAATTTTTTGAACTTCGCCAGCTTCTAGCGGCGGGCGGCAGCGTGCCGCGTTTTCACTGTTCAGGGCCGCCAATATTGCCCCCTCGGAAGCTCCGCGCCGCCGCATCGAGCACGCCAGCCGAAACAGGTAGTCATTCCGCCGCCCCTCCGTGACGGTTTCGGGAAGCGCGGGGACTTCCCTTGGTTGATCCCTGGTTATCAGCGCCAGCAACCACGCGGGCGCCTCGGCCAGTGGCATTTCGTCGGGATGGAATACCGCGTCCCATTCATAGCACCGGCCCGAAATATGCCGACTAGGAGACGCAACAAAGTACCCACCATCGGCGCGAATGTCGAGCCCAGGGGCCAAGCGAACGCGGTTTTTGACAACACCGCCAGGATGGCGGAATAAGATATGCCGGCCGCCTCCTCCTGTCTGCGCCTCGGGCGTGTCCGGCAATGGTCCGTAATCACCCACGAGATTTTCGAGAGATTCCCGGCCGGCCTCGCCGTCAACATCGAGAACAAAAAAACCGGCCACAGCGCCGGTTACTATGCCGATATTCGAATGAGGCCAAGAGCTCCACCATTTACGAATTTTTTCTGCGTCCGTCGTGGCGTCTCTTAGGCCGTTTCTCGTTCGTGGATGCTTGCCGGGTGAATCGCATTTACGGCCGCAGGAGCACCCGGTGCCCTCGGGGCTGTGCAGAGGTATTACGGGCCATCCCCGCGCCGCATACCCTAGCGCCGCTTGCATCAGGCTATTGGTATCTGTTTTGTCCATATGCCCACCATTTCCGCCGCCTCCCCGCGGCTTGTGTTCTGCATCCGCTCATTACTCGGCACCGCGGAGAAATGCCTCTAAGGCCCAGCCGGGAATAAGAATTCGGCGGCCGGCGCGAACGGCGTGTAGTTTACCCTCGTTGATAAGCTTTGTTACCGTGTTACGCGCCAGCCCTGTCATGCTCTGCACTTCTTTTACTTGGTAGATAGTCTTTTCCATCTATTGAACCTCCGATCCTAATTTTAGGTATAGCTAATAACTTTGCGCCGCACCCTCGTTGCTTAACTTCATTATTGCAGCCCTAATACGGTCTTTTTTGTCTTCTGGTAGCTCCCGCCTTAACCATCTACAAAATGTTACGTCATTTACCCCGATCTGGTACGCAATATCATAGTTAAAAATAGAAGCCGACTTTTTCGCGGCTTCTATCATGTCTCTAATTTCTTGGTTGGGTTTCAAGCAGTTTCCCTCCAATCTTTGAACTAAACTTTTTATTGGATACTCTCCGGATTGCCGCTGCAGCAGTTTTGTCTGGCAGCCCGTAAACACGATTAAAAAAACTCTCTTCGGCTATGGCTTGTCGTTTTTTTTCCTTTTGGCGCTGTTTTCGCGTATTCAAAAATAATCCCCCTAAATTCCGCATCCGACACATTACTGTCGGTCCCGGTAATAAAGCGCTTGCGGAAATCAATCCCTGCGCCTATAATAATAATATCAAGAAAAATTAAGATTTTAAACCTTAATTAAACCTTAATTTAACGAGGTGGGTTATATTGTTCTACAATATCCAGGCTATACCCATTGAAACAGGAGTATTTACTTGGAGCAAGGCAAATTCCGGTTACGAAATAGCCGATGTAGAAAGATCGGAACTAGTAAACTTTGTGACGCAATACAAGGATAAATATGCACTAGCAGGCGGCAGATGCATTGTTCCCAAAGATCACATGATGTCTCCGGAAAGGAACCTCTTAGAAGATTGTCCTAAACTTTTCACAGAGTTTTCGGAAATAGGATATGAAGAAAAAGAGATTGTATATTTTGCTAATAAATACGGACTTCTCTTACCGCGTGAATCCTTCAAAATGACTGCTGGAATTAAGGTTTCTGATAAATCATACTGCGAGGGTGAATCCGTAGAATTTTGGAAAAATCAAATTCGCCTTATTCATACTACCCTGGCATATTGGCAGTGGTTTGTTCATAACAACACAGATGCATTACGAAAAGTGACCAGTACCAGTAACATGCTGAAAAATGATGGAATAATATTTGGTTTTGAATTCCCCCATTATTCGCAGTGGTTTTCATTTTTAAAAAGTCAGCTAAATGAACTTAATGATATACCTATTCAGCGTCTTATGGACGGAGATATTGAGTCACGCGTAAAATTCTTCGTCCAACAAACAATTAACAATCAGCTAAAGGAATTCCCCGTCGAGCCTTGTTTAGTTTTTGATAAAGAGAATAACTTAAAACAATATTACCGCCCTTCTTCGTTAATATCGTTGCTTTGGTTTCAATTTTTCCGCTATGTTACCGGAGAACAAAAAGTCAAACAATGCCCCCTATGCAAAGACTGGTATGATGTTAGCGGAAATGTTTCTAGAGACGGTAATAAATCCGTGATATGGGACAAATATTGTCCATGTTGCGGCAACAAATTATACGCCAAAAAGTCGATTGTTAAGAAACAATATCAACAACTTAAAATGACAAAAGACGAGATTTTAAGCCGCCACAGGAGGAAAGATCATAAACTTATAAAAGAGTGGATTACGGAACTTGAGTCCTCCCCAAAAACACCATGACAAACCTAAAGCACAGCCCCCGGCGCTAAACCGGGGGCTTGATCGTTGTCGGACTTGTCCAACTATTTCCATTGTGATATTCTGTTGTCAAAGGAGTGATTTGGGTGAGAAAAGTCGTTTTTCTACTGATCTGCCTATTCGCTTTTCCCTTATTTTGTTATGCTGAACCCATTCAGCAACAACCAGTTTTTTTTGATACTGGCAACACAAAGAAAGTAGTAGGCATTTTCCTTGAAGCTCCTGTAACGTACGTCAATAACGAAAAAGTCAGGGTATTGGTACCTGAAAAAGCGATCCCCCTTTTCCCGCGCCATCAATTTACCGTTTTGCCATTCGACAAAACAACGATGGCACTCCGCACCTATAAAGAAGATAACCGGATGGTGGTTAATCAATACTATTCTCAGCCGGTGAATCGCTCCGACATACAAAAAATTGCAAAAGGGCTAAAGGCGGATTACGCGCTATTCATAATTATTTCCAACGGTCCGCCGCGTGTTGGCGCCGGCCTCTTTACAATGAGCTTTAAAACCACAATTACGTGCGACGTACGTCTGCTTGACGTTGAAACCGGAGAATACTTAGTCAGCAAGGAAATTGTTAAAGACGGTTCTAGCACCGGAGTAACTATGGTTGGTGGCATACCTTCATTTGATAATGCCTATAACGAGGCACTAGAAAAAGCACTGTCCGAACTTACCATTGATACGGCAAGCCTGATAAAACCCAAGGAAAAAACAGAATAAGAGGGGGGCGGTATTGTGTTTATGGCCATAGCTCTTTTTATCCTGGCGGCAATTGCGTTCGTTAACGGCGCTACCTTTTGGTTTTCGGCAAAGTCGGCAATTCATCAAATATTAGGTGCAATTACATTTTTGATCTCCGCTGTATTACTGTCAGGTGGCTGCATTATCGTGGCAATTAATAAGCATAAACAAACACAACAAACGGAATAGAAAAAACAAAAAGCCCCTCGGCCATCGCCGGGGGGCTTCGCTCTTGAATCGTAAAACCACACTTACCCGTCCCTATTTTGCAGCTATTGTCCTAAATGGTGTCCTAAATCGCCCCCGCCCGGCGCTGGTACGGCTCGCCGGGTATTGCAAATCCTGAATTTCTGGAAACATCCAATGTTAACGTTATGTTAAAGTTTGGCGGCGGCCTATTTTTTTCCCAGGCCCGGCCTGTTATTATGGTAGTATAGCCACTAATCCGTCGCGGAGGTACCGGGATGTTTTCATCAGGCATTCGCAACCGCCTCATCGCCTCGTTCCTGCTGTTGATCGGCGCCACGCTGCTGACTCTCGGCGGCTACATCCTGTGGTTTTTCCACCAAAACAACACCGAGCGCCTGACCGGCAATCTCCTCACCGAAGCTAAGATCGCCGAACAGCTCCTCCACCCTTACATGCGGGGACCGCGCGAGAAGGCTTCCATCGAAACCCTTCTCCGCGAGTTGGCCACCAAGGTCGACCACCGCATCACCGTCATCGACAACGACGGCACGGTGGTAGCCGACTCGTGGGAAAACCCGGCGTCGATGGAAAACCACCGGGAGCGGCCCGAAGTGGTCGACGCCATAACCGGCGGGCAGGGGTCCGCCATCCGCCACAGTGCGACGGTGGGGGAAAACTTCCTATATTTGGCCATCCCGATGCGCGACGGCGCGGAAACGATCGGCGTCATCCGCGTGGCGGCCACCATGGCGCATGTCGAAGCCGGCTTCAACCAGATACGGTCCGTCCTGCTGATCGCCTTCCTCGCGGCCTCCGTGCTCGCCGTTCTCCTCAGCTTCCGCCTCGCCCGCAAATACACCGCCCCCATCGAGCGGATAACCAGGGTCGCCCGCCACATGGGCGAAGGTCAGCTCCACCGGCGCGTCCATGTCCGCACCGGCGACGAAATCGAGGTCCTGGGCCACACCCTCAACAACCTCGCCGCCAGCCTCGACGACAAAATCAACGAAATCGTCGCCGAAAAGCGAAAACTCGAACTCATCCTCGCAAACATGGACAACGCCGTCGTCCTCCTCGACCGCTACGGCATGGTCACCGACGTCAACCGGCAGGCAGCCGTCCTGTTCGGCATCACCCCCGCCATGATCGGCCAGCACAATATCCAGGTCATCGGCCTCGGCGTCCTCGAAAAGGCGGTGCGGGAAACGGTCGGCGAGGGGCAAAGCCGCCACATCGACCTGCAGACGACGCTGTCCGGCGTGAAAAGGGTTTTCCAGGTCTTCCTCGCCCCCACGTTCAGTCCCGAGAACGAAACCGCCGGCGTCCTGTGCGTCTTCCACGACATAACCGCCCTCAAAGAAGTCGAAGAGCGCCAGGCCGAATTCGTCGCCAACGCCTCCCACGAACTGGGCACGCCGCTCACCGCCATCAAGGGCTTCGCCGAAACGCTGCTCGACGGGGCGCTCGCCGATCCCAACCTCAGCGTCAAATTCATCACCATCATCCAGGAAGAAGCCGACCGCATGCACCGCCTCGTCAAGGATCTCATGCAGCTGGCCCGCCTCAATTCCGAAGAAATCCGCCGTCAGGTCAGCCTCGAACCGATCGCCGTGGCGCAAGTGGCTGAAACGGTCATCGGCCAGCTTTACCCCCAGTGGCACGCCAAGAAACTCGACGTCACCCTGGAAGCGGCCGGCGAACCCGTCCCGGCCCGGGCCAACGCCGACTGGCTCACCCAGGTGCTCGTCAACCTGCTGGACAACAGCATCAAATTCACCCCGCCCGGCGGCAAAGTAACCGTTTCCTGCCGCCGCGCCGACGGCAAAGCCGTGGTTACGGTCGCCGACACGGGCAGCGGCATCCCGGCCGCCGACCTGCCGTTCATCTTCGACCGCTTCTACCGGGTGGACAAAGCCCGCGTCCGCGAAGGCGGCGGCACCGGCCTAGGCCTGTCGATCGTAAAATTCATCGTCGATACCCTGGGCGGCGCGATCGACGTCAAAAGCAGCCCCGACGAAGGCACGACCTTCACCGTCACCCTGCCCCTCGCCGAATAGCCTAGACTGGCGATAAAGGCCCATCTGCGGCGTTGCTCCTCAGAGCGCTTGCTTGCGTACGTCCAAAGTACGCGGCGCGGCGCGCTCTTCCGGTGCGCCTTGCATCTGGACCTTTCTAGCCAGCCTAGATTAAGAGCAGCCAAAAGCCCTTACGCACCTGTGCGTAAGGGCTTTTATCACAACCTATTTCTTCCTGAGCCGCTGCCCCGTCTCCAGATATATCACCCACTCGGCGATATTCGTGGCGTGGTCGGCGATCCTCTCCAGATAGCGGCCGACGAAAATCAACTGCGTCGCCTGGCCGATCGTCCGCGGGTCCTCCATCATATAGGTCAGCAGCTCGCGGAACACCTGCTGATAAAGATCGTCGACCTCGTTGTCCGCCAGGCACACCTTCTCCGCCAGGGCGATATCGAGCTTCGTATAGGCGTCGAGCGAATCGGCCAGCATCTTCTGGGCCATGCGGGCCATACGGGGGATATCGACCAGCGGCTTTATCAGCGGCTGGTTGGCCAGCTTCACCGTCACCTTGGCGATATCGAAGGCATGGTCGCCCATCCGTTCCAGGTCGGTGGTAATCTTCAGCCCGGTGCCGATAATCCGCAGGTCGCGGGCCATCGGCTGCTGCCTGGCGATCAGCACCATGCACCTGTCCTCGATATCCGCCTCCAGCTGGTCGATGACATCGTCGCCGGCGATGACCTTCCTCGCCAGCTGCTCGTCCTGCCCGGCGAGCGACTGGACGGCGTCCTCGATCGCCTGGCCCACAAGCTCGCCCATGCGCAGGATCTCCTGACGCAGCGTCTCCAGTTCCTTTTCGTAGGTCTGCCGCATACTGTCCCCCTCCTTTAGCCGAAGCGGCCGGTGATATAGTCTTCGGTGCGTTTATCCTGCGGCCGCGTGAAGATCGTGTCGGTATTGCCGCATTCCACCAGCTCGCCGCTGAGGAAAAAGGCCGTTTCCCCGGAAACCCTGGCGGCCTGCTGCATATTGTGGGTGACGAGAACGATCGTATACTTTTCCTTGAGCTCGGCGATCAGCTCCTCGATCTTCATCGTCGAAATCGGGTCGAGGGCCGAACACGGCTCATCCATCAGCAGCACCTCGGGGTCCACCGCCAGCAGGCGGGCGATGCACAACCGCTGCTGCTGGCCGCCCGACAGCCCCATGGCCGACTGCTTCAGCCGGTCCTTCACCTCGTCCCACAGGGCGGCGCCGGTCAGGCTCTTCGCCACGATCCCGTCGAGGACGGCCCGGTCCTTGATGCCGTGGACCCGCGGCCCGTAGGCGATATTGTCGTAAATCGACATCGGGAAAGGATTGGGGCGCTGGAACACCATCCCTACCCGCTTGCGCAGCATCACCACGTCGGTGTCGGGATGATAGACGTCCAACCCGTCCAACTGGACCTCGCCCTCGATCCTGACGTTATCGATCAGGTCGTTCATTCTGTTGATGGTCCTGAGGCAGGTCGACTTCCCGCAGCCGGAAGGGCCGATCAGGGCCATGACGCTGTTCTTCCGTACTGCAAAGGACACCTTCTTCAAGGCCTGCGTATCTCCGTAGTAAAGAGAAAGCTTGTTGATGCGGATCTTATCGCTCATCAGGCGTAGTCCTCCCGGCGGATTCTCACCTCTGACTATACCACGAAGAGCAATCGCCATTGTTAACGTTTTGTTAAGTGTTTGTTAATTGTTGCCGAGCCGGCCGCCGGCCCGAACCGGTTCGCCCGGTTCCGCACACCCCCGCAGAAAACAGGAACGGCCAAAACGGAGGTAGGTGCCAACCGTTTTGGCCGTTCTTGTGTATGAGCGGCGCCGTGTCCCGGCTAGCCGCGGCAGTCTTGCGTCTTGCTCCCGGCAAAGCCCAGCAGTATAAGCTTGGTGCCGGCGCCGCCGGTCACCGCGTCGATTCGCGCGCCGGCGGCGCCCCTGACGGCCCTATGAACATAAACGGACGCGCCGTCGATGCTCAGCCGTTCGTATTCGCCGCTCTCGCTCGCTTCCGGTATGCCCCATCGCACGGACGGGATGTCTCGCGACTGAGCGCCGCCTCAACTATAGCAAATCTGTTCCTCCAGCCTGACGGTGACGCTGCTGCCGCGCTCGGCGATAATGCTCTGCGCTTTCGGAGTTATTCTCAGCTTCATGCGGCCCTTCCCCTCTCCCGGATAAATGCCTTCACTGTTACGATTCGCTAATAACGACCCAAATCCTTATATCAGGCCCAATAAATTTAGCGGTCAGCGGCAACCGCCGTTGTGCTTGTTGATCGCCTCGCTCATCCGCCGCAAGCCCTTCTCGACAATCGCCCTCGGCATTGCCAGATTCAGGCGCACAAAGCCTTTCGCGTTTCCTACGAACAAGCCGTCGCCGCCCTCCAGCAAAACACCGGCCTCGTTGGCGAAAAACATCGGCAGGTCGTCCACCGCCGGCAGGCAGCGGTTCAAATCCACCCAGGCCAGATAAGTGGCCTCCGGGATGCGGCAGACGGCGCCCGGCAGATTGGCGGCGAGATAGTCGGCCACGAACCGGAAATTGCCGTCCAGGTAGGCTTTCATCTGCTCCAGCCAGACGCCGCCACGCTCGAAGGCCGCCTGCGTCGCCGTGAGCGAAAGCGGATTTACGCAACCGATCAGCTTGTCGTGGGCCGCCATTTGTCTCCGCACTTCGGCATCGCGGACAATGACGTTGGAAAACATCAATCCGGCCATATTGAAGGTCTTGCTGGCCGCCATGCAGGTGATGAGCCTGGGATAATCCGGCATGACCCTGGCGGTGGGGATATGCCTTTTGCCCTGCCGGATCACGTCGCAATGAATCTCGTCGGAAATCAGCCACAACCCGTATTGCTCCGCGATGGCGCCCACCCGCTTCGTCTCCTCCTCCGTCCACATCCGGCCGGAGGGGTTGTGGGGATTGCACCACAGCAGCAGCTTCACCTTCGGGTCCGCCGCCTTCCGCTCCAAATCCTCAAAATCAATAGTGAACCAGCCCTGGTCGTTGTTCAGCGGCGAACAGACCAGTTCCCGGTTATTGAACTCCGCCGCGTGCTGGAAATAACCGTAGGCCGGAGTGGTGATCAGCAGCTTCTCGTCCGGCGCTACCAAATCGCCGGTCAGCTCGTACAGCGCCGGAATGATGCCCGGCGTGAACACCAGTTGTTCTTTGGGGAAGCTCCAGTCATACAGCCTGCGGCACCAGCCGGAAAACGCCTCATAATAGCTGCCGTCAAACACCTGGCTGTAACCGAAAATACGCTTGTCCACCCGGTCCCTGATCGCCTGGCAGACCTCCGGCGGCGTAGCGAACTCCATATCAGCCACCCACATGCGTACGAAATCATCATCCTCATAGGGAAACTTCATCTCCGGGCCGGCGTGAAAGATGTACCCCCGGAAACCATCGGTATTCAGAGCGTTCGTATTCCTGCGGTCAATGACCTCATCAAAATTGTATTTCATCTTGGTTCCCCTCCCGGCAAAACCGGCTTCCCCGATCGCCGCTCTCTACAGATCTACTGCTCGACATACCGGGCAATAAGCGTTCCCGCAAGCAGCGACCATACCGGAGCGCTGATATTTAAAACCGTGATATTCGCAAGCGCGATCATAAAGGCGAAAGCCGCCCCAAACTTCATCGCCGGCCGGGAAAAACTGATTTGCAGGCTATTCACGAATACGCCCAGCAAGGCGAACCCGATCAAAATGGCGATAAACGCTGCGGGCAGGGCCTGAATCCAGGGGACAAGCTTCCACGCGAACAAACCGAAAACAAGAATAATACTCCCGGAAACAACCGCCCCCATATAGCGCTTATCCCGCGGACCCGCCTCCTCGCCGGCGCAAATCGCCGTCATCATGCCGCCGATATTGGCCGACTGGCCGCCGAAAAAACCGGTGGCAATCGAAAATATGCCGCTAACGCCGACAACCCGGTTAACCGGAGGCTGATAATCGTTTTGCTCCAAAGCGCCCAGCCCGACGGCGCAATCGTTGCTTAAAACAAGCAAAGCCAAAGGAACCGCAACCGAGAGAAAGCCGATCAGGCTGAACTCCGGCACTTGAACTTGGGGAAAAACAAAAGCGCCCGGCACTCCCTTGCCGTTAAAAGTATAGGTCAAGAGCAAGAGAACGACCCCGGTTGCAATCGCCGCCACCATCGGCGGAATACGCCTGTTGCCTTTGCTGAAAAACAGGAAAACCAGCAGGGAGCCTCCGCCCACCACCAAGAGCTGGCTGGTGGAAACGATGTAATTCGTCATATATTTGGTGATCATGCCCGCCAGCATCGCCGAAATAATCTCTTTAGGCACATAATCCAACAACCTGGCGAAAATACCCGAAGTCCCCACCGCCAGCATAATCAGGCCCGATAAAAGATAAGCCCCGATAAGCTCCGGATAGGTGAATTGGCTGGTAACCGTGGCAAGAAAAGCCACGCCGGTAATGGAATGCCCCCCGGCGATCGGCATGCGGTAACGCAGCGGCATAACAATGCTAAAAATTCCCCCGCCTACATAAACCGCAAGAAACCAAAGTATCGTCTGATAGGTCGTGAAGTTCCCTCGCGCCGCCGCCTCCAAAACCAACGCCGGCGGCCCGGTAATCGCCAATAAGGCTGCGACAATTCCGGCGGCGATATTTCTGTGATTCAAATCGCGTAAAGGCAGCATGCTTTGCATAGTTTCCACACCTGTCGCTCCGTATTATCGCGCTGCAATCCTTACTGTTCGCCGGTCGCCACCAGCGACTTGACAAACAACAGTTTTTCGACCTTCACCGTGATCTTGCCGAACAAGCCTGCCAAGTCCGGCCGATAATAGACACAAATGCCATCGAGCTCCATCCGGCCGTAATTCTCCGCTTCCTCGGGCTTACCCAGTCGCACGGACGGGTAGCGGGGCGTCCCGCAATCGCCGCCCCCTCAGACGCCGCCGGCCCACTCCTTCACCGCGAGGGAAATGGCCCGCTCGCCCTTAGTGAATATATAATCCCGGGCTGGTTGATCAATCCGTATCTCCACGTATCTTCCCGCCCCTCCGCGAAATCGTCCTTTTCCGCTCCGCAGGCCGGCGGGCGCGGCCGCCCGCAACAGCCACCGCCTGCTTTTCCTATTATAACATACCGGGCCGAATTCGCAGCCGGCGCACGGAAAGGAAAATCGCCGCCAAAACCGAAGTCAATTAATATCGATAACGTTACCATGGGGGCGTACATATGGCGCGACTGAGGCTGGGCATCGTCGGACCGACCGACTCCGTAGAACTGATTCTTGCTGTTGCCAAAGAAAGAGAAGACGTGTTCAACCCGTTGCCGCTGGTATACGGCGACGCGTCGGAAGTGCCGGAAATCCTGCATACTCACAGAACCGAAGTGGATATCCTCGTATTTTCGGGCGTTGTTCCCTACTGGTACTCGCTTACGGTGCCGCGCTGGAACAAACCCCTGCTTTACATCCCCCATACCGGTTCCAGCCTTCTGCGGGTATTCCTGCAGATAACCTCGCAAGCCAAGCTGCCGTTGGACCGGATCAGCTTCGACACATACAGCCGCGCGGAAATTGCCGAGGCCTTCGGCGACATCGGGTTGCCCCTGCCGCAAATATATCTGAAAGATTACGAAGGAGTGGTTTCAGCCGCCGAACTGACCGACTTCCACTACTCGCTGTGGGCCAAGAAGCAAACGCAAATCGCGATAACCTGTTTCCACAAAACCGCCGAAAAACTCAAATCTCTCGGCGTTCCCGCCTTCCGCATCTGGCCGACCCGGGACAACATCCGGCGAATACTGGAAACCGCCATTCGCACCGTGGAAACCATTCGCTACAGCGAATCCCAGATCGCGGTGTGCCACGTCGCCATCGACTCCTTCGACACCCTGGTGCGGGACGCCGGTTCGAGCTACACCGTCAACAGGATCGAAATCCGGCTGCATGAAATCCTGCTGGACTTCGCCCAACAGGTGGGCGGGTCGGTTATCCCGCAGGGCGGCGGCAAGCACATCATCTTTACCACCCGGGGACGCATCACCGCCGTCACCCAGGACTTTACCACCCTGCCGGTGTTGGACACAATAGCCCGGAAACTGCGGGTCCACATCAGCGGCGGCATCGGCTTCGGCACGACCGCCTACCAGGCCGAAGAAAACGCCCATATCGCCCACGGACTGGCCAAACGGCAGGGACAAGGCCAGTGGATGATCGTAACCGACGACCACCGGGCGATCGGTCCCCTCAATGCCGCCAGCCGCTACAACCATCTTCTCGGCGGCGACAACGCCAAACACAAGGCGCTGGCCAAACGCCTAAGAATCAGCATGTTCACACTCCATCGGCTGGCGGCGCTCATTAACGAACTGGAGAAAGACACCGTCGGCATCGCCGAGATTGCCGCCCGACTCGACATAACCCCGCGCAGCGCCCGGAGAGTCATGATGGCCCTCAAGGAAGCCGGCGTGGCTTACCTGTGCGGCGAAGAATCGGCCGGAAAAGGACGCCCTTGCAAGCTATACCGGTTCGACAACTGTGACCTGCTGAAAGATTAAGAACCGGGTCCGAATCGTGTCCGTAACCTAAATAACTCCAAATAACCAACTAATTATACAATATTTTCGTTTTCTTATACTATCGGCGGCTTCCGGAAATACCGGAAGCCGTCCTTTATTCCAGGGCGGCGGGCGCCCGTCGCCAGCCAAGGTGGCCTTCCGGATAATTAGCCATTTTTCTGGTCGAGCACTTTTCAAATTCAGGACCGAAACAGGATGTGCTACTATTTGTAATAAGAATTCCACGCACGGAATACTAATGCCCTCTATTCAAGGAGGCCGGATATTTTGGCTGATACAACCCTCCAACCCCCCGTTCTGTCGCAAATCGTCGCCTGGCGCCGTCATCTCCACGCCCACCCGGAAATAAGCGGGCAGGAATACGCAACCCGCCAGTACCTGCTGGACCAACTGAAAAAAATGGCCATCCCCGCCCAGACCTTTGCATCGCACGCCGGCATCCTGGCCACGGTCGAAGGCTGCGCCCCGGGCGTGGTAATCGCGCTGCGGGCCGATATGGACGCCCTGCCGATAGAAGAAAAAAACGCGGTGGACTATCGGTCCCAGCACCAGGGAGTAATGCACGCCTGCGGCCACGACGGCCATATGGCCATCTTGCTGGGCGTGGCCGCGGCCTTGCAGCAGAGCCGCGACAAATGGTCCGGCACCGTCAAGCTGCTTTTTCAGCCCTCCGAAGAAGACTCCCCGCACGGCGGCGCCCAAAAAATGATCGCGGACGGCGTCCTGGAAAACCCCAAGGTCGACGCCATCTTCGGGCTGCACATGTGGCCGGAATTGCCCTGCGGCGAAATCGGCATCCTCCGCGGGCCGCAAATGGCGTCATCCGACCGCTTCAGCCTCAGGCTCATCGGCGCAAGCGCCCACGCCGCCAACCCTCACCAGGGCACCGACGCCATTATGATGGCCGGGGACGTCCTGAACGCCTTCAGCCGGATAATCCATCGTCGGGTCGACCCCCGCGAGGCGGTGACGATTTCCGTCGGCACAATCCGCGGGGGCGAGCGTTACAACGTCATAGCCAGGGAAGTGCTGCTCGAAGGCACGGTAAGAACGCTGTCGGAAAAAATCCGTCGGCAGATACCAGTCAATATCCGTCAGGCAACGGAAGGCATCTGTGCCGCCTACGGCGGAAACTACGAGCTGGACTACCAGTTCGGCTATCCCGTCCTCAGCAACGCCGACGACGAAGCCTGGCTGATCGTGCTGACAGCCAACAGGCTGCTCGGCTCCGAGCGGGTAAGGACCGATATCAAACCCGCCCTGGGAGCCGAAGATTTCGCTTTTTACACCGGCTCTGTCCCGGGAGCCTTCTTCCTCCTGGGCTGCGGCGGGGATGACGGTAAACTGCGGCCGTTGCACAACAGCAATTTCGATTTTGACGAACGGGCGCTGTTCATCGGCGTCAAAATTCTCGAAGATACCGTTCAGGCCGCATTGTACCGCATTCAGCAGCGAAAGGAGGCCACCGCAAAAGAAACATCCTAGGCACGAATACCCCCGATACGAAAGGAGGATTTATTCATGTCCCACCCGCAAGCTCCCACTCCCGCCGCGCAGCCTCCGGGGCTGTTCCAGCGCTTCCTCGATTTCGTCGAAATAGCGGGCAACAAGCTGCCGTCGCCATTTGTCCTCTTCTCCCTCCTGGCAGTAGTCACCTTGCTATTGTCGGCGCTCTTCGACGGCACGGCGGTGTCCTTTGCCGGCAAGGACTCCAAAATGGTGACGGTAAAAGTAGCGAGCCTGTTGACTCCCGAAGGCTTCCGCTACATCATCTCGGAAATGGTGCCGAACTTCATAAAATTCCCGCCGCTCGGCCTCGTCGTCGTCATGATGCTGGCCATGGGCCTGGCCGAAAATACCGGCTTCGTCAGCGCCTTCGTCCGCAAAGCAATGCTGTGGGCGCCGCCTTGGGCCGTAACAGCCATGGTATTTTTCCTCGGCATCAACGGCAACCTCGCTTCCGACGCCTCCATGGTCTTCATGCCCGCCGCGGCGGCCGCCGTCTACGCCGGCATGGGCCGCAACCCCATCCTGGGTATGGCCATAGCCTTTTCCGCCACCGCCGCCGGCTTCAGCGCCAACCTGCTCCCCGCCGGCACCGACGCCCTCATTGCCGGGATAACCGCAACCGCCGTCAAAGTCATCCCGCAAACCGCCAGCTCCCCAGTGCACATGCTGATCAACTACTATTTCATGAGCTCGTCGGTCATCATTCTAACCATCGTCGGCACCATCGTGGCCGAAAAAGTGGTCAGCCCCCGGCTCGACCGGATCTTCCCCGACTTCAAATTCGACGCCGGCGCCGGCAACGAGCACAAATTGACGCCGGAAGAAAACCGGGGCCTCAAGTGGGCCGGCTGGGCGGCTCTCGCGTATATCGTCCTGATTATGGTGCTGCTCGTGCCGGAAACTGGCCTGCTGCGCGACGCCAAAACCCACGCAATCGTTCCCAAATCCCCCCTCCTGGACGGCATAATCCCCATCCTCTTCTTTTTCTTCATGAGTGTCGGCATCGCTTTCGGGCTCGGCAAGGGCGTCATCAAAAAAGAAGCCGACGTCCCGAAGTTTATGGCCGAAGGCTTGCAGGGCATGACCGGGTTTCTGGTGACGGCCTTCGCCGCCGCCCAGTTCATCGCCTGGTTCACCAAAAGCAACATGGCCACCATCCTGGCCGTGCGCGGGGCCGAATTCCTCCGGGACACCGGCTTCACCGGCATTCCGCTGATCATCTGTTTCATGCTCCTGTGCGGCTTCGTCGACCTGTTCATGATGTCCGGCTCGGCCAAATGGCTGATAATGGCGCCGATCTTCGTCCCGATGTTCGGCCTGCTGGGCTATGAACCCGCCCTTACCCAGGCGGCGTACCGGATCGGCGAAAGCGTGACCAACCCCATATCGCCGCTGCAGTATTATGTTCCGGTTATGCTCGGCATCATGTCCCGCTACTGTAAAGACGAAAACAAGGTGGGCATGGGCACGCTGATGGCGACGCAAATGCCGTTCGCTATCTGGTTATTCGTCGCCTGGGCCTCATGGCTGGTGCTCTTCATGGTAATGGACCTGCCGCTCGGACCGGGAGCGAAAATCTTCCTGTAGAAGCAGCTATATCATTTAAAACAGCAAAACAGTGGCCCTTTTCACAGAAGTCCTGGCGGAGCGACAAGCTCTGCCAGGACTTCTGTCACGCTCCCGGCACCACCGTCGCTTCAAAAGACCCGCACCCCGCCGGCCTCCCCGCCTTCTCACTATCGCCCCCATTGGATGTGCCTCCCTTGTTGTTTATGCGGTCGGCAAGCCTGCACCCATTTTACCAAGAGGGGCTTTTCTTCCCTCCGCGTGGCTATAAGCTTTTTGGCGCCGCCTGCTTGGCAGGCGGCGCCGCTCGCACCAAACAGAATGGCATCGGGCCCCCCCGATGCCATCCGGCCATACTCATATTATACCTTTCTCCCGGGCCTCGGCGGCCAGTTGGTCGCGAAACCCGGGGTGGCTGATAGCAATCAGCGCCTTGGCCCGCTCTTGCAGGCTCTTGCCCCGGAGTTCGGCGATGCCGCATTCGGTGACGACATAGTGAACGTCGTTGCGCGAGGTTGATACCGCCGCGCCGCGGTCGAGTTCGCAGCGAATGCGGGATATTTTCCCGCCGGCGGCGGTAGACGGCAGGGCGATTATCGATTTCCCCCCCGGCGACCGGCTGGCGCCGCGGACAAAATCCACCTGCCCGCCGATGCCGCTGAACTGACGCGAGCCGATCATTTCGGCGTTGACCTGTCCCATCAGGTCGAATTGCAGGGCGGAATTGATTGATACCATGTTCTCGTGCTGCCCGATAATGACCGGGTCGTTGATGTAGTCCACCGGCTGTAATTCCACGTTGGGATTGTTGTCGACGAAATCATACAGCTTCTTCGTCCCCATGAGGAAAGTGGCCATAAACTTGCCGGTATTGATGGTTTTTCTCCGGTTGGTGACCACGCCGCTTTCGGCCAGCGCCACCACCCCGTCGGAGAACATCTCCGAGTGGATGCCGAGATCCTTTTTGTCTTTGAGGAACAGCAGCACGGCGTCGGGAATCGCGCCGATGCCCAGTTGCAGGGTGGCGCCGTCGGGAATGAGGCTGGCCACGTTCTCGCCGATAGCCTTTTCCTCGTCGCCGATGGCCGGGGGCGCCAGTTCGATCACCGGCCGGTCGGCCTCGACGATGTGGTTGATGGCATCAAGGTGGATTCTGGCGCCGCCGGTCCGCGGCAGGAAGCCGTTCATCTGGGCTATGACCACATAGGCGCTCTCGGCCGCGACTTTGGTGTAATCCACCGACACACCGTAGCTGCAAAAGCCCTCGTCGTCCGGCGGCGTTACCTGGATGAGCGCCACGTTTACCGGCAGGATGCGGTTGCGGAACAGGCGCGGTATCTCAGAAAAGAAGCAGGGAGTATAGTCGGCGCGTTTCTCCTCCACCGCCTTGCGGGTCGAACCGCCGACAAAGAGCGCGTTGTGGCGAAAACTCAACTCCATGCCGGGCTGGGCGTATTTGGCCGGCCCCATGGCGACCATATGCACGATCTCGACGTCCCGCAGCTGCGGTGCGCGCGCCACCATCGCCTCCACGAGCGCGGCGGGTTCGCCGCAGGCGTGGCCCACCACGACGCGGTCGCCGGATCTGATGCTCTGCACGGCCTCTTCCGCCGTTACGATCTTATCCTTATAGACCTTTCGCCAGTCGGTCAAAATGATCCCTCACCTTCTTGACAATTTCGCCGATCGGTTCAGTTTCGGCAACCGCCGCGGCATCGATCGCCCCGGGCGTCACCGCGGTGTGGCCGGCGGCGGACTTGCGGTAACGCTGCGCACAATTGGCGGAGCAGCCGCTCAGGTAGATGATGAAATCGCTGTCAGGTCGATTGTAGGCGAGGTCGTAGCCGAAGGCCACGAGTTGTTCACGAATTTCCGCCATCAGCCGGCCCCGGTCGACGCGCGGGTTGCAGCCGCCGCAAAGGCTGATGCCGACCCGCCGGCCCATGTCAGGACCGGTCCCGGTTGAGAAGTCTTCTGGCCTGGGCAAGAAGCTCTTCACTGGCCGCAAATACCGGTACCACGCCTTTGATGTCCGGACAGCCCTCTTTCAGCGCGGTTTCCACAATCTCTGACAGGGTTTGCCGGGCGCCGGGGCATGTGGCGCATGCCCCGGTCAGCTTCACTTTTACTACGCCCCCGGGAGTGACTTCCTGCAGCGTGATGAACCCATTATGCGCCTGCAGCATCGGCCGGACCTTGCGGTCAATTATCGCCTGCAATCTCTCCTCCATGTCGGCCCCCCCGCGGAATCGTTTGAGCTCGCCCTCTACTTCGCCGGTATGCCGGCGATCGCTTTGGCCAGCGCCTTCTTCTGCTCAAGATTTCCCTGCCGGGCGATCATGATGCGCTGCGCCTGGGGCGAACCGGCGCCGTGCATCGACTCCGTCCGGTACCCCACGGCCGCCGTACCGAGGGTCATATTCTCGATCAGCCGCAGGATGCGCATCCGGTGCTCGGTGGGCACGGACGGCACGCCGCGGAAGTATTTCTCCACCACCTTGCCGATAACCGGATGGCGCAGATCCTTCTCGGACGGCATCGTCACCATCAGGCCGCCGGCTATGTCTTCGGCCAGGCGGGCGATTTCGTACGGGAAGCGGGTGACGTTCTGCTTGCAGACGTTGGCCAGCAGCAGGTCGATCTGGTAGTTGCCGGACGCCGTTTTGTAGCCTTCGGCCGAACAGGCGATGCCGCAGGCGTAAAGGGTTTCGTTGAGATGCATCATCTCGATCAGCTTATCCTTGACATGTGAGGCCTTGTTGGCGCCGTTGTAATCGGCCGCCAGGGCCGCCGCGCCGATCAGGACGTCGCCTACGCCGACCTTGCAGCCGCCGTAGCTCTGACGGTGATAGCCGGCGAACCGCTCGACCAGTGCGCCGCTGAATTCGGTTTCGCCGCACAGGAAAACGTTTTCCCAGGGGATAAAAACGTTGTCGAAAACCATCAGCGCTTCCTGGCCGCCGAACTGCTTGTTGCCGACATCGATGTCGCCGCCCTCCAGCTTGCGGGTATCGCAGGACTGGCGGCCGTAAATGTAGAATATCCCGTCGGCGTCGGCCGGAGCGACGAAAGAAACCGCGTAGTCGGCATCCTCGGGGCCCAGGGCGATGGTAGGCATCACCAGGATCCAGTGGGAATTGACCGAGCCGGTCTGGTGAGCCTTGGCGCCGCGGACAACGATGCCGTCCTGGCGTTTTTCGACGACCCGGACGAACAGGTCGGGGTCGGCCTGCTTGTTGGGCGGGAGGCTGCGGTCGCCTTTGGGATCGGTCATGGCGCCGTCGACCGTCCAGTCCTCCTCTTGCATCCTCGTCAGAAACTTGACGAAGCGGTTGTGATAGTCGGTACCGAGCTTTTTGTCCATTTCAAAGGTCACGCTGTCGACGGCGTTGATAGCGTCCATACCGACGCAGCGCTGGAAGCAGGCCGCCGTTTTCTGGCCGAGGAGACGCTGCATTTTGACCTTCTTCACCAGGTCCTCGGTGCTCTGATGCAAATGACAGAAGCGGTTGATTTTCTTCCCCGTCAGGTGGGAAGTGGCGGTCATCAGGTCCTCGTACTGCGGATCAAGCGCCAGCTCATAAGTCATTTTGACCGAGTTCATCGACGGGCGGATGATGGGATGATCCACCGGGTTTTCCACCAGCTCGCCCTGCAGATAGATTTTCAGTTTCAGCTTACGCAGGCTATCTTCATACTGTTTTCCCGTCATTAATGTCATTTCTGTTCCCTCCTAGTTTTCAAGCCGTGACGGCTTTGGGGAGTAGCCGGTCAGCTCCGCTAGCTTGCGGCTGGGCGGAGCTAACCGGACGTCCTCCCTTTGACTTGTTTACTCGTAATACCCGGGGGCAAGTTTCATTGTCTTGAAAAAGTCCATGTCATGCGAGAACATCACCTTGGCGTTGTACTTCTTCGCGTACCGGCGCACCTTTTCAACCGAATTGAAAAATTCCAGACTGTCGTAGACGATCCCGGAAACTTTGGCCGGCGGCCCATAGTTTTCCCTGGTGTAAAGGGCATCCTGCGGGAAGATGAGCGTCCCCTCCTTTTCCAGGTGAACGATAACTCCCAGAACCCCGGGGGTATGGCCAGGCAGGGTTATCACTTCAACACCGGGAACCAGTTCAAAATCCTCCTCGACCAGATGATACTGCTTGACGGGGACTTCAAGGTCGGCCTTTACGTATGCGCCGTGGTTGGCCGGGTTGGGCGACAAATGCACGAGGGTTTGCCCGTATTCGAAATCCTTGCGGTGCACATACACGTCGGCATGCTCGAACAGGTGCATGTGGCCGGCGTGATCAAGATGCAGATGGGACATTACCAACGTCTTGACGTCGGCGGGTTTCGTGCCGGTCAAGGCCAGCTGCTTGACAAAATCCTGGTTGTCGTTGCGATAGTACGGGAACACGCTTACCAGCCCCGCCGGCCAGTAGCCGTTCATCGCATCCGGGTGACAGCCGAGATCGTACAGGATCTTGCCGTCCGGATGGTCGATGAGCACCGCATAAACCGGGATTTTTATCCACTTATGCTGACATTCCTTTTGTTGAAGAGTGGCCAGGGTCGAATTGCCTACCATCCAGTTTGCGTCGCATTCCAGCCAGCCGTTGTCCAATACATATACCTTCACACTTATACCTCCTTTTATTTCGGATGCTTCCTTCCTCCCGCCGCCTGCCTGGCGGCCGTGAAGAAAGTAGCGGCCGGGCAAATCGGGCAACCCGAAATTGCCCGCGGCGCCCGCAGCGCCTGAAAATTCACCTCCCGGTCACGAAATATTACGAAACCTCAATATTGCATATAACGTGCCAAAACGGAAACGCCGGGGCTCGTTCGCCCTTTCACCCTACCACCTATTTCCAGTTAGACGCAAAATTGCGATAGGCGGGCAATTCTCCGACGGCAATCGCTTGGCGGCAATACGCAGTCGCAAAAGCGCATCACTCGCAGTTTTGCAACTACTGCTTTTGGACTCCTGCCGGCATGTCCCGCGGCCAGCGCCCGTCTTCAAGGCCGCCAGAGAAACTTGCGTCACGCTTTGATGTTTTGAGTGTCCGCCTTTTTCACGATGCGTAACGCCGCCCACTCGGACAGGTAGCCGCAAACTGCCCCCAGTACCAGCGCGATTAAAACGGCCGGCAAGTTGAAGTTCGTCCCGAAGAATCCCGCGCACCCCAAAAACGCCCCGGGAATAAAGCCCAAACAGGGTATTTTCGCCTGCCAGCACATAAAGGCCGCGCCAACCGCGACCGCCAGGCTGAATGCGGCTGTTTGCCCGATAGCGGGCGCAAGGAATGTCGCCCCCTGCAAAATGAGGAACCCCCATATTGCCCCGCTGACGTTCGCGCATAAAGCCATTTTCAGGCCCGGCAATTTTCCGCCGACGGCATAAAAACTGGCCCACGAAAGAAACGCCGCCCAAGTAACCATGCTCCCGGCAAGGCTCACGTACGTCCAGAGTCCGGCCAACAGCCCCACGGTTAGGCCCGCGGCGACAACAAAATCCATAATAATCCTCCCCTTCCCTCCATCTCTTCATATGCTGAACATAATATTGCCGGCGCCACTTTACTTTGCACACAGCGTGCCAAAACGTGAAAGCCTTGATTTCTCAAGGCTTTCAGCAAAGTAGGCTTATCGCAGTTTTGAGATATTATAATGACTAAATCACTGACAACCCCTCGGCAGCAAGGCAAAGTCGCAAAAACGTGACAGCGGCAGCTTTGCGACTACCCGTTGCTCCCTTTCAGCAACCGATACTTGGCGGCTTTGCGAAAAACCGTCGCGCGGTCTACGCCGAGAATCTCCGCCACTTTGGGCCAGGACGGGTGCTCGCGGTACGCTTCGGCGAGCATGTAGGCCTCCGTCTGTTCCACAGCCGTTTTGAGCTTCGTGCCACTCTTGGGCAAAAAGGTCTTCCTGCCGATGTCTTCAGGCAGCAACTCCAAGGTCAGTTCATCGTCGCTGGCCGTAACCATCATGCGCTCAAGCACGTTCTCCAATTCCCGGACGTTGCCCGGCCAGGAGTAATCGACCAGCCGCTGCACCACCTCCGGCGACAGCCGCTTGGAATACTTATACTGTTTGTTGATCCGGTCGATGAAATGCTTGATGAGCAGCGGCACCTCCTCCTTCCGCTCCCTGAGGGGCGGCAGATGGACCGGCACCACCATGAGCCGGTAATAAAGATCCTGGCGGAAATGGCCCGACTTGACCATCGCCGCCATATCCCGGTTGGTAGCGGCAATGATCCGCACCTTCACCTTGCGCGCCTCGGTCCCGCCGACCCTGATCACTTCCTTTTCCTGAATGGCCCTCAGCAGTTTGGGCTGCACCAGCAGCGGCATGTCGCCCACTTCGTCGAGGAACAGTGTCCCCTTGTTGGCCAGTTCAAACAAGCCGGGCTTGCCTTCCCTTCTGGCCCCCGAAAAAGCTCCCCCTTCATAACCGAACAGTTCGGATTCGAGCAACTGGTCGGGGATGGCGGCACAGTTGATTTTTATGAACGGGGCGGCAATGCCCTTGCCGTGCCGGTGAATGAATTTCGCGATCACGTCTTTGCCTGTCCCCGACTCGCCGGTAATTAGCACGGTCGAGTCGACCTCGGCGATTTTCAGCGCCAGCTCGAAAGCGCGGGCCATCGGCGGGCTCCGGTACACGATCTCGTCGTCCTTGATATGCTGTGACCGCAGGTGCGACAGCTCGGTCTTGTACTTCAGGGTCTGCTCCTTCGTCCTGGCCAGTTGGTCCTGCAGATTGACCAGTTCGGTAACATCCCGCACGTTGGTCACCACCCGCGACAATTCGCCCCGCTCATTGAACACCGGATTGCCGGTGACCAGTATTCGCCGGTCCTTGTTCGCCAACTGGTTGATTGTTATGCTCTTCTTCTCCTTCATGACCAGCAGCGTTACCGATTGATCGAAATAGCCCTTATCGACAAGCTCCTGCATGTTCCGTCCCTTGACTTCGCTGAACTTGATGCCGGTAATCCGCTCGTAGGCCCTGTTGACCCGCAGGACGTTGCCCTGTCCGTCGGTGATCCAGATGCCGTCATACGACGAATCGATGATCGCTTCCAGCTCCTTGATCAGGCTCTTGACATTGCTTAGCTCGTTGGACATCTTATCCACAATCGAAATATCCTGGAAGACCGATACGGCCCCCTTGAGCTGACCCTGCACGATGATCGGGGCGTAGTTGGCCATTAGGGCGATGCCGTTAATTTCAACCTTCCGCCCGATCAGCGTCTTTTTCGTTTTGAGAATGGTCGGCATAACCGTGTTGGGAATGACTGCCGCCACGGGACGGCCGACCATCGCGGCCCGGCCAATGCCCAGCAGCTCCTCGCCGGCCTTATTGACCAGAATGATGATCCCGTTGTCGTCCACCGCCAGGATGCCGCTCTGGACGGAATTTATAACGGCGAAAAACCGTTGCTTGAATTCGGACAGGCTTTTCCGCAGACAAGCGAGCAGGCCGCCGGTTCCGATCACGCCGACGACCTCTCCGGAGCTGTCGACAACCACCGCCCTAGTGAGGCCGCGCGGCAGGGAATCGACGTCCGAATCCGCCGCGATGCAAGGGATCTGCTGGCTGATACGAAACTGAATATCTGCGTCGTCAACGGCGGCGCCGTTCCTGTCGCTGCAAAAAGTTGCCAGATCGACAGTGCCAATAAACCGCCGCTCGCTGTCGACGACCGGCACGAAGTCGATGCCCGCCGGCAAATCGGCCAAGGAAGGTAATTCAAATAATTCCGTCAGCAAAACAGGTGTAAATGAGCTCATGATATCAGCAGCCTTCATCACGCCACCACCAATCCTCATGGCTTACTATACCTTCTTAATATGCATAATCTATGCCAAGCCATAGACCGAATTGCCCCCTGGCTGGTTTACTTCAATAAGCCCTTCAACTTTTCCTGGCGGCCGGCGCAAATTTCATATTATTGGGAATCGTAATACTTAAATCCTATTTCATTATTGGTTGAGGCAGTCCCAAAACAAATGTTAAACCCCCATCCCATGGACCTTCGTCGCCAAGGGAAGGGGGTTTTCTCGGCAAATGGCATGCCTATTACCGGCCCGGGCTTACCGCTCCATGCCGGGTTTGGGTGGACGAGCCGTCAGCATCAAAAGAACATCCCTTTGGGCGTCGGCACCTGCAAGGCGACATCAAAAACGCCAAAAATCAGGAGAATGACCACGATAGCCAATATTACCGCGTTGAACGCCTTCTTCCGCAGAGGCATTTCCTTGGGGGGAAGAACAGCGGCCAATACCAACAGGTAAATACCTGTCGTAAAATAGTAGCCGATTTCCTCGACCACGGCTATATAAATCAAACTGGTTACGACGATTGTCGCTACTCTTCCGGGGTTTCCTATCCGCACCTCCCCGCCGCTGCCGCCGCGTCCTTTCGCGATTACGGCCTGCCCCAGTATCACGACGGCAAACAAAGCGATCACGGCAACCAAAAGATAGGGGAATACATTCGACGGATAACTGAGCTTGTTTGTTTCTACCAGAAAAATACCGCACACGATCAAGAGACTTGCGCTCAAAAACGCGTTAGCAGTTAGGGGTGCCAACATTATCTCCCCCCGTCGTCCGACTTTTTACCTTGGCAATCAACAACGGCGAAAACGCCGACAGGATGCTGAGCAGAATAAGGACGATCGACAACGGGCTCAAAAAGAGGACCTGTACCACCGACCCCGTGGCTTTCGCCATCACCAGAGAAGTGGTGAGCGCATCCTCGGCGATCGGGCCGAGCACCAGCCCAAGCGAAATCGGCCCGGGGTCGATCCCCACCTTCGAGCACAAATAAGCCAGAATCCCGCATAACATCATCACCGTGACATCCAGAATGCTATTGCTCAAAGCATAGGAACCGATGCTCGACAGCGCCAGAACGATGGGCCCCACATAATAAGCCGGAACGCGGAGAATATTGGCGGCCAGCCGCAACATAAAGTAGCCGACCACGATCATGACGAAATTGACGACCAACAGCGATGTTATGAACGTGTAAGCGACCTCGCCGCTCTCGACCAGCAGCTTTGACCCCGGAATTATCCCGTGGGCCAGAAGCCCGCCCATAACAACCGCGGCCACGGGGCATCCCGGTATCCCCAGACCCATCATCGGAATGAGCGAGCCGCCGATTACCGCGTTGTTAGCCGATTCCGAAGCGGCAACGCCCTCGATTGCCCCCTTCCCGTACTTATCCTGATCCTTATCCCAGCGGCGGGCCTCGTTATAGGCGATTATCGAAGCTATCGGCCCGCCTGCGCCGGGAAGCATCCCGATGAACGTGCCGATAATCGACGAGCGGACCAAGATAGCGGCACATTTTGCCTTCAGGGCGGCCACCGTCTTCTTTATCAGGCCGGCCGTCTGCCTATACGACGCGATGAACCGCTCATTGGACTCCGTCAGGCTGAGAACCTGGGAAAAAGCGAAAAAACCGATCAGCGCGGGAACGAGCTGAACCCCCTGGACCAACGGCTGATAGCCGAAAGTGAAGCGCGGCACTCCCGCAGCCGGGTCGAGACCGATCGTGCCGATCAAAAGGCCGATCGCCCCGCCGGCCAAGCCCTTTATCACATTGCCGGACGACATGGCGCTTATCGTCGTAAGCCCGAAAATACACAGCCAGAAATACTCGGGTTTACCGAACTTCAGCGACACCTCGGCCAACGGCGCGAACAGCGTCAATAAAACGAGAACCCCTACAACCCCGCCGATTGCCGAGCCGATCAGGCTTGTCAGCAGCGCTACGTCGGCCTCGCCCTTTCTCGTCATCGGATAACCGTCGAAAGTCGTCGCGATCGACGACGGCGTCCCGGGAATATTGAGGAGGATCGCCGCATTCGACCCGCCGTAAACCGCCCCCGACCATATCGCTCCCAGCAGTACAAGCCCGGACGCCGGCTCCATCACGAAAGTTATCGGCACCAGGAGGGCCACGGCCATTGTCGCGGTAATGCCCGGCAAAGCGCCGGCGATTATTCCGCCGGCCACGCCCGCCGCCATGAGCAACAAATGATACGGCGCCAGACAATTTGCAAACCCGGCGATTATGAGATCAACAACACTCGTTTCCATCCCTTCACCACCCTGCCAAGTGAGGCGATAGGGGCCGTCCCCTATCGCCCCTTCTCTTTCCGCTGCGCCTACTTCTTGTGATACTTATCCAGCAAAGCCTTTGCCTCTTTGTCGTAGTTGAGCAGATAAGCCTTCACATCCCCGCCGGCAAGCCAATCGGTGCTGAAGTTGGCCTTCTTCATATCTTCTTGGAAAGCGGGTTTGTCAAAAATATTCTTAAAGCCCTTCTCGAGCCTTTTTATCTGCTCCGGCGACACGCCCTTGGGCGCTACGAACAGCCGGCCGATGAAGCTCTGAATGTCATACCCCTTCTCTTTAAAAGTGGGCGTGTTGGGGAGGAACGGATGCTTTTCCTTATACGTTACGCCCAGAAGATTCAACTTTTCCTGCTCGGACTTGATGACGCCGATATTGGCGAACCCGGCGTTCACGTGATTCCCGAGCAGCGACGCAAGAAGATCCGACCCGCCCTTGAGCGGGACGACGGTCACCTTGATGCCCGCTTTATCCATCAACATATACGCGGCGATCTGTCCGTCGCCCATCGCCCCCGGAATGCCGACGGTCAGCTTGCCGGGGTTAGCCTTGGCGGCCGCGATGAACTTTTCAAGATCGGTATAGGGGCTGTTCTTCGGGGTGACAAAAACCTGCGGATCGCTTGCGGTCTGGCAGATATACTCGAAACTGTCGACCGTAAAAGCACCCGACCCGCTCAACGACTGGAGCACGATTTGCGGCACATTCACCGTGCCGATCGTATAGCCGTCTTTCGGCGCCTTGGCCATCTCCGTCGTGCCGACCGCCCCGCCCGCGCCCGGCTTATAAACGAAAGTAAGGTTATTCCCGAACTCCTCCTTGACATACTTGTCAAGAATCCTCGCCACCAAATCGCTGCCTCCGCCCGGATCATACGGAACGATAATCGTGATTGCTTTGGCCGGATAATTCTCCGCTTTTCCCGCCTGCGGCTTTTGCGACTGGCCGCAACCCACCGCCAGCACAAGTAGCAATGCAACCGCCGCCAATAAGATGACCCGCACGTTTCTAAAACCGAACATACCGATTCCTCCTCGTTCTTATTTCCCGGCTCACCCGTGGAGTATCGACCTGCGGCGAAAACACGATTATTGCGTCGGTTGGGGAGCAGCCTTCCCTATCAGGTACTCATGCCGATACGATGAATTGCGAACCCGGTATTGTGTTCGAGCAGCAGCTCCGACTTCGTCAGCTTCCCGGAAGCGGTCTCGATCACTTCCCGCAAAATCAGCCGCCCCGCCTCTTCAAGACCCAGGCGCCCTTCCAGAATATCGCTGAGATCCAGATCCAGAGTATCCGCCATGAACCGGGCGGAAAACGGATTGCCGGTCACCTTGAGCGTCGGCATGATCGGATGGGAAATCGTATGCCCGCCGCCGGTGGAAAACACCAGCACCTGGGCGCCGCCGGCCGCTATACCGGTGATCGACTCGGCCCCGTGCCCGGGAGTGGCCATAAGATAAACTCCGGGCGTTCCCGGCGGATTCTCCGCCCAATCGACGACTCCCTGAATCGTGGCGTTGCCACTCTTTTTGGCCGCGCCCAGCGACTTTTCCTCAATCGTGCTTAAGCCGCCGGCGATGTTATCGCCGGTCGGATTTGTCCCCCTGATATCCTCGCCGGTTTGCAGAATGCGTTGTTCAAAATCGCCGATCACCTTCCAGATCTTGCCGGCCACTTCCTTATTCACCGCTTTGGCCGCCAGCCACTCCTCGGCCCCCATGAGCTCCGTGAGCTCCGCCAGGATCGACCGTCCGCCTTGGGCCACGATCATATCCGAACAATGCCCCAAAGCAGGGTTGGAACTCAGTCCCGAAGTCGTATCTGATGTCCCGCAATTCAATCCGAACAGCAGTTTCGACAGCGGCACCTCTTCCCGCCGCCGCAACGAAATCTTCCTGGCGATCGCCATCGCAATGCGGATCGCCGCATTCGTCGCCTCCAATGTCCCGCCGCAATTGCGAAGATTCACCATCTCGACCGGCTTGCCCGTCTTCGCCACCTCCGCGACGATCTCGTCCGCGGTGCACCCTTCCTCGCGGAAGTGGTCAAGAACCACGACCCCGCCGACATTGGGATTCTTCGCTGTGCCCACCAGCGTCCTGAAAGTGAACCGTATATCCGACCTTGTTTGCGCTCTCCCCAGCGGGTGAATTATGGGAATTGCCCCGAATACCGACCTTGCCACCCTTTCTACGGCGCCGTTGGCATAAAGGGTACTGGAAAGAATCAAAAGATGGTTCCTTGCCCCGACACTTCCGTCCGGGTTCAAATAGCCCCAGAACTTATCCACGCCTATTGCCTCCCCTTCGCCAAATCGCCGCGGCCTCTCGTGCTTTCGATATTATGGACATGAACATGCTCGCCAGGCATAATATCTCTGGTCGCCAGACCGATAGCCAACCCGTACTTGAGCACCCGCTCGCCCTTCGCTATCGGCTTCACGGCAATCTTGTGACCGTAGGGCACCTTATCCTTAAGCTCAACAACGCTAGGCCGTCCACCGACCTCGCACTCGACTCTTGCTGCTTTTTCGAGGTCCGGTTGCAGAATAGTCCCCACGTTATCCTTGCTGTCAATAACGAAACATGCTTTGGTAGCCATTTAGCCCCTTCCCTTCTCGGCAAAATGCCAACAATTACAGCGACGTATTCCTCAACTGCTTTTCGACAATCCGCCAGGAATCCATGATATGGTTCCTCATGGCCTGCTCGGCGACGTCCGGATCGCCGCTTTTGAGCGCCTCGATCAGCCTCGTATGTTTCGAAAAAGTATCCGTGATCGTATCGTGCATCATCACCATCGACGCCAGCATTTTCAGCTGCATATTGAGATTCAGCCACAAATCCAGCAACCTTTTATGGTCCGCCTTGTCCATGATAAAACGGTGGATCGCCAGACTGCTTCTCACCGTAACCGTACCGTCGACCATCGGATCGATCCTGGCGATTTCCCAAAGGACCTTTTCCATATACTCAATATCACGAGGCGTAAACTTTTCTACGGCGATGCGGGCGGCCAGGCCTTCGATAACGCTGCGGAGGGAATAAATCTCATAAATATCCTTGCGGGTAAGGGTGGTAACGGTCAAAGATCCGTCCGCCCGTGTCAGGAACCCTTCTCCCTCCAGAATACCGATGGCCTCCCGGATAGGTCCCCTGCTGATTCCCATTTCGGCAGCCAGCTTGGCCTCCACGATCTGTTCGCCCGCCTTCAATTCTCCGGCAATAATGCTTTTGCGGAGAGCGCTAACCACCTGGTCCTTTAAATTTATCGGCCGTGCCAATTTTTCCATGTTATCCCTCCATCATTATTAATTATAAATGAGTAACAACCAGTACGCCTAACCGCACATCTGACCGTCTGTTTGTGTTAACTGTCAACAGTTAACTATATATGCGCATTTCTTGACTTTTCGCAGTTTTTCGAATTTTTGTCATAAGCCTGCCGGTCCGACAGACTCCGATAACTCTCCCGTGAGCATAATATTGCTGCATATGAAGCCGCATATGAAAAGGAGCACAACCTTGCCGCATCGGCAATATTATGCTCCTAGCATGGATTTTCCGCTTTTCCCAATTTCGGCATGCCCTACTGAAAAATGGCACTCTGCGGAACTAGTTGGCTTTCTTGGCAACGGTGTAGATGTTGACCACCATCCAGCGGATAAATAGCGCCATGGCGATATAAATCGGGAACCCGTAATAGTACCGCCACTTCAGCAACTGATAGAAGTCGCCCCAGACCAGTATTGGCTCAAAAACGAAACAAAATATTGTTGCCATTACTATGGTTGCCAACGAAAAGCTTCTCCATGATCCGAAGTACTGGTAAACCAGCGAATAAATCATCGGCAGGGTGGCTAAGTCTATAGCCGTCAGCGGCGGAAATATCGGAAAAATATCTGTCGGATAATCCCACAAAGTCAGCTCTTCGCCGAATTCATCCAGTACCAGGGTTATTATCGTCGTAATTCCCATATATAAAACGATCTCGGGCAGCCGTTTTTTATCGGCCAGTTTCCACCAGATACAAATAGAAAAGGCAAACAAGCCTAACAAAAGCCACCACCGGAAATGAAACACGTCTTCTTGCAGCCATTCGTCGATCCGCATGTCGGTAAGCAACAGCTGGAGCTCCGCCGTTACCGCCGTCCCTGCACCAACCAATGTGCGTTCCTCCTTAGACGATACGTCGCTTATTTGCTTTTTCGGAAATAGCCAATATTTTAACCACCGCCCAGCGGATAATCAAGGCAACAACGATGTATATCGGGAAGTTACAATAATATTGCCATTTGAGCAACTGATAATAACCACCCAGAGCCATCGCCGGTTCGACGACAAAAGCTACCGCGGCGGCTCCCAGAACGATAAGCCGGGTGAAGCTTTTCCAGGTGGGGAAGTTCTGATAAACAAGCGAAAAAGCCAAAGGCGGAATCCATAAATTAAAAGCTGTTATAACCGGGAATATCGGCAATATATCAATGGGGTAATCCCATAAGACAAGTTCCTCCCCGTACTCGTCCACGCCCATCATCACTATCGTCATTAACACGGCATACAAAACGACCTCCGGCAGCCGAGCTTTATCGAGTTGTCGCCACCAGACCCAGAAAACGAGGATGGTCAGCGCCAGCAGGAGCCACCATTTAATCTGAAACAAGTCATGCTGGAGCCATTCTTCAACATGAGCGGCAGTAAGCATTTTTTGAACTTCAACCCCCTGCGAAATGCCGGATACGGCCAGAAACACGTCTCCGCCTCCTCCGTATATTATGGGTTTAACATCTTCCCAGCCTAAAATCTTCTGTAACTCGCAAAAATAGCCAATACAATATAGTTTGCGTTGCCGGTAAGGAAATATTCGACAAGAAGCTGACTCTCGTATCCCCCAGCTCCTGTCCGCTGGTCTTGCCGTCAGCTACCCCGGCAAATCAACACGGCGATCCTGGCACCGCCACATTGGCCATCACCCGGTCGTAATTCCGGCCTGCCGCCACCCGCCACCCCTTCCTGCCGCCTGGCGCTTGAATAAAAAGGAAAGAGCCGGGCGGCAAGGAATTACCTTGTGCCCGGCTCTTTTCTAGTGTTATGGCTTTTTTAATAGTTGCTGATGGCTATTTCGAAGAATGCCTGGGGATGTCTGCAGGTAGGACATACCTGCGGTGCGGTTGCGCCTTCATGGCGATGCCCGCATACGCGGCATTGCCATGTGTGTTTGTTTTCCCGGGAAAAGACGGTCGCGGTTTCAACATCTTTAAGAAGAGCCTTATAACGTTCCTCATGTCTTTTTTCTATAGCACCTACCCGCCTAAACAACGCGGCGATTTCCGTAAAACCTTCCGCTTCTGCTGTTTCGGCAAACTCCTTATACATGCTTGTCCATTCTTCGTTTTCTCCCTCGGCGGCTTTCTTCAAATTGGTGGGGGTGTCGCCGATACCTTTTAGAAGGTTGAACCAAATTTTGGCGTGGGCGGCCTCGTTATCGGCCGTTTCCAAAAAAGTCGCGGCCATAGATTCATATCCTTCTTTCTTGGCGATGCCGGCAAAGTATGTATACTTATTTCTCGCCATAGATTCGCCGGCGAAAGCTGCCATCAGATTGGCCTCAGTCTTGGTTCCTTTAAAGTCTTCGTTCATCTTGTTTCCTCCTGTTTTATGTAATATCAGGTATTTATTCAATAAATTGAACCGCAAAACCTGCTGCCATTGGTAACCTCTAAAAAACTGATTTTTAGGTTTTGACAACCCCCTGCTGCTCTATCGCATCGAACAGCTAAACTCTGAATTTGCGGATGGCCTCGTTGAGTTCGGTTGCCATTTTCGCCAGCGCCTCCGCGCTGCCGGACACCTCGTTCATACTGGCATTTTGCTCTTCCGAGGCGGCTGCCATCGTCTGAGAACTTGCGCCGGTCTGCTGGGCCACCGCGCTGATATTCTGCACATTCGATACGACCGACTGCATCCCTTTGGCCGTCTCCTCGACCGCCTTGGTAATCTGCTCCATGCCGTCCTGGACCTGGCCGAGCTTTTCCACGATATCGTTGAAGCCTTGCTCCGTATCCGCCGCCGCTGCCTTGCCGGCCTCGACCTCGACGTTGGCCTTGCCGACCACATTCACCGAGAATCCGATATCGGCGGTCATCTTGCGGATAATTTCGCCGATATGGCGGGTCGCCTCGGCGCTCTGCTCAGCCAGCTTGCGCACCTCTTCCGCCACCACTGCGAACCCTTTGCCCGCCTCACCGGCCCGGGCGGCCTCGATGGCGGCGTTGAGGGCCAGCAGGTTGGTTTGGCCGGCGATGCTGCTGATAACAGTAACAATTTCCTGGATTTCTGTCGACCCTTTCACCAGGGCGTTGGCCACCTCGGTGATGTCCTGCATCGATTTCTCGATCGTCTCGTTTTGGGCCACGACCCGTTTGATAAGTTGCATCCCCTGCCGCGCGTCCGACACCGCTTGTTGGGTGGTATGGTTGATAGTCGCCGCGCTGGCGTTCATTTCTTCAGCCCCGGCGGTTACTTCCTCGATGACCGCCGAGATTTCGGTGATATTGTTGGCGTTCTGGGACGCGCCGGCGGCAATTTCACCCGTCGTATTGGCAATGACCTCTGAAGTTCTGAGCTGTTCCTCGACCGTTGACGTCAGTTCTTCGCTCGATGCCGCCAACGTATCGGCGCTGCTTCTTACTTGGCCGACAATCTCCCGCAGGGACCTCTTCATTACCAGCACCGCCTCGGCGATATCGCCGATCTCGTCGTTGCGGGTCGCGTGAACATCCTTTCTCGTTAAGTCGAGCTCGCTTACTGCGATCACTTCGCTGCGAAGGACATTCATCCGTTTGGCGAGATTGCGACTGTACCAGACCAGCAGGGCGATTACCGCCATGATGCCAACGCCGCTGGCCCCGACGACTATTTTCATCACCAGGCTTTCCTTGGCGTTCAGCTCATTGACCAGTTCTTGCATAGCCGCCTCCTGGGAGGCGAAAACCGCTGCGAACTGCGTATTGATCAGTTCGGTTTTCTGGCGGGTCGTGGCCACGAAGGCATTCAGTCCCGGATCATTGGCCCTTTTCATGGCGATTATCCGCCTGATATCTTCGTTGTAGGCCGCCAGTGCCGCCGCCAGCTTCTCACCTTCCTGCCTGGTCTTTGCCGACGTTGACGCCGCGGTTACCTTTTTCGCCGTTTCCAGGCTGTGGTTCAGATCGTTGAGCGAGGCCTCGGCGTACCGTTCGTCGCCGTAGCCGAGAAATCCGCGGATTTCCGCAATTCCTTTTTGATAGTTTTCGCGCGACTCCTGGAAGGCCATTGTTCTCTGCACAGGGCCGGCCAGCATATTCTGATAAGCGTCGGCGGCAGCCTGGAACTGATAAATCGTCATGCCGATCAGCGCGGCCAGAAACACGATGGTTATCCCGAAGATCGCACTTACCTGAGCTCCTATCGTCATACGTTTCATTTTCTAATCTCCTCTCATTACGTTGTTTCAGCCCGCGAGGGCCGGCGTTGACAGCACCTGATCAATATCAAGCAGTATGATAATCCGGTTTTGGAATTTGTAAACCTCCCTGGGACCCTGGCGGCTGCCCTCGGTCTCCACGCTGGCGAAATTCTCCGGCACCGTCCGGATGACTTCCGTCACCGAATCTACTGTCAGCCCCACCTCTTTGTCCCTGGTTTCCACGATGACAATCTGTTTTTTCGCTTGGTCGGTTGCCGGCAGGCCCATTTTAGCCATAAAATCGACCACCGGCACGATTTTCCCGCGAACATTGATGACGTCTTCGAAATAAGCTGGTGTCCCGGGCAGCCTTGTCACGGGAACATAATTGATAATCTCCCTAACCTTTTCGATCGTAACCGCATACTCTTCACGGCTGAGCCGGAAAGCCACCAGTTGTATGCTCCTCATAATGTCTCCTTTCCGTTTTTCATGCTGTTGGACTGTGAAGGTTTTCTGCCCCGCCGGGTGCGGCGCAACCCCTCATTCAGCAAACAATAGTCATTGATTAACCCTTCCAGCACTTTAAGCTTTTCGATATTACCCGGCGTAGATAACTCGGTCATATCAAGGGACGCCTCCACTTTTTCCCGCTCCCGCCTGACCGCGGCAAGCATTGTCGCCAGCGCCGCCCTTCTTGTCTCCAGGATCGCTATCAGGCTGGCGACCAGCAGTTCCAACCCGTCCATAAGCTCAGGTAGCTCCTCGCTGCGGAGGGCCTCCGGGCCGGAACTCTCTCTGATCTTTTCGCGAATCCGGACGATGTTGTCCATTTCCTGAGTGGAAAGGTTCTCGCGCTTCAACTTCATCTATAGCACCGGCCTTACGAATTTTTTGCCTGCGCCGTGCGTGACAGACGGCCTTTCGCTATTCTCGCCTTGTTATCACGCCATTGCTACGATGGCAACGCTTTTGTTTCCCTCCAGATCGATAAACTTGCCGTCCTGGGTGAAAACAATGGGATATGCAGCTAAATGACCGCCGTGGTAAACGACTTCGGCCTCTGCGCCATTGCTCAGTATCACCTTTTTGCCGATAAAATAATTTATTATATTGCGCAAGAACGTCATACAGATGACCGGGTCAAGCTTTCCGAAGGTTTCTTGCTTTATTTCTTCAATCACCGCAAAAGGAGTTTGCTTTTTGTGATAAATTCGGTCGGACGTCATGGCGTCATATATATCCGCAACGGCGATGATTCGTGCGAAAATATGGATTTGGTCTCCGCTTATCCCCAAAGGATAGCCTGTCCCGTCTATTTTTTCATGGTGCTGCAGTATACCGCATAATATGCCTTTATTAATACTTGGTTCTCCTAGCAGCATTTTATGGCCCTCAATTGTATGGCCCTCCATTATCTTCATTTCCTCTTGCGTCAATTTGGCCGGTTTATTCAATATCTCAAGAGGTATCTGCGTTTTGCCGATATCGTGCAATAGGGCGGCTAAAATCAAGTCCCGCAACCTTTCTCCTGACAACCCGATCCATTTGCCCAATATACCGGAAATAATCGCGACATTGATGGAATGGCGGAAAGTGTAATCATCCTGCTTTCGTATCGTTTGCAAATAACCGAAGACTCCCGCCGCATCAATCATCAAATTAATTGAAGTGTCAACCAGTTCTTTCATCTGCATCAAAGGAACTTCCTTAAAATAGCGCATAGTAGAAAAACAATTCTCAATTACTTGCAGCGTATCGTCATATACTGCATCAAAGGCATCAGCGGTTGCCGGAGCGGCAGGCGCTTCCTCGGAGTCGACGGTTCTTTCCACGATATTCACAAATTTAAGGTTCATAAGTTTGAGTTTTGCTATAAAGGTCTCTGTTAATACCGTGTCCTCAGCAAGAAGGACCTGACCGTTTTCCTTCAGTATCGGGGATGCCAATTTCATGCCGGGCTCAACATCCGCAAAAGGATATTTTTTCGTAACCATAAATCTTCACCTCATCTGGTAGCAGGTGTGGTATTTAGAAAAGTTCTGCCAACGCGAACCGCCAATATCTGAAGGTTTAGCTCCAATATAATTATGCCATCCGTCGATTTAGCCAACAATCTCTCGGCGAGTGATACTTTAAAAAGAAATATTCGCCGCCACTATCCTAGTGGGATAGTGGCGGCGAATATTTCTTTAATAATAATGCAGGGAAAAGTAGTGCGAATCACGAAAAATACTCGACAGTTATTGTTTTTTGTAACATCTGGGGATAGAGGAGTGGTATTGTGGGACGAAAATATGAGTTTAATTGGGGCTTATTGGGAGATATTGCCGAAGGCAGACCGAACTTGGGACCCCTGGTTAGAACTGAAATTTACCGCCTGATGCAGTTTTGCTTTCGCGATGTTCTGGAGAATAATTACAATACCGAAACGGCGGATAAGCTGTTTTACGAGGCCGGGCTTTTGGCGGGAAAGCAATTTTATCAAAATGCCATAAAGGAAGCGGTGGACTTTAACGACTTCGTGCAAACGTTGCAGTCGGTTCTTGCCGATAAGGGTATTGGTATTTTACGCATAGAAACGGCGGACTACGAAAAAGGAAAATTTGTAATGAGTATATCAGAGGATTTGGATTGCTCCGGATTACCAGAACTGGACTACGAGATATGCGTGTACGATGAAGGCTTTATTGCCGGCCTGTTAGAGAGCTTTACGGGGGAAAGATTTAATGTAAAGGAAGTAGATTGTTGGTGTACCGGAGATCGTACTTGCCGGTTCGTTGCGGAAATATCCAGAGGATAAATCTTGCATTTAGAAAGGAATATTTGCTTGAAACCGGAATTAGAGAACGAAATTAATGAGGTAATACAGCAAATAAATCGTGTATTGCAAAGTAAGTCTCTGCCGGAAAAACTGGGCGAATATGCGGATAAATATCCTGAGCTTGCAAAATTAATGGAAAGGCTTCTGGCATTACGCGAATTCACCTTTGCGTTATCCGAAGGCGATTTATCCCAGGCGATGAATTTGCGGGGATATTGGCCTGGAGCATTAAAGGCTTTGCAATCCAATCTTCGCCACCTAACTTGGCAGACCAGTATGGTTGCCTCGGGCGATTATAGTCAACGCGTCGCTTTCATGGGGGATTTTTCAGACGCATTTAATACCATGATTATTCGCTTAAAGGATGCGACAGAAAATGAGCAAAGATATATAGCCGATCTTGAAAGGCATCAGATTGCCCTCAAAGAAAGCGAGCGCAAATACAGGCTTATCGCCGATAATGCCGACGACGTTATTTGGCTGTTGGACACTGAAATGATTATCCGCTATATCAGTCCTTCGATTGAAAAATTAATGGGATTTACCCCTGCGGAGGTTGAGGAAAAGCCAATAACCCAAGCGCCCTTGCCATTTTTGCAAGTCGTCTTTCAAAACTCTGCCACTGAATTCCTGAAAATAGCAAAAGCCGGTAGCCCCGTTATTATTGAGTGCGAACAGCTTCGAAAAGATCGAAAAATGATCTGGCTGGAATCCTCGGTAAATGTGGCCAGAAATAGTGACGGCGATATTATCGGCTTTACCGGTGTCACCCGAAATATAAGTGAACGGAAAAAAGCCGAAAATCTTTTACACCAAGCTTACGAGCGAAGAAAAAAACGCGATTTTTTCAATCAACTTGTTGAAAAAAACGGTGGCAACGAATCCGAAATCCTCGATATGGGCTGGCGGGACAAGATATATGTTCCCAAAGATTTTTCCCTCTTTTTTCTCTACATCGAAACCCTCGCTACGCTTCCAAGTGACCCAGACAACCTCTATCGCCGACAGCAGATTATCGATGCTTTAGTCGACCAGCTGAACCGGAAGGAAAGCACCAATGCCTGGGAAATGGCCAGGGGTGTCGGCATCATAAGCCCCGCCTCGCCTGGCGCTACCCGCAAGAAAAAGGAATTGGCCACAGCCGCGGATTACATTAAATATATTTCAACATATCTGCCAGATGTGGAAGTTTGTATTGGCATTGCAAATTATTCCGACGGATGGGCAAACTTTGCCAATAGAGTAAAAAACGCGGAAGCATCAGCACGAATTGGCAGACGGGTTTGGCGGGCCCAAACAATATATCATTACGAAGATTGTGGAATTTACCAGGTTCTTGCCCCATTCTCGGCGTCAGATGAGGCTAATGCATATGTTGCGCAAATGATCGGTCCATTAATGGAATACCCTGATTTGCTTGAAACGCTGGAAAAACTATTATCAGGTCTGAGCTTTAAAGAAATCGGGGCGCAAATGTATCTACACCATAAAACCATCCAGCTTAGAAAGCAGCGAATTGAGCAGTTATTAAATGTTTCTCTCGATTCTCACGAAACAAGAATAACTTTATCAACCGCGCTTCAACTGATGAAAATAATAAATAGCAAATAGTCTGCTTGAAATCTTGGCAGGCGGCTCAACAATTACACTCCTTCTGTAAAAACTAAGAAGACCTGCCACAGACATGGCAGGTCTTCTTTCTATGCGCCCGTCGCTTTCCTACCTTTTATCATCGGCCTGCACTATCTCGCTGGGATAGCGGCGGCCGTTATCTTTTACAATTTTTCCCTGGCCGAGGGCCATGCAGGCGGCCGGGAGAGCTTCTTTAAATTTTTTCCAGTCGGTCACAGCGGTTTTTCCGGATTTGCAGGTTGGAGGCGAGCCGCGGACCTGAGACTGTCTCAGATACAGTGTTTAAAGCTCAGTGGTTGTCGGTAGAACCGCCTCAAAATAAAACCACCAGTAGCTAGTGGTTTTCATTATTTTTATTGTGATGAGCCTTTACCGCTTGTCGCCAATTCCTTGCGATCAACGAACAGAGGCGGCTCCTCGGCCCAGCCCTTATTAATGAGCAGCCGTATGGCCTCCAATCCGAACTTCATAAGCTCTGCCGAAAGGCGTGCATAGTCGGCGATGATATCAGCTCGCAGACTGGCCCCCACGGCTGCGGCATAATAGCCTAAGCGCATATTATTTAAGGCACCGGCAAAGAAAAGCATCAATTTATCGGAAAAAGGTGCGACGACAGAATTCAAGACATCGGACTCGACGCTCATGGGTCCGGGGATACCGCTCTCTTTAAGGTGGACGAGCATAACCTCGACGTGCTTGTTGAAGATTTCCGCCCTACGTTTGAACACATTTCGAACATCTACATCATGGGCGACCTGGCTAAAGCCGGTGATTAAAGCCTTTTCAAAGCCATTCGACTGGGCGTTCAGGAACAGATGGGTAATTTCCATGCAGTTTAAGACCCGTTGCTGCCCGAAAAAAGTTCCAAGATAATCAGTGTCTTTGATGAATTCCGCATGGGAAGGCGCGGCGATATAGGGCGGGCGAACGTAAAAGCCTTTTGACAGCATCACCTGAGTCGCCTGCTCGTCCAGGTCGGCGCTTGTCTTTAAACACTGCAGGTAATGCTGGCGGACATCGGCGCGGGAGGAGAGAGACAGGGCAAGACCATAAGCAACCATGCCTGCTTTGGTCATATTTTTGATGAAGATTAGATGGAAGGGATCGGAATAAAGTCGAGGCGCGCCCACGTTTACGTCCTTATCGGTAAAACCGAAGGGTACAGGGAAGCCTTCCTGAGAAAAAAGCGTTTCAATCTTCTGCACATGGGACTGAGAAAGCTGCAGGGCAGTCTGCAGAACCGGCTTAATCTGCGTATCCTCCGTTTTTGCTATGAAATATTTCATGACGCAGATGGTCAGACTGTCCATCAAATACTGAATCCACAGAGTGCCAATCTCTGAGGAGGTAACGCGAATATTATGCGCGGTTGTTGTCACTGTTCTGACCTCCTTATGATATCGATGAAGGGTCTAGTCTAAAGCGATGATTTGCCGGAATAAGCCAGTTTTTTTCGATCAGGGGCCATAGGCGGCTGCTCGGCCCAACCTCGCTCAATCATTAGCGACATGGCCTGCCAGTTGAATTTCTCGATTTCCGCTGCGAGGCGCGTATAGTCAGCCATCAGGTCTGCCCGCAAACTAGCTCCCACGGCTGCGGCGTAATAGCCTAGAGCCATATTCATCAGAGCTACAAGATGGTACAGCATGAGCTTATCCGAAAAAGGCGGTCTGGTCGAAACCGTGATATCCGAATCCAGGCTCATGGGTCCGGGGACGCCGCTTTCTTTTAGGGTGGTATTGAAAATTTCGACGTGCTTATCTACTACCTCCGCTGCGCGTACAAATAAATCCCGGAGAACTTCGTCGTGCGCAACCTGGGAAAAGCCGATAAATAAGGCTTTAGCGACGGCATTAGACTGGGTGTTGAGGAACAAGTGGGTGATTTCCATGGAACTAAGCATTCGCTGCTGGCCGAAAAAGCTCCCCAGAAAGTCGGTGCTCTGCATATATTCTGCGTGACCACGGGGGGTGATATACGGGGGACGGACCGCAAGACCTTTGGATTGCATCACTTTGGTCGCCTGCTCGTCCAGGTCACCGGCGTCTTTTAAGGCTTCCATAAATATAGCTCGCGTATCGGCCCGCGTCGCCAGCGATACGGACAGAGCGTGAGCTACCATATTGGTTTTGGCGAGGTTTCGAACGTAGTTCAGATGGAACGGATCGGAGAACAGGCGGGGCGTCTCCATCACTACGTCCTTGTCGGTGAAACCGACGGGAATAGGATATTCTTCCTGCTGAAATAGCTTCGTTATGGTGTTCAGTTGCGAATTCACCATAGCCAAGGCGGAGCCAAGAACCGGTTTAATCTCGGTGTCCTTGGTCCTTGCCTGGAAGTATGACATGGTACATTTAGACAGACTTCCATTCATATAGTGTATCCAGAGGCTGCCGACTTCGGCGGACGTGAGACGGATATTGTGCGCGGCTGTATTCATGTAAGGACCTCCCTGTGAAAATTAGACAGTATTATTCTAAACAGAATAAGAGTATATATTCGGAGCAGCGCAGCTCGGGAACAAGCCACGCAACCAGCGCGCATATTAAACCCGTGAAGATATCTTTGACTTCGAGTGTCTCGGTAATTTGCGGTGCTCTCCGCATAGCGAGACGCGATAAAAAAATATGGATATTATTCCCTTATCACGGAATAATATCCAATGATGGTATACTGAATCCCATCGTGAAGTATACCTTAGAACACTATATCGATCTTATCTCGCTATGCATGGGTAAACCCATTTATACAAAAACGTATACACTTCCGCGGACCTGGCCAATTCACCTGTTATTTTGCTTATATCATAGCTCATTTATAAAACAATAGAACTGTCCCCTGTCTTGTTTTAAAACCCCTCCCATTTTCTATCCTCGTCATCTTGGAAATCGTCCACATAACATACACTGGTGCTACCGCATTTAGGACAACATTCCAAATATCCGCCATCGCCTATCGGTTTCAGTATTGCTCCCTCTGTATTAAAAACCTTCCGCATTTGGTGCATTTTACTACCGCCATTTCTCTCTCCCTCACTCGCTATGTAAATTGAGTGTCTCTGCGCAGGCTTGTCGCAACTAAAAATCGATAATTTCCGGTTTATAAGCGTCAGGCAGTTCTTCTTCATGTAAAAATTTGAAATTATCATCATTCAGGATTGGTATAAATATTTCGTAGGGAATCATAGAAAACTCGCAGGCATAATTGCTTGCACCGAACAGCATACCCGCTTTACTGCCCAAATTTAAACCTCTTGCAAACTTTGTGTAGTTCGAGCAATCATGAACCGCTAAATCCCAGTTTTCTTCATCAGCTATTTTCATGAATTTCAAAGTCAACTCCCTGCTCCAGATCGGAGATATGTAGCCATGCCGGGAAATATAAATATTTTCTCCGGAATAATTGGCTATGTTATTCTCATTTAAATGCAACTCCGCACAATTGATAAAATCGAGTTTTGTTTCGAAAATTGCTTGCTTTTTCGCAAAAAATGCTTCAAAAAACTCCGGAGTCATCGGAGTTTCAATGCCTACACTTTTAATATATTTTTTCGCCAAGCCAATATTTTCAATTACTTTGTCGGAACACCCGGAGGCACCCAGGTTGAAACGGATCTCGTCAAGACCGGCTTCACCTAATGCTTTTAATTTCTCTTCCGTGGCTAAAATGCCATTTGTGTATAGATGTTGATGAATTTGAGCATCACTAAACTTCTTTATAACCGGATAATATTCTTCAATTTCCATGAAAGGCTCCAAATAAACATAGGAAATGCCGGTGGGTTTTTGGTAAATGGATAGAAGCAAATCGATATCTTTCCCGTAAAATTTCGTGCCGCCGATTTCCCACATGCCTTCGCCCACCGGATGGATATCCCCTAGTTCGCCATAATTATAACAGAACTTACACTCCAAATTGCATCTGTTCGTTTTCCTGATCGCGCTTAACCCGGTACCCAACAGACAGGAACGACAGCCTTGGGGGAATTTGCTTTCATTGCCCACAAAAAAAGTTCTATTTCCCAATGTTTTCAGGTTTCTGATTTCCGCCATCAGCGCATCATTTCTATAATCAATTGCTGCCTCAATCTGCGCAAAAGTTGAGTAAATGATTTCTTCATGTTTTACATTGACTTCCTCTTCTTCTGGCAATTGCGCAAAAAAATCAAACCAGATCAACGCATCGTTTTTGGAAATTTTCATAACATATCCGCCTATCTACTTAATCTATACTTCGCGAGCCCGAGAGCTCAAAACATCTCTGGCAACGAAACAGGTTACCTGTCCCTTCATTTTACACCGGAGGAATCCTTTCAAGCAATGGGGACGGTTCTTTTGTAACATTTACCTTTCCCATGTCCTATCCGGTGGAAGTACCTGAACCCTATCCAAAACACTAACAACCAAAAACCCGCGTAGTACGCGGGTTTTCAGCATTTTCCGGATTTACATGGTGGAGAATCCCATGAAATATGGGGTTCTTTTCTTGCATCTGTCGCCGCACCTCCTCTCAGGAATCATTATCAAATGTAACCATTGCAACTTTCCGATATGTACACTTTACGTGAATTTCTGAAGGAACGTTCTGGTTTTTACATGTAACTTAATATAAAAGGGGGGTCCGAAATAATCTTTTTGGTACTGAACCTTTACTCTTCTGTAAGCTTAAAATAATTCTGTGCTATTCCTGCTAGCTGTGTTGCCATTTCCGCAAGATTCTGGCTGGCTGTCGCAAGCTCGCGAACCGAGTTCGATTGCTGCGTAACGTTATTATCGGCATCTACAAGCCGGCTGCTGAATGCGTTTGCGACCTGGCGAATTTGTTCGAGGCTTTCGTTTATGCTTACCACTGACTTGGATGTAGCATCGGCGAGTTTCCGGACTTCTTCAGCCACCACGCCAAATCCCCTGCCCATTTCACCAACGCGGGCAGCTTCTATCGTTGCGTTAAGGCCCAATAGGTTTGTCTGACTGGCCGTACTTTTGATGATAGAGATAATGTCGTTGCTCCGCCTTGATACATCCTCCAGCTCCTTCCCGTAAACGCCAAGCTCCTTGCTGATCGACGCAAGTTCTTGGGCGTGCGCGGATACCTCCTCCAGTCCCGCCGACATTTCTTCGGAAGCAGCCGCGAGGTTTTCGGCCGTAACGGACAGTCGCTCGTGAGTTGTCGCCGTCTGGGTGGTTGTTATACAGCCGACGACACGGTCCCCGTCTTTGATCGGATAGGCACAGGCCACATAAGGTATACCGTAGGCTGACTGTTCTTTCCCGATCAGGCGAAAAATCTTTCTTCCGGTCGCCAAACAGTCCAAAGCGACCTTCCCTTTAATAGGTTCACCGATTTTACTGTTAAAATTCAGACTCTCGGCTGCTTGGTAGGCGATGTACACTCCGTCCTTAATTACGGTAATTCCCATATCTTCCGTTGTTACCTCGTTAAAGTAGGGTGCCACTATTGCAAAAGCTTCGATAATTTCATCCGCACTGTGAGCCATAAAACAACACCTCATTTCACAATTATTCGCTAGCAAGACTCTCGTCCGTCAATATCTCTTTTACACTGTTACCGCGTACATCTTGTCAACAAAAAAACACGAAAGCTCCAATCCCGCCAAAATATTGCTGCATAGCCGACGCTGCTGACAAGTAGCCCTACCGCCCCGCTTCGTTCCGCGTCGACCCGCCCGGCGACGATGCCTGCAAAGGTTGGAAAACCCAACCCAAAACCCATGCCCAGAAGCAACCCGGCCAGAAATAAGGATAGCGGATGCAGGAAGACGCCGAGCAACACCCATCGAAAACTTGCCGCCCCGGCAGCGAACGACCCGATAGCAAAGCCAATCTCCCGGTCATTCATCCCAATTTAATGATAATAATACAGCGGCAACACCGGCAAAAAAATATTGCAACAGATCCGAAAAGACATTGCACCATATAGTTCACCTTATCACCACAAGCCTAGCAGCGCCCAATAAGGCAAAGCGACAAGCAGCAATACACAACCACCCACCAATACTTTCGGCAACAATAGCCGGAGCAGATATTGCCGGGTAACGTAACCCGTTTTGAACACAAGCAAAAGCAAAGCGTACTGGTAAGGAAAAACAGCCTGATCCATGCCGTAAATGAAACTATACACCGTGAGCCGCGGGTCAAGGCCGACATTCATCGCCAAGGTGCTCAACGGCCCAGCGAAAGTGGAAAGACCGGTCATGGGTGTAACAAAGAATAGCAAAAGCCAGCCGAACATATAAGCAGCCACCAAGGTATACTTTACTGTGGAGCCGTTTATAAGCGGCATCAGCTGATCAGCCAACATTTGGGCGGCTCCGATGTCAGCTGCCACCGCTCCTATAGACATCGCGCCGGAGACAAAAAAAACAATTAAAAAATCAATCTTACGCAAATCATCCTGTTGAAGCAGATTAATCCCCGGAACAAACAACGCCGCCGCCGCAAGCAGCATAATCCAGCTAGGCGAAAGGTGATGCAACGTATCGGTTGCCAACAAGCCAAGAATAATAACCAGTAAAATCGAAGCGCATTGTTCCTTGCGCGTCATCGGCCCCAGAGCTTGATAACATCTGCCGATAATCTCCCGATGGTCCCCGTGGCCTGTTTTGAACAGCGCGCCGACAAGAATTAACGTCGCTAAAGCATAAACGATGCCGACGGGAACATTGTGCATCGCATATTGCGACCAGGTAACCTCTATCCCCGATGTCTGCTGCATGATATAGACAGCCGGCGGTATATGGCCGCTTCCGGTTAAAAAACACATCGCCGGAATAGAAACACTAAAAAAAGCAGTTAACATTATCGCGGCAGCTTCCGGCGTTCCAGGCCGAAAATTGAGCCCCTGGCAAATGCCTATGGCAAATACGCAGAAGATTGACATCTTGCTTATCGTAGACGGAACAAGCGGGGCAAGAATAAAGCCGGCCACCATAAGGCCTGCCATAATTTGTCGAAAGGACCCGCCGATCATATAAATCGTTGAATATGCGATACGGTTGGCAAGCCCCGTTTCAAGCAACATATGCCCAACAATCAGGCCGCCGGTTGTCAACCAGGGCACGGTTCCGTACCATGGGCTGAAGGCTACGGCTGGTGAAGAAACACCAAATATAACATAAAGGGCGGGTAACGAGATCCCAATCATTGTCCCGGGAATGATTTCGGTTATCCACGCCAGCACCGCCCAGACAGTGAGCGAAATAAAGCGGCGCAGTGGCATACCCAGTTCTGAATCGGCAAGTGAAATATAAACCAGAATAGGTATACCCGCTACGATTGCCAATTTTAAAACCGTCGTCCATAGCGTATACTTACTTTCGGATTTGGTGCCGATCTGCGACATAGCATGGTATCTCCGATTGCATTCAGGCCGAATTTAGTCCTTAATTCACAGAGCTGTTACTCCGGCGCCGCAAACTCGCGGGCAGTTTCTTCGCTCCGCAAAACACGGAGCGTTCCTAAGGCCAATGCCTCGAGCTCGTTTTCCCCGGGGACGACTTCCACAGGAGCGATAAACTTCACCCTATCGATGACCCAGTCGGTCATCATGCGGGAGTAAGCTATCGCGCCGGTGATGATAATGACGTCGACCTTGCCGTTCACGACGGTGGCCAGTTCGCCGACGCCCTTGGCCACCTGGTAGGCCATGGCCTCGTACACCTGCCGCGCGTAAGCGTCGCCGTTCTTAATCTTTTCTTCCACCTCGAGGGCTTTATTAGTGCCCAGGTAAGCGACCAGCCCGCCATTGCCGCGCATCCTTTTAATGGCTGAAGCGCAGTCGTGCTTGCCGGAGAAGCAAAGGTTGACCAGTTGCCGGCAGGGGACGCGGCCGGCCCGTTCCGGCGAGAAGGGACCCTCCTCGTCGGTGAGAACGTCGATCATCCGCCCGCCGCTGATCACCGTCGCGGTTATACCGCCACCCATATGGGTGACGACAATGTTCATATCTTCGATGGACCTGCCCAGCTTTTGGGCGGTTTTCAGCGCCACCGCGCGCATGTTAAGCACATGGCAGGAGGCCTTGCGCGTCATTTCGGGAACGCCGGCAAACCGGGCGATCTCCTCGAGCTCGTCGACAACAACCGCGTCGTAGATGTAAGCCGGGATGCCGAGTGGGGCAGCGATGTCGTAAGCGATCATGGCTCCCAGATTCGAGGCGTGGTCGTCGATGGGGCGGTAACGCAGGAAATCCGTCATCTCCTTGTTCACCAGATAAGCTCCGCGCTTGAGGGGCGGAAGCTTGCCGCCGCGGCCGGCCACCGCCGCGAACTCGTTCACGCGGATGCCGGCTTCCTGCAGGCAGGCCAGGATGGCTGTCTTCCTCATGGGGAACTGGTCGGCCATCGTCCTGAACGCAGCGATTTCGGCAGCGGAATGCTCGACCGTTTTCCGGAAAATCTCCTGCTCGTTGTCATATACGGCAATTTTCGTCGACGTAGACCCCGGATTTATCGAAAGAATCTTATATACCTTATCCGCCATGTGGCTCGCCCCCAGTGCTTGTCATTACTTACAAGGTAGCCGAAGCCGCCAGCAGCAGCGGCAGAAACTTGGCTTCCACCTCCGCAGCCCGCGAAGTCAACACAACCGGCACCCTCCCGCCGACGACGATCCCGGCGCTGCTTGCTCCCGCCGCATATCTTAGGGCCTTTATCAGGATATTGCCGGCTATGATGTTGGGAACCACCATTAAATCAACATCGCCGCAGACCGGACTCTTAAACCCTTTGATCTCCGCCGCTTCTTTGCTAAAGGCCAAATCATACGAAACCGGGCCCTCGATTATGCACCCAGGTAAAGCGCCGGTTTCGTTTAACCTTTTCAGCTCTGCGGCATCACCGGTATCCGGCATTTTGGGGGTTACTTCCTCGGTCGCCGCCAAGATTGCCACCTTCGGGGCGTCAAACCCCATCTTGGTCAGGGCCGTTACGGCGTTCTGAACGATCGCCTGCTTTTGTCCGAAGTCGGGACTGACGTTGAGCGCCGAATCAGTTAGCCCTATCAGTTTATGATAATTGGGGATTTGAATAATGCTTAAATGCGATAGCAGGCTTCCCGTACGGAACTGTTTATCGCTCAACAATATCCGCATAAGTCTGGCGGTAGGTATCAAGCCTTTCATAAGGAAATCCGCCTGACCCTTGTTTACCATCTCCAAGGCACTGACAGCCGCCTCTTCGGCAGACGCCGCATGCACAATCGTATAATCAGCAGGCTGTGCTCCCAAAGCTAACAAGAACGCCTTGATCTTATCTTTTTCACCGAACAGCACCGGAACGATTATTCCGTCTTTGCCCGCCGCTTGCACAACCGCCTCCAGCGTATGGGCGTCATTGGCGGCGACAACCGCCACCGTTCTTTTTGTCCTGCATTTTGACCGTACTGTGTTTGTTAACTCATCAAAGTTTCGGTATATCATATAATCTAATCCCTTCTTTGAACATACTGTTTCCCTTTTCCCTAACCGCTTTGAGCTTGTCTCTCCTTCCAGAAAAAATAAAGCGACGGCAAGGCGGTGATTATCCCATCCAGACTGCTGACATAATCGTTTATGCCGTAGAAAAAGGCGCCAATATCCACAACAAGAAAAGCAATATTGTTGATGATCGCCATTACCTCAAACATATAGAGATTTCCATTAATTATCTTGGCAAGCAAAACGCCAACATTTACGAACACAAACGCAGCAATCAGGCGGAGATACATGATTGCTAAATCCCCATAATCGCCTGTCAGCCCATCAAACGCTAATACTACCTGTACTGCCAAAGACACGTTAAACCCCAGAACCAAATATTTCAGCATTTCGGCCCTAAACTTTTTCCCGTTAATCTTTTATCACCCCCCTAATTCCAAAAGATGAGAAATCTGATTATATTACTCCACAACCATTATTGAAAGATATCTATTTTGGAGTATAATAATATTGAAATCATGTGCACAATGTGGAAAAGGAGTCAAGCGAAATGAGAAACAGTGAAGATGCGTCTGACCGTAAGAATATCCAATCTGTTGAAAGAGCCTTAAATATAGTGAAGTTTATCGGTCAAACGAATAATAGCGCAGGCCTTACTACTATCAGCGAAGGCTTGGGCCTAAGCCATAGCACAACACACAATCTGCTGAGAACGCTCAAAAAGAGTGGCTTTATCATGCAATACGAGCCGACGGGAAAATACTCCCTGGGGCTCATACTTTTAGAGCTGGCAAAGGTCATCCAAGACAATCTCGACCTTCGGCCTTTCGCCAAAGTCGCTTTGCACGAGTTAACGGAAAAGTACGATGAGACGACGCATCTGGCCGTCCTCTCCGACGGCGAAGTAGTTTATGTTGAAAAAGTCGAAAGCAGTAAATCCATCAGGCTAATGTCCTACGTCGGCAAACGGAATCCGGCTTACTGCACCGGAGTGGGGAAAGCTTTGCTCTCCGGCTTGAACGAAGAAAAACTCGATAAAGTAATGCGGGGCAAAAAGCTCGAACCGCGTACTACAAAAACCATTACCGACCTGAAAAAGCTCAAAAAGGAATTGCGGCAAGTCGCTATTAGCGGTTATGCCATTGATCAGGGCGAATTCGAAGACGGAATGTACTGTGTCGCCGCACCTGTCAAAAATCATCTTGGACAAGTTGTAGCAGCCATCAGCATTTCATTTCCGGCCAATCGGATCGACCGTGTCGACAAGGACGAAATCATCAAAGACGTGATGGACAAAGCCTTGTCGTTGTCAATCCAGCTGGGCTTCAAACCTTAAGGAACCGCTATAGCAATCCTCCCTGGATAAAGAGTTATCCAGGGCTTTTTTTGGCGCCGCGGAAATAAAAGAAAGGCGATAGGCACAACAAGAATGTCTTGGTCTTATCGCCAGTCTTTTATTTCCTCAGGCGACTATACCCAATTACCCTATTCCTGCGGCTTCTCAAATGCGACCGCTACATCGCCCAATCCGCTGAACCTGGCCCTAAGAAAGTCTCCGGGTTGAACATACGCAGCCGCGATAAACGAGCCGGAAAGAATGAGTTCCCCGCCCTTCAGCGGCGTACCCAACTCCGTCATTCTGTTCGCCAGCCAAGCGACTCCCTCCGCGGGATGACCCATCACAGCCGCCCCAACTCCCGTTGCAACCTGGCGACCATTCTGCTCAAGCACCAAGCCTATTAGGCTAAGATCCATCTTCGTAGGCGACATTATTTGATCCCCTAGCAGATACCCTCCGAAAAAGGCGTTGTCGGATACGTTGTCACAGATATGTCCGTAGAATCCGTGATACCGCTTGTCAACGATCTCCAGCGACGCGATGACATATTCCGTTGCGGCCAGTACGTCTTTCCCCGTCACTCCGGGGCCCTCGAGATCCTTGTTGAGGACAAACGCCAGCTCCGCCTCAACTTTTGGCTGAATCAGGACTCCCGCCGGAATTGCGTCCCCATTGGTAAAATAGCGGTTGTCGATCAAAAACCCGTAATCAGGCGAGAAAACATTGGCCTGCAACTGCATGGCCTTGCTGGTCAGGCCGATTTTCCGCCCGCTTATCCGTCTGCCGGCTGCAAGGTGGCACTTCAGCAGTTCCTGCTGAATATTATAAGCGTCTTCTACCGTAACTTCCGGATGCGTCTTCGTGATCGGCAGAATAGTGACCCCTGTCTCGTTTGCTTCAAACAACTGTCGGCCAAGGTCCGCTATCACAGCCTTATCCACCAGTAATCACCTCCTGTTGCAACTTATTAACGTCCGACAGGTTCCCCGAGTGCATACGGCCTCACTTCGCCGCCTGCCGTGCCAGCTTTTTGGCTTCGGCCAACTGCACACCCACTTCCAGGATCATATCGTCCTGGCCGCCGACCGCGCCGCGCCGTCCCAGTTCCAGCAGGATTTCCCGCGGATCGACATCGTATTTCTCCCCGACCTCCTTGGCATGGAAGTAGAATGCGCCGTAGGTACCGGCGTAACCGATCATCAGGGCGGCATTGTCGATGAACTGCGGGTGAGTCATTATCGGTCGTAAAACATTGTCCGCGAGATCCATCACTTTAAACAGCTCAACCCCGGTCTCATGGCCTGCTTTTTTCAGCACCGCGGCAAGCACTTCGAGCTGCGTGTTTCCGGAAGCCGCCCCCATGCCGCATAGCGCAGCGTCGATACAAGTAGCCCCCGCTTCAATCGCGGCCAACGAATTGCCGACCGCCAACCCCATGTTGTTATGTCCATGGAAGCCGATAGGCAGTGAGATCGCTTCTCTCATTGCCGAAATCTTTTTCTTGACTTCCTCCGGCAGCATAGCGCCGGCCGAATCCGTTACATATACAGCGTCCACGCCGTAGCTTTCGAGGCGTTTCGACTGCAGAACGATGTTGTCGATATCGGACATATGCGACATCATCATGAACCCCATGACTTCCAGTCCGGGCTTCTTTCTGCAATAGCGGATATACTGCTCGGTGCAATCCATTTCCGAGACATGCCCGGCAACGCGAATCGTTTTCACTCCGCAGTCAATTGCCGCGTCAACTTCATCGAGAATGCAGATACCCGGAATAACCAGCGCGTCAGTCTTGGCCCTTTTTAGCGCCTTGGCTACAGCCGAATAATAATCCGTGTCCGGAGACGTCAGCATCCCGTAATTAATACTGGAGCCACCGATACCTACTCCATGGCCGACCTCGATTGTATCGATGCCGGCATCTTCGAGCCCGGCCGCGATTGCCGCCATTTTCTGCGGTGAAATATCATAACCCATAGAATGGGTTCCGTCCCGCATGGTAACATCGATTAAACGAATCTTCCCCATAATTACTATTTTCCTCCCAATCTTTTTTCGGCGTATACTTCCGCAACTCTTACTGCTGCCGCTGTTATAATATCGAGGTTACCTGCATATTTCGGGAAATAGTCGCCCGCGCTTTCGACCTCATTGATTATCACGATATGATCGCCTACAACCTGCGGCCGAATCTTCAGTCTGTATCCGGGAACATATTGCTGAACGGTCTTAACCATGTCGTCGACCGAATCGCAAATCTCCGCAAACTTGCCGAGGTCGCAGACGGCGTAAACCGTATTGCGCATTATTGCCGGCGGCTTGGCAGGATTGATAATATTAATTACTTTGGCAGTCTTCACGCCCGCTACTTCCAACAAAGCCCGTTTCGATGTCTTCTTGAATTCGTTAGTGTTTGACCGGCCAGCCGGCCCGACGGCGGAAGCGCTTGCCCCGGTTACCATCTCGGCATAATCGACCGGTGTAACCCTTTGGACGGCATAGGCCAGAGGGACACACGCCTGTGCGCCGCAGGTTATCATATTTACATTGTTTGCCTCGCTCAAGGCCTTATCGAGGTTAATACTCGGCACAACAACAGGCCCCACGCCGGCAGGGGTAAGGTCAACGGCGAAAATCCCCGCCTCCTTCAGCAATGGCGCATGTTTGAGATGCGCATAGGCCGAAGTGCAGTCGAAAACAAGGTCAATATCGCCCTTCCGTTCCAAAATGCCGTCAATCCCCAAATAAGTGTCGTCGATGCCTCTTTCCTTTGCCATCTTGAGGCCCAGTGACTCTTTTTCGATCCCCGACACCAGCACCAATTCGAGGTTTTTGCTTCTCAGCACCTTCATCATCAAGTCAATCCCGATATTGCCGGGACCAAGGATAGCTGCCCGAATTTTCCGATTCATAATACTCCTCCTGCATTTAATAGACTGCTGCAACTGGATACTGTCTTCCCTGTCCCCTGCCTCTCCGTCGGTCACAGGTTTTTTTCTTGTCGCGACTTCGGCCGCTATTTAAGTTCCGCGCCCTTGAGAGGAGGCATGAAGAACAGGAAGACCAAGCTAATCGCATAGAATGCCGCTGCAATATACAACGAGGCTCCTAATCCCATCTTTGCGGCCATACCGCCGATGGCAACCGGCGCCAGACCGCTGATAGCCCTCGCGATATTATAGAGCGCTCCAGACGCCGTAGCGCGGATTTCCGTCGGGAAAAGCTCCGCCATCATCGGGCCGAAGCCGGCGTAAACGGCAACAAAGTAACCTGTGCCCAAAGTCGCGATTGTCAGCATCGTTGTATCGGTCGCCGTAAGAAATAACGGAATGCTTAATGCATTGCCGAGTATAAAGATCGTTTTCGCCGGTTTTAGGCCGACCTTATCGGCGATAATCCCGAACGACGCGTATCCCAAAACTGACGCCATCTTCATCAATATGACCACACTGCCGGACTGGACCAGGCTGAGTCCGCGCCCACCCTTCTCAACCGGCATCGCCAGATAGGCCGGCGCCCAGGTTGTCAGACCCCAGTATCCCAGCATGATGAAGGTGATATATAGCAGGGAAACGAGCGTGTTTCTGGTCTGCCCGATGAACAGCAGCCGAAAGATTGCCGCCGCGGAATACTTCTTGTTCTCCGCTTTCATTTTCTCTTGATTCTTTTCCCACAACTCGGATTCGGGGGTATGACGGCGGATCCAGAAGACCATGACCGCCGGCAGAGCGCCTACAAAAAACACGGCCCGCCATCCCCAGATGGGGATGATCGTCATGGAAATGACCGCAGCCATCCACACACCGATGGTGAATCCGCACTGCACGAATGCCATGGCTCTCGCCCGGTATTTAGCCGGCCAAGTTTCCGTCACCAGCGAAGCGCCGCTGGCGTACTCGCCGCCCATGCCAAGCCCTACCAAGACACGGAAAATAAATAACTGTACCGCTGTTTGCGAAAAACCGCACAGGGCCGTAGCGATGGAATACATAATAATACTCCAGGTCATGGACCTGATGCGGCCGAACTTGTCGGCAAGAATCCCGAAAACGATGCCGCCGAAAGCCGACGCCACCAAAGCGCCGGAGGCCAAAACGCCTGCATAGGTCGTATTGATATGCAGATCCTTCATTACATATACGATAACGAACGAGTACAGCATCAGGTCCATGATATCGAGAGCCCAGCCGAGGAATGCGGCGATAAGCGTTTTCCAGTGCTTTGCGGTCAGTTCCTTGCGCCATCCTCCGCCTCCCGAAGGGGAGATAGCATTGGCAGTATTAGTTTCATTCATAACAAACACCATCCTTGCCTTTTTTCGGAAGTAGATATTGCTCAGTCGACAACATTAAGCGTAACCGGGCCCAGGGAAGCGAACTCCGCCACTACCTTGTCGCCTGCCTTGAGCGGCTGCGAGGCGGTAATCGCCCCCGTCATGACTAGCTGACCGGCCCTCAGCTTCTCGCCGGTCATGTGGAGCATATTCACAAGCGCGGCCACCGCCCTGGCAGGATGCCCCAATACGGCCGCCCCTGTCCCGAACGCGACGTCTTCGCCGTTAATGCTCATCCTGACCCCTAAAAGCTCGAGATCCAAATCCAGCGGGGAAATCTTCACGCTTCCGAGCTTGAACCGCGCCCCCGATATATTGTCGGCAACCGCATCCGGTCCCGTGAACTTGAATCCGTGATAGCGGCTGTCGATGATCTCCAGGGAAGCTATTACATAATCCGTGGCGTGCATAACTTTAGCGCTGTTCATATTGGGACCGGACAAGTCTTCCTTCAAAACGAACGTTATCTCCGGCTCGACCTTGGGGTGGATGAGTTCCCGCATGCTCAGCGGCTTGTTCCCCTCCAGCATCATATATTCGAACAGTCGGCCGAAACTCGGCATGGTCGAGCCCATTTGGCGCCGTTTCTCCATGCTTGTGGCGCCCATCTTATACCCGATAACTTTGTGCCCTTCGGCAACAACCATTTTCTCGCGTATCCCCTGGATAACGTACCCCTCTTCCCTGGTCAGTTCCGGATACTTCTCCACAAGCTGCGGCATAGATTTAACCGCTCGCTCGGCTGCGACCGAAAGGCGGGCGCATTCCGCAAGTTGCTCTTCAGTCAGTTTGGACATCGTCTCTCTCCTTTCCGCACGAATTATGCCGATACAATCGCTGGAGCCAAAATCCCGCGACACCACCCCCTGCTCCGGTGCAAATCAACCCCGTCATTTGCACATTGTAAACATGCTGTCATACATTGCGGCAATAAAAAAGGTGCGTCAACTACTTAATTCACATCTCCCAACTCCGCTCGTTTGGCAGTAAACCAGCTGACGGCAAGCAGCGCAACCATGCTGGCCAATAGTCCGGGGAAAAGCGGGTCGATTCCTTTGGGAAAGACTATCTTCCAGAAAAAATCAACCGTTGGCCCAAGTAACGCTGCTGCCACGCCGCCTTTCGGCGTAACAAAACGCGGCAACAACATTGCTCCCAGCAGCGGAAAAAGCACGGTGCACCCGCGAAGGCCCATGGACATGAAACTCCAACCCAGAATAAGGCTGCCGGCATTACCATTTACGAACAAGATTGCCACCAGACAGACAACGACAATAAGAGAGCGTTGGACCGTCAGGACATATCCGGTGTCGTCTTTCCGGCAGAAAAACCGTTGATAAATATCCTTAGTGACCATCGTCGAAATTCCCAGCGTCAATCCGGCCCAGGTACCCACCACCGAGATGAGGAGAGTTGCCAGGATAACCCCGGCCAGCACCGGTGGCAAAAATGTCAGGATAAAAACCGGCAGAACCTCGCTGGAAGCCGTGCCAGGGAAATTCGCCCGCATGAACAACCCGACCAGGATGCCGCCAATTCCGATCGGAGGTATCAGCAAGGCGGAAATGCACGCGCTTTTGCGGGCTTCCCTCACGCTTCTCGCCGAAGCCAGCGCCTGAAAATAAGTCTGTGTAGACAGGACTCCTACTATGAGGGAAAACCCTGCGGCCAAGTCTTTGTCAATACCCCGTCCGAATAAGGAAAACCACGGATATGGAGGGAATTTGGCCATTAGCCCGGCCACGCCGCCGACTAACGCAAACGCCGCGGCGCCACAGGCCAGCATGGCGACATACAGCAGAACCAGCTTAACTACGCCGGTCAATCCGGTTCCCCAAACACCGCCGAACAAGACATAGGCAAGTACCAGGAACAGCCCGATCAGCGCCGCGAAAATTGGCTCCATAGGATAAATTGAGGTAACCAACGCACAGAAGGACAAGACCTGGGCGATCAGATTGAAGAAAATGCCGATTGACGTAAATACGCTGGCGATCGGACCGATGTCCGGCCCGTAGGTTTGGGCCAGATACTGCGGCAGGGTTTCCGTCGCGCTTTCCCACAGCGGCTTCACCATGCCGATTCCCAGGATGGCGCAGGCAATCCCGGCGCCAAGCGTGAACCACCATGCCGAAAAGCCGAACTGAAAGGCCAACTGTGCCGTACCGATCGTCGAAGCTCCCCCTACCAGCGTCCCCATTACCGAGCCAGCGACAATCGGGGCGCCGACACTACGACCGCCTGATGAAAAATCGGCTGCCGATTTAACCCTGCGCCCGGCGTAAAGCCCCACCGCCGTCATCAGCAGTAAAGTTGCCACTATCCCGATAATGTGTTCGACAGTCAATGTCATCTGGCTTATACTCCTAATAAAACCGAATAAGTGAACGGAACCTTAGCAACCGGTGAGTCGAGCTATATGTTTCTTGCCACTTCGTACGCATCCCAGATCGCATACATGATGTTGGCGACTTTGCGTGCATCTCCCAAAAGATACAGCTCTTCGACGTCGTTTTTTATTTCGTCGTAAAGTCCACGGTTGGCATCATAGCCGACCGATACGATGATCGAGTCCGCCTTTATTTCTTCCTCAACGCCGTCCTTGGAAACAATGAGCCCCGTGGCGGTAGCTCTGACCGCCCTGGTCGAAGTCCGGACATCCACCAGGTGGAAGCGCAGCAGATCGACAAGCATCTGCCGGTTGGCGTAGCAAAGCGGCGCGCCCGTACCCAGGATGTCTGCCATAAACTCCACCACGGTAACCTGTTTCCCCTGCCTGGCAAGCATTAGCGCCGTTTCGCACCCGACCAGCCCGCCGCCGACGATTACCGCGTTCATCCCGGAATCCTTCTTGCCGATCAGCACCTCCGCCGCGGGATATACCTTGCTGTTATCGCCAAGACTGAACATTTTCGGCGTTGAACCTGTCGCGATGATCACCGCATCGGCGCAACCAATGCGTATCATCTCAGCGGTAACTTCTGTAGAATAATGAATATCAACGCCGAGGCTTTCCAGTTCCTGCTTATACCAGGCCACGAGCGCCCGGTCGTCTTCCTTGAAATCAGGCGCGCCGCCTGGGATCAGGTTACCTCCCAACTGGCCGCTCTTTTCGAAAAGCTCCACCTGATGACCGCGTTCCGCAAGGACACGGGCGGCCTCACAGCCTGCCACCCCGCCGCCCACGACCACCACTTTCTTTTTCCTGAAGGCGGGAGTCAGCGAGTATTCCTTTTCCCGCCCGGCCGCGGGGTTGACAGCACAAGACAATGCCATGATATCCTTCAGCCGCCCCATGCAGGCTTCCTGACAGGACAGGCACGGACGCACTTTTTCGTGCCTCCCGGTCCGAATCTTATTGACGATTTTCGGATCAGCCAACAGCGGCCGGCCCAGGCCGACCATATCCGTCTTTTGCTCCGCCACGGCGGCACTGGCGAACGCGGGGTCATCCATCCGGCCGGCGGTGATAACCGGAATCTTCACGACTTTTTTGAGTTCCGCGTTGTAGGGAAGCGGCAGGCCCTTCTCCTGATACATCGGCGGATGGCTCCAGTACCACGAATCATAGCTGCCGACATCGGAGTCAAGGGCATCGTAGCCAGCGGCCTCCAACAGTTTGGCAACCTCCAGCCCCTCCGCCAAGTCGCGACCCTTTTCCGCAAACGCTTCACCGGGAACCGCCCCCTGCCCCAGTTCCTTGATGAAGCTCTTGGGGCTGTAGCGCATAACAACCGGGTAATTATTCCCGCAGGCCTTTTTGATCCCCTGGACGATCTCCACCGCGAACCTGATCCGGTTTTCCAGGCTGCCGCCATATTCGTCAGTACGGTTATTGAAATACGCGATGGCAAACTGGTCAATCAGATATCCCTCATGCATGGCGTGGATTTCTACGCCGTCAAAGCCGGCCTTCTTGGCGATAACCGCGGAATCCACCAGCTTGCCGATAATCGCCTTTACCTCGGCTGTCGTCAACGCCCGGCACATCAGACCATCGACCCACCTATGCGGAATCGCCGAAGGGCCTATCGGGGCTACACCCGGAAAAACACGACTAGCCACCCGGCCAAAGCCGGCCGAAAGTTGCAGAAAAATCTTGGCGTCGTACGCATGCACCCGTTCCGTCAAAGTCCGCGCCATCCGTGTAAAAATCATCGGATTCTTGGTCGGGCAGGCCATCGACGCCACCGAGTGCTTTTCGATCTCATTCTCCACGAAACTCATTCCGGTGACGATCAGCCCGACGCCGCCTTGGGCGCGTTCGACGTAATAGTTGATTGCCCGTTCGGTAAACGCGCCGTCGCTGTCGACCAAACCGGCCGGTCCCATGGGTGCCATTGCGTACCTGTTTTTTATTTCACAACAGCCAATTTTGATAGGTGTAAACAAATTATCGTACGGTGTCATTGAGCAGACGCCTCGTCTTTCCGCAAAACTCTTTGAATCCGATGTCTGCGGTTGGGAAAGCACCATCCTGGTGCCTTCCCAACCGCAACCCCATCCGGAATCGGCCTATATCACACGTCAATGCCGTAGGTGGGCGGCATACGGGTTCCTTTGTCCACAACCACCATCCCGGCCGATACCACCGTGCGAATTTTCAGGCCGTCCCGTTCCATCACAACAAGGTCCGCATCCTTGCCAGCCTCGATACGTCCCTTACTGGCAAGACCGTAGGCGTCGGCGACATTGCTGGTAACGTAGGAAACGGCCTCGCCCAGCTCCATTCCCCGCTCATACATGATCTTCACATCATTATAAAGGATGTTCAGCGGGAAACGGTGGATATAATCCTTGCCGAACAGCGTGCTAACGCCGTTTCCGTCCGAGCTGACGGTCAGCAGCTTCCGGTCGACGCCTTGACTCTTGAGAAGTTCGATGGAATCCGGGACAGATTTCCCGAGCTTATAGGCCGGCGGGTAAAGAGGTACCGTTAGGTCGATATAGCCGCCATTTTTTGCCCATTCCGGCGCTTCCGACAGCACCTGAGGATTGCGGTTGAAATGAAGAGGAACGATATGCTTGATAAGTACATCGGGAAGAATATCGAGAAGGGGCTTGATTCCGCTCGGGGAATCGCCCAAATGGAACTGCACGAAGCCCATTTTCCCCGCCAGCCGCCCAGCCACATGGACGTCCGCGACAAGCTTCCGCAGATCGTCGAGCGACGGCTGAGTTGACCGCTTGTCGGAAATCGCCGGCTCCCCGACGCCGATTATTTCCGGAATAAGATACATATCCTCTCTTAGGCTGCCGGTCAATGTATGTATCGGCAAATCGAGGCCGCCGTCCACGCAGTATACATTCAGATACCGCTCGCGCAAACTCCGGGCCTTGGCTACCAATGCCATTACATTACGAGTTACAGTATCAACACCGAGGCACCCGATAACAGTCGTCGTCCCGGCCATAAACGCCTCGGTCGCGGTCAGTTCAGGAGCACGGCTGCCATACCCGGCGCCGCCGCCGCCGCCCAGCATATGGACATGCGCGTCGATGAAACCCGGTGTGAGTAATGCGCCGTCGCAGTCAATCACCTGCATCTTTTCTTCGTCAACAGGCAGACCGGACAGCTCTTTACCGATGCAGATAATCTTTCCCGCCGCAACCAGCACGTCCTGAACCCCCAGAGACTCAGGAGCGTAAACTTGCGCATTTTTCAACAACAAACTCGAAACCGACGATCCAACTTTTCTTGCCATTTGACACACCCTTTCTTTTTATTCATCGGCCGCCACGGATGAGGCATCGATCATCTTTTCTTCCATGTCCCCAGGTTCCCTAGTTCGCCTCCTTAATTATTTGCGCCGATCCCTGCCTCACCATGCCGTCCAACGGTCCTTCCTTAAAAAATACCGGCTGTTCTAACATCATTTCCACATGGTAAACATCGTTTCATATATATTGTTAAAACAAAAGGAGATTTATTTCATCATCGTAAACATCGTTTCTCCTTTTTTATAGATTCTACATATTAGTGCAGATTCCTTCCTGATTTTCAAATAATTTATCATTGCCGATATACCTCATGCTCTAAACAAGGCTGCTAGAAACATCGAACCTCGATAAAGCTTTGGGGTAAAACGTTTACACACAAAACCACCGTCGCTACGACGGTGGTTTTTGTGACCCTATTATTGTCCGGAGCCCAATGACCCTATTATTGTCAAAAGGGACACTTATCGTGTCCCCAATCACAGTAATCCACATCTTCTTTACTGCTGACAAAGCCCCACCTCTTATCCGTACATTTTGCCGCCCGGGCTGCAGACAAGCCGATCATGACCTAATACTTCCACCGGCAGCCGGCGTTGATGCCCCAGTCCTTGCTCACCGTCGCCCCCCACGACTTCTCCGCGTCGATATATACCTGGCTCCTGCCGCTGTCGTACACGAACCCGAACCCGGCCACCCACTGGTGGCCCTCCACGCTCGTCTCGAACGTCGCCCCGTCCACCCGCGTCGTGGAGTCGCCCTTGTACTCGTTCACCCACGCCACCTTGCCGTACAGTTGCCGACCCGCCCCGTCGGCCCCCTGCCACTTGCGGCCGCCCGTCAGCCCCAGGCGGAGCTGCAGCGACGTCGCCGCCGGCGCCTCCACCTTCAGCCCGTTCGCCGTCGTGTACGCCGCCCGGCTCGCCCACAGCGCTGCAAGCTCGGCCGCCGGCTCGATAAAGAAGCCGTCGCCCCGCTCGAACCGTTTGCCGCTCTCCGCCGACAGGCCAAAGCCGCTGCTGTTATAGGAGCCGCTGTCGCTCGCCGTCGAGAAGCGCGGACTGAACCGGTTGTACTTGCCGATCACGTCGAAATACGCCCCGTTCTCCCGCACCCAGCTCGCGTACGCCCCCAGGTAGCCGCTCTCCGTCGTCCCGCCGCTGCCGTTGTCGAAGGTGTTGTCCGCCTTGCCGTAGCCGAGGAGGAACCCCGTGTACTTCTTGCCCCCCGCGAAGCTCTGCGGGTTGTCCTTGCCGATCTCCAGGCCGTTCATCCGCTGGCGGTAGCCGCCCGCCCCCGCCGGCCGCACCGTGAAGCGGCTGGCGTAGGCCCGCGCCCACAGATCGTCCGCCGACTGGCCGCCCATCCTCAGCTCGCCCATCCGTTTCCGTATCTCGTTCATCTCGCTGTACCAAAGGGTCGTGAAGGAGGTAGTGGTGCCTATGACCGTCTTGGCGAGGGCGGACGGCTCGCCGGTCGTATAAAAGTAGTAGTCTTCGCCGCTGAGCGATGTGGAGATATCGGCCCCCCTGGCCAGGGAGAAGCGATAGGCGCCGAAATCGCCGCTGCCGCTGAAGGTGGCGTCGCTGCCGCCCGGCAGGTCGACGACCTTGACCGACTGGGCGCCGCCGGCCACCCCGCCGGAATTGGCGATCAGCAGCGTGTGGCTGCCCGTCGCCGAACCGGTGACGGTGATGAGGTCGCTGGTACCGGCGGCCAGGTTGGTGTTGACGCGGAAGGCGGCGCTGCCGCTGAGGTTGGTGATGGTGAGGCTGGAGCCGGCGTTGACGAAGCTGCCGCCGCTGACGTTGAAGGTGCCGTTGTTGACGATCGCCCCGTAAACCAGGCCGCCGGTGACCGTCAGCAGGCCGTTGTTCGTCAGCGTGCCGTTGTTATACAGCGCACCGCCGCTGGTCAGCGCGCTGTTATTGATCAGGGCGCTATTATTCGTCAACACGCCGCTGTTGGTCAGCGTGCCGTTATTGGTCAGCGTGCCGTCGTTGGTCAGGTTGCCGCCGCTACCGTTGGCCAGCGTCGCGCCGCTGGCGTTAATCAGGCTGCCGCTGCTCGTCAGCGCTGCGCCGTTGTTGTTGATAATTGCGCCGTCGTTCGTCAGCGTGCCGCCGGCGGCGTTGGCCAGGCTGCCGCTGTTGGTCAGCGTGCCGCTGTTGATGAAATTGAGGCTGACGTTGGTCAGCGTAGCACCGCTCTTATTCTCCAGGCTGCCGCTGTTGGTCAGCGTGCCGCCGCTGGCGTTAATTAGGCTGCCGCTGTTAGTCAGCGTGCCGCCGCTGGCGTTGACCAGGGTGTTGTTGTTAATCAGGCTGCCGCTGCTCGTCAGCGCTGCGCCGTTGTTGTTGATAATTGCGCCGTCGTTCGTCAGCGTGCCGCCGGCGGCGTTGACCAGGCTGCCGCTGTTGGTCAGCGCTGCGCCGTTGCTGTTGGTAATTGCGCCGCTGTTGGTCAGCGTACCGCCGCCGTCGTTGGTCAGGCTGCCGCTGTTGGCCAGCGTACCGCCGCTGGTATTTTCCAGGGCGCCGTCATTATTCAGGTAGCTGCTATTGGTCAGGCTGCCGCTGTTGGTCAGGCCGCCGCTGTTGGTCAGCGTGCCGCCGCCGGCGTTTGTCAGCGTGCCGCCGCTGTTATTGTTCAGAGTGCCGCTATTGCCCAATGTGCTGTTGTTGGTCAGGCTGCCGCTGTTGGTCAGAGCCCCGCTGCTCGTCAGCGTGCCGCTGTTGGTCAGCGTCCCGCCGCTGGCATTAGTCAGGGTGGCGCCGCTGGCGGTGGTCAGCATGCTGTTGTTTGTCAGCGTTCCGCCGCTCCTGTTTTCCAGGGTGCCGTCATTGTCCAGCGTGCCATTGTTAATTAGGCTGCCGCTGTTGGCCAACAGGCCGCTGCTCGTCAGCGAAGCGCCGCTGGCATTTGTCAGCGTGGCACCGCTGGCATTGACTATGGTGGCGCTGTTAATCAGCGTGGCGCCGCTGGCGTTGGTCAGCGTGCTGTTGTTTGTCAGTCTGCCGCTGGCGACGGTCAGCGTGCCGCTATTGGTAAAGGTGCCGGCGTTGGTCAGCGTGTCGTTATTAATAAAGGTGCCGGCGTTGGTCAGCGTAGCGCCGCTTTCGTTGCTCAGGGTGCCGTCGTTGGTCAGCATCCCGTTGTTGGTCAAGGTGCCGCCCGTGTAGTTCCACAGCCTGCCGCCGATGCTGAACGAACCGTTATTGGTCACGGCGCCGCCGTAATTGTAAAATCTGTAACCGCTGGTCACGGTGCCGGCGTTGGTTATGCCGCCGCGATTCTCCGTGTAATATAAACTCAAAGTACCGCTGCCCTTATTGGCCAGCGTGCCGTCGTTGGTCAGCATGTATTCATTGGTCATAGTGCCGTAATTATTCAGCGTGCCGCCGCTGGCGTTGGTCATCTTGTAAACAGTGGTCATAGTGCCGTAATTGTTCAGCGTGCCGCCGCCGGCGTTGGTCAGCGTTCCGTTGCCGATGTTGGCGATGGTGCCGTAGTTGTTCAGCGTGCCGTTGTTGGTCATGGTAACGTCGAAGCCGTCAACCGGCCTGGCGTTGTTGGTGATGGTGCCGTTATTTGTCAGCGTGCCGTTATTCGTCAGAGTGACGTCGCTGCGGGCTTCGTAGCTGGAGTTGGTGATGGTGCCGTTGTTGGTGAAATTGAGGCTGTTGTTGGTCACCGAGCTGTAGTTGGTCAGCGTGGCCGCGGCAGCGTTGGTCAGCGTGCCGCCGCTGGCGTTAATCAGGCTGCCGTAGTTTTCCAGCGTGCCGGTGTTGGTCAGTGTGCCGGCGGCGGCGTTGGTCAGCGTGGCGCCGACGCCGTTAGTCACCGTGCCGCCGCTGGCGTTGGTCACCGTGCCGTTGTTGATTAGGCTGCCGCCGTTAGTCAGCGCGGCACCGCTGTTATTCACCAGAATGTTGTTGTTGGTCAGCGTGGCGAGGCTGTGACTGCTCAGCGTGCCGTAATTGTCCACCCTGCCGTTGTTGGTGAAGGCACCGTAATTGTACAACGTGCCGTTGTTGGTCAGCGTGGCCCCGCTGGCGTTGGTCAGGTCGTAACATTGCAGGCTGCCGCTGTTGGTCAGCGTAGCCCCGCTGGCGTTGGTCAGCATGCTGCCGCTGTAGCTGGTCAGGCTGCCGCTGTTGGTCAGCGTGTTGTTATTGGTCAGCGCGCCTCTGTTGACCAACTCGCCGCCGCTCTTATTCTCCAGGCTGCCGCTGTTGGTCAGCGTGCCCCTGTTCTCTAGCGTGCCGCTGTTGTCGAGCGTGCCGCTGTTGGTCAGCGTGCCGTTATTGAGGTTGGTAAACGTGGCTCCGAAGTCGTTGGCGAAGGTGCCGCTATTGATTAAACTGCTGGTGTTGTCGTTCGTCCAGGTCGCACCGTAGGTATTTTCCATTAGGCCGTAATTGGTTATGGTATAGCCGTAATTGCTATATATGGTGCCGATATTGTATAGCGTGCCGCTGCTGGTCAAGTTGCCGCGAATGTACAATCTGCCGCCGCTGTTGTACACGGTGGCGGTGCTGTTGATCGCCAGCGAGGGAGTTAGGTTGTTGTCGCCCGTATAGTATTGCGTTTCATGATCACCCACCGTGCCGCCGACATCCGCGGCGTGAGCCGTGGGCGCCGGGGCCCCGTCGAACCACAAAACCGCGCCAAAGAGCACCATCCAACAGCACAGCATTCTCGCCATACACATCATGTATTTCTTCAAACCATTCACCCTCTTATTCTGGTTTCCGTACAGGACTGACCGCGCTACGCGGTAAGGATCACGCCGTTCCCTGTCTTTCGTCCGTCCCCGCTGCGGCACCGCCGTTGGCCGGCACGCCCGTTATAATCAGCCGCGCCAGTTCGCTTACCGGCGCCCGCTCCGTCGTTCGGCCGGTGAAAATGACCATACTGTCGGTCGCCGCCTCCACGGCGATAACCGAGAGCCCGGGATACTCCCGGCACAGCGCCTCTACAGCCCCGTGGCCGACGATTTCTGCGACGACCACCTCCGGGCGCAGCATTTTGAGTTCATTGGTCGCCTCCTTAAGGCAGGCATCGATTTCCACTATCCTCAGCCGGCTGTCTTGACGAAGACTGGCCGCCAACCCGGAAAAGTACACCGAATTTCCACAGAATACGACTTCTATCTGCTTCAATTCTCGCCACCGACTTTCGCTTTATCGCTACTTTGTACATCCACTTTTGCCGAGATATCAATTATCAAGATAAATATTAGCAAAAGATGGCAGTAAAGCCACTAGCGGAAAGTATAGTGGCAAATAAAAAAAAGTATAGTTTTCACTATACTTTTATTAGCTTTCGCTTCATTCTTTTTCCGGCGCAGCCACCAATCCCAGCCCGGCGGCGAAGGCGACCGCCTGGGACTTGTTCTTGAGCCGGAGACCAGAAAGTACCGGAGCCAAATACCAGGGGACGGTTTTTTATACTAATCCATTTCTTCATTTCCGGTTTTAGTTGGTGTACCCACCCTCCACCAACCGCCCCACAAACAACAAAAAACCCGCGCACTACGCAGGTTTTCAGCTTTTCCGGATTTACATGGTGGAGGCGAGGGGAGTCGAACCCCTGTCCAAAGGCATCGCTGCACAGGTTTCTCCGAGCGCAGTCTATGGTTTAGCTTTCGCCCCGTCACCGCCCACAGACAGGCTGCTTCGGCGCTATCTCGATAAAAATTCCCAGTCGGCCCTCCGAGAATTGGGCTTCAGGTATCCCGTTAAGTGACGCCCTGTCCTAGGCCACGGGACGAGCGTAGGCAGGACGTTAGCATTAAGCTGCTAAAGCGTATTCTTCGTTGGCAGTTAACTTTGACCCACCGTCTTGACGGGCAGATGGAACCCCGGCTCGCTACCTGTACCACAACTACCCCTGTCGAAACCAGTACGCCCCCGAATTATCTCCGGGCGCCAGGTGTTGCGCCATCCAACGAAGTATATGCTTCTGTCCAATTATTATAACATAAAAATGACTTTCCGTCCAATCACATCTTCTGCCGGTCGCGGAATTCCCGGTCCATCTCCCGCTTCGCATCCCGCTCCGCGATATCCTGGCGCTTATCGTACGTATGCTTGCCGGTCGCCAGCCCCAGCTCCAGCTTCGCCTTCCCGCGGCTGAAATACAGCTTCAGCGGCACCAGCGTATACCCCTTTTCCTTCGTCTTGCCGATCAGCTTATTGATCTCGTAGCGGTGCATCAGCAGCTTGCGCGTCCTCAGCGGCTCATGGTTGAAGCGGTTGCCCTGGTCGTACGGGCTGATATGCATATTGTGCAGCATCAGCTCCCCGTCGTCCACCCGCGCGTAGCTATCCTTCAAATTCGCCTTGCCCGCCCGCAGGGACTTCACCTCCGTCCCCGTCAGCACCAGCCCGGCCTCGTATGTCTCGTGAATATGATAATCGTGCCGCGCCTTGCGGTTCTCCGACACGACCTTGACGCCCTCGGCCACCGGCCTCACCCCGCTTTCCCGTGCACGATATATTATAACAATTCGCCGTCCCAAACACAACCGTCGCCGCCCGTCCCGCCAAGCCCCTCCCGGCACGGCCGCTCCACCGCCCGTGCCTCCGCCAGCCCCGCCGGCATGTTCCCCGGCTTCTCCCGGCGGACCGGCGTTATTCCGGCCTCGCCCCGCACAGTTCCAGATAACGCCGGCCGGCGGCGGCGATAGTCGTACCCTTCCCGGTAACCGACTCGACGAGCTGTTGCTCCTTCAACGCAGCCAGCCGCGTCTTCACCTGCTGCTCGGTAAGCTCGACGCCGCGTTCCAGCAGCCTGCGCCGGATGGCCGCCCTCCCCAGCCGTTCATCGCTCCGTTTCGCCGCCAAAACCTCCAGAATCGCCCGGATCTGGGCCCGCCGCTCCGGCGTTTGCTCCTCGGGCGATGGCGCGCCCTTCTCGCGCGGTGCGCCTAGCGACAGCAACTGCAGGATATCGGTAAACAAATCGGACGACAACGGGCTGACGGTAACGATATACTCGGCGATATTCTCCAACTGGCGGACATTGCCCGGCCAGCCGTAATTGTCGAGCAGCTCCTTGATAGGAGCGTCTAGGCGGGGCACGCCGCGCCTGTGCAGCTTGGCGTACTTATGCAGGAAAAAATCCAGCAGCGCGCCGATATCCTCCTTGCGCTCGCGCAAGCTCGGTATCGGCAAAGGAAAAACATTCAGGCGGTAAAAAAGATCCTCCCGGAACTGCCGCGCGGCCACCAGCTCCGCCAAATTCCTGTTGGTCGCCGCGATCACCCGGACATCGATCGGGATCACCTTATCGCCGGCCACGCGCATAATCTCCTTCTCCTGCAGCACCCTCAGCAACTTCTTCTGAATCGACAGCGGCGCGTCCCCCACCTCGTCGAGAAAAACCGTCCCCGTATGCGCCATCTCCAGCAAACCGCGTTTCCCGCCCTTGCGCGCGCCGGTGAAAGCCCCCTCCTCATAGCCGAACAGCTCGCTCTCCAGCAGCGTCTCCGACAGCGCGGCGCAGTTCAGCGCCACAAACGGCCTTCCCTTGCGGGCCGAAGCATTGTGGATGGACTGGGCGAACAGCTCCTTGCCCGTACCGCTCTCGCCCACCATCAGCACCGTCGAATCGGTCTCGGCCAGCGCCTTCGCCCTCTTGATCAGCGCCTGGACGACCCCCCCGCTCCCGTGCATGATATCGGCGAAGGTATACCTGGCGGTATAACCGGAATACTTTTTCTGCTTGCGGAACTGCTCGTCGATATCGCGAATATTCGTCAAATCCTTGATTATCAGCATCACCGTCTTCTTATCGGTAGGCAGATCGACGCTCTTGCGGGTCACGTGCAACGAACGGCTGTCGACGGACACAAAAGCGTTCTCCTCGTTCCCGTCCTCCCCATCGAACGCGATCACCTGCTCCAGCGGCTTGCCGAACAACTTATCCTTGCCGAGCAGCTCCGACGCCTTCAAATTGTGGTAAGTGATAACATTATTCTTATCGGTAAGCAGCACGCCGTCCTCGAAATTCGTTATCACCATCTCCATCTGGCGGTGGAGCATCTCATTGTAGCGGGACTGCTCCGCCAGGCTCATCGACAGCTTGACGTAATTCTGGATATAGCGCGAATTTATCAGGTCGTCGTCCACCCATTCCCCGGTAAGATGGTAAAGCACCTGCGAAATCGTCGCAATACTGATCAGCCGGTCGCCGATATCGATAACCTGCTCGATCCCTTCCGGCACAAGGTGCGGCTCTCCCGGCGTCACCGCGATGGCATACCGGCCCGTCAGCGGCCGCTGCGGGTCATAAGGATGAAAATTGGCATGGGTAATGCCGATCGTACTCAGCTCCTGCACCACATCCACGGCGCTTTCGTACAGCACATTCACCACCAGCACATCGGCGCCGGCCGGAATATCGAACAGCGCCCTCATCCGCTGCGGATTGATCGTGCGCTTGGCAATCACATATTTGCAGCCGTCCTGGATAAACGGGACCACCAGGTGCTTGATCACCGGCGTGGTAATCAGCACCAGATCATCGGCCACCTTCTCGTCGGGAGTCAGGTCGCTGTAGTCCACGCTCCTGATCTTCACCTTGTCGGCAATAATCGCCGACAGCTGCAGGTACACATCCCGGCACGCCTTGGCATTGTAGGAAACGGTCGTCAGTCCCACACCCCGGCCCCCTCTGCCCAACTGATAATAATAAAACATTCGCCCCCGCCGGGAATTTCCCTGCCAAAATAAACCTGGTTTTAACCAACACCCAACCAGGTTATACCCAACTCCTCGGGCGGCAGCCCGGCCCGCGGCGGTTGCTGCGCCCCCGGCGCCCTCCCCAGAAGTTGGCACGGCACTTGCACATAATATCCGTCGTACTATAAAACCCAGCCTGAACGGCTTCGTTCTCGGAGGTAAAAATGACCAAAATCCCCCTGGCAATCGTCGGCTTCGGCAACCTCGGCCGCTATGCCCTGGAAGCCGCCCAAGCCGAGCCCGACCTCGCCGTAAGCGGCGTCATCGACCCCGCCCAGGCAGGCCGCCGCTACGACGACACCGGCGCACGCATCGTCGCGCGCATCGACGACCTCGCGCCTTTCGCCGTCGCCCTCCTCTGCGTCCCGACGCTACAAGTCCCGGAAATCGCCCCCCGCTACCTCGCGCGAGGCATCGCCACCGTCGACGCCTTCGACCTCCACGGCGCAGCCATCGCCGACCTGCAGCAAAACCTGGACCGACACGCCAAAACCGGCGGGTGCGCCGCCATCTCGGCCGCCGGCTGGGACCCCGGCATCGACTCGCTGCTGCGGGCCGTGTTAAAAATCGTCATCCCCCGGGGCAACACCTTCACAAACTACGGCCCGGGCATGAGCCTCGGCCACAGCGTCGCCGCCAGAACCATCCCCGGCGTCAAAGACGCCGTCGCCCTCACCTACCCCCTCGGCTACGGCAAACACCGCCGCCAGGTATACATAACTCCCGAACCGGGAGCCGACGTCCATCAACTCGAACAAGAGATACACTCCCACCGCTACTTCGCCGGCGACGAAACCACCGTCACCATCGCGGAAAACCTGGCGATGTTCCGAGACCACGGCCACGGCGCCCACATCGAAAGGAAGGGTCTCTCGGGCCGCACCCACAACCAGCGCGTGGCCTGCGACATCGTCGTCAACAACCCGGCCGCCACCAGCCAGGTAATGGTCTGCGCCGCCCGGGCGGCCCGGCGCTGCCAGCCCGGAGCCTACACCATGCTCGACCTCCCGCTCAACTACTTCCTCGCCGAAAGCGCCCGCGAAGCGGCCCGCGAACTGGCATAAACCTTTTTGCCCACCAAAGGAGGGTTCATCATGTTCGATACCGTGATAAACAACGGCCTGGTCATCGACCCCGCCAACCGCATCCAGTCGCAGCTTCACCTCGGCATCAGCCGCGGCGCGGTCGCCTGCCTGTCCGCCGCGCCCCTCAGCGGCGCCCGGGTCATCGACGCCGCCGGCCTGGCGGTAGCCCCCGGGTTCGTCGACCTGCACATCCACGAAGACGCCCTCGACGAAACCACCGGCAAATTCGACGTAAAAATCTTCGACTGCATGCTGCGCATGGGCGTCACCACGGCCATCGGCGGCAACTGCGGCATCGGCCCCCGAGACTCGGCCGCCTACCTGGCGGCCGCCGACCGCAACGGGCTCCCGGTCAACATCGGCCTCTTCGCCGCCCACAGCGAAATCCGCACACCCTACGCCGCCGACAACTACGGTCCAGCCCCCGACGACGCCGTCGGCAAAATGGCCGCCGACCTTGACGCCCAGCTGGCCGCCGGCTGCGTCGGCGTATCCTTCGGCCTGCGCTACGTGCCGGGCACGACCGCAAAAGAACTGCACGCCCTCGCCGCCGTGGCCGCCGGGCATAAAAAAATCGTCGCCGCCCACGCCCGCGACGACGCCGGCTACGTCGTGGAAGCAGTCAAAGAACTCCTCGCCCTGGCCGCGGACCACAAGGCCAAAGTGCAAATATCGCACATCGGCAGCATGGCCGCCTTCGGCCAAATGGAAGAAGTCCTCGCCCTCGTCGACGCCGCCTGCGCGGCCGGCCTCGACATAGGCCTGGACTGCTACCCCTACAACGCCTTCTGCACCAGCATCGGCTCGGCGACCTACGACCCCGGCTTCCTCGAACGCTACGGCATCGGTTACGACGCCATCGAAATCACCGGCGGGAAATACCGCGGCCAACGCTGCACCCAAGCCATCTTCGACGAAGTCCGCGCCGCCAGTCCCGAAACGCTCGCGGTCGCCCACGTCATGCGCGACCGCGAAGTCGATATTGCCCTCGCCCATCCCCGCGCAGCCATGGCCAGCGACGGCATCCTCGTGGACGGCTACGGCCACCCCCGCGCCGCGGGAAGCTTCCCGCGCCTCATCAACCAATACGTCAAAACGAAAAAACTCCTCACCCTCCACGAAGCCATCGCCAAAACCACCGTCCTGCCGGCGGAAACAATCGGCATAAATAAAGGCAGCCTCGCCGTCGGCAGCGACGCCGACATCGTCATCTTCGACTACGACCGCATCAGCGACAACGCCGACTTCGCCCGGCCGCTCACACCGCCCGCCGGCATCGAATGGGTCCTGCTGCGGGGCGAAATCGCCGTCCAAAAAGGCGAAATCGTCAACAACCATCTCGGCAAAGCCGTCAGAATATAAATAAAACACTCGGGGGCGCAACCGCCCCGAAAAGAGGTGGCGACGAAAAATAAGGAAAATCCGCTTCCTACCGGGAACATATCAAAACAAGGGGGATGAACAATGCAAAGCCTCGGTTTCATATCGGTACTGCCGCCGCTCATAGCCATCCTGCTCGCCCTGCTGACGCGCAACGTCTATATCGCCCTCTTCATCGGCTGCTACTCGGCCTTCACCATCCTGGCCGGCAACCCGCTCACAGGCATCATCGACACCCTGAACTCCTTCGTAAAAGTATTCGCCAGCAGCGGCAACACCATCGTAATCCTCTCCATCCTCATGATCGGCGGGATAATCCAGCTCATCAACAAATCCGGAGGCATACAAGGCTTCGTCAAATACGCCATCCACAAAAAAGCCATCATCAAAGACCGCAAAGCCGCCCAGCTCTTCTCCTGGATAATCGGCGTCCTCATCTTCACCTCCGGCACCCTCCACTGCCTCATCGCCGGCACCATCGCCCGGCCCCTGTCCGACGCCTTCAAAGTATCCCACGAAAAACTCACCTACATCATCCGCACCACCTCCACCCCGGTCTGCGTCCTCCTGCCGCTCAGCGGCTGGGGCGCCTTCATGATCGGCCTGCTCCAGGCGCAGGGCGTCCAGGACGCCACCACCGTCCTCGCCCAAAGCATACCCTTCAACTTCTACTGCCTCATCGCCGTCCTCTCCGTGCCGCTCGTCATCCTCTCCGGCAAAGATATCGGCCAGATGAAAGCCGCCGAAGAGCGCGCCATAACCACCGGCCTGCTCGACCGGCCGAAAGACGGCCCCGACGGCCAGGCGGCCGAAACCCAGAGCGCGGCCGCCTACGAAGGACAAAAGGAAAGCAGCATGCTCAACATGGTCGCGCCGCTCGTCGCCCTGCTCGCCATGATCCTCGTCGCCCTGTACGTAACCGGCAAAGGCAGCCTCCTCAAAGGCTCGGGCATGCAAGCCCTGCTGTGGGGCTGTACCTTCGCCGTCTTCGTCGCCGGGCTCATGTACGTGCCCAAACGGATCATGACCTTCGACAAATTCCTGGGCAACTTCTTCACCGGCGCCGGCGGAATGCTCTCCGTCGCCGCCATCCTCATGCTCGCCTTCTCCCTCGGCGACGTCGTCAAACAACTCGGCACCGGCGGCTACCTCGCCTCCATCTTCAAAGAAGCCTTGACCCCGGCGCTGCTGCCGCTGCTCATCTTCGCCATCAGCTGCGTCATCTCGTTCGCCACCGGCACCTCCATGGGCACGATGGCCGTCATGTCGCCCATCGCCATCCCGCTCGCCATGGCCGTCAGCGGCAATCTCCCCCTCACCTTCGCCGCCCTCGTCGGCGGCAGCATCTTCGGCGACCACAGCTCCCCCATCTCCGACACCGCCATCCTCTCCTGCTCCACCTCCGGCTGCGACCTCATGGACCACGTCACCTCCCAGCTTCCCTACGCCCTCCTCAGCGCCGCCCTCTCCGTAGTCCTCTACCTCGTCGCCGGCTTCATGTTCTAATCGTACCGTAGCGGTAAAAAGCCCTAAAGCCATTAAAGCTTTAGGGCTTTTGCATTTCTCATGCTGAGCGGCGCGGCTGCTCCCCGGCATCGGGGCACCCTCGCGCCGCGGCGACGGTCTAGGGGCGCCGCGCTACAGGCGCCCTGTTCGCCCCCGCCTGCTCGGCGAATCCGGCCGCCATCCCCCGCGCCAACTCGGCGTTGCCGCCGTCCGTCCGGGCGAGGGCGGCCGCCAAATCCAGCAGCACCGCCCGCCCAAAGCAGGCCGCCAGCTCCCCGTACCGCCGCCGCGCATACTCGTAACCCCGCGCAAAATCGTTAGGATAATTCCTCGCCATCCGTCACCCTCGCATCCAGCGCCTTTTTCTATCCATATCATACCATTAATTGCAAAACAAATGAATTTTTATTGCATTTTAAATGCAGTGTAATTGCACTTCCCCACCCATATAATATACGCAGGGGGTGGACAGATTTGCGCAGACCCAAGAAATTCACGCAACAATATCGGGAAATCGGCCAAAAGATTGCTTTTTACCGCAACCTTCGCGGCCTGACCCAAGAAGAACTCGCCGAAAAAATCGAAGTCAGCGTAAGTCATATCAGTAAAATAGAAGCTCCCCAGGCGAACACCTCCCTTTCCCTCGATATGTTGTACCTCATTGCCGAAGGTCTGAACATCGACATTGCCGCCTTTTTTAATCCGATTGAAATAAGCGGCCCCTACCTAAAAAAAGCAGGGCACCCGCGAGCCTAACTCTCACTAACGCAAGAGACCGATTCCCTGTACAGGGAGCCGGTCCTTATTCTTGTTTTAGCGTGGCGCCCTTAGCTGTTCCGCCCCTTGCGGCCGCAACCGCGGGGCCGCCAAACCCCGGCTCCGGCGCTCCGGCCGGACGCGCTCTATCAGATGCGCCCGCCGCTTCCGCCTATCCCGGCTCGTCTCGCGGAACGCCCGGCAAAAATTCGCCAACGCCACCCACATTCTCGTCGGCGATACCTCTGCGCCGTCCCCCTGCTTCAACTGCCGCTCTATTTTATCTGCTTTGCTTTATCCCCCCGTCGCTCAGCTCATCATCACTTCCTGCCACATCAGAAAGCCCAAAGAAACCGGCGTCGCCAAACCGGCGCGAGCCGCACGCTCAGCCCTCGTTCTTCTTCGCCTGCGCCAGCTCGGCCAGGCCGGCCGCCATCCCCCGCGCCAGTTCGGCATTGTCGCCGTCCGTCCGGGCGAGGGCGGCCGCCAAATCCAGCAGCATCGCCCGGTCGAAACCGGCCGCCAGCTCCCCGTACCGCCACCGCACGTAATCGTAACCCCGCGCGAAATCGTTAGGATAATTCGTCGCCATCCGTCACCCTCGATGCGAAAATCCCCGGAATTGAGTAATAACTTAATTGCTCATACTAATTATACGGTTATTACCGAAATAAATCAAGGCATTATCATGCTATAGCCTGATAAATTGTCCTTTTGCAGCGTATGACGCAGGGTATAATTTAGTTATAGGTTAACGCTTGGAGTTGATTACCCTGTTCGATGTCGGCGGTCGGATTCGCAAACTGCGTAAGGAACGCGGCATAAGCGCCAAGGAAGTGGCTATTTCCCTGGGAGTATCGGCCAGCTTCATTTCCGGAATCGAGAATAATACCGATAAATGCTCACTGGAAAACCTGGAGCGCATTTGTCGGGTCCTGGGCGTCACCCTTGCCGGGTTCTTCGCCGAACCCTCCGAGGACCTTGCCCCCGAACTCATGCGCTTGCTGGAAACCGCGAAAAAACTGTCCCCCGAGCAACGGGAGGCGGTTCGCAAAATGCTGGAAACCATGAATAAAGACTGACGCAAAGGCCCGCCACCAGGCGGGCCTTGGTTTTTGTTTTATAGCGCGGCGTCCTTGACTGTGCCGCCCCGTGCGAGCGCACCGTCAGACCGGAGCGAAGTGGAGGAGTCCGCAGGACTTGCGCCGCAGGGCATAATCCGTCATTGGTGCCACGCTGTTACGTGGCCCTTGCGGGGCCCTTACCACCTCTAATTGCAATAGTTTTAATTAATCATCCCGGAGCCGTTGATTCAGGAACTAGCACGCCCTTATTAATGTTTGTATTTTAGAACATGAATTCTAATTTTCGAACACTCAGTACTAAAACATCAGTATTTTTGTGCTATACTTATAATAAAATTCAATCATCGGCCTGTTGAATAGTGATTGGAGAGTGGGATTGCATGAAAATTGCGGTGGGTGGTTCAGAATTCTTCCAACGCTATATTCGAGAAATTAGAGAAACACGGCTTTTTGAGTCCGTAGAAATTATCGGATTATTTATTGACTATAATAACATCGATTGCCCCAAGGTAGCAAAGCATTTGGAAAAGGTTAATGCCCAGGTTGTGGTCCTAGGGCCTACACATTATCAACAATTAAAGCCATACCTAAATATCCCCTGCTATGTCATACGGCCTAGTATTGTTGATTTTCTGTCGCTCAATAAGCAAATCAAAAACCATACAAAAACCTGTACTGTCTTACCATATCCAGATGATATTGACTTTAGCGCATTGGAAAGCGGTCTCAATATTAAAGTCAATAAAGCCTGGTATCACGATGTTAACGACATCGAAAACACTGTTAAATTACTTAAAGAGCGCGGTTTTTATACGGTTATCGGCAATAACAGGGTATGTTCCGTGGCGCATAATTATGGCATGCAAAGCCTCTACTATTACAGAAGGGATGGTATGATTGAAGCAATAAGAAATGCCATCCAGATGGCTGAAAACAGTCAGCGCGAAGAGCAATATATCAACGAAGTCAAGTCCATTTTATCCGGTACTATAAATGGTATTATATCTACCTCTTATGATGGGACGATCAGCTATGCCAATAAGTCAGCTTTGAGCATACTGAAGACGGTGCAAGATAAACTATACGGCCGCAGTATCAACGATCTGCTTCCCCGCGATATTGTCGACAGAGTACTCACAGATGGACGGCAAGAAAACAATATTGCTCTATGGTTTAACAACGTAAACATTATGGGGAACTTAATTCCGCTTAAAATCGGCGATGTCATTCGAGGCGTCTGTCTGAACTTTGAGAACACCTCAAAGATTTTAGAGTTCGAAGCCATAATTCGGCAAGAAATCAAGCGTAAAAGCTTTGCTACTCGATACTCCTTTGAAGATATTATTGGCACAAGCGGCGCAATCAGAGAAACCGTGGACCGTGCGAAACGATTTGCTCAAACTGATTCGACCATTCTGATTACTGCCGAAACCGGCACGGGAAAGGAAGTCTTTGCGCAAAGTATCCATAACTTAAGCCGACGCAGACAATATCCGTTTGTCGCAATAAACTGCAGCTCTATTCCGGATACATTAATTGAAAGTGAGTTATTTGGATACGAAACTGGCTCATTTACTGGCGCGATCAGTAAAGGTAAACAGGGCCTTATCGAGCTTGCGCACCGTGGCACAATATTTTTGGATGATATCGATTCGATTTCACCTAATTTTCAGTCGAAAATCCTGAGAGTGATTCAGGAGCGGGAGATTATTAAGATCGGCGGGGACAAAACCATTCCGATTGACATCCGCTTTATCGTCGCTACCAATCGCAACTTGAAAGCGATGGTTGAGGCGGGTTTGTTCCGCAATGATTTGTATTATCGTCTAAATGTTCTCCGATTATCGATTCCACCATTAAAACAAAGGCAGGAAGATCTTCCGGAGCTTTATAAATTCTACTTGAGTCAATTTGACCAAACGCTTTATATGGATATCGAAAAATCCTTTCACGACATCTTTAAACCGGCGTTTGAATATCATTATCCAGGGAACATCAGAGAACTCATAAGCATTACCGAGCGTTTTGTAACGTTGGCGGATCGGTCGCGGCTTGGCGATTTTCCTTATCTGCAGCAACTGCTGATTGAGTGTCTTGATAATCCGAAAAGTACTGCTGGGTGCGAGCAAATAGGCGTAATTGTTGGTGATGATTATGGCAAAGACATTAAAACTGCTGAAAGGGAAGTCCTGCGGTACTATTTGTCCAAACATGGCGGGAACATGGTCGAGTTGGCAAAGTCACTGGGAATCGGCCGCACCACCTTGTACAGCAAGCTCAAAGACCTTTCTCTGAAATGACAGAAAACCGTCGACTCTCGTCGGCGGTTTTCTGTTTTATTGCCATTTACACGATTAAGCATACGTTCGTATTTTCGAACAAATTCCTATATCTCGAACAAAACCAATGGGCGACCAAAGACTCAGCCGCGAGAATCGGGGCTTTTTTCATTGGCACAAGTTTTGCTACATCCAAGGCTAACTGCTGCAATTGCAGAAATAAAGGGGGCCTTGTTATGAAAACACGGAAGATTACAATTATCGGAGGGGGTAACGGCGGTTTTGCGGCGGCATCCGATCTAACCATCCGCGGGCATGAAATTACTTTGTACGAACTCCCGGATTTCCGAAACGGACTGGCTGGAGTCATTGAAAAAGGGGGTATAGAGCTAGAGGCTTTCCCCAGCAACGGCCTTAAGGGTGGATTTGCTAAGATTCACAGAATCACCTTTGACATTGAAGAGGCGCTGAAAGCATCTGATATCGTTTTTGTAATCGTTCCTTCCAATGCCCTTGAGACGATCGCCAAACTCTGCGCACCGCATATCCGCGAAAATCAGATAATCACGCTTTGCCCGGCTAACTTCGGGGGAAGCATAATGTTCAGAAAAGTACTTAAGCAGAATGGCTGTGCTAAGCATGTATGGATCGCTGAGGCTAGCTGTATGATGTATGCATGCCGCAAAAAAGATGCCTCGTCCGTTTGGGTTAGAGGTTATAAGCACAATCTCGGCGTTGCCTTCTTTCCTAGCGAAAACAGCGATGAAGCCTTTAGTCAATTACAGGAAATATATCCTATATTCACAAAATATGATAACATTCTCACTACCGGCCTCTCCAACCCTAATACCCTGATGCATACGACTCTGATGATGGCTAATCTCAGCAATATTGATAACCAGGAGGATCGGTTATTTTACCGTGAATGCTTTACACCGGCCGTCCAGAGTATTCAAGATGCATTGGAAGCTGAACGGATACAATTTAACCGTATCCCGGGATTCAAGCTGACAACATTATGGGAAATGGTTGCAAAGTGGTATGGCTACCAGGGGGCCAAGGGCTCATCGTTACGAGATTTGAATACAAGCGCGCCTATCTTCGCCTACAGTAAGATGCCTACGTCACTGAACCATCGCTATCTCACCGAGGACGTTCCCTACGGGCTAATTCCTATCGAAGAGCTTATGGAACAGTTTGCATTGCCACACAAGATTACCTCTGCGCTTATCCACATATGTTGCGCAATGTGCGGAACCGATTTTTACAAAGAAGCACGAAGATTGGATGACTTAGGTCTTAAAGGATTGAATGCCAAGCAGATGATGAGCTACGTTGCTTGCGGCAGTTATTAAGCGAATTTTATAGCGCAAGCGAGGTCGTGAGCGGCAGCTTTGACAGTTTAATTCTTCCAGGAACGTTAGTCCAGAAAGACTTAAAGCGCTGCTTCTGCTGGCTACGGTAGCATAATAATCAGAAAAAGGAAGGGCTGGTTGACCGAATGGAAGTATGGCCGAATTTTAATATATGGTGGGGCCTCCTGGGATTGCTGCCATTCATAGCGTATATAGTCATCATGTATCGGGGTATGGATATGGTTCCTGGTACCCTTATATGTGTAATATTGGGGGGCCTTATAACTCACCAAGGTTTGAATGGGATTGGCACGGAGATAGTGAAAACTCTTGGGTCGCCACTTGCGGTCGTCGGCCTAATCATCATGATAGGAAGAGGACTTGGTCAGGTGCTGACGGAAACCAAAGTGGCGCACACTATCGTACATGGGATCATGTATTCTGTCGGAGTTAATACAAAGAAGAGAGCCATGCTTGGTATTATGGTGGCCACAATGTTTATAACCGCGCTGTTGGGAACAATGGCAGGCGGCGTAGCAATTATCGCGCCGATTGTAGTTCCCATAGCAGCTGCAGTAGGTCTGACGCCTGCCGTAGTGGGTGTTCTTTTCCAAGGGGTCGGTGAAGAGGCTTTGACACTGGGACCATTTACCCCCCCGGTCGTGATGCTCATGACGCTTACTGGACTTGCCTATGGCACAATGGTTCTATACGCTGCCATTCCTATCGCACTGGTTACCGCAGTAGTGACATGGTTTATGGCACAAAAGATCCAGCGTCAGACGGAAGGAATTATTAAATACTCGGAAGAGAGCATACAGGCTGCTACATATACCCCTAACGATACTCAACGACGTACGACGGCCATCTTCCTCGTAACTTTCTTTATCCTTGTCACCTACGGGATATATATCAAAGCGGGAACTTCTTTCATAATAGCAGTTATGATCCTCCTTGCCATGCTAGTCGGCCTGCTCAGTAGACTATCAATTGATCAGACCTTCAGGTTCTTTATAAAAGGGATGGAAGGAAATCTTTGGATGTTCGTAGGGATTCTTTTGTTAGGCCCGCTGATTAATTTTGTTGAAAAGGCCGGCGGATTTTACGCTATAACCAGCCTAATGCAACCTTACTTATTGCTTGGCGGTAAGGTAGTAACCATTATCTTCGGGGGCTTATTCGGCGCTTTTGGCATATCAGGATCGGTAGTAGCCGAACTAATGACACTACACATGTTATTCAAAGACATATTGGCGCAACAAGGGGTATCGATGGTAGTTTGGGCCGTTGCCCTCATTATAGCTACCAGGGTGACCAATTTTATCTACCCCGGAGGTAACATGTTCGCTATGATGGGCTTTGCGGAGCTAAAAGAGATTAAATGGATGCTGAAAAACGGTGCGATGGTTGCAATGGCTCAAGTGGTTTTACTTATTACCTACGCTGTTCTGTTTGCGTAAGTAGCAAATCAATTATTTATTCTTCAACGCATCAGGAGACGCTCTCGCCTGTGGGGTCAATTAAAGAAAACACATCGAGTCGGGGGTAATCTGGAGATAAAATACAGTCAATGAAGCCTTGCAGTCAAGGCTTCATTGCGTTTGTAAGGAATTGTATATGTTCTTGCAAACGTAGGGAGAAAACAGTCAAAGCGGTCTTAAAGTACTGAATTTATTCTGGAATGAGTTTGTGTTTCTTTCGAAATAAAACTGTTACCGTCGCGGCGACTTCAACACAAGAGAGGCGGTAACCGCCTCTCTTGTGTTGAAGTTGGATTGCATTTAGGATACTATTCCACCTATTTTATCTATCTTCCTATCCTGCGTTACCGTTCACCAGCCGCTTCCGCCCATCCCGGCTCGCCTCGCGGAACACCCGGCAGAAATCCGCCATTGCTTGCCTGATTCTTTCCAGCGATACTTCGGGGTCGGTACCTTGTTGTACTTGATGCTCTATTTCCTGGTGCCGCCTGGCCACGGTACCCCCCAACCCCCAATAAAAAAGCCACCGGCCGGATCGGCGTGGCGGCTGTAGACTTGCATTAGAATTCAACCAACTTACTAAACACTACGCTATTTATAGCATCGGGTAGCAAAACTATCGCTTCCCGCTAGTAACCTAATCGCTGGAAAGTCCTATCAGGCTGGCCTTCCCAATTGTTTTCCCCGAGGCGTCCTTGGCTTCAATAACGAAATGGTATTTATGCACCCCATTCGGTGGATAGGGTCCTTCCCACGGAGTGGCTTGAATAATACCGTCTTGCCATTTTTGTTTCGGGGGTATTCCCTCGGGTAATTCGCTATAGGACGCGGGAATATTGCGAATATCCCAATGAACATAGCCGTTGGCCGGAGGATCGTAATCTTTACAGGTAATCGCGAATTTTACGGTCCCTGGCGGAGGATTTAGCCATTGAAGCGCAGGTGACTTGTTTTCCTGTTTTGCTTTATATCTAGCCGGCATAGATTGACCATCTTTAAATGTCGGGCTTAGCAATGTAAACTTTTCTTGGTTTTTATCCGGGCCTTCTTCGGCGGCCCCGCCAATACCCGGAACTAATACGACCATAAGCAGAACCACCAGCGACAAAATCTTACGCATTTTAATCCTCCCCATATGAATTACTTCTGTATTCTTGTTTTTTCCTATGCTTTCCTGCCTTATGTCCATTAAAAATTACCCATGGGGAAAATGTGCTGTCATTGCTGGCGATAAAATCGGCCACTGAATAAACTCCGCTTTTAGATATGTTATATTGCCATTCCTAACAAGCTAAACCGGAATTAGCGGCGATATTGAGAAGCGTGGGCGCTATCTTGTAGGTTTGGCATAGACTATAAAGCATACACTATAAATTATTCAGGGTACCTTTCTGCTTGAGGTTCCCTGAATAAACCTAGCGGTTCGCTATACTCCACTCAATCTTATCGATCTTCCTATCCTCCGTTACCGTTATCCGCTTTATCAGCGCATGCACCAACCTTTTCCACTCTTGTCCCGGCCCGACTCGCGAAACGCCCGGCAAAATCCGCCAACGCCACCCAGATTCCCGCCGGCGATACCCCTGCACGCCCCCCCTGCTCCAACTGCTCCATTTTCTGCGCTTTGCTTTATTCCCCCGTCGCTCAGCTCATCATCACTTCCTGCCACATCAGAAAGCCCAAAGAAACCGGCGTCGCCAAAGCGGTGCGAGCCGCACGCTCAGCCCTCGTTCTTCTTCGCCTGCGCCAGCTCGGCCAGGCCGGCCGCCATCCCCCGCGCCAGTTCGGCATTGTCGCCGTCCGTCCGGGCGAGGGCAGCCGCCAAATCCAGCAGCATCGCCCGGTCGAAACCGGCCATCAGCTCCCCGTACCGCCGCCGCGCGTAATCGTAACCCCGCGCGTAATCGGACAAATATCGCTCCGCCATCCGCTCCTATCTCCTCCGCTGTTCCCGTGCCGCCCCGTTCCAAACGCCGGCGGCTTCCTTTTGGTTCAATTCTCCGGTCGCCTCAACTTGATTCTATTATAGAATAAATACCTCCCGCCATCAAGCTGTTTGATTCTTATTAAGCATCAACGTCATACTATATATTGGTTTACCCCATCGCACCCTGTACTATAGAGGTAGCAAATATTCTGTTTTGGAATAGGTGATTGTATTGGACGTGGGCGCCCGCATCCGGGAATTGCGCAAAGCCAGAGGGCTGACTACCCGCCAATTGGCGGAAATGACGAATATATCCCAACCTGTCATCAGCAGGCTGGAAACCAACACGAGATCGGCCGACGTTTCGTATATAGAAATTATCTGCAACGCGCTGGATATTTCCCTTGCCGACTTCTTTGCCGCCGATCGGTCGGACATGAACCCCGAACTTCAACAACTGCTGGAAACCGCGAAAAAATTGACCCCCGAGCAACGGGAGGCAGTTCGCAAAATGCTGGAAACCATGAATAACGGCTGACACCAAGGCCCGCCTAATGGCGGGCCTTAGTTTTTGTTCCGTCGTGGCGCCCTTGGCTGTTCCGCCCCTTGCGTCGCAACCGCGGGGCCGTCAAACTCCGGCTCCGGTGCTCCGGGCGAACGTGCCGATAAGGCTCGCTGTTTCGCCCCGCGGGCACCGGAGCCAACTGTCGTCCGTGACAGGTGGCTCCTCTCGCGGCCGTCCATGGCCGCTCGCACCCGCAAGGGGTAGGCCGCAGTTCTAGGCGCTGAAGCGCTAAGAACTTGCGCACTGCGGCGTACTCACCGCTTCACCGACGGCGCGTAACGCCCTCCGCAAAGTCGCCGTCCGTTTGCGTCCCGCAAATGGTGCCAAAGCCTTGCGTAAGTTCGATGGGCCTCGCCTCCACCATGCCAATCCCACTTGAAATGATCACAAAGACATGGCAAGCCTCATCCGCCGGGAAGAAAACTGGTGAACGGGGCTTGTTTTTTATCGTATTTTAAAAGTGACCGTCAGAAATATACAAAGCATCTACCAAGAGTAAAGTATTTTTTATCAAATTTAAAGTGGCAAGGATAAAACTATGTTTGCAGAGTATTATCTAAATAAATCCATGATCGTTAATTAGTCTCAAGTTATGGGGGTATGTATATGCCGTTACTAGAAACTTTCATCGGAGCAGTCGCAAAGGCAACATATGACCTAGGGAAATACATAGTTACTAATATATTTAAAGAAGAAAATGAAGAACTTGTTAATATGGTTAACAAGGCTATTGATGGAGCCATAACAAAGTTTTTTGAGAAATATGGTAATCAATTTGGAGAGCCTTCGAGTTGCTTTCTCGAACGGCGAGATAATTGGGACATTATAGTTAGTGCGTGCTTTTATAGTCAAAAGTGTTTAACATGGAAGGATATTGATTCAAGAGGATTTGATGATGCTCCTAGTGCTACCCAAGAAGCGATAGAGTTTTTTATTACGTCTTTAAAGAAAGAAATGTCAAAATCTTGGGAGTTAGATAAAATTCTTAGTGAAAAAAATTCCTACGAAAAAACGGAAGAAAAGCTAGGCACAATCTCGACAAAGCAAATAGAGTTAAAAGATGCACTGAGTAATTTCGCAGCCGAAATAACTAACTCAATAAATGACACCTCAGTTCCATTAGTAGAATTAGCAAGAGGAGGAGTAGCAGAGATATCTCAGAGTATTTCATCTAGCATTGATATATCTACAAATTTAATTACTACGGAATATCAAGCTGAACTAAAATACGTCGAGGACTTAATTGACAATAAAAAGCCTTCAGAAGCTCTTTTGTTTTTAAGTCCACTTAAAGAACGAATATGGAATCAAGCCCAACCAATAGTAAGATTTAAGTTGTTGACGAACATGGCAGCAGCTCACTTAGCTTTGGCTAAATATGAATTGGCTGGCCCATTATTAGTTGCGGCATTACAATATCAGCCAACCGAGGAGAAAGTTATTCGTAATGCAGGATACGGATATCTTATAATGAATATGCCCGAACAGGCCATTCAAAAAGCAAAAGAAGTATTGATTCTTAACCCAGTTAACTGTAGCGCTTATTCAATAATAGTACAAGCTACATCAATAAGGGCTGATTTAAGTACCTTGCTATCGACTATCCCTGAAGCACTTCGAAATTTGTCAGCGCCGACGATAAAATGTAGGAAAGTGGCGATATAAAATTGCATATTTGCGGCGGTCGAAGAT
>JARKNV010000048.1 GCA_029976065.1 Selenomonadales bacterium
TGCTTTGATATTGATGACTTGAACACCCATCATTATACAGCAGAAAGGGGTGGCTCTTTGCTTAAGCATCCAATCCCACCCGCATAGCGGGCGGTTTTTTGTTCCAGGCGCTGACACGCCTGGAACATGCTAAAGCTATAAAATAAGAAAACCGCCCTCCGGCGGTCTTCTTCACGCTACTATCATATCACGCCTTTTCGCCCCGACAGTTCACTAAAAGTCCACAAATCGTTCAAACGAAAACGCTTCTCAAAATTTTCTCCCCGTCTTCCTCACTCAACCACCCACGTGCCGTCGACGAGGCGTACTGTTATGCTGTCGAATGGGGTATTGTCTTTGCCTACGGCCTGTATTTCGATATCTCCCCGCGAGGCAGTTATCATATAATCGTTTTGCGATTTCCAGCTTAGCGAGGAATGGGAAATAACGAAGCTTTTCGGGCCGCTCCGGATTGCCCATTCGCCTTTTTCCGTGACGCCAGGCGGACGCGAATATACTTGCCAGCCGCCGTCCGCCAGTTTCCAGGAATATATGGTGACGTATTTATGCTCGGGGCCGTAGCGTTTTTCGACAAGCGGGAGAAGAAGCCCATCCCCGGTCGCGATTATCTCGGCGTACACAAGCTGGCCGATCGCGGTTGTCTGCACCATGGAATGCAGCTTTTCCGCCATGCTCACCTTGTCCCCGGACCGGGTCTGGACGAAAATGGTCGTCATTGAACCCATGTCGATTTGGTATGGGCGCAATATTATAAGCCGGTGGCGCGTTTCGCCCGCGCCAACCCAGTCGCCGAAAAGAAGCGCGAATTGTCCGTCGCAAAGTATATCTTCCGGCTTGGCCGTCAGGCTTTCTTCCTCCTGCAGAACGGCAAGCAAGGCAGCGTTTATCCTTTCGCCAACGCTATACCTCTCGTTCGGGCGCAGCGAAGAATGGTATCCGCCCAATTCCGTCCGCAGCGCCTCTACCGTTTGAAAATACGAATCACCGGCAAAGGCTGTGCTTTGGCCTAAACTGCCGAGAAATAATAAGGCACTCAGCAAGATAAACAATAAATAAGACCGGAATTTGGTAAACACGGCATCACATCCTTATGGTATTTCCGGATGTAATAACAACCATATTTACCAGTTCCATACATAGAGCTAAATTCCTTTAGTCCTCACACTACTCACCACTTGTCCCGTTCCTTGATTCCGAGCATCTCTCTTACCTCGGCCGGGGTAAAATAGTCACCTTCGTCCTGCGCTCTGTTAATCAATACCCCAAAATGTAGGTGGGGAGAATCGTTTGCTGTCCCACTATAACCGATTACCTGTCCTGGCTTTATTCTGACTTCCTGCCCGTCCCCGTCTGCTTTTTCAACGGCAAGTTTAGACATATGGGTATACCATATATACTTCGCTTGCCTTCCATCTTTATAGGTGATTGGTGTATCAAGCTTTATAGGTGATTGGTGTATCAAGTTCGATTAGAACACTGTAAGGGGTGTCAATTTGTTCCCCCTTCGCTGGATCGCGTCTCTGCCATTTGGTATGTCCGGCCTCAGCGTATATTACTTTCCCTCCGGCTGCAGCTAGAACAGGGGTTGCGACTGGAGCGCTTATATCCAGTCCGCTATCCGAAATATACCCGGCTTCCGTACCGGTTGCTATTGGTCTCTGCAATCCGTAGGGTGACAATGCTCCCGATTCATGAGACGGTTCCCGCGAAGATTGAAAAGAATCCTGAAGCTTTGTATCAGGCGGCTTCGGCCCTTGATATTTACTCTGGAGTTTCGAATCAAAGAGATATTTCCCACCTGTGCCAGCACCCTCGTCTCCTCCATTTATCGGTTGAAATCCTTGTCCCCCGTCACTCCCTCCCGCCGTGTAGCTCAGCGGCCTTACCGTCGCTCCCCGGCTGGGAAAACTCCCGCCGGACCGGTTTCGCCCGAACGGCCCTTGCCCCGGCAGCGCCCATCCTTTAATTTCGAGGCCGCCGTCCATAATCTTCGTAATCTTCCCTGTCACCGGGTTATACATAGTATCATGCAAATCCGGTTTCATCCCTCTTTTTCCGGGCGGCGCGGGCACGTACGGTCCGGGTTTAAGCTCAGGCATTTCCTCATCCTCCCCGTTATCCCAGCCGTTCAGATAGAATTCCTGCCCCTTGGGGATCGCACTCTCGTCGTACGGCTGGCCGAACATGCGCAGAATCCGCGCCTTCAGTCCCGGATCCACCGGCCGGTACACCGTCCGCGTCGGCTGCGCCTGCTGCCACTCAGCCTCCCGCCGCCGGTCCGCCTCCTCCATCTTAGACAGCTCGTACTCAATGTCGTCGTCATCCATCCCCATCAAGCTGTCCGAATACCCCCTCTCCCGCATCCTCCTTAAGTACTCTTCCTCCCTGGTTCTCGGATTCATGGTCACTCTCCCTTTCTTGCCGTTTCGGCGCATAAAATAAGAAGGCCGCCCCTCCGGCGGTCTTCTTCACACTACTATCATATCACACTTTTTCGCCCCGACAGTTCACTAAAAGTCCACAAATCGTTCAAACGAAAACCGTTCTCAAAAATTTTCCCTCACTCCACCACCCACACACCCGCCATCAAACGCAGCCGCGTGTTGTCGAACGGCATGTCGCCGCTGTCCACCGCCAATATTTCGATATACCCCCGGCAAACGCGGACCTCCAGATCATTCCCCGCATCCCGCCCCACCGACGCGTGGCTGACGCTGAAGCTCCCGTCGCCGGTCCTGACCGTCCACTCTCCCTTGGCCTTCACCTGCGGCGGGTTAAAATACTCCAGCCATTTCCCCTTTTCAAGCTTGCGGGTATTCACGCTCACATACTTACTCCCCGGCCCGTCATGCTTCTCCGCTATCGCCAGCAGCAGCCCGTTCCCCGCGCCGGCCATCGCGGCATACACGATCTCCCCGTCGGCCCCCGGTGCCAGCGCATAGACAATTTCCGCCTTGCCTGCCCGGTCGCCCCGCCGGCTCTGCGCAAAGACGGCCGCCACCTCTCCCGCGCCGGTCTCGCTGGGGCGCAACGTTACGACCCGGTAGCGCCTGTCGCCCGCGCTCGCCCAATCGCCGAAAATCAGCGCGAACCGCCCCTCGTCGCCGAGGATGCCGCCCGGGTCCGCCGCCAGGCTCTCCTCCTCCCGCAATATATCGAGCAAAGCCGCGTTTATCCTTTTCCCGGCCGCGGACCTTTCTTCCGGCTGCAGCCCGGCATGATATCCACCCAATTCCGCCCTGAACGCTTCGACCTTTTCGGAAAAGGAATCTCCGGCCCAAGCCGTCTGGGCCATAAGCAGCACGCCGACGATCGCCGGCACGGCCGCCCGCATCCTCACCTTCATCCCCGCACCCCTGCCTTCCGCCCATAATCCCGCGAAGAAACAACCGGCCCCTACATCGACGCCCCGAAAAACCAATTGGCGCGCAGCCATCTCCCGTTTACGCCCGCCGCATGCCGGTCCCCCACCTTCATTCCCTCCGCCGTTCCTCATCGCTACCGCATATATTATACATCGGCGGAAATTTCCCTTTATCCCCAAGACCGCGCCCTTTTCCCCCGCCCCCCGTTCCCTAGCCCACATTTACGTCTACGCCAACGTCGACGCCATGCGGCAACAGCTCGTCCGGATCAACGACTTCATCCACGGCAGCCCCGAAACGGCAACAAGGAATTCACAGCCGTCGAACTGCCCGCCAAAACGCTTGAAGACAACGGCTTCAAGGTTGAAACCGGCGTCGCCGGCCTCAAAACCGCCTTCGTCGCCGCCTACGCCAACAAACCGGCGGCCCCGTAATCGGCTTCCTCTGCGAATACGACGCCTCGACAAACTCGGCCACGGCTGCAGTCACAACCTCATCGCCTCCGCCGTTGCCGGCATCGCCCTCGCCGGCAACGGCGGCCCTGCCTGCATCGGAGCATCCTCCGCATTCATTCTTTTCGCTGGCTTCTTTACGTGAATCACATTATAATTATTCTGAGGTGTTGATGCAAATGAAAGGTCACGTCGAAGCGCCGATATACGCACAGATTGCACTGGACATAGCCGCCTGTATCGCCAAAGGGGAACTGCGTGAAGGAACGAAGATATTGGGGCGCTCGATGTTGGCCAGCCTGTACAACGTTTCCCCCGAGACCATCCGGAGAGCGTTGCGGCTCCTGGAAGACATGGAAATAGTTGATGTCATCGCCGGCAGCGGGGTAATTATCCAGTCCCGCCTAAAAGCCCTTGAATATATAGACAAGTATAGCACCGGGAAAGACTTGCGCGATCTCAAGGCCGACATATACGAGCTGCTCAAAGAAAGAGAGCAGATGAACCAAAAAATATCGGAAAAAATCGAGTACATGTTTGACCTCAGCGAACGCCTCAGGCATACCAACCCCATCAATATAATGGAATTCGAAATTCCCTTGAAATCACCCCTAATCGGCAAAATGATTTCGGAAGTGCAGTTCTGGCAGAAAACAGGCGCAACAATCGTCGGCATAAAGCGCGAAGGGAAGCTCATCCTCTCGCCTGGCCCTTACGCCTGTTTCATGCCGTTGGATATAATACTGGTCATCGGCGATACCGGCATACTCAAGCGGGTCGAAAGAATAATAGACGAAGGTTGAACCGGCCAAACCGCCTTTAGGCGGTTATTTTTTTGGAAAAAACTCGTTCGCCGGAATGTCCTTGCCTGGGCAAGCATAAGGTTGGATAGAGATATAAATTTGACAACCCGACAACCCAAAACCTATAATAGAGTTGTCAGTTGTCGGAATGAACCATTTTCTACCTGGTCGCGCGCTTTGAGAGACGAGGATTCAATAGAACTAAAGGGGGGATGGGATGATTCGTTTTGAGGGAGTATCCAAGGCATATTCAAACGGACAAAAAGTGCTGCATGAGTTAAACATGCACATCAACGAAGGGGAAATCATTGTCCTCATCGGTCCCAGCGGCTGCGGAAAAACCACGACGCTGAAAATGATCAACCGCCTTATCGAGCCCACCCACGGCAAGATATACATCCAGGGCAGGGACATCGGCCAGGAAAACCCGGTCAGCCTCCGGCGCGACATCGGCTATGTAATCCAGCATATAGGCCTGATGCCGCACATGACGATCAGAGACAATGTCGCGCTGGTGCCGAAGCTGAAAAAATGGCCCGCAGAAAAATATCTTAAACGGGTAGCCGAGCTTATGCACATGGTCAACCTGGACCCCGATATCTACGGGAGCCGCTATCCGGCCGAGCTGAGCGGCGGCCAGCAGCAACGGATCGGAGTAATCCGGGCCATGGCGGCCGACCCGCCGATCATCCTGATGGATGAGCCCTTCAGCGCGCTCGATCCGATCAGCCGCGAGCAGTTGCAGGATGAACTCGTGCAACTGCAAGAGAAAATCAATAAAACGATCATATTCGTCACGCATGATATTGATGAAGCAATTAAAATAGCCAACCGTATCTGCATAATGAATCAAGGGCGGATTGTCCAACTCGACACGCCGGAGCACATTCTCCGCCACCCGGCCGACGAATTCGTGCGAAACTTCATCGGCGAAAACCGTTTAAACCTCCGAGAAACATATCCTACTGTCGCGGAGGTGATGGTTAAGCCGGTCGCGTCGCGTCCTTCCAGGGGACTGGCAGAAGCCATCATGCTGATGCGCAGGCATAAAGTCGACACGCTGCTCGTCGTCGATGCGGACAGCAAGCTGCTGGGAAAAACATCGGTCTGGGATATCCAGAGTCATTACCAGGAAGAATCGATGACGCTGCAGGACGTGCTGCAGGAGGTGCCGCCGGCCATAGAAGTGACCCAACCGCTTGCCGATGCAGTTAATCTTATCAGCAAACACTGCATAGCGTATCTGCCGGTTATCGATGAAGAGCGGCGGCTGCTTGGCGTAATCACCCGCGCCAGCCTTGTGGATGTCATGGCCGAACATTTAAGCGGCGACCTGTAAACACAGCGGGGAAAAAGGAGGTGGCTATTATCGCAGAATTGCTGGCAATCATGCAAAACCGCTGGGAAGACATCCTGCTTGCGACGATACAGCACATCGAATTGACGATTATCTCCCTGTTTTTCGCCAATTTGATCGCCGTACCGCTGGGAATTCTCCTGACGCGTTACCGGCGGTGGGCCGAGCCGGTCATCGGCGTGACCGCGGTGTTTCAGACCATACCTAGCCTGGCGCTGCTCGGCTTCATGATACCGCTCATGGGAATCGGCGAAGCCCCCGCCATTGTGGCCTTGACCATATACGGCCTGCTGCCGGTCTTGCGCAACACCTATACCGGCATTGTGGGCGTCACCCCGGCGGTTGTCGAAGCCGGGATAGGCATGGGGATGACGTCCCGGCAGGTCCTGTTCATGGTTGAATTGCCGATGGCCCTGCCTGTGATAATGGCGGGAATACGCACGGCGACCGTCCTGCTGATAGGGGTCGCGACCCTGGCGGCGCTAATAGGCGCGGGAGGGTTGGGCGATCTTATTTTCCGGGGCATTTCCATGGCCAATTCCGAACTGATTCTGGCCGGCGCCCTGCCCGCCGCGTTGCTGGCGTTGATCTTTGACTATGTGCTGAAAAGGGTCGAACTGTTAGCTCAGCCCAAAGGCCTGCAAAGATAATCGAGGAGGGATTTCATGAAAAAGGGTTCCTGGTTGCTATTGGTGATATTCCTGGCGGTCGCCGTCGCCGGCTGCTCGTTGGGCGGCGAAAAAAGCGAACGCATCGTAATCGGCGGCAAGAACTTCACCGAACAAGATATTCTGGTCTATTTGATGAAATACATCATCGAAGACAAGACAAACCTCAAAGTGGAAACGAAACCGTTCTTGGGAGGCACCAGCGTCGTAGCGCAAGCGCTGGATCGCGGCGACATCCAGATATACGCGGAATACACGGGAACGGCCCTTATCAACCTGCTCCAGCAACCGCTTATTAATGATCCCCAAAAGGCTTATGAAAAAGTCAAGCAAATTTATAAGGAGCAAAAACGGATTACCTGGTTGCAGCCGTTCGGCTTCAACAATACGTATACCCTGACAATGCGGGCCGACAAGGCGGCGGAACTGGGGATAGAAAAATTCAGCGACCTGGTCGCAAAAGGTCCCGACCTGGTGCTCGGATGCACGCAAGAATTCCTGGAGCGCCCGGATGGGTACAAAGGACTGCAAAAAGTTTACGGGATGAACTTCAAAAGCGTAAACGGTATGGATCCAGGGTTGACCTATGCCGCCGCGCGCGACGGAAAAGTGGATGTCATCGACGGCTTCGCGACGGACGGACGCATCCCCGCCTTTAATTTGAAGGTGCTGAAAGATGACAAGCAGTTCTTCCCGCCTTACTACGCCGCACCGATAGTACGCGAGGAAGTGCTCAACAAACATCCGCAAATCGCCGACGCGCTGAACCTGCTGGCCGGAAAACTCGACGACAAGGAGATGGCCGCTCTGAATGCGCAGGTTGACTTGGAAAAGAAGGACGCCAAAGATGTCGCGAAACAGTGGCTAAAATCGCAGGGCTTGATTAAATAACCTTGGTATATTACCGTCGACCATGGCCTCACCCACATATTCCTGACAGGGCGAGGCCATGGTCGCCTTGCATTCCCTCGCTTCTATTCAACTACCGCTTTTTCAAGTATTCAAATGCAGTTGTTCCATAGATGCTTTTAAAATGTCTGTTCAAATGGGTTAAATCAACAAAGCCACAATCAGATACTGCCGAATAAATATCCCTGCTTTTTTCTATTAATCGCTTCGCAAGTGATATTTTGCAGTTTAAATAGTATTGATAGGGGGAAAGTCCCGTACCGGCCTTAAAAACCCTTATAAACTTATATTTGGACATGCCGAATTCCTCACATATATCATCTAGCCTCAACACAGCTTCTAGATTGCCATGAATCATTTCCTTGGCTCTTTTGATCAGCACATCATCTTTTTTGTGAGCCGTATTTAAAGCCACGTTGCCAAAATTATTAGCAAATGCTACAAGCAATTCATCGCAAAACGATTGATCTGCAGCGTTTATTACGGCATTGGCCAAGCTTCTAATGCTCCGCTCAAGTCTGCAGTTATATACGACGGGGGAAGAAAACCGGACTCCTTCCTTTTTTTCGAGTAACTCCCAAAATACTTCAGGCTCAATATACAGCATCACATATTTAAGCCCTGTCTTATCGTACGCCATGCCATCATGCACTTGTTCGGGACTAAACAGCATAACTCCATGCGGGTAAGATAATTCCATACTCCCATCAATATAAAATCGCTGAACCCCGGATAACGTTACGCCAAAAGCATATTCTTCATGACAATGCTTTTTATAAGCAAAATCAGTAAAGCTCGCGGATAAGACATTAATACCTGCCCATTTTTTATAGATGAACTCCTCCGTAACAATCACCCCTTAAATAGGTCAACTATTCCGGATATCATGATTGCGGAATAAACTAAGAATATCCCCATAATTAGATTAACCGTCTTTTGATATTTTTGCAAAAACTCCTTCAAAACAGCGCCGAACAGCACCCAGGTCATCATTGCCAAAAACGCAATAATTGTTACAGCCGCCACAGCCATTGTTAGACCAACCAGCGAGGTATCGTAAGGCATAACAAAGCTCGGGATGACCGTCATCGTAAATATGATGACCTTGGGATTGATAAGTTGCATGAAAAAGCCACCCATGAAGGTGAATGCTTGCCCATGGCTTGAATTTGCTTCGCCTGTCCTGTAAATCAGATAAGCAAGATAAAGCATGTAAATAGTACCGATCGCCTGCATCCCAAGCAGAATCTTTGGTATGACCGCCATAAGCAAGCTACTTAGAATGACCGAGACGGAAAGCAATAAAACAAAAGCCATTGTTGCACCATACACATATTCCATTGCCTTTTTTATTCCGAAATTATAGACTCCTGATAATATGACAATGTTGGTAGGACCGGGAGTGAAAGTAACTATTACGCAATATACCAATAGAGATGTAATATTCAGTGCCGCAAGCGCCACGATGCCAGACCCTCCCGAATAGTTTTTTAAAATTATACTATCCGGAATGAGCTTGCCCATAGTATGATATTGCATTTAATCTTAGGCATAATCATATAAACAGGCCCGCCGACAAATCGACCACCCCGCCCGCAAGTACGCCCCCGCAACAAAACAGCAATCCGCCCGCAGCGGATTGCTGTTTTTATTACTGTCCCGATGCCTTGTCCTTCGCCCGGCCGCGGCCCAGCACCCCGGTTCCCAGGCACACCCCGGCCAGCACCAGCGCCAGCGCCGCCAGGTGGTTCCAGTGGAGCTGCTCACCCAGCCACAGCGCCGCCGTGAACACCCCCGCCACCGGGATGCCGTTCTGGAACAGCGTCGTCTTCGACGCCCCCACCCGCTGGATGCCCATATTCCACCACACCGCCCCCAGGGCGGTGTTCACGAAGCTCGAGAACGCCAGCACCGCGAGCGGCGCCGGCGCGAACGCCCCCTCGTAATACCACGCCTCGTTCACGCCCAGCCCCAGGACCAGCAGGCCGGCCGCCCCCAGCAGCGTGCTGTACGCCGCCACCAGCAGCGGCGACACCAGCGCCGTGCCGCGCTTGATAAACAGCGTCCCGGCCACGAACGCCAGCATCGACGCGAACATCACCGCATCGCCGGTCAGGCTGGCCGTCCCGCGGGTATCGCCGCCCACCACCATCACCACGCCGCTGAAGCTGAGCAAAATACCCAGCCCCTTCGGCCACGTAAACGGCTCGTGCATAAGGCGGCTCGCCAGCAACGCCACGAACAGCGGGCTCAAACCGAGGATCAGCGCCCCGTGCGTCCCGCTCGTCGCCGCCAGCCCCCACGTCATCGTCACATGGTGGAGAAAAACCGAAAACACCGCCGCCCCGCCCACCATCAGCCACGCCTCGCGCGACAGCCTGTGGCTGCCATGCTTATACACCACCAGCGGGAAAAGCAGGAACACCGCCAGCGTAAGGCGGATCGGCGCCAGCGCCAGCGGCGGGAAAAACTGCGTCAAATACTTGATCATTATCACATTGATCCCCCACAGCGTCACCACAAAGGCCAGCAGCAGGAAAATCGCGTAGTTCGTCCGTTTCTCCAGAAAAAATCACCCCAATGCTTCCCGGTTAATCCAATGCCGCCGCCGCGATCGCCAGCGCCTGATCGTCGGCCGACGGCCGCCCGCTGATCCCCACCGCGCCGATCACCCGGCCGTCCGCCGCGCGGAGCGGCGCCCCGCCCGGCAGCGGCGTCAGCCGGTCGTCGCAGAACCAGCGGATATCGAGCCCTTCCCGCGCCAGCCGGGCCTGGAAATCGCCCGTCGCCGCCTGCATCCGCGCCGCCGTATAAGCCTTGCGGCGGGCCAGGTAAGCCACCCGCGTCGGCGTTCCGTCCATCTTCTGCAGCGCCACCAGGAACCCCTCCCGGTCGCACACCGCCACCGCCACCGGGCCGCCCCCGTCGGCCGCCGCCGTCCCGGTCACGAAATCCAATATCCTGCGGCACCGCTCCATCCCAAGCTCTTCCAAAACCATTGCCTCCTTATGACACAACTCCCTATAAATTCAACACGACACCGCAAAGCCCTGTCGCCCGCCGCCATTTTTCACCTTATGAAACGCTCCGTCCAGGTTGCCGATAAAGCCCCATCTGCCGCGTCCCCGCAAGGGGGAGGCCGCCGTTCTAGATCGCTAAAGCGCTAAGAACGGCGCACTTGCTCCTCCGGTGCGCCCCGCACATTGTTCGTGCTGATTTTCGCTGGCAGGCAATATGCGCTGACATCGCCGGAGAAATCAGAACGTGCATCTGGAGCTTTCTCAGCAACCTGGAATTGTCTGCAGTAAACCAAGGCCGCAACTCGCGTTGCGGCCCTCTTGCCAACCGTCCTATTTCACCGGCCGCAGCAGCGTATCGGCCGCCAGGCAGGCCATCAGCGACGCCGCCAGCGGCAAAACCGCCTCGTCGATATCGAAGCGGAAATCGTGGTGTCCGGCCGCCAAAGCCGTGCCCACCATCACGTACGCCGCCAGGCCGCCGTGCTGCTGCACCCGTTCCATCAGATACGTGCAGTCCTCGCTGCCGCCGATGTTGCCGGCCGGCAGCAGCTCCGCGAACAGCCCGCTGCGCTCCGCCACCTCGCGAACCCGCTCCACCAGCGCCGGATCGCTCTCGCACCCGGCCGCGCCGCCCATCTCCGTCAGCGCCACCTTCACATCGTACATCGCGGCCGCGGCCGCGACAATCCGCACCGCCTCCGCGTACACATACTCGTTGATCGCGCTCGTCACGCCGCGCGTCTCCAGCTTCAGCACCGCGTTCGCGGGAATGACGTTGCGGCCCGTTCCGGCCTGCAGCACCCCCACATTCACCCGCGAAGCCCCCTGGCTGTGGCGGGAAATCGCGTGCAAATTCAGCGCCGCCGTCGCCGCCGCCAGCAGCGCGTTCTTGCCCGTCTCCGGTGCCGCCCCTGCATGGGCCGGCACCCCGGTGAACACCGCATCCAGCTTCGTCGTCGCTAGAAAACCTACCGTATTGCAGGCCAACTGGCCCGTCTTGCGCAAATTTATGCCCACATGCATGCCGAAGATCACGTCCGTATCGTCCACGACGCCCTTGGCCATCATCGCCTTCGCGCCGCGCACCCCTTCCTCGGCAGGCTGGAAAATCAGCTTCACCGTCCCGGCCAGCTCGCCCTTCAGCGCTGCCAGCACCTCGGCCACCGCCAGGCCCACGGCCGTATGGGCGTCATGGCCGCAGGCGTGCATCGCGCCCTTGTTGATCGACGCGAACCCCTCGCGGAACGGCCGGTGCCCCTCCTCCTCCGCCTCCACCGCGTCGTTGGCATCCATATCGAAGCGCAGCGCCACCGTCGGCCCCGGCTTCGCGAACCGCAGCGTCCCGACCACGCCGGTCTTGCCGCCCTTCATCTTCGCCACCCACGCCGGGTCAGCCCCCTGAGCCAGGGCCCGTTCCGTCTGGCGCTCCAACTCGGCGGCGCTCGGCAGGCCCATCATCGCCTCGGCCGCCATCACCTCGTCGCCGGCCTTCACCTCATAGCCCAGCTCGGTCAGAACGCCGGCCACCTTCGCCGCCGTGCGGAACTCCGTCCACGCCACCTCCGCGTGGCGGTGGAAATCGCGCCGCCGCTCAACCATCTTATCCTTCAGCTTATTCGCCAACTCAATGATCTTCCTGTCCATGATCGGGCCCCTTTCCTGTCGCTTATACAATTAAAGCAGAATGAGCATTACCACGATCGCCGCCAGCACCATCGCCGGCCAATTGCGCTTCGTGATCTCCATCGGGTTGATGCCGGCCAGCCCCGCGCACACGATCGCCGCCCCGGCCACCGGCGACATCGACCGGCCCAGCGCGCCCGTCAGGAACGCCGTCGAGCCCATCGGCAGAATATCGAAGCCGAACTGCTTCGCATGCGGCGTAATCGCCCCGTTGAACGCCAATGTAGCCGCGTCGCCCGAACCCGACAGCACCGCCACGATAAACGGGCCGAAAGTCGCCGCTATTTTCGCGATACTCTCCGAATGCTTCATGAACTCGATCAGCGCGCCCGTCAGGCCGATCAGCTTCATCCCCTCGTTGAACACCGCCGCGCCGATGATGATGCCGATGACGCTCGCATAAGCCTCGCCCATACCGGCGAAGAACTGCTTGGAAGTATCCTGCGACGTTATGCTCCTCACGCTCACCAGGAACCCGAGCACCACGCCGATGATCATCGCCTCCGGCACCGTAAAAGCATGAATCTGCTTCAAGGCAGGCACGGAAGGAATCAGCTTGCCGAGGCTGCCTGCCACCAGCAGCACCAGAGGCACCACCGGGACAATCGCCTTGACGATGTTGACCTCGAACTTCGCCCCCTCGCCCTGGGCAAGAGCGGCGCCCTCGTAGCCGCGGTCCTCCTTGCGGATATACGCCACCGCCGTCAGCGCGACCGCCACCACCACCGCGCCCACCACCGACGCGATCGTGTGGCCGGCGATAACCACCATCGGATCGCTTATCCCCGCCAGCTTGGCGATGAACGGATTATGCATGTTGCCGGGATTGAACGCGCTGCCCCACGTGCCCGCAAGCACCGCGCTCGCTGCGATCGCCGGATGCACGCCGGCGCTCATCAGCGTCGGGATGAGGATCGCCCCTACGGCCGCCGCGCAGCCGGCCGCGCTCGGCAAAGCGATATTAATAAGGAAAGTCACGACCACTGCGCCCGGAATCAGGATCGCCCGGGCCTTCGTGAGCGGCGACGCCAGCAGATGCACGAGGTGGGCGTCGCATTTCGTATACTTCATCACGAACGCGAACCCCATAACCGTACAGATTACCGGCACCAGGCCCTCGTTCACCATCGCCTTCTGGAACGCGGTAAACGCCTCCCAGGGTTTCTGCGCGAGAACCGCCATCAGAATACCGGACAAAAACAAAACCATCCTCGTTTCATACCGTTTGATGATTGCCGCGAACGTAAGAATCACTATCAACCCGCCAAGCCAGACCATCGATACACCTCCTAAAATAATGGCATTGTAATTCTTATATATTCAAGCGCCGCCTCGCTATTCCTGCTTCGCCCCCGGCGCGCCGCAGGAAAATCTTTAACATATTATGTAATATAATATAAATCCCTCTCGGAGGCTTTCCCTTGGCCCGCAACGCCCTTCTGCCCCGCCCTCGGCCAGCCCGCGCCCCCTCCCGGCACCTTCCTCTGCCGGTAATCATATTATGTAAAAAGATATGTCTACGCGCATCCAAAGGAGGTGCTTTGCCGTGTATCCGCGTTATCCCGACTGGGAAGCCCCGGAAATCGACGACTGGCGCGACGCCTACCCTGACGAATATTCCCGCCTTTGCTTCCCCTTGGCCGCCATCGGCACCATCGGCCTCGTCGGCGCCTTCGCCTTCTGCCGGCCCCGCTACGGCTGCCGGCCCCGGTTCGGCTGCTTCCCCTTCCGCTGCTACCCTTACTCGTCCTGCTCACCCACCTACATCTGCTATCCCCGCCGCGCCTGATACCCTGCCGGCTAGCCGGCGAACGAACCGACCGCCCGGTCTTTATCCACGGACACACAAAAAAACCGTTCTGCCCGGAACGGTTTTTTTCTTACGTACATACCCGGTTGCGGCCCTGCTCCTTCGCCCGGTACAGCGCCTCGTCCGCCTTCTTCAGCACCTGGTCCGGCGAACCTTGCCGCCCCCCGTCCTCGGCCGTCCCGATGCTCACCGACACAGCCACCCGCTTCGCGCCCTTCGTGCCGCGGACCACGAACGTCCGCGCGGCGATCCGCTCCCGCAGCTCCTCCAGGCATGGCCGCGCCTCCTCCAGGCCCAACCCCGCAAACACCACCGCGAACTCCTCCCCGCCGTAGCGGAAAGCCCGCCCGCCCCACGGCACCTCCATCATCATCGCCGCCACCAGCCGCAGCACGTCGTCGCCCACATCGTGGCCGTACTTGTCGTTCAACAGCTTGAAATGATCGATATCCACCATCGCGATCGCGTAACTGCCCCCCAGCCGGGCCAGCTCCTCCTGCAGAGCCCGCCGCGACGGCAGGCCGGTAAGCTCGTCACGGTACGCGATCGCATACGAATCCTCGATAGCCGCCACCGTCAGCAGCGTCGCCGCCGCCGTGAAAAACAGCGGCAGCGCGACCGTATCGCCCCGGAAATGGAACGCCGCCGCCACCGCCGGCACCACCCAGAAAAAAGCGCCGTCCACCGGCGACGGCCTCCTCAGCAGCCTGAGTCCGAGCAGCGCGCCCGCCGCCGCCAGCAGCGCCGCCGCCGTCCGCGGCAACGGCGTAAACTCCGCCAGCGCCTGCGCGTCGCGGGCGATAAACCCGGCGATATCGGCGTCCTGCGAAGCCGTAAGCACCGCCGCCAGCACAAGCTCAGCCGCCACGAACGCCAACCGCGTCCGGCCGGCCGGCGAAATCAGCCCCTTCTCGCCCAGCAGCGAAAAAACCAGGATATTGAACGCCGGCAGCACCGCCGCGAAATACACGACCGCCGCCCTGTACAGGGAAGCGTCGAACCCGGCCGGCGCAGGCAAAGCCAGCGCCGTCTCCGCCAGCAGCAGCACCAGCAGCACCGTAAACACCCGGCTGCGGTTGAAACCCGCCGACAGCGCCATCCCCACCGCCGCCACGATATACGAAGCCATCGCCAGCGACCCGGCCGACCCGGCCGGCAGCGCCGCCCGTTGCCAGTACGCCAGCGCCGCCGCCGCCAGCAGCGCCAGCGGCGCATTCGCAAACCGGCCCGCCAGCGCCTTCAGCCTGCTCCGCCGGCCGTCCGCCCGCCGGCGGTCCAATTTTTTCGCCGTCTGTTCTTCCCTGACCGTCATAATTCCTCCCCTAAAGCTCCCATAACCCGACGAACGCGAACTTGTCCACATCCACAAGTCCCCGGTCGGTAATCTTCAGCGCCGGGATAACCGGCAGCGCCAAAAACGACAGCGTCATGAACGGCGCCGGCAGCATGCAGCCTAAAGCCAGCGCGGCCGCCGCCACCCGTTCGTGGTCCGCCGCCACCTTCGCCGCCGGCTCGTTCGCCATCAGCCCGCCCACCGGCAGCGGCAGCGCCGCCAGCACCCTGCCCTCGGCCGCCACCGCCAGCCCGCCGTGCATCTCGCCCACCGCCCGGGCCGCGGTCTCCATGTCGGCCTCGTTCATCCCCACCACAATCACATTGTGGCTGTCGTGGGCGATCGACGACGCCAGCGCCCCGCGCCTCAGCCCGAAGCCCCGCACCAGCCCCACCGCCACGTCGCCGCTCCGTCCGTAGCGCTCGATCACCGCCACCCGCGCCACATCGCCGGCGGCGGCCACCTCCGCGGCCGTCATCGTCAGCCGGCGGGTCATCACCTGATCGGGCAGCACCCCGATCACCTTCGCCCGCGCCCCGGCGGGCGCCGGCGGCAGCGCGAACCGTCCCTTCAGCTCCGGCAGGCGGACCGTATCCTCCAGCCGCCCGGCCGCCGGCCGCGGCACCGTCACCGTCATCCTGCCGTCCGCCGCCACCAGGCGGCCGCCTTTATAAACCTTCTCCACCCGGAAATCCTGCAGATCGCGCACCAGCACCATATCCGCCCGGTAGCCGGGAGCCACCGCCCCCAGGCCGGCCAGCCGGTAATGCCGCGCCGGGTGCAGCGTCGCCAGCCGCACCGCCGTCACCGGCTCCAACCCGGCCGCCACCGCCCGCCGCAGTACATTGTCGACCTCGCCCTCGGCGATCAGATCGGCCGTATGCCGGTCATCCGTGCAAAACGAAAAACAAGCCGCGTTCCGGTCGGTCACCGCCGGCAGCAGCGCCAGCAGATTCTTCGCCGCCGACCCCTCGCGGATAATCACATGCATCCCCAGGGACGCCTTCTCCAGCGCCTCCGCCAGCTGCGTGCACTCATGGTCGCTGCCGATCCCCGCGCTCAAATAAGCCTGCAGCTCGCGGCCGCTCAGCAACGGCGCATGGCCGTCCACCGCCAGCCCGCGCGCCCGCGCCGCCGCGATCTTCGCCAGCACCGCCCCGTCGCCGCCCACCACCCCGGGGTAATTCATCATTTCCCCCAGGCCCGGCGACCGGCCGGTCGCCAGCGCCGCCGCCACCTCCTCCGGGCCGAGCGTCGCCCCGCCCCTCTCCAGCGGCGTCGCCGGCACGCACGACGGCACCATGTAATGGAAATCCAGCGGCAGTCCCGCCGACGCCGCCACCATATAATCCAGCCCCTCCAGGCCGGCCACGTTCACGATCTCGTGCGGATCGGCGATCACCGCCGTCGTCCCGTGCGGCACCGCCGCCGCCGCGAAAGCGGGCGGCGCCAGCATCGTGCTCTCAATATGCACGTGGGCATCGATCAGCCCCGGCAAAACGAACAACCTGGCGGCGTCGACCGCCTCGCGGCCGGCAGTGTAATCGCCCAACCCGGCCACCAGGCCGTCCTTCACCGCCACATCCGCGCGGACGACCTCCCCGCTGAACACATTCACCACCCTGGCGCCGCGCAGCACCAGATCGGCCGGCGCCTCCCCCCGCGCCACGGCGATAACCTCCCGTGTCATTCCCATGCTTCCTCCCTGCAGCTCCGCCATAAAACACCCTTTTCACCTATATCTGGTTTAATAAATTCCATACCGGCCGGAAATTCCCTCCCGGCCGCCCCTGTCCCCGACCTTGCCGGCGGCGCCCGCCGCCGGTCCGCCAGCCGCACAAATAGTCAAAAACGTATTACATTTATTGGTGCCATGTCATAATTCTGTCACAAATTATGGCTACAATTAGAAGCAAAGGAAAGGGGGCGTCAAAATGAAAAAATATTTCCTTCTGACTCTTGTGGTCCTACTCCTCACCCTTACGGCGACGGCCAGCGCCGATGCCCGGCCCGGCCGCCACGGCCACGACTGGTCCCACAACAAATACCGCCACAGCAGCTGGCAGCGCACCTCCCACGCCACGGTATCCGTCAACTGGCACCAGAACCGCAACTACTACGCGCCGGCCAGATACCGCATGGAACGCATCCATGACAGAGGATGGCACGACCGCTTCCCCGGCCTGCGCGCCTACCGCTGGCACGACAACCGCGGCGAAGGCTTCTGGTATCGCGGCCACCGCGTCACCAACGGCGTCTTCTTCTACGACCGCGACGACCAGCTTGTCAGCGTCGGCTTCATGCACAACGGCGCCTTCATCTTCATCCGCGACGACGACAGCGACTACGAAAACCGCGACTCCTTCTTCATCTCCTGGTTCAACCGTTGACTACTCTTTTCCCTCCAATACATAAATCCCCTCCATCGGGAAGGCCGGCGCCTTCCCTTTCCTTTTCCGGGGAAAAAAGGAATCCGGCCCACATGTGCAGAATATTTAGATAATAACACAAAATGGAGGTGACCGCCTTGAACTTGGCCTACGCCTTGATCGGACCGCCCTCCTGCGGCAAATCGGCCATCGCCAAGGAGCTGACCAAATACGGCGTCGCCGAATTCGTCAGCTACACCACCCGCCCCCCCAGGCCCGGCGAGCAGGACGGCATCGACTACCGTTTCATCGATAAGGAAACCTTCGCCAACACCGAACTAATCGAGAAAATCACCTACTCCGGCCACTTTTACGGTCTCGGCAAAAAAGAAGTCATGGGCAAAATCGAGAAGAACCCCGTCTCCGTCGTCGGCGTCGACCGCAACGGCTTCTACCAGCTCAGAAAGCTTCTCGGCCAGCGGGTAATCTCCATCTTCATCCTCGTCGACGAACACACCATCATCGACCGCGTCATCGAACAGTGCGGCAACCCCGAGGCCGTCCAGGAAAGGATCAACTACGCCAAAGCCGCCGGCGAATTTGACGACTGGCAGATCGCCGACTACGTCGTCAAGAACACCGCCAGCCTCGAAGACGCCGTCCGTCAGGTGCTGGCGATAATGAAACTCGTCGACATCAAACCGGTGTCCGTCGCACCGTAATAAAAACCATTATTAGCAAATACTTCTACCAGAATAACCCAAAAAATGCATTCCCCCCAGAAGGTTTTTTCGATCTGGCCGCATAATAAATAACAGCATAACATCAGATAAGGGAGGCTAAATCAATGAAAGGCAACCCGAAACTCATCGAAACCCTCAACGCGCTGCTCGCCGACGAACTCACCGCCATCAACCAGTACATCGTCCATTCCGAAATGTGCGCCAACTGGGGCTATAATCAACTTCACGACCAGTTCGAAAAACGGGCCATCAGCGAAATGAAACACGCCGAAATGCTCATCGCCCGCATCCTCTTCCTCGAAGGCAGCCCCGTCGTCTCCAAACTCAACGACATCCACATCGGCGCCGACATCCCCAAGCAGCTCGCCAACGACCACGAAGCCGAAGAAGGCGCCATCGCCGCCTACAACGCCGCCGTCAAACTCGCCGGCGAAGTCGGCGACTTCGCCACCCGCGAAATCCTCGAGCACATCCTCCAGGACGAAGACGCGCACATCGACAAAATCGAGGAACTGCAGGACCAGATCGGCCACATGACCCTGCCCATATTCCTCACCACTGTAAAATAGTCGGCCGTTGATACCCCCAAGCAAAACTCAAGCTCCCGAAGAGGCTCTTCGGGAGCTTTGCCTTTGCCCCTAGCGGCGCAGCATGAAATGATTCGATGACGGCCGCCAGCCGTCATGTCCCAGGTAAATCTCCGCCGGCTCGGCCGCCATCCCGCCCACCATCAGGCTAAACGCCAGGTAAGTGCCGCCCATCACCTTGAAATCCAGGCCGTCCACCGCCCCCGCCGTCTGGAACTTGAACTGCAGCGTCCTCTTATTCGCATCCAGCCGGTAATGGTCCCCGTACTCCAGCTTCTTGCCGTGGACCACCGCAAAAACGCCGTCCGTCTTGATCGTCCCGCTGAACGGCGCCCGCATCGTCTCCGCGCGTACCCTCACATGCATCCCGTCGCCGTCTTGCCAAATGAAAAACCCCCGCGCCGCCCACTGCTGCATAGCCGTCGGCGCCCCCTCCACCGGCGCGTGCCAGGCCAGCGCCGTCCCCGCCGTCAGGGCCAGCACCGCCGCGAACACCAACACCGCCGCCAGTCTCCTCACACCAATCCCTCCCGCTCGCATTTGCTACTATACTATTTGCCCCCTCCCCCGTTTAGTACGGCCACCCCGCCCGGCGCGCAAAAAACCGGCAGGCCGCCTCATCAGCCGCCTGCCGGCCCGTTATTCCCCCGTCAGCTCGAACTGCTGCGTATCCACCCACTCCAGGCTCAGCAGCGACCAGAAATCGAGCGCCAGCTTATTCAGCACATACTCGTACGGCAGCCAGCCGTAACCCTGCTCGCCCCAGCCCTCCCCCCACGAATTGCGGATCAAAAGCGCCCCGATCGTCGTCCTCCCGCAGCGCGTATTCGTAATCTTGCGGCCGTCGTCGTAGCCCACCGCCGCCACCGCGTGCCCCCACTGCGCCTCCTCCGCCGGGCACGGCAGCGGGATATCCCCCGGCGCCTCCGCCGCCTCGAACGAAGCGAACCCCCAGAACCCGAACATCGCCGGCACGCCCGTCGCCAAATACTTCTTCACGCTATCCAGCACCGTTGCCGGCGCCGGATTCGTCCCCGCCGGATCGTGACTGAAATACTTCACCGCCCCCAGATCGCGGGCCAGCGAATACACAAACGCCGACGGCTCCTCATCGAACCGCCCGCCCTTGTCCTCATACGGCCAGTACCGCTCCTCCGGCGCGCCGCACAGCACCAGCGCCCCCATCGTATTCCTCAGCCACGCCCCCGTATCCCCCGTCACCCCCAGCAAATTGCGCGTCGTCTTATAAATGAACAGCCGCGACACATCCGCGTACTTCCCGAACGCGCGGCGCTCGAAATACTCCACCACCCCCGCCGCCGCATTCGCCGTGCACGACCCCAGCGACCCCTGGTCATCCACCGGCGCACACCACTCCCGCAGGTCCACCATCGCCGGCAGCGTCCTCACGATCCCCGGCGCCACCCTGAGCCGCTTCGTCAGCTCCCGCACCTCCGCATGCCCCTCCCCGTAATCCCGCAGATCGGGCCGCGGCGGCAGCCAGCCCGTCCCTGCCGTCCTTCCCCCCTTCAGCGTCATCCGGCCATACATATTATACATATCCATCACCCTCCCAGCATTAAGCGGCCGGCACTCGGGCCGCAGCCGTTTCTTTATGTTAACATATGCCATCCGCCGCCGTTATGTTCCTCCACCCGCCTTCCCGCGACCCGCCCGGAAATTTCCTTGTCGGCAGGATAAACCTCGCAAACGTCGAAAGCCTTCCATATATATTCACAATTCTGCCGATATTTCCCCAAAATCGACCGTTTTTGTCGAAAATTCACCTTGATAGGGGGGCAAAAATGTCCGCCGCCCATAATGCCCTGCTCGCCCTCGCCCTCGGCGCCCTCCTCGTAGCCGGCTGCTCCGCCCCCGCCAAACCCGACGGTGCCGTCAAACCGGCTCCCGTCGCCAAATTCCTCGTCGCCGGCTCCGGCACCAACCTGCCCATCACCGCCAAACTCGCCGACGCCTACAACAAAAACCACGGCGGCAGCGTCGACATACCCAAAAGCATCGGCACCGACGGCGCCGTCAAAGCCGTCCAGAGCGGCGCTCTCGAGCTCGGCCTCGCCTCCCGCCCCCTCACCGCCGACGAAAAAGCCTCCGGCCTCAAAGAAATCCCCTACGCCCGCGTCGCCATAATCTTCGCCGCCCACCCCGGCGTCCACGACACCAACGTCACCCTCGCCGACATCGTCCGAATCCATCGGGGCGTCAAAACAACCTGGAGCGACGGCAAACCCATCGTCGTCCTCATCCGCGGCCTGCACGACAGCTCCAACCAAACCCTCTTCCCGCTCATCCCCGGCTTTGCCGACGCCATAAAAGAATCCCTCGACAAAAAACGCTGGCAGGTAATGTACCACGACATCGACATGGCCGAAAGCCTCCGCATCAAACAAGGCGCCTTCGGCCACACCGACTCCACCGAAATCAAAATCAACGGCGGCATCAAACCACTAGCCGTCGGCGGCGTCGCTCCCACCGACGACAACATCAGAACCGGCCGCTACCCCTACGTCAAACCCCTCTCCTTCATCTACAAAGGCGCCCTCACCGACCGGGCCAAAGCCTTCACAGCCTTCGCCGCCTCCCCCGAAGGGCAGGCCATCATCTCCGCCAACGGCGGCACTCCGCAGCAATAGGTGATAAACAAGTGATCGACCGCATCGGCTTCTCCCGGCAATTCGCCAATCGAATGCGCTTCCTCGCGGTGGTGGTATGGGCCATCATCAGCGTTGCCATGCCCTTCACCTACCTCATCCTCAGCTACGCCGACCGGGACCGGGCGTCCGACCTGCGCGGCGAACTCCTCGCCGACGGCATCCTCCTCTCCATCCGCGACAACCCCGAACTCTGGTACTTTGACATCCCCCGCTTCCTCGAAGTCGGCCACCGCGTTCCCGAAGCCGAGCCCGTCATATCCCTCCGCGTATACACCGCCGAAGGCTTTCTCGCCTACGAAGCCACCCCCGGCCCCCAGGCCTTCCTCAGCATGACCACCCGCACCCCCATCATCTACAACAGCCACGTCTACGGCTACCTTGACATCGCCGAAAGCGTCGACGCCCTCTTCCTCTCCTCCCTCCTCGCCTTCGGCATGTTCTGCCTCCTCGGCGCCGTCCTCGCCTACGCCGTCTACCGTTACCCCGTCCGCATCGTCGTCGCCGCCGAACGCAAAATCTTCGGCGTCTTCGACGAACTCGAAACCTCCCGCGACCACCTGCGCCAGCTCGCCAACCGCGACGCCAAAACCCGCCTCTTCAACACCTCCTACATGAACGACCAGCTCAACGCCGAAATCGGGCGCACTGCCGCCGGCGGCCCGCCCTTCTCCGTCCTCATGTTCGACATCGACCACTTCAAAAAATACAACGACCGTCACGGCCACCTCCAAGGCGACGTCCTCCTCACCCAGCTCGCCGAACTCCTCTCCCGCCTCACCCGCGAAAGCGACACCCTCGGGCGCTTCGGCGGCGAAGAATTCCTCCTCATCATGCGCAACGCCGGCGAAGAAGCCGCCCGCGACGCCGCCGCCCGCCTCCAGCTCGCCGTCTCCACCCACGGCTTCCCCGGCGAAGACAGCCAGCCCGGCGGCCGCCTCACCGTCAGCATCGGCATCGTCGCCTACCGTCCCGGCATGACCGCCGAACAAATGATCCGCCACGCCGACGGCGCCATGTACGCCGCCAAAGAAGCCGGCCGCAACCAAATCTGCATCAGCGACGGCCAAGCCATCACCCGCGAAGGCGAAAAAATCATCCGCGTCGCCGACCTCGCCTTCACCAGCCAAACCATCGGCCAAATGCTCGAAAAACTCGACCACTCCTCCCGCCGCCAGATCCCCTCCGCCCACGTCTCCACCCTCCTGGGCTTCCTCAAAGCCCTCGACTCGCGGGAAAACGACATCGCCCAGCACTCCCTCCTCGTCAACAAAATCGCCATGTCCATCGGCCGGAACATGAACCTCACCGAAAAAGAACTCCTCCAGCTCAACTGGGGCACCCTCCTCCACGACATCGGCCTCCTCGCCATCGCCGACAACATCCTCCTCAAACCCGGCCCCCTCACCCCCGAAGAATACGACGCCGTCAAACTCCATCCCACCTTCGGCTACGACCTCCTCAAAAACAACGACTACCTCGACGCCGCCAGCAAAATCGTCCTCTACCACCACGAACGCTGGGACGGGGACGGTTACCCATACGGCCTCAAAGGCACCCAGATACCCTACCTCGCGCGCATCTGCGCCGTCGCCGACGCCGCCGCCGCCATGGCCGAAGACCGGCCCTACCGCAAAGCCCTCTCCCCCGCAGCCATCGTCGCCGAAATCCGGCGCAACGCCCAAACCCAGTTCGACCCCGGCATCGTCGCCGTCTTCGGCATCCTCGCCTCCTGCGTCCTCCCCGCCGTCGCCGACGCCCGCCAAATGCGCGACGTAAAAAACAAAAAAACAGTCCCCGGGGCCTGAGCCCGCGGGGACCTTCTTTTTTTGCCTATTCCCGATCGTTTCCCTATTTTTTCGTCGCCTTCACCACAACCCCCTTGCCGTCGAACTCCACCTCCGTCCCGGCCTCATAAACCTTCTTGGCGATAACGTCAGACGCGAACTTGTTGAACCCGGGCAGCTTCGTATCGTTATGCAGCGTGCCCATCAGCACCTCGCCCTTCTCGTTGAGCTTCACCGGCTTCCTGCCCACAAACTCCACATATCCCGGGCACGCCGTGCCGTCCCGGAAATTATCCTTCAGCAGCTCCTGCCAGCCCACCGGCCGCAGATAACTGTCGTCGTTAAGCGTGCAGCTCGCCAGCATCCCGTTCCTGTGAAAACTGATCTCGCCGTCGGCAACCGAAATATGATTCGAATAATTCAGCATGATGCTCTGGTTGGCGCCGTCGATCGTCCCGAATACAACCTCGCCCCTGTCGTTGAACACTATCCTCGTATCGCCCTTGAAGCGGAGGACCCTGTAGCGCGGCCCCGTCTCGATATACATCGGCACATACATCGGCACCGTCGGCGTATAAGACGGCTTCACGGCCTCCTGGGCCTTACCCGTCTCATACGGCAGGCTGATGCCCTCCGCCAGCGTCCCCTCCAGCACCTCGCCGTACTCGTTCAGCGTCACCGTCGTCCCCTTCTTGAACATCGGTATCTCGCCCCGCATCGCCACGATCACCCCCGGCGGCGTAATCCGCGTATTCTCCGCCAGCGTCATCGCAACCTGCGCCGCCTCGGCCCCCGCGTTCCCGCCCAGGACCAGCAGCACCGCCAGCGCCGCCCCCGTCAGCACCCGTGAAAAAACAGCACCCACAACAACCCCTCCGTTTCCTTGTCAGCTAACAATATATGCAAATTCTCCGGGCGGCACCTATTTCCTCCCCCGGTTCGCCGCCGCAAAAGGAAAAAGCCTGCCGGCTCGCAACTTTTATAAACTTCCCGGCACAACAAAAAAGCTTACGGACAATCCGCAAGCCTTCGTTCCTCCCAACTCCTATGCAACTCCTGCACCTCTTCTATAGCCAGATACGGAATACTGCCGAATAGACCGGAGAATTAATAGGCAAAACAAACCAGAGAATAGTTATAAAATGGCACAAACTTCCCCCGAGCACAAAAAGATGCCAGATCGTATGATTAAACGAAAGTCTACGGCAAAGATAGAAAAAAGCGCCAATCGTGTATAAAAGACCGCCAGCCACCAACCAGTAAAGACCTGCAACAGGCAACGCCGCAGCAATGGGCCTGATAAAGAAAATAATTAACCAGCCCATAACTATATAACATATGGTTGAAAACACTTTGAACCGTTTTACGAATAAAATCTGCTGGGTAATCCCGATTAATGCCAATCCCCAGACTATTCCGAAGACAGTCCACCCCAACGTCCCCTGTAATATAACGAGGCAAAACGGGGTATAGGTTCCGGCAATCAACAGGTAAATAGCAGCATGGTCACAGATTTTAAAAATATATTTGACCTTCTCGTTTCTGAAGCTGTGATATAGCGTAGACGCCAGATACAATAGCAGCAACGAAGTTCCATATATGCTGAAACTGATGCGATGCCAAATGTTGCCGTACAAATAAGCAGCAACCATCAGGGCCACAAGTCCTGCCATTGATAATGTTGCCCCGACGCCATGGGTTATAGCGTTCAGTATTTCCTCCAGCCTGTCGCGGCTTGAAGTTAAAGTCGACACCACTAGCCCCTTCTCCCTGAACTGATCTCATCTCTAATTATGATTATAACATTAATAAAGCAAAAAAATACCCCCACCTTTCAGCCAGGCTATCTCGCGATCAGCTCGCCTGTCTGCGGGCTACTTCTTGACACAAAAAAAGCCTACAAGTCCAGCTTGTAGGCCTTCATTTTCCTATGGTGCGGTCGAGTGGATTTGAACCACCACGAGGTTGCCCCCGCCAGCCCCTCAAGCTGGTGCGTCTGCCGTTCCGCCACGACCGCATGATCAAAAAAACCTATTAAATTAAGTGGTGCGGTCGAGTGGATTTGAACCACCACGAGGTTGCCCCCACTAGCTCCTGAGGCTAGCGCGTCTGCCGTTCCGCCACGACCGCATTTTCACAATTGTGCCGCCATTTTCGGCGACAAAATTATCTTACCACAAGCCCCCGTCCCAGTCAATACCTCAGTTGCTACCTTTTTTTGGTCAGGCCCCACTCGACGGCGTTCCACAAATTCCCGCCCTGGGTCGGGTTCGGCTTATAGTTTACCACCGTATCCCGCACCGCGTCAACATTCGAGCGGAAATAAAGCGGGATAACCGGCGCCTCCTGCACGATAAGCTCCTGGATACGGAAATACGCCTGCCGCCGCGCCCCCACATCCACCAGCCGCGCTCCCTGCTCGGCCAGGCTGTCCACCTCGGGATTGCGCCACCCGGCGTAATTCTGCCCCTGGTAATTGTTGCCCGCCCCCGGGATATTGCGCGAATGCCACAAGCTGGCGTTGTCCGGGTCCAGCCCCGCCACCCATGCGAACATCGCCGCCTCGAAGCGGCGGGCCCTGAGCACGTCGCCGAAAAACACCGGCACATCCGCCAGCCGCACCGTCGCCTCCACCCCCGCCTCCTTCAACTGCTGCACGATTGCGTTCGCCACCGCCTCGCGCGTCTTGTTGCCCGCCGTCGTCACCAGATTGAAGGACAACCGCCGCCCGGCCTTCGCGAACACGCCGTCCGGCCCCTGCTTGAACCCCGCCTGGGCCAGCAGCTCCTTCGCCGCCGCCACGTCGCGGGCCGGCGCCCTCAGCGCCGGGTTATACGCCCACGAAAGCGGCGACTGGTCGCCCACCGCCGGGCTGGCCGCCCCCTTCACCACCCCGGCGATAATGCCCTGCCGGTCGAGCGCCAGCGCGATCGCCTGCCGCACCTTCGCGTCCTGGAACAAAGCGTTGTCCAGGTTGAAATCGAGGTGCTCCCAGATCATATTCGGCGTCATCACCGCCCGCACCCCGCTCACCGCCTTCACCTGATCCAGGTAGGCCATCCCCACGTTGCTGACGATATCCACCTCGCCCGCTTTCAGTTGGGTAAGCATGATATTGCCGTCCGGGATCACCCGGTACAAAATGCCGTCCAGGTTCGGCCGGCCGCGGAAATAAGCCGGATTGGCCTCCAGCACGATCGCCTCCGCCAGCCGCCACTCCTTGAAGCGGAACGGCCCCGTGCCCACCGGCGCCCGGTTGAAAGCCGCCTTGTTGATATCCTCCACGTTCGCCAGCAAATGCCGGGGGAGGATCGTCGTGAACAGCGTCAGAAAAGGCGCGTAATACTGCCGAAACCGCACCACCACCGTCAGCGCATCCGGCGTATCCACCGCGCTGATCCGGTCGTAGCCCTCGCGGGAAACCACGTTCGCCTTCCTGTTCATAATCAGCTCCCAGGTAAACCTCACATCCGCCGACGTCAGCGGCGTCCCGTCGTGCCAGGCCACCCCCGGCCGCAGGCGGTAAGTCACCGTCAGCCCGTCCGGGCTCACCCCGCCGTTCTGCAGCGTCGGCACATCGCTCGCCAGGTCGGCCAGCCACTCGCCCTTGTCGTTCACCTTCACCAGGCCGTTGAAAATCAGACTGCCCACCTCGGCGGTCGCCAGCAGGTCGGAAAGCAGCGGATTGAGCGTATTCGGCTCCACCATGCTGCCGTAAATAAGCTGTCCGCCCGGCTGCAGCTTGGCCGGCGACGGCGACGGCGCCTCCTGCCCCGCCTTCTCGCGGCCGCAGCCCACAGCCAGCAGCGCAATTATCGCAACGAATATAATCGCAACTCTCCCGTACCTCAACCGACCCGACCCCCAAACGTTCTCTCTGAAATGTCCGTCGAAAACTCTCCGGCCCAACATCGTCCCTAAAACGTCGTCCCTATCTGATCTGCCGGAAGGTGTTTAGAAGGCTCCAGATGCAAGGCGCACCGGAAGAGCGCGCCGCGACGCGTACTCGGATGTACGCTAGCAAGCGCTCTGAGGAGCAACGCCGCAGATGAACCTTATAAACACCTTCCCCCTTATCGTCCGTACAAAGCTCTATACTTTTCCCGGGCCGAAAGCACCTTCCTCACATACTCCCGCGTCTCCTGATACGGTATCTTCTCGATCTCCCGGAAATTCCTGTCCCAATTCATCTGGCGCATCCACTGGTTCACGTTGCCGCGGCCGCCGTTGTAGGCCGCCAGCACCAGAATCTCGTTGTCCTTGAACTCCTTCTTCAGCGACGCCAGATACCACGCCCCGAAACGGATGCTCGTATCCGGGTCGGTCAGCATCGCCGGGCTGAAGCCCCGCTGGTCCAACTGCCCCGCCACCCACTGCCCCGTCTCGGGCATCATCTGCATCAGCCCGATCGCCCCCTTGGGCGAGCGGGCCGTGGGCACGAACTTGCTCTCCGTGCGGATAACGGCCGCGATCAAAAAAGGGTCAACCTCGCGTTCCGTCGCATAGTGAAACACCTTCTCCCGGTACGGGAAAGGGTAAAGATACTCCCGCTGGAACCAATCGCTTTTATAAACGGCCATGCCGGCCGCCGCCAGCGCCAAAATCAGCGCCAGCGCAACCAGAGTGGTCTTGCGCAACATCATCACTCCGTCATCCATCCATGCTCCCTATAAACTATGTACATTACTACCGCTTAATGTCGCTTATCTGTCGCCGGCCGCCCGCCGCCACGCCGCCGCCACCTGGCCGGCGGTGCTTTCCGGGTCGCCGCTGTTGTCGATCACGATATCGGCCCGCCCGGCCTTCTCCGCCAGGCTCAACTGCGCGGCCATGCGGGCCGCGGCCTGTCCGGCCGTCAGTCCGTCCCGCGCCATCAGGCGCTTTCGTTGGGTGGCCTCGTCCACATACACCACCCACACCTCGTCCACATCCTTATCCCAGCCGGCCTCGTACAATAGCGGCACATCCAGCACCGCCACGGCGCAGCCGTCCCGCTCCGCCGCCGCCAGCGCCTCTTTCGCCGCCGCCTTTATCCGCGGATGAGTGATGCCCTCCAGAGCGGCCCGCGCCTTGCCGTCGGCGAAGACCAGCTCGCCCAGCCGACGGCGGTCGAGGCTGCCGTCAGCCAGCAGCACCTCCCGTCCCAGCCAGGCCACGATCTCCTCCCAGGCCAGCCGGCCGGGTTCGACCACCTCGCGGGCGATGGCGTCGGCGTCGATCACCCTCGCCCCCAGCCTGCGCAGCAGCGCCGTCACCGTGCTCTTGCCGCTGGCGATCCCGCCCGTCAGTCCGATCACGCGCACGCCCTTCTCCTCCTCAGTGCTGGCAATGCGGGCAGTAATGCGTGCCCCGCCCGGCCACCTCGGAACGGGCGATCGGCGTCCCGCACACGCTGCAGGCCTCGTCCTTGCGGCCGTACACCCTCAGATGGTGCTGGTTGCTGCCCTTCCGGCCGTCGCCGTCGCGGTAATCGCGGAACGTCGTGCCCCCGTGCTCGATCCCCTGGGCGATAACGGCGTTCACCGCGTCATACAGCCGGAGCGCCTCCTCGTCCGTCAGGCCGGCCGCCGGCCGCTCCGGACGGATGCCCGCCAGCGCCAGCGCCTCGTCCACATAAATGTTCCCCAGCCCGCCGATCAGCTTCTGATTGAGCAGCAAACCCTTGATCGTCACTTTCCGGCCGGCCAGACTTTCCCGGAAATACGCCGGCGTGAACGCCGCCGACAGCGGCTCCGGTCCCAGCGTCGCCAGGCCGGAAATGCGCCACAGCTCGTCCGTCGGCAGCGCGTACAGCGTCCCCAGCGTGCGGCTGTCGGCATACAGCAGCGCGTCGCCGCCGTCCAGCTTGAATACCACCCGCGTAAACCGGTCGGGCGGCGCGTCGGGGGTCACGTAATAAAGCCGCCCCGTCATCCTGAGGTGCACCACCATCACCTTGTCGTTATCCAGATAAAACAGCAGATACTTGCCGCGGCGGTCCAGCCGCGTTATCACCGAATCCGCCACCAGCGCCCGGAACTCCTCCGGGGACGGCCACTTAACCAGCCGCGGCAGCAGCATATCCACATCCGTGATCCGTCGGCCCGTAACCTTGTCCGTCAGCGTGCGGCGAATCGTTTCGACTTCAGGCATCTCCGGCATAGTAAATCCTCCGTCTATTTGGCTTCCGCCCAGTTTTTCCCCGTCTTCACATCCGTCGTCAGCGGCACATCCAGCTTCACCGTGCCCTCCATCGCCGTGCGCACGATCGCCGCCGTCCGGTCCAGCTCGGCCGCCGGCACCTCCAGCACCAGCTCGTCGTGCACCTGCAGCAGCACGCGGCTCTTCAGCCCGGCGTCCTTCAGGCGGCGGTAAACCTCCACCATCGCCTTCTTGATAACGTCCGCCGCCGTCCCCTGGATAGGCGTGTTCATCGCCGTCCGCTCCGCGAACGACCGCTGGTTGAAATTCGTGCTGTGAATCTCCGGCAGATAGCGGCGCCGCCCGAACATCGTCGTCACATAGCCCTTCTCGCGGGCAGCGGCGATCATCGCGTCGATATAGCGCTTCACCCCCGGATAACGGGCGAAATAACTGTCGATATACTCGCCCGCCTCCTTGCGGCTCACGCCCAGCCCCTGCGACAGGCCGTAATCGCTGATGCCGTACACGATGCCGAAATTCACCGCCTTGGCCCGCGAGCGCATCAGCGGCGTCACCGCCGCCTCCCTCACCCCGAACACCTCGGCCGCCGTCGCCGTGTGGATGTCCTTGCCTGTCCGGAAAGCCTCGATCAGCCCGGCGTCGCCCGACATATGGGCGAGAATCCTGAGCTCGATCTGCGAGTAGTCGGCCGACAGCAGCACATCGTAGCCCTTATCCGGCACGAACAGCTCGCGGATCTTGCGGCCCGCGTCGGTGCGCACCGGGATGTTCTGCAGGTTGGGGTCCGAGCTCGACAGCCGGCCCGTGGCCGTCACCGTCTGGTTGAAGCTCGTGTGCACCCGGCCGCTCGCCGCATTGACCAGCCCCGCCATCCCGTCGAGATAAGTCGACTTCAGCTTCGTCCACATCCGGTACTCCAGCAGCCTGTCGATCAGCGGATGCTCCCCGGCCAGCTTCTCCAACACCTCGGCGTCGGTCGAATACCCCGTCTTCGTCTTCTTCAGCACAGGCAGCTTCAGCTTCTCGAACAGAATGACGCCGAGCTGCTTGGTTGAATTCACGTTGAACTCCTCGCCGGCGATAGCGTAAATGTCGGCCAGCAGCCCATCCACCTTGCGGCCGATCTCGGCCGCCATCGCGGCTAAGCCCGCCGTATCCACCTTGATGCCCGTCTGCTCCATATCCGCCAGCACCGCGACCAGCGGCAGCTCGATATCGTAATACAGCCTGTCCGCGGCCGCCTCCTTCAGCAGCCCGTCCAGCACCGGCGCAAGCTCGCCCGCCGTCCCCGCCGCCCAGGCGGCGTAATCGGGATGGGTGCGCCACTCCTTCTCGCTCCAGCCGGCGCCTTTCCCCAGGTACCGCTCCGCCAGGCCCGTCAGCGGGTAATCGCTCGCCGTCGGGTCGAGGAGGTACGCGGCCAGGAAAACGTCGAACGACAGCCCCGCCAGCGGCTTGCCGGCCGCCAGGCAGGCGCCGGTCAGCGTCTTGGCGTCATATGTTAGCTTGCCCACTTTTTCGTCCGCCAGCAAGGCCAGCACTTCCGGCCAGCCCTCCGTCCCCGCCGGCACATACGCCGTGCGGCCGCCGGCCGCTATCCCGAGGCCGGCGAACGCCAATCCCGGCACCTGGCCGCTCGTCACCGCATGGCAGCGCAGCAGCCCCGCGGCGCGGACGGCGGCAACAAGCTCCGCCGTCTTCGCCGCCGTGTCCGCCACAAGGGCGGCCGGCGGGGCGGACGGGCCCGCGGCCTCTGCCGCCCCCGCGCCGCTCCCCGGGAAAATGCTGTCGATCTTCGCCAGCAAGCTCTTGAACTCGTATTTCGCGAACAACTCGCGCACCCTGGCGGCGTCCGGCGCCGGCTTGTAATCCGCCGGCGCGTCCGGCAGCGGCATATTGCACTCGATCGTCGCCAGCTTCTTCGACAACACCGCCAGCGCGGCGTTCTCGCGCAGCTTCTCCTGCAGCTTCGCCCCCGGCACCTTGTCGATATTCGCCAGCAAATTCTCCACCGAGCCGAACTCGGCGACCAGCTTCGTCGCCGTCTTCTCGCCCACCCCCGGCACCCCGGGAATATTGTCCGACGTATCGCCCATCAGGCCCTTGAGATCCACGACCTGCTCCGGCGTCACCCCGTACTGGGCGTACAGCGCCTCGCGGTCGAACAGCGCCATCTCCGAAATGCCCTTGCGGGTCAGCAGCACCTTCGTCGCCGGGCCGATAAGCTGCAGCGCGTCGCGGTCGCCGGTCACGATCACGACCTCGTAGCCGTCCTTCGCCGCCCGGCAGGCCAGCGTGCCGATGATATCATCCGCCTCGAAGCCCGCCTCCTCCAGCACCGCGATCCCCATCGCCTCCAGCAGCTCGCGCACCATCGGGAACTGCTCGGCAAGCTCGGTCGGCGTCGCCTTGCGCTGGGCCTTGTACTCCTTGTACTGCTCGGTGCGGAACGTCACCCGGCCCTTGTCGAACGCCACCGCCACCGCGTCCGGCTTCACCTCGCCCAGCAGCCTCACCAGCATCATCGTGAACCCGTACGCCGCGTTCGTGTACTGGCCGGCCGCCGTCGCCAGCAGCGGCAGCGCGTAAAACGCCCGGTGCACCAGGCTGCTGCCGTCGATTATCACAAACTTACCGGGCATCTCGCCACCACCTGTAAACATCATTAGCTTAACTGTTATATTATTGGCTAGTCGCCCACAAATACCTCTCCCTGTCAAAGAAAGCTCGCCTGTATTATTTTTTCTTCGCCCCGCCGCTATGCGCCGTCTCCTCCTCTCATTTCCCGGCAAAAAAAAAAATCGGGAGTCAATCGCTCCCGCCCTGCTCGATAAACGGATACGTCAGCTCTATCGTCCGCGCCTCCTGGTTCCAGTACACATACGCCCCGAAAATATCGTAAACCTTCGTCAACTGGATGTAAGGCGTACCGCCCACCAGCGCCGCCGGCACCTTCGTCCCCCGCACGTACAGCGCCCCGTCCGTCCCCCGCGCCGCCGTCTGGCCTGTCGCCTCCGCCACCGACGCCACCGTCACCGCCAGGATGCCGTCCACCACCTCCACCTCGCCCTTCAGCGGCCGGCCGTTCACGAACAGCGCCACGACGTCGATCGCCAGCACGTTATCCTCCTCGCGGAAAACCTGCTGCCCGCCGAACAGCGCGTGCGCATCGCCGGCGGCCACATACGCCCGGTCGCCCAGCACCGTTCCCGCCACCGTCCGCTTCGCCCCCCGCGCCTGACGCGTATCCCCGTCCCAGGCCACGCCCGCGCCGAGCGCCGCCGCCACCGGGGCCAGCGGCACATACATAACCCCCTTCAGCGTCACCGCCCGCTCCACCAGCGTCCGGCCGTTCACCCGCACCTTATGGACGCGGGCCACGGCCACCTGCCGGTCGGCCTCCGCCGCGATCAGCGCCGCGATCTCGCCGTCGGTCAGCAGCCAGCCCAGGCCGCGGGCCGCCAGGGCCGCCCTCACCTCGCCCGCCGTCAGCTCGTGGCGCCCGTAAATATCGGGATGGATCCCCAGCGAAACCTCCCCGGTCCCGTCCACCCGCACCTTCACCCGCTCATACGTTATCCGCACCGGCGTCCCCACCGGCACTACCTCGTACAGCTCCTCCACATCAGCCTCGTGCATCCTGATGCAGCCGTTCGACACCGCCAGGCCTATGGCCCACGGCGCGTTCGTCCCGTGGATGCCATACTGCGGCGCGAACCCCATCCAGCGGTACCCCAGCGGATTGTGCGGCCCCGACGGCACCACCTCTCCCGTGCGGGGCGGAAACCACCACGGGTCGACCTCCTTCTCGAAAATATAGAATTCCCCCAGCGGTGACGGCGTCGACGGCTTGCCGATCGCGATCGGATACGTCTTCACCAGCGTGCCGTTCGCGAAAAACTCCAGCGTCCTGCTGGGCAGGTTGAGCACAAGGCTCGGCGCCGCCAGATCCGGATTCAGCCTGGCGCCCGCCGGCGGCAAAAACGTGAATATCAACAGCGCGGCCAGCGCCGCCACACGCAAATAAGCCAAGGACATCCCTTCCCGCAAGTTAGTGATCGAATCAAGCAACCACTAACGTTATATGAAGGGCTCCCCGGCTTAATTCCAATAATCGGTCGTTGATAAGCCCCCATCTGCGGCGTTGCTCCTCGTCTGCCATCCTCAGCGTACGTACGTGTACGCTTCCGGTGTCAGCCTCCGGTGCGCCTTGCATCTGGGGGCTTCTGAACGACCTCTTGCCTTGCAAAATTCCCCTACTGCAAATTCAGAATCTGCTGGCTCGCGCCTGTCAGCCTGCGCCGCCGGTTATCGATGATCGGCAGATACAAATGCACCCGCGTGCCGGCATTCTCGTCCGAACTGATATTGATAAACCCGCCGTGCTCGGTCACGATCCGGTGGGCGGTCGGCAGGCCCAGCCCCATCCGGTCGAGCTTCGTGCTGTAAAAAGGCTCGAACACCCGCGGCAGCACCTGCTGCCCCACCCCGGCGCCCGTATCGGCCACCGCCACCACCAGCATGTTAAGGTCCGCATGCAGCCATGACCGCACCGTCAGCGTCCCCCGCTCAGGCATCGCCTCCATCGCGTTCTGGAGGATATTCACCATCGCCTGCTTCAGCAGATTGCCGTCCGCGGTCAGCGTCGGCAGCTCCTCCGCCAACCGCTTGTCGATCGCCACATTCTCCCCGCCCATCTGCTTGAACACAAGCCTGAGCGCATCCTCCAGCAGCCTGTTCACATTCACCCCCGGCTCCCTGCTCACCGGCGGCTTCGCGAACAGCACCAGCTCCTTCACCACATTGTTGATATACGAAACTTCCCCCAGCAGCATCTCCAGCACCTCGCGGCGCACGCTGCAGCGGTCGTCCTCCAGCCTGTTCAGCATTATCTGCATATACCCGCTCAGCGTCGTCAGCGGCGCGCGCACATGGTGGGCCACCCCCGCCGCCAGCTCCCCCAGCGACATCAGCATCTGCGTCGTCTGGATCTGCCGCAGCGTCGCCTTCAGCGCCGACATATCCTGGACGATCACGATCAGCCCGCCCATTTCGCCGTCGTCGCCCCGCAGCTTCAGGCTGTCCACGTGCACGAACGCCGCCTGGTCGCGCAAATTCAGCCTCACGTTGGCGGCGTAATACTCCTCGCTCTCCGCCGCGGCGAACACCTTCAGGAACTTCTCCCCGCAATGCCGGAAAACCGCATCGGCCCGCTTGCCCAGCACCTCGGAACGCTCCAGGCCGAAAATGCGCTCCGCCTCCCGGTTGACATTCCTCACCATCAGCAACGCGTCGAGATATATAATCCCCGCCTTGCCGGCCTCGGCAAACTCATTGTACTCCTCTTCCCGGCCCAGATAAACGACCTTATTGTCCCATGCCTCGGCTGTGTGCATCATCGCCAACTCCTTCGCGGCCCTCTCCGGTTCCTTATATCAATTCATTCTTGTAAATATTTTTCATCTCCTGCCTTCGACAAGCAAATTGTTTTCGTAAAAAAACGACATAATATTCGCCTCTTTAACGGCAAAAATCGTAAAAACAAACGAAAATCCCCGTGTAATCGGGCAGCAGCCCGCAATAACTTCAATCTTTATTCGACATAAAAAGTATATACTTCGTCATAGTTCGATCTTATTCAACACCCGTTTTCCCCCCTGCCCTTCTCCTTCCTGTCTCCGCGCATTTTTCGACAACAACTATTAATAAAGAAAACACCCACATAAAAAGACCCGGCGTCCACCGGGCCTCCATACCTTATCTTCCGATATACTTCTGCCGGAAATACCCCGGGTCGATCCCCTCCGGCACCACCGCGTGGAACCGCAGCCACTCGCCGCCGGCCTCCTCCTTCGTCAGCAGATACGTCTTCACCGGAAAATCCCGGTCGTCCACGAACATCAGGTCGTCGGTCTCCAGCGCCTCCTCCATATCGTCGCGGGAGAAATCCTCGCTGTAAAAATACTGATCCACCGACAGCAGGCTGCCGTCGTCGTCGTACACCGCCCCGAAATACACCGCCCCGCAGTCCACCGTGAACTCGTACTCCCCGGTCACCGCCGGCGCGCGGCTGTCGAGAAACACCCCGCTCACCGGCACCCGGCTCATCTTCATACTCATCCTCGTCCCACCCCTCTCGACGTTGTCCATAAAATTATGGCCCGCCGACGCCCCTCTTATACGCCGACGCTACGCGCCGCAATCCTCCTCCGGCGGCAGCTTCCGGGCTAAACGCGCCAGCGGGTGGTGCTGCCGCGGTCGGTCGGTACGATCTCCAGCCGGGCCTCAATGCGCTCCTTAAGCTCCGGCACGTGGGAAATAATCCCTACCAGCCGCCCGCTCGTCTGCAGCTCCACCAGCGCCTGCATCGCCATATCCAGAGCCTCCGGGTCCAGCATCCCGAACCCCTCGTCCACGAAAATCGTGTCCAGGTACACGCCCCCCGAATAACTCTGCACCACATCCGCCAGACCCAGGGCCAGCGCCAGCGACGCCAGGAAAGTCTCCCCGCCGCTCAGCGTCGCCGCCGGGCGGGCCGCCCCCGTCCACGCGTCCTCGATCTCGATATCCAGGCCGCCGGCCATCCCCTTGTGGATCGGATCGTCCATCCGCCGCAGGGCATAGCGCCCGCGGCTCATTTTTTTCAGGCGGACATTCGCCACCCCCGTCACATCATCCAGCAGCGCCTGCAGCACGAAGCGGTGGAAACTCACCCTGAGAGGATTCTGCCCGTTCGCCACCTGCGACAACCGGCCCAGCACCGCGTACTCCGCCTCGCGGGCCTCCTTGTCCGCCTCCAGCGCTTTCAACTGTTCAAGCTGCTCCGCCGTCTTGCCCACAAGCTCCTGCAGCCGCGCCTGCTCGGCCACCAGCCCGTCGCTCGCCTCCTGGGCCGCCGCCACCGCCGTCGCCGCGGCCGCCGTATCCGGCGCCTCCAGCCCCGCCGTCGCGGCTTCCGCCTGGCCCAGCCGGTCGCGGGCCACCGCCAGCGCCGCGTCGTACTCGGCCAAACCTTTCTCCAGCGCCGCCGCAGCCCCAGCCGGGCGGCAGGCCGCCGCGAAGTCCGCCTCGTCGCTGAAACCCGCCTCCTTGACGCGCTGTGTAAAACGTTGCCGCTCTCTTTCCGTATTCAGTTTGGCTGTATCCAGTCCATTCTTCGCTGCCGTAAAGCCTGCGGTCAGTCCGGCAACCTTTGCCGCCATTTCTCCTGCCGCTGCCTGCGCCTGCATCCAGGCCTGCTCCAGGCCGTCGCGGCGGGCCGTTGCCGCGGCAAGTTCGTCTTCCAATCGGCCCTCTTCCCGCAGGGCCTCCGGTATCGAACCTTCCCGTTCTGTCAAAACCGCCCGCGCCTCCCCGGCCGCCGCCGCCGCCTCCCTTGCCGCGATCTCGGCCGCCGCCAGCAGCGGCTCTCGGCTCTCGACCTCGCGCGTGAGATCGGCCAGCTGCCGTTCCAGTCTTTCCAGGTCGGCAGCCGCCTTGCGAGCATTCGCCAATTCGGCCGCCAGTCCGTCGGCTGTCCGGCGCAGGCTGTCGATACTCTCCTTTGCCTTGTCGCCCACCAGTTGTCGAAGATTGTTGCCCCGCTCCGTCACCGTGGCAAGCGCCTGGGCCGCTTCCGTCAGTTCGCGGCGTTTTCCTGTAAGATGCTCTTCATGGGTGCGGACGGCCGCTTGCTCGGCCTCCAGCGCCGCCGTTTCCGGCACCTCTTCCGTATGGCTGGCCGGGGCCGGATGGTGCGTCGACCCGCACACCGGGCACGCCTCGCCGGGAGCCAGTTCGCGCGCCAGCCGCGCCGCCTGCCCCTGCCGCCACCGCCGGTCAACCGCCGCACACCGCTCGCGGGCCGCAGCCAATTCCTGCTCCAACCCTGTCACCGTCTCTGCCAGTGCCGTGTGGCGGCGGGAAATGTCCTGCCATTCGCCGCGCAGCGCCGCCAGCTTCCCGCAGTTGTTTACAAGCTCGGCCGCCTCCCGCGCGGCGCTCTCCAGCGTCGGCGCCTTAAAAGCCTCGGCCAGCAAGCCCTCTCTCTTTTCCCTTGCTGCCGTTAGCTTCGCATAGTCATTCTCGCGGGCCTGCCTGGCCTGCCCGTGGCCGGCTTCCGCCAGCCGTGCCTTCTCTTCGGCCGCCTGCAGGGCCTCGCGGGACTTCTTCATCTCGCCCAGCTTATCGCCCAGCGCCGCCAGGGCGTTCACCGCCTCCGCGGCCCCCTTGCGCTCGCCCTCCCGCCGCCGCTCGCCTTCCAGCGCCTCGTCGGCCCGCTCTTTATCTCCCTGCGCCGCCGCCAGTTCGGCCGCCGCCTTCGCCAGCGCCGCCGCCGCCTGTTCCTCCTCCTGTTTGCGCGCCGCCACCTGTAAGGCTAAATCGGCCAACAGCGCCGCCTGCCTGGCCCGCGCCAGCTCCCGGCGCGCCCCGGCCATCGCCTCGCCCTGGCCCTCCAGGCCGCGTAAAGCCGCCGCCGCCCGTTCCCGGTCGGCGAACCTCTCCGCCAGCCGGTTGGCCGCCGCCAGTCGCTCCTGGGCGGTCTGCAAAGTATTGCGCGCCGCCAGCGCCTCCGCCGTCAGCTTCAGGCTGCGGGCCGTATCCCCCGCCAGCCTCACCGTCAGCTCAGCCGCGCTCGCCGCGCCCGCCTCCTGCAGCAGCCAGTCGCGCCTCTGGCCCAGCTCCTTCGCCGCCTCCTCCACGCCTTTGGCCGCCTGCTTGAAAAACTCCTCCAGGCGGTGGTACAGCTCCGTCTGGAAAAGCGTCGCCAAAATCTCCTCCCGCTCGCCCGACTTGGCCAGCAGCAGCCGGCGGAACTCGCCCTGCGGCAGCACCACCACCTGGCGGAACTGCTCGTACCTGAACCCCAGCAGCCCCTCCAGCGTCTCTGTTACACGGTCCGACCCACTCGCCGCCACCGTACCCTCGTCGTCCGCGGCCAGGCCCGTCCGCTTCCACAGCGTCGCCGCCGCCGGCAGCTTCGTCGTCCCCGTCCCGCGCCTCTTCAGCACCTCCTGCTCCGGCGCGCGGCGCACGCGGTAAACCTCCGCCCCCAGCGCGAAATCGAACACAACCTCCGTCGCTGTCGCCGGGTCCACGTAATCGCTCCGCATCTGGCGCCCGGCGCGCTCCGCCCCGCTCGTCCGCCCGAACAGCGCGAAACACATCGCGTCGATGATCGTCGTCTTCCCCGCCCCCGTCGGGCCATGAATAAGAAACAGCGCCTTATCCCCCAGGCGGCCGAAATCCACCCTCTCCGTCCCGGCGTACGAGCCAAACGCCGTCATCGTCAAAACAAGCGGCTTCATGCCCCCACCTCCCGCTCCCGGCGGGCGAACGCCTCGATCAGCCCGGCCGCGGCCGCGGCCTCCGCCTCATTCAGCCCCTGGCCCGTCACCTGCGCGAAAAAGGCCGCGAACAGCTCGGCATCGCTCTGGCGGCGGTGATCCCGCCGCGGTCCCGTCGCCGTAGCCGCCGCCGTCTCGTCGAAAATCCGCTGCAGCACATTCGGGTACACCCTGCGCAGCTTGCCCATCGGATCGAGCAGCGCCCCGGCGTCCCTCAGCTTCACCGCGATATAATCATCGGCGTGCGCGTCCCGCGCCCCGGCCGCGACAAGTTCCTCCAAAAACCCCTCCACGCAGCGGACTTCCCGCCGCGGCGTCAGGGCCACCTCCTCCACCGTCGCCTTCCCGGCCCCGTCCAGCTCCACCAGCGCCACACTCTTGCGCTGCCCGGCCTCCGCGAACGAATACTTCAGTAGCGACCCCGCATAGCGGATATGGTCCCCGCCCGCCTGCTGCGGCTGATGCAAATGCCCCAGGGCCACGTAATCGAACCCCGCGAACACCGCCGCCCCCACCGTCGGCACAGCCCCCACCGACAACGGCCGCTCCGACTCGCTCGCCAGCCCCCCGGCCACGAACGCGTGGGCCACCGCCACCTTGCGGGCTCCGGCCGGCACCTTCGCCGCCGCGCGCTCCGCCAAAGCGGCCAGCGCCGCCTCGTGGCCCGCCGCCTCCACGCCCAGCCGCTCGCGCACCACCGCCGGCTCGGCGTATGGCAGCGGGCAAAAATACACCGGCCCGTAAGCGTCGCTCACCACCACCGGCGCAATCTCCGCCGCCACCTGGCCGACCACGTGCAGCCTCTGCCGCGCCAGCACCCGGCCGCCGAACCCCAGCCGCTCCGGGCTGTCATGGTTGCCGGCGATCACGATCACCGGCACCTTGCAATCGAGCGCCAGCCGGGAAAGCACCTCGCCCAGCAGGCTCACCGCCTCCGGCGGCGGCACCGCCCGGTCGTACACGTCGCCCGCGATCACGATCGCGTCCGGGCGCGTATCCCTCGCCAGCTGCACGAACTGCTCCAGTACGTACGCCTGATCCTCCGTCAGATGGAGATTATAAAAAATGCGGCCCAGATGCCAGTCCGCCGTATGCAAAAACCTCACACCAACACCTCCGCGCTCCCGCGCCCCTTATCGCTTAGCCCACCAGTCCGGGCTCCCGTACGGCTTGCGGATGCGGTACAACTCGTTCCGCTCCGCGATATACCGCGCCTTGATCGCCTCCAGAAGCGCCGCGTGCTCCTCCTTGCCGGCCGGCGAAAACCGCCCGTGGCCCCCGGCCGCGAACGCCACCGCGAACCCGCCGTCCGCCGCCCTCAGCTCGCCCCGCGCGTCGCACATCACACACCGCACCGCCCCCGAAGGCGCGATCTGCAGCAGACTGCTGCCGCACGCCGCGCACGTATGCACCCCCGGCAGCGACAAATCCTCCGCGCCGCCCAGCAGCCGCCCGGCCAAAGCCCGCGCCTCGGCCAGCACCTCCGGCCGCGCCGCCTCGCCCGGGCTCGCCGCCTGCACCAGCATGCTCCCCGCCACCTCCAGGTGGAGAAAACGGGCGAAATTCAGCACCATCTCCCGGCCGTACCCTTCCCAGCCCGGGATGCCGTACGTCACCGCCGTCACGCACCGCTTGCCCGCGTACTCGGCATTGTTGGCGATCACCGAAATCAGCCGGTCGCCCACCGCCTTCACGCTCGTGTGCGCCCCGAGGAAATACACCGGCGCCGCGATAATCACCGCATCCGCCCCCTTGATCTTCTCAAGCAGGAACGCCAGATCGTCGTTAATCACGCAGTCCCGATCCGCCGGCAGGCACGCGTAGCACGCCCGGCACGGCTCGATCCTAAGCTCCGCCAGGCGCACCATCTCCCGCTCCGTCTCCGCCGGCAGCGCCGCCAGCATCTCCCGCGCCAGAATCTCCGAATTGCCAAGTTTCCTGGGAGAACCAATAAGTGCAAGCACTCTCATAAGTATTTCCTCCAATTCAATGGATTGCCTTAAAAAGTCCATCTGCGGCGTTGCTCCTCGGCTGCCATCCTCAGCGTACGTTCGTGTACGCGCGATGCTGTTAAACCGATCCTGTGCAAACAACGTATATCAACGTTGTCGCGGAGGAAACGGTGGTGTCAGCCTCCGGTGCGCCTTGCATCTGGAGCTTTTAAAGACAATCGTATATTTCCTGTTTTTTTAGTCTTTGCTTGCCCTATTTCGCCCCCGCCCGGCCTTCTTCCTTGTCCCCCGCCGCCATTTGTTCGCTTGCCTCCCGGGGGGCCCGCATAGTACAATAATTGTGTAAATTCAGATCAAAGGAGGCCGCCAATGGAAGCCTTTCTCCCCTCCTCCGACCTCTGGTGGCGCTACTTCATCTACGGCGCCCTCTTTCACATCGCCGCCGTCACCCCCGCCTGCAAAACCGAGCGGCACGCCACCGCCTTCCGCGTCGTGGGCTACGCCGTGGGCGCCGTCCCCGTCCTCCTCCGCCTCGGCGTCCTTCCCGCCGTCCTCATGCTCGTCTTCCTGTACGGCTTCACCTTCGCCGTGCGGTACATAAAAAGCATGTTCAAATAATCCCTCCCGGCAGCAAAACAGGCCCGAGCATACGCTCGGGCCTGTTTCCTTTCCTTGCCTCGCTACACCCGGAACCTCGCCACCGCGGCCTGCAGCTCCTGGGCCAGCTTCGCCAGCGACTGGCTCGCGCCGGCAATCTCCTCCATCGAAGCCAGCTGCTCCTCCGTAGCCGCCGAAACGCTCTGAGACTCCGCCGCCGACCTTTTGCTATGCTCGTCGATCTTCTTCACCGAAGTCACGATATGCTGGCTCCCGCCGGCCATCTGCTCGATCGCTGCGGAAATATCCCGCACCTGCTCCGACACCACGTTCACCATCTCCATGATCTCCCCGAAAGCGCCGCCCGCGGTCTTGACCGCCTCGGCGCCCTCCTTGACCTCCCGGGTGCCGTCGTTCATCGCCGCCACAGCCCTGTCGGTATCCTCGCGGATCTCGCCGATCAACGACCCGATCTTCTTCGCCGCCTCCTCGGACTGCTCAGCCAGCTTCCGCACCTCCTCGGCCACCACCGCAAAACCGCGGCCCTGCTCCCCGGCCCGCGCCGCCTCGATCGCCGCATTCAGGGCCAAAAGATTCGTCTGCCCGGCGATCCCCGCGATCGCGTCCACGATCTGGCCTATTTCCTGCGACCGCCCGCCCAGCCTGCCGACAACCGCGGCGGAAGCACCCACTGTCTGCTCGATCCGCTTCATCTGGCTTACCGCCCGCTCCACCGCCTGCCGGCCGTCGCCGGCCCGCTCGGCCGTCCGGGCCGTCTGGCCCGCCACCTCGCTCGCGTTCGCCGCGATCTGCTGAATCCCGGCGGACATCTCCTCAACCACGGCGCTTGTTTCCGTCACCGCCTGCATCTGCTCCGTCGCCCCGGCGGCCACATCGGTTATCGACCCGGTTATCTGGTTGGCCGCCAGCGCCGACTGGTCGGCGCTCGCCGTCAGTTCCTCGCTCGAAGCCGCCAGATGCTCCGCGTTCGTCGTTATCTGCCTCACAAGGCCCGTAAGAGCGACAACCATCGCGTTGAAAGACGCGGCCAAATGGCCGATCTCGTCCTGGCGCGTCACCCTCACCTGCTGGGTCAGATCGCCGTCCGCCACCTTCCCGGCAGCCATAGCCAGCTGATTGACCGGCCGTGAAATGCTGCGGGCCGCGAAAACCCCGATCAGCAAACCAAGCAGCGCGCTCGCCAGGCCGGCGGCCACGGCCGCCTTCTCGCCGGCGTCGGCGGCGTTCACCGACTTCGCCATCGCCGTGTCGATCTGCTCCCGCCGCAGCTCCGAATACTCCTTCGCCTTCGCGCGCAACTGGCGGCCGAGCTCGGTAAGCTCCCCGTTCATCACCTGCAGCGCCTCCTGGTCCCTGCCGGCCTGCTTATGCGCAATGACAACCCTCTCGGCAATCTCCGAATACTTCCCTTCCAGCGCCATCAGTTCATTCACGACCTTTTTGCCCTGCTCCGTGCGGGCGGCGGCCAGCAGCTCCTTCTCCAGCTTCTCGTTCTCCGCCGTCACCCGCCGGAAATTATCCAGCGACACCCTGTCCCCGGAGATCAGGAAGCCGCGCAGCGACGCGAACTTATTCTCCACATTCCTGGCGATCTCCGCCGTCTGCAAAAGCCGCGGGATATCCTCCTGCTTAGTCTTGGTCACCAGCTCCCTGGCGACATCCATGTTATACACCACGAAACCGAAACCCACCGCGCCCACGAGTACGACAAGCATAAAGAAAGCAACCATCTTGGCCATCAAATTCATCTGCATCATGGTCCGGCTCAGCCGTTCACCCTCCTGTCTAAATATTTAGTCAATTACTAAATTGGCAAATAAACCCTATATTCCTGCAAATTTTCGTATTTTTGTCCTAAAATATAAAATAAATCGTAATATTCACCATTTATAACCACATACTACCAATATCGTCATATTTTAGGAAGGGCCTTCCCACCATGCGGCTTTCTTTTAAAAACGCCGCAATCTGGAAATACTAACGCCGGAGGTGTCAGCAATGGACGACAAAGACCTTGAAAACGGCACGGACGTCCCCGAAAACGTCACCGTGACCAACCGCAAAACCGACAGCACGACCCCGACCGTGTATCCCGACGTGGACTTCGTTAACCGCACTTTCCCCTGAAAAAACCGGAGGTGACGAAATGGTAGACGTCAACATCACCGACAAAGGCCGCCGCGACGGCAAGCAGCCCGCCCACGCCCCCTGGGGCGGCAAGCAGGCCGACCTCCTCTCCAACCCCAAAGCGACCGCCGTCTTCCCGCCCACCGAAAAAGTGACCGCCGCGCCCAAGGAAAATACCACCGAAAGCGACGAGGGATAACGACATGAAAAACAGCGGCGAACAGCACGACAAAAACGGCCAGGAATCCGGCCGCGCCTCGACCATGGTCAAAAACGCCGGCAACCGCAAAATAGCCCTGAAAACGAAATAACGGTTGGCCTATTCTCGCTAACAGGGGCGTTCCGGCATTGGCCTTGCCCCCCGCCGCGACGGCGGCCTTACTATGAAGGGCAACAGCAAACTTTCAGTTCGCTGTTGCCCTTCATAGCGACTCGCACCCGCAAGGGGCAGGCCGCCCCTCTAACCGCTGAAGCGCTAAGAGTGGCGCTCCGCGGTGCTGTTCTCCGGCTCTCTCGCTAAGTAGCGGCCGTCGTCTCCGCTTGAAGGGGGCTGCCCCAATGCCGGAACGCTCGCCTATCCATTACCCGTCTTAATAAAGACCGTCAGAGGTGGGGTTTTATTGAGTTGATGATTTTATTTACATGGCACCAATGACAACCTGACTAAAGCCCCCCATCTAAGAATTAAAGGTCCTGTAGTTACACCTCACCAATGAGATGTAACTAAATAACATTTTAAAAGCAAAAAGCCGCCCATTCCTTACGGCAAGCGGCGGCTTTTTACTTTGCATCCTTCCGGACAGTGATTCTCCCTATGGGTTTGGGTTGTTGCCTTCGTTCTCCGTGTTTTTTTCCTTAAAGATATAATTATTTATCACAACGCCAATAGCCAAACCCATAAACACCAAAAGCAGCATGCCCGCCACTGCGATTTTTGGATTGTATAATCTGGATACAAAAATCAACAAACCGATGCAGATGATAGGAGAAATAGCCCTTTTCAAGTAAATCACCTCCTTCCATATACAAATCATACTCATTTGAGATAAGCGCACAAAAAATGGATAGCCACAATAAATGGCTATCCACCCTGATAGTCTCATCTCAAATAAGTACACCATATCCGGAAGGACTTAGATGACTTACCTCACTAATTACGGTTTCCCGTAATAGCTTTGACCGAATAATCATATTTTATTGTTTATATTAGTATATAACAAAACCCACGAAATGTAAACATTTTCTTGTATGATCAAAGGACTGGGCAGGCTTACCAGATAAAACACCTGCTGCGTTCCCGAATGATTCCAGCCCTGCCGCATGATGGAGCAAAACAATAGTAATTAGGTACATTTCATCCTGGGAATATACCTAAAAAAATAAGCCCTTTCGGGCTCTAATCCTTCGCGTGTTGATGTGCTTCACCATTCTCTTCAGCGATAGCTTGCTCACCACGCTTGATGGCTTCACGCACCATCATACCTACTTCCCTCGTCGTAACATCGCGCGCCGGACTCCTGTCCATTTTACTGGTTTGTCTTTTTTCAAAAGCTCCCGGACTTTCGTCCGGGAGCTTTTTAGTCGCAAACAATCAGACTCTGCCGATGTTCTCCATGATCTGCCTCGTCTGCTTCGCCTTGTTCATCGTATACAGGTGGATGCCGTCCGTCCCGTGCGCCAGGAGGTCGACGATCTGCTCCGAGGCGTACTCGATGCCCGCCTTTTCCATATCGGCCGGCACGGCGCCGTATTTGTCCATCAGTCTCTGCAGCTTCGCCGGGATGCCGGCTCCGCACAGCGACGTTATCCGTTTTATCTGCGACGCGCTCAGCACCGGCATGATGCCGGCCGCCACCGGGCAGGCGATCCCCCGCGCCCTGATCTTGTCCATGAAACCGTAGAACACGTCATTATCGAAGAACAGCTGGGTTATCAGCAGATCGACCCCCTGCTCCACCTTCAGCCGCAGGTACTCCACATCCCGGTCGACGTCCCGGCACTCCAGGTGCCCTTCCGGATAGGCCGCCGCCGCCACGCTGAAAAAGCCGCGGCCCCGCACATGTTTGACGAGGTCCTTGGCGTACGGGAAGCCGCCGGCCGGCGGCGTGAAGCTGTCGTCGCCCGCCGGCGGGTCGCCGCGGAGCGCGAGGATGTTTTCCACCCCCAGGGCCTGCAAGTTGTCCAGCACCGCGTCGATCGAATCCGGCGTCGCCCCCACGCACGTCAGGTGAGCCACCGTCTCCAGCCCGTACTTGTTCTTGACCTTGTCCACGATCTCGATCGACCGCGCCGAACTCGAGCCCCCCGCCCCGTAAGTCACGCTTATATAAGCCGGGTTGAGCCCCTTCAGCTCCTCCAGCGTCGCGAAAACGGTATCGAGCGGGAAATCGGGTTTCGGCGGAAAAATCTCGAACGAAATCACCGGTCTGCCGTCAAATAAATCGCGAATCTTCACCCTGCCCTGCCCCCGTCCCTTTAGATAATGCTTAATAGGGGAATAATAACTCGCGTCCGCCCGATTGTCAAGACAAATTCCGCCAGAAAACCGCCGGGCGGTGAAGCTGAGGAGGTGCCTGATGGTAAAACCGCGCAACCCCGAAAAGAACCCCGCCGCCGAAAGGGCCAACGCCCACGAAGGCTACGGCGCCGGCAACCCCGAACCGTCCCGGTTCAAAGCCGGGGTCGGCAAAAACGCCGCAAAACGCCCCTGAGGGGTGTTGGCGGCGCCGTTTTGGGCAGACTATTGCCGGAGGTGATAATATGGGCTTCAAAGACTTGCCGGGCGGCCAGAACGACAAAAGAAGCAAAAGCCGCGCCGACCTGGCCGGCGAACTATCCCCCCAGAAAAAAGAACCCCCGAAGAATAAATGACTCTCATACGGGGCGGCCCAGGCCGCCCCGTTTCGTCTTCCGAATCTTTCGACAGGATTTTGTAGATTTATGTCGAAGGGAAAAAGTAGCGATCCCACCCACAGGGGGTTCAACATGTGCCATAAGAGCGCCAACAGCACTATCGCCGCCGGGCAACGGCCCGGGCTGGACGCCCAGCTGCTCCAGTTCCTCTTCCGCACCAGCCGCGACTTCGTCTTCGTCGCCGAATACCAAGGCCCCTCAAAAATCGGTCCCCTCCTCGAAGTCAACAACGTCGCCTGCAAAAAGCTCGGCTACACGCGCCGGCAACTGGCCGGCCTCTTTCCCGCCGGCGTCATTACCACCGAAACGGCGGCGAGACTGCCGGCCTTCCGCTCCAGGCTCGCCAGCCGGAAGAACGTCCGCGACGAATTCGTTTTCGTCGCCAAGAACGGCCGCACCATCCCCACCGAGCTCGACGCCGACCTCATCAGCTACGAAGGCCGCAAAGTCATCCTCGCCGTCTGCCGGGACATCTCGGACCGCCGGACCCTCGAAAGCGCCTGGCGCAGGCTGCTCGAAGGCCTGGAGACCGAAGTGGCGCAGCGCACCTCCGAACTCATGGACATCAACCGCCAGCTCCAGGCGGAAATTCTCGAACGCGCCGGCGCCGAGGAAGCCCTGGTCGAAAAAGAGCGCCAGCTCCGCCTCATCACCGACAACATGCTCGATATCGTCATGCAGATTGACCCCGCGGGCGTCATCAAATACATCAGCCCTTCCTGCAAAACCGTGCTCGGCCTCGAACCCGCCACCTTCCTGGGCCGGCCGCTTTTCGACCACATCCACCCCGACGACCTCGTCATCGCCATGGCCGACTTCAACAACGCCGCCAGCAGCGGCTCCCCGGTCAGCGCCCAATACCGCCTGCGGCACGCCGCCGGCCATTGGCTCTGGACCGAGGGCGTATCCAAGGCCGTCCGCGACGAAATAGGCGCCGTCAGCGGCATCATAACCTCCTGCCGCGACATCACCGGCCGCAAGCGCATTGAACAGCAGCTCAAATACCAGGCCATCCGCGACCCTGTCACCGGCCTCCATAACCGCACCTACTTCGAAATCGAAATGGCCCGCCTCACCGACCCCGGCCTTCATCCCGTCGGCCTCATCGTCTGCGACCTCGACGGCCTCAAATACATCAACGACACCCTCGGGCACGACATCGGCGATCAGCTGCTCGCCAACCTTGCCGACCTTATCCGCGACCCCTTCCGGACCAACGAGGTCGTCGCCCGCATCGGCGGCGACGAATTCGCCGTCATCCTCCCCAAGGCCAACGAAGCCTCGCTGGCCGCAAGCCGCACCCGCGTAATCGCCGCCATCGAGGCCTACAACGCCAAAAACCCCACCATCCCCCTCTGCGTCTCGGTCGGCACCGCCATCACCGGCCCCACCCTCGGCATCAACGGCCTCTTCAAAGAAGCCGACAACTCCATGTACCGGGAAAAACTCCTCAGCCAGCACTCCAGCCGCAGTTCCGTCGTCCAGGCCCTCAAAAAAGCCCTCGAAGTGCGGGACTTCGTCACCGAAGGCCACGCAACAAGGCTGCGCGACCTCACCCTCCGGCTGGCCAAAGTATGCGGCTTCCCCGACTACAAGCAGACCGACATCTGCCTGTTTGCCGAATTTCACGACATCGGCAAGGTCGGCATCCCCGACCACATCCTCTTCAAACCGGAAAATTTGACCGCCGGCGAACTCAAAGTCATGCGCAGCCACGCCGAAATCGGCCACCGCATCGCCATTTCCACCCCCGACCTCGAACCGATCGCCGACTGGATTCTCAAACACCACGAATGGTGGAACGGCAAAGGCTATCCTCTCGGCCTCAAGGGCGAAAAAATCCCCCTCGAATGCCGCATGCTCGCCATCGCCGACGCCTACGACGCCATGACCAACGACCGGCCCTACCGCAAAGCCATACCGCCGGCCGAAGCCCTCGCGGAAATCAAGCGCTGCGCCGGCACGCAGTTCGACCCCGAACTCGTCGACCGCTTCCTCGGCCTCTTCGCCCCAACCTGACTCCCCATCCTCCTCGCTCCAATCCCCGGTTCCTTCGACCCAATCCCCGGCCTCATCGGCCCACCTGATCCCACCCCCAGCACCTGCGGCAAAAGGCCTCCGGGTTAAACCCGGAGGCCTTTTCACATCTTAAGCTCTCGCTGCTAGCGGGCCACCTCAATCGAATAATTCGCGCCGGAATTGTTGTCCCAGTGGCCGGCGCTGTCGTGAAAACACATGTTCATCGAATCGCTCGCGGCCACCGGCACCGCGGCGGCGAAGCCAGTTTCGGTGCGCACCATTTTGTAATCGAGCGCGCCTTCCCAAGCGCTGCCAAAACCGAAGCGGACATACAGCCGATCCGCGCCGTTATTGGCGAGAAGGCCGTTGTAGACGACCTTGACGGTTTCGCCTTTGGACGGGAAGGCGGGACGGACGAGCAGGCCGTTGGCGGCGTATTTCCTGTTGACATGGCGGGTCATGGCGGCATCCTCCCCTTCTGACATTGTCTGGCGCTAGCGGACAATTTCCCTGGCATCTTCATCTGACATGCGTCTGTCATGTAGTATGCCCGCCGCGAAGACGAATGCTTCCGGCCATATTTTGGTGTGAAGATGAGGGTACGGTCGGTTTAATCGGGACGAATGCTTCCGGCCATATTTTGCTTCTGGAACAAAGGTAAGGCCGTTTTAACCGGGAGGAAGGCTACCGGCCATATTTTGCCGCCAGGGCGGCGAGGTCGGCGGCGGTTTCCGGCGTTATGTCGCCTTCCTGGAAGCGCCACGACCAGTTGGCGGCGCTGACGGTGCCGGGGGTGTTCAGCCGCGCTTCGCTGCCGAGGCCGAGGATGTCCTGGAGGGGGATGACGGCCAGGCAGGCCGCCGCCCCGTAGGCTGTTTCGATGTACCGCCAGCCCGCGGCGCCGTCTGCGCCGTCGTCGCCCGTCCTTTTGCGGTGCCAGCCGAGGATGGTGTCGTTGTCGTGGGTGCCGGTGTAGACGACGGCGTTGTCTTCGCCGTCCGGCCAGTCGCCGCTTTCGAGGGCGAACTGGAGGATCTTCATGCCGGGGTAGGCGAATTTGTCGCGCAGGCTTTCGACGGCCGGGGTGATGACGCCGAGGTCTTCGGCGATGACGGGCAGGCGGCCGAGGTGCTGCTCCATGGCGGCGAAGAAGGGCGCGCCGGGGCCTTTTTCCCACCGGCCGCGCTCGGCGGTGGGTTCGCCGGCCGGGACGGCCCAGAAGGCTTCGAAGCCGCGGAAGTGGTCGATGCGGACGGCGTCGGCGAGCCGCGTGGCCTGGGCGAGCCGCTCCCGCCACCAGCGGTAGCCGTCGGCGGCCATGGCGTCCCAGTCGTACAGGGGGTTGCCCCACAGCTGGCCGGTGGCGCTGAAGTAGTCGGGCGGGACGCCGGCGACGGCCAGCGGCCGGCCGGCGGCGTCGAGGCGGAAGAGCCGACGGTTGGCCCACACGTCGGCGGAGTCGGCGGCGACGAAGATGGGCAGGTCGCCGATTATTTTGATCCCTTTGGCGTTGGCGTAGTCCTTGAGGGCCTGCCACTGGCGGAAGAATACGTATTGTTCGCGGCGGCGGCGCTCGACTTCGCCGGCGATGCGGCCGCCCGCCAGGGCGGCCTCGCCGTCCTCCCATTCGGTCCAGGGACGGCCGCCGTAGTGGTCTTTGAGGGCGGCGTAGGTTGCGTAGTTGTCTAGCCACAGGGCGTTTTCGGCCAGGAAGGCGGGGTAGCCGGCCTCGTCGACGGCGATGTCCGGCGAGATGAGGCCGGGGTCGCCGGCGAAGGCGGAGACGCTCTGGTAGGGAGAGCCGCCCAGGCCGGGGGGATTGAGGGGCAGTATCTGCCACCACTTCTGGCCGGCGGCCGCCAGCCAGTCGACGAAGGCGTAGGCGGACGGCCCGAGGTCGCCGCCCGGCAGGGAGGCCGGGTGGAGGAGGACGCCGGCGGCCCTTGAAAAGGCGGGCGGGTCTTCGCGGCGCTTGAGGAGGAGGGCGCCGGACAGCGGCCCGAGAATGATTTCGAGGCGGCCGTCGCGCACGGGCACGGGTTGGTAGCCGGCGAGGGCGTTGTAGCCTTCGCCGTCGACGTGTTCGCCGACGTCGAGGGTGAGGCGGACGGGTTCGCGGGCGCGGTTGAGGAGGACGAGGGCGGCGTTGGACCGCTCCGGGCGGCCGAAGACGTCCCGGCCGCGGCCGATGCGGCGGACATAGCCGTAGACGTCGCCCCGGGCGTGGAGCGGCAGCCACTCGCCGCCGCGGAGGACGGCGTGGCGGCGGCGGAGGGCGGTGAGCTTGCGGTACCAGGCGAGGAGTTCCCCGTCCTCGGCGCCCCACGGGTAGGTGCCGCGGTTGAAGGGGTCGGCGTAGCCTTCCAGGCCGGCTTCGTCGCCGTAGTAGATGCAGGGAGCGCCGGGGAAGGTCAGCTGGCAGAGGGCGAGGAGCTTGAGGCGGCTGATCCCGAGGCGCCGCCGGTCGGCGGGCAGGCGGTAACGGGCCTGGTCGCTGATGGACATTTTGTCGGGGGCGGGGGCTTCGCCGAGGAGGGTGAGGATGCGGGGCACGTCGTGGCTGCCGAGGAGGTTCATGGCGGCGTAGAAGTTTTCGCGGGGGTAGTTTTCGCACAGGCTCGTGAGGGCGGCGTGGACGGCTTCGGCGTTCCGGCGGCCGAGGGCGAAGTCGAGGAGGATGGCGCGGAAGGGGTAGCCGGTGGCGGCGTCGAGGCCGTCGCCCCACAGGTATTCCCGCCTGGCGCCGTAGCTTTCCTTGTTGGAGGCGTCTTCCCACACTTCGCCGATGAGGACGGCGTCGGGGTCTTCCTGTTTGAGGACGGCCCGGAAGCGGCGGATGAATTCGTCGGGCAGCTCGTCGGCGACGTCGAGGCGCCAGCCTTTGACGCCGGCCCGCGCCCAGTGGCGGACGACGCTGTCCGGCCCTTGGATGATGAAGTCGACGTAGGAGGGTTCGAGTTCGTTGACGTTGGGCAGGGTGCCGATGCCCCACCACGATTCGTAGTGGTCGGGCCAGTGGCTGAAACGGTACCAGGGGTAGTAGGGCGATTCGCGCGACTGGTAGGCCCCCGGTTCGGGGTAGCGGCCGTCGCGGTTGAAGTAGCGGCTGTCGCTGCCGGTATGGCTGAAGACGCCGTCGAGGATGATGTTCAGGCCGAGGTCGCCGGCGCGGGCGCACAGCTCGGCGAACAGGGCGTTGTCGCCGAACATCGGGTCTATGGCTTTGTAGTCGCCGGTGTCGTATTTGTGGTTGCTGGGCGATTCGAAGACGGGGTTGAAGTAGAGGGCGGTGACGCCGAGGTCTTTGAGGTAGGGCAGCTTGGCGAGGACGCCCTTGAGGTTGCCGCCGAAGAAGTCGTAGGCGAAGATGGCGCCGGTGCGGGTGTCGCGGACGTAGAAGGGGATGGCGTCCCAGTAGGGGTGGAGGAGGCTGGCGGGCGGCGGGTTGACGATGGCGCCGTCCGGGTTGCCGTTATAAAAGCGGTCGACGAAGATCTGGTAGATGACGGCGTCTTTGAGCCAGTCGGGGGTTTTGGCGCCGGGGCTGTGGACGGTTATCTGCCAGGCGGCGGGGTCGTGGTCGTAGACCTGGCCGCGGCCGCCGAGGCGGGCGGGGTTGTTGCCGTAGTGGATCGTGCGGCCGTGGCGGGTGAGGCGGAAGGAGTACCAGAGGGGGCCGGGGGCAGCGGGGGCGGCGAGCTCGGCCTGGTATATCCGGTTGTCGCCTTCTTCGCGCCACAGGGCCATAGGGATGTCCTCGGCGCCGCGGCCGTCCCGCCACAGGCTGACGCCGGCGCCGTCGGGCCGGTCGGGGGAGCGGACGGCGAGCCTTAAGGTTATGGGCGTGCGACAAGAAACAGCCCCGAAAGGGCTGCGGAAGAAGAGGTTATGGGAGTCGTGCAGGAGCCATTCGTGGTCCATGGTATTCACCTGGCCTCTTTAGTTTCGCGCGCCTCGTACGAACAGCGGCCGTATTTTTCTACGCGGGTCCGTCATCGTCACGCGAGGCGTCGTCGTTGTGCCTGCCGTGCTTTGCCAAGGGCTTCAGGGCGGGTTCCGGAACCAAAAGATACGTACCGGTTTTGTCGCCGCTCATTCTGCTCTTCCTCTGCAGGTTCAGCCCGACGATTAAGATTGCCCTCATGATAATCGCCGTGGCGACAACAAATATATAGGAGTAATAGAGCTGCCAGTCGTGGAGTTTAAGGATTCCGAGGGTGATAAGCAGCGGCCATAAGAGAAATGACGTAGCTCCCTGCACGATTGCCAGCCAGACGACAAAGGTCCGCCAGTTCGCCGAATACTGGTAAATTAGCATCATCGACAGGGGAATGATCGTCAGGTCGTTAAGGAATAAGCTCTGCCCTATCGGGACAAGGTCGATGACATACGTCCAGCGGCCGGACGATATCCCCCAGTCGTCAAATATGACTCTGACGACGGCGATGAACGACCCGTAGAGCAGCAACTCGATAATGCGACGCTTGTCTGTCAGCTTCCACCAGATGAAGTAAGCCGCCATGATTGCAACGACAATGAACCACCACTCGAAGGCGAGGAAGTTCTGCTGCCAAAGCAGCGCCTTTATGTTCCAGGTCTCGATACGGAGCCGGCGAAGGTTTTCTATCATGTCCATTTTGTTTCTCCTGTGCGATCTGACATATGTATAGGTTGGCCCTGCAGCCGGCTTAACATTCCAGGAATCGTACCGCCGCGATATCGGCTAGCAGACAAAAGCGCATGCGGATTATGTTAACGCATGCACCTTACGGCGTTATCCGTTCCCGCACGGCTTTCCACGGTCAGCACCTTTCGGGAAAAAGCAACTTACCGTTTCCGGCAACGGGTCGATCTTGAACCGCCGCAACCAGGCGGGGGTTCTGATGTCAGTTGTACGCGGCGTTGGTGAGGGTGGCCTGGAGGGCGGGACGGCGGGGGAGGATGCAGCCGCTCTGGGAGCGGGCGAAGTCTTCGTCGGCGCTGCAGTAGCAGCGGACGGGGGTGTCGGGGCGCAGCCGCCAGATGTCGAGGGCGTATTCGGTGAAGGTGCGGTCGCCGGAGAATTTGCCGGAGTGGGCGATGTTGCGGGCGCACATGCCGAGCCACCGCCGCCGGTCGCGCCAGCGGCGCTCGATTTCCTTCTGGGCGTCGACGTAGGCGGCGAAGTCTTTGAGTACGAGGAAGTGGTCGCCGTGGTGGAGGAAGGAATCGAAGATGGGCCGGTATTCGTCGGGGCCGCCGGGAAGGAAGCCGCTGACGAGCTGGTCGAGGACGGTCTTCACGCGCGGGTCGGCGTTGTAGACGTCCCAGGGGTTGTAGCCGCCGCGTTCGTAGAGGGTGAGGACTTCGTCGGCGGTGAGGCCGAAGGTGACGATGTTGTCTTCGCCGACGGCGTTCATTATTTCGATGTTGCCGCCGTCGAGGGTGCCGATGATGACGGAGCCGTTCATGATGAATTTCATGTTGCCGGTGCCGCAGGCTTCGCGGCTGGCGGTGGGAATCTGCTCGTTGACGTCGGTGGCGGGGAGGAGGAGTTCGAGGAGGGAGACGTTGTAGTTTTCGAGGAAGACGACTTTGAGTTTGTCGCCCACGGTTTTGTCGTTGTTGATGACGCCGGCGAGGGCGGTGATGAATTTGATGGCCAGCTTGGCGAGCTGGTAGGCGGGGGCGGCCTTGCCGCCGAAGAGGAAGACGCGGGGGGCGATATCCAGGCCGGGGTCGGCTTTGAGGCGGTTATAGAGGTGCATGATGTGGAAGGCGTTCATCAGCTGGCGCTTGTAGCCGTGGATGCGTTTGACGTGGGTGTCGAAGAGGGCGTCGGGGTCGAGCCTGACGCCGGTGTTGTCGCGGACCAGGGCGGCGAGCTTGCTCTTGTGGTGGCGGCGGATGGCGGCCAGCTTGTCCTGGAAGGCGGGGTCGTCGGCGTGGGGCAGGAGGCCGAGGAGGTCGCAGGGGAAGGTTATCCAGTCGGGGCCGACGGTGCCGGCGATGAGTTCGGCGAGCTGGGGGTTGGTTTTGGCGAGGAAGCGGCGGTGGGTGACGCCGTTGGTTTTGTTGTTGAAGCGGTCGGGGTAGAAGCGGTGGAAGTCGCTCATGACGCGTTCCTTGAGGATACGGGTGTGGAGCTGGGCGACGCCGTTGACGCTGTGGCTGCCGACGATGGCGAGGTGGGCCATGCGGACGGCGCCGTCGGCGAGGACGGCCATGGCGCGGATGCGGTCCCAGTCGCCGGGGTAGCGCTGCCAGAGCTCGCGGCAGAAGCGTTCGTTAATTTCGTTGACGATGATGTGGATGCGGGGCAGGAGTTCCTGGAAGAGGTCGGCGGGCCAGGTTTCGAGGGCTTCGGGGAGGATGGTGTGGTTGGTGTAGGAGATGGCGCCGACGGTGAGCTGCCAGGCTTCGTCCCAGCCGAAGCCGCGCTCGTCGATGAGGAGGCGCATGAGCTCGGGGACGGCCAGGGCGGGGTGGGTGTCGTTGATGTGGATGGCGACGTGGTCGCTGAGGCCGGCCAGGGGAAGGCCGCGCCGGTCTATGTCGTGGAGGATGGCCTGGAGGCTGGCGCTGGTGAGGAAGTATTGCTGTTTGAGCCTGAGGACGCGGCCGTCGCGGGTGGAGTCGTCGGGGTAGAGGATGCTGGTGATGGCTTCGACGGCGTTTTTGTAGTCGATGGTTTTGAGGCAGTCGTTGCGGCGGGTGGCGGAGCAGACGAATTCGGTGCGGTGGGGCTCGGCGCTCCACAGACGGAGGGCGTTGACGGTGTCGTTCCGGTAGCCGACGAAGGGGACGTCGTAGGGGACGGCGAGGACGGATTCGTAGTTTTCGTGGCGGTAGCTTAGCTTGCCGTTGATTTCGGTGGTAACGGTGCCGCCGAAGCGGACTTCGACGGCTTCTTCGGGACGGCGGAATTCGTAGATGAAGCCGGTTTTGAGCCAGTCGTCGGGGACTTCGATCTGGCGGCCGTCGACGATGCCCTGCTCGAAGAAGCCGTAGCGGTAGCGGAGGCCGCAGCCGTGGCCGGGGAGGTTTTCGGCGGCCATGGAGTCGAGGTAGCAGGCGGCGAGACGCCCCAGGCCGCCGTTGCCGAGGCCGGGGTCTTCCTCGACGTCTTCTACGGCGCCGAGGTCGACGCCGAGGTCAAACAGGGCGGCGGCGACGGTGTCGCGGATGCCGAGGTTGATGAGGTACATGTCGGTGAGGCGGCCGAGGAGGAATTCAATAGACAGGTAGTAGACCTGCTTCTCCCGGTCCCGCCGCCGGCGCGACTGCAGCCACTGCCGGCCAATATAGTCCCGGATCAGGCTGCTGAGGGCCTGGTACCGTTCGAGGTCGGACGTTTCTTCCAGGGGCTTGCCGTGCAGGCTCGCCAGTTTTTCCAGGTACTGCTGTTGGAATTCGTGCTTGTCGATGTGCATGGGCGGCCTCCTTGACGACGAGTTGATCGTATAGTTCCCGGTAGCGTCCTGCCGACCGCTCCCAGCCGTAGTCGCCGCCCATGGCCCGCCGTACGAGGGAGGGCCAGACGGCGCGGTCGCCGTGGAGGGAGAGCGCCCAGCGGAGGGTGTGGAGCATGTCGTGGGCGTTGTAGCTGGCGAAGCTGAAGCCGTTGCCTTCGCCGGTATATTGGTTGTAGGGACGGACGGTGTCGCGCAGGCCGCCGGTTTCGCGGACGAGCGGCAGGGCGCCGTAGCGCATGGCGGCGAGTTGGGCGAGGCCGCAGGGTTCGAAGAGGGAGGGCATGAGGAAGAGGTCGGCGGCGGCGAGGATGCGGCGGTAGGTGGCGTCGTCGAAGGGGAGGCAGGTGGCCCGGCCGGGGTGGCGGAAGGCGAGGTCGCGGAAGAAGGCGCGGTACCAGTCTTCGCCGTCCCCCATGACGATGAGCTGCAGGTCGGCGGCGAGCATTTCGTCGGCGATGCGGACGAGGAGGTCGAACCCCTTCTGGCGCACGAGGCGGGCGACGACGGCGACGAGCGGCGTTTCGCCCCGGACGGCGAGGCCGAGGCCTTCCTGGAGGCGGAGTTTGTTTTCCCGTTTGCCGTCGAGGCAGTCGGCGGCGCCGTACCGGCGGAAGAGGCGGCGATCGGTGGCCGGGTCGTAGGAGCTCGTGTCGATGCCGTTGAGGATGCCGGTGAGATCGCCGCCCCGCCGCCGGAGAAGGCCGTCGAGCATTTCGCCGTAGAAGGGCTGGCGGATTTCCCCGGCGTAGCTGGGACTGACGGTGGTGACGCGGTCGGCGTAGCCGATGCCGGCTTTCATGTAGCTGACCTGGTCGTAGAATTCGAGGCCGCCGACGGTGAAGTGCTCCCAGCCGAGGTCGACGATGTCGCCCATGATCGTTTTCGGGAAGACGCCTTGGTATTTGAGGTTGTGGATGGTGAAGACGGTGCGGGTGTTCCGCCCGAAGGGGGTGTGCCGCCAGTGGGCGGCGTGGTAGGCGGGGATGAGGCCGGCGTGCCAGTCGTGGCAGTGGAGGATATCGGGCCGGAAGCCGATACGGGGCAGGGCTTCGAGAACGGCGCGGGCGTAGTAGGCGTAGCGCTCGGCTTCGTCGTAGTAGCCGTAGAGGCCGGGGCGGTCGAAGTAGTATTTGTTGTCGAGGAAATAAAAAGGGACGTCCCGGTGCCTGAGGGCGAGGAGGCCGCAGTACTGCCGCCGCCAGCCGACCGGGACGGTGAATTCTTTTATGAGGGTCATGCCGGCCCGCAGGCCGGGCGGGATGGCCGCGTAGAGGGGGATTATGACCCTGGCGTCGACGCCCAGCCGCCGGAGCGCCCCGGGCAGGGAGCCGACGACTTCGCCCAGGCCGCCGGTTTTGGCGAAGGGGGCGGCTTCGGCGGCGGCGAACAGCACTGTTGTCATGTTGTCTTTCCTTTCGTGGGGCGTTTGGGCACGCTGGAATTATTGTATGCCGCCGCCCGGGATGTTTATGCGGCGGAAAAAAGAAAAAGCCCGCGGGTGCGGGTGGTTTGATCAGGGAGGATCACTCGGCCAAAAATATTTTTAAAATTTTTTGTTGGGAAATATCGTTTTGGACGATTTGTGGACTTTTAGTGAACTGTTGGGGCAAAAAGGTGTGGTATGATGATATCGTCAAGAAGACCGCCAAAGGCGGCCTTCTTATTTTTATGCCGTCAACCGGCAAGAAAGGAAGAGTGACCATGGACCCAAGAGCCAGAGCGGAAGAGTATCTGCGGAGGATGCGGGAGAGGGGGTATCAGGACAGCCTGATGGGGATGGACGACGACGACATCGAGTACGAACTGGCCAAAATGGAGGAGGCGGACCGGCGGCGGGAGGCGCAGCAACCGGTCAGGACGGTGTACCGGCCGGTGGACCCCGGCCTGAAGGCGCGGATTCTGCGCATGTTCGGCCAGCCGTACGACGAGAGCGCCATCCCCGAAGGGCAGAAGTTCTATCTCAACGGTTGGGACAACGGGGAGTATGAGGAGGACAGGTTGCAGAAGAAACCAGCGCCGGTCATGTTGAATCCGTCGGGCGGCGGAACACGGCTGCCGGACGGGCGGCACAATTTTTTCGACGCGGCGTTGAAGGGCGGCCGGGAGGGCGGCATAAAGAACTGGCTCCAACCGACGACATGGGGCAAAGACAAGGATAGCGGCGTAAGCGTCTGGGTTGACCCGCTGGGGATGTTTCCACAATACGAATATGAAAGCGGCAAAACTACGACGGACGATTCGGCCGGAACCGGCTCCGTCGACCGCTACCGCAACAGCGAAATCGTGCCCCAAAATGCAGACGGTACAAACACGAAGGAAGATGACTCTTTCGGCAACACCGTCCACAACATCGGTAAAAAGCAACTCGGGCTTCGCTATGTTATGGGCGGCGATGGTATTTCCTCAACCGACTGCGGTAAATTCACTCTCGATACTTATAACCAAACAGGTGTGAATCTGGGTTCGCGACTCGCCCCTAATCAGTATGATTTTTGCAAAACAAATGGTTCCGTGTTCAACGAACTTTCACAAGCCCGGCCCGGTGATCTGGTATTTTTCAAGGACACTTACGACAGTGGCGATGGCCCCGGATCAATTACACATGTGGGGATATATGTCGGGGACGGGAAAATGCTTCATGCGGGCAGCAGTAAAGGAGTAAGTTATGCGGACCTGAACAACGAATACTGGCAATCTCATTTTTACGGATTTGGCAGGCCACGCAGGTAAAAATTCTTATTTAGTCTCAATTGGATGTTGGGGCAGGTTTAGTTTTCACCTGCCCCCAATATCACTTAATGAAAAATGGTAAATATTGATTTTTAATGTACTATTAGGTAAAATGAATTAAATGGTAATTATTGGCGGTGAGGCAATTGCTATTTCGCATGATTGTGTTATTTATGATAGCGTTTATTTGTGCGGGTGTTGGTTCCGCCAATGTCGCCCCTCTGAATAAATCGGACTATTTTATAAAGTTCATCCGTACGGGCGAAACCGTCCAAGTAGGCAAACCTTTGAATTTTACGCCTGATAATAATGCCAAATATTTTTTAGAGCGCAATTATGATACCGGACAAGATTATGTCTATCGTATAACGGTATACAGCAAAGATTACGTGACGAGCAGGGGAATAAGTATCGGCGACTCGGCGGATAAGGTCAGGGAATGCTACGGAGAACCAAACCGCTACTCGGGGTCGAGAGATGATTATAAATGGCTCAGCTATATAGAACCAAACGAGGTCTTGAAGGTCCATTTTTATCTGGATAAAGAAACAGAGAAAGTTATCGCCATCAATTGGGGTATCCTTCCCGTCGGGACTCCGCCGATGATTAAAATGGCTGACGGCGAATACCATTGAAAAAACTCCCGGAGCAATCCGGGAGTTTTTTTGATTCCTTGCTTGAATCGCCGGGACCGTTCAGAAGCCTCCAGATACAAGGCGGCCCCGAGGACGCGCCGCGACGTGTACTCGGAACGTACACTAGCAAGCGCCCGCAGGGCCAACACAGTAGATGGGGGCTTATGGGCGGTCCCCCTGTTATTTGCCTGTAAACACCGGGGGGCGTTTTTGCTGGAAGGCGGCTATCCCTTCCCTACAATCCTCCGTACCCGCGCAAATCGTCTGGAGGTCGGCTTCGTATTCGAGGACGGCGTCGAGGTCGAGGTCGAGGCTGCGGCCGATGATTTTTTTCATGCAGCCGAGGGCGACGGGAGGGCCGGCGGCGAGGCGGGCGGCGAGTTCGCCGGTGACGGCGGCGAGGTCGGCGGGGTCGGCGAGGCGGTTAACGAGGCCGAGGCCGAGGGCGGTGTCGGCGTCGATGATGTCGGCGGTGAACATGAGTTCTTTGGCTTTGTGGGGGCCGACGAGGCGGGGCAGCAGGTAGAGGCCGCCGCAGTCGGGGACGAGGCCTACTTTGGCGAAGCTTTGGGCGAAGCGGGCGGTACGGGCGGCGATGACGAGGTCGCAGGCGAGGGCGAGGTTGAAGCCGGCGCCGGCGGCGACGCCGTTGACCATGGCGATGACGGGTTTTTCGAGGTTGATGATGAGGGCGGCAAGTTGGCCGGTGTCTTTGATGAAGCGGCGGAAGGCGGTTTTGTCGGTGAGGGTGGCGAGGAAGGCGAGGTCGCCGCCGGCTGAGAAGGCTTTGCCGCTGCCGGTGAGGATGATGCATCTTACCGCGGGGTCGGCTTCGGCGGCACGGAGGGCGGCGGCGAGGCTGTCGACGAGGTCGCGGTTGAGGGCGTTGAGAACTTCGGGGCGATTGAGGGCGACGGTGGCGATACCGCCGTCTATGGTGACGAGGACGGGCTGGTTAGCCATGCTTGTGCCTCCTTTATGTATGAGTGGATGGAAGGGGACGTCTCCCCTCCTCTCCCCTCCCCTATCGTTTCGTTTTCCTGGACTGCCGGGACCGTTCAGAAGCCGTTAGATGCAAGGCGCACCGGAGGAGCGCGCCGCGCCGCGTACTCGGATGTACGCAAGCAAGCGCTCTGAGGAGCAACGCCGCAGATGGCGGCTTATGGGCGGTCTCCTTGTATTGCCGAAAGCATAGCGGAGTAGAAGGTGGCGGCGTTGGCGATTACTTGCTCGTCAATGTCGAAGGAGGAGTTGTGGTGGCCGCCGCCGACGGGGGTGCCGAAGAGGGCGACGAGGGCCTGGCCGCCGCGGTTCTGGACGTGCTGCATGAGGAGGGTGACGTCTTCGGAGGCGTTGAAGGCGACGGAGGGGACGATGTGTTTGACGCTGGGGAGGGTGGCGGCGGTTTTTTCGGCGAGGGCGATGAGGGCGGGGGAGTTTTCGGCGACGCTGGCGACGGCGGCGGGGACGATTTCTACGCCGAGGCCGTGCATTTGGGCGGCGCCGCGGATGATTTCATGGGCTTTTTCGACCATGTAGGCGTTGATTTCGTTGGAGACGCCGCGGGTTTCGAAGCGGAAGAGGGCTTTGTCGGGGATGACGTTCCAGGTGGTGCCGGCCTGGTGGTAGCCGACGTTGATGCGGCTGGCGCCGAGGCCGTGGCGGGCGATGGCGTAGAGGTTGGCGATGGCGGCGCAGGAGCCGAGGAGGGCGTTTTTGCCTTCGTCGGGGCGGAGGGCGGCGTGGCTGGGCCGGCCGGTGTAGGTGACTTCGAAGCGGGATAGGGCCATGAAGCTGTGGACGTTGAGGCAGATGTGGCCGGTTTCTTTGAGGGCGAGGCCGATGTGGCCGCTGAGGAGGTAGTCGAGGTCGTCGATGATGCCGCTGGCGATGAGGGCGGCGGCGCCGCCGAGGTTTTCTTCGTTGGGCTGGAAGATGAGTTTGACGGTGCCGCGGAGGACGGCGCGGTTGGCGGCGAGGTGTTTGGCGAGGAGGAGGCCGATGGCGGCGTGGGCGTCGTGGCCGCAGAGGTGGGCGCAGCCGGGGTTGGCGGAGGCGAAGCCTTCGCGGACGGGCCGGTGGCCGGGGTCGGTGGTTTCGTCGGTTTCGTTGGCGTCGATGTCGAAGCGGAAGCCGACGACGGGGCCGGGCCGGTCGCCTTTGAGGATGGCGACGACGCCGGTGTGGCCGCCTTTGGCGGGGGCGAGGTATTTTTCGCTGGCGCCGGCTTTGAGGGCTTGATCGTAGGCGCGGGCGAGCTGGTCGGCATTGGGGGGGAGGAGCTGCTGGCCGGCGATGATGTCGCGGCCCATTTTTATTTCGTAGCCCCAGGCGGCAAGTTTTTCAGCGATGAAGGCGGTGGCGAAGAGTTCGAGCCAGGCGGGCTGGGGGCAGCGGTGGAGGGTGCGGCGCCATTCGATGGCGGCGGGCAGGCTGGCGGCGATGGTGTCGGTCATGGGGGAGCACTTCCTTTCGGGTGTGGTGTGCGGCCCGCGGGGGGTCGTATGTTTGTATATTTGTATATTGGTATATTTGTCCGCCGGCGGGGAAAAACCTGCCCGACAATGAAGAAAAAGGCTCCCGACTAGATCGGGAGCCTGGGTTTGGTGGTGCCCGGGAAGGGACTCGAACCCCCACACCATCACTGATAGCAGATTTTGAGTCTGCCGCGTCTGCCATTCCGCCACCCGGGCGTATTATTTTTTGTGTTATAATAGAGACGGTCGTTTTTGAACAATAGTTATGATATCATTGCCGCGAGGCGTTGTCAAGAGCGGCGGGCTCCGGCCCGGCCGCGGGAAGGGTTTATGGAGGATTTGTTTGTGGGGACTCGCCGGTTGGCGGTGCGGGTGACGCATAGCCGCCGCCGGACGGTGCGGATAAGGGTGGCGGCGGCGGACAGGCTGGAGGTGGCGGCGCCGCTGAGGTTTCCGGAGGCGGAGCTGGCGAGGCTGCTGCAGAGCCGGGAGGCGTGGATCGCACGGCAGCTGGCGAAGCTGGCGGCGGTGGCTGCGAGCCCGGTGAATGCGGCGGCGGCGCCGGGGGCGGAGCTTTTGTTTTTGGGGCGGCCGCGGGTGTTGACGGTGCTGTGGGGCGCGGCGGCGCGGGCGACGGTGAGCGCGGAGGGGGAGAGGATTTTCGCGCAGTTGCCGGCCGTGCCGGCGGCGGAGCAGGCTGGGGCGCTGACGGCGGCGCTGAGGCGCTGGTACATAGAGGAGGCGCGGGCGGTGCTGACGGAGCGGACGGCGCATTGGGCCGGGGCTTTGGGGGTGCGGCCGCAGCGGGTTTTCATCCGCGAGCAGAAGAGCCGCTGGGGGAGCTGTTCGTCGCGCGGGAATGTGAGTTATAATTGGCGGGTGGTGATGGCGCCGCCGGCGGTGGTGGATTATTTGGTGGTCCATGAGCTTTGCCATATGCGGGAGGCGAATCATTCGGCGGCTTTTTGGCGGCTGGTGGCGGCGGCGGATCCCGATTACAAGGAGCACCGCAAGTGGCTGCGGAGCCATGGGGCGTTATTGACGCGGCTGTTCGCCGGGGAGTAGGCTTTTGCCGCGGGGCAGGCCGGGTTGGCCAATGGTGTACGGCGGCGTTTTGGCGGCTGTTCGCGGGGACGGCGGCAGGTGAGGCGGGGGCGGCCGGCGAAGTTATTAGGGAATTTGCGGGCGGCGTTGGCGCGGCCGCAAGGCTTTGTTTATGAGGAGGAGTAGCAGGTGAGTGTGTTATTTGATGCGGTGACGATCGGCAGGCTGAGGGTGAAGAACCGGTTTGTGCGTTCGGCGACGCAGGATTTCATGAGCGAGCCGGACGGAGCCGTGTCGGCGCGCGAGGTGGAGCTGTACGGGACGCTGGCGGCGAATGAGGTGGGCCTGATTATCACGGGCCATTCGTATGTGCAGCATCCGTTGGGGCGGGCGAGCGTGAGGCAGAACGCGATTTACGACGACCGCTTCGTGGCGGGCTACCGCCGGGCGGTGGAGGCTGTGCATGCCCACGGGGCGGCGCTGGTGCTGCAGGTGTCGCATGCGGGCCGCCAGACGCCGCCGGATTGGCTCGCCGGCCAGGAGACGGTGGCGCCGTCGGCGGTGACGGACGGTTCGAACGGTTTGACGCCGCGGGCGCTGACGGAGGAGGAGATCTGGTCGCTGGTGGATGCGTACGCGGCGGCGGTGGGCCGGGCGAAGGCGGCGGGGTGCGATGGGGCGCAGCTGCATGTGGCCCATGGGTATTTGCTGTCGGCGTTTATTTCGCCGTACACGAACCGCCGCACGGATAAATGGGGCGGCAGCCTGGAGAACCGCATCCGCATTCTGGGCGAGATTATGCAGCGGGCCCGCCGGGCGGCGGGGGAAGATTTCCCGATCCTGGCGAAGCTGAATTCGACGGACGGGCTGCCGGGCGAGGGGTTTCTGACGCTGCCTGATGTGGTGGCGACGGCGAAGGCGCTGGCCGGCTGGGGCGTGGCGGCGATCGAGGTGAGCGGCGGCATCCGCGAGGCCAAGGGCGTGATGTCGGCGCCGGGGATCGCGCGGCCGGAGCAGGAGGCGTATTTCGCGGCGGCGGCCAAGGCTGTGAAGGCGGCGGTGAATGTGCCGGTGATTCTGGTCGGCGGCCTTAGGTCGCTGGCGGTGATGGAACGGGTGGTGGCCGAGGGCGCGGCCGATTTGGTTTCGCTGTCGCGGCCGCTGGTGAGGGAGCCGGACCTTGTGGCCCGCTTCCGGCGGGGCGAGGCGACGAAGGCGTCGTGCGTGTCGTGCAATGCGTGTTTTAATCCGGCGGGACTGAAGTGCTGGCTGCCGGAGAAGAAGTAATTATTTATGGGAGGGGTTTGTTCGATGAAGAGATTGCTGTTTTCCATGCTGACCGTATTGCTGATACTGGCGCTTTTGACGGGCTGCGGCGGGCAGAAGGCGGAGGCGCCGAAACAGGCGGCGAAGCCGGCCAACCCGGACGTGATCCTGGCGACGACGACGAGCACGCAGGACAGCGGCCTGCTGGACGTGCTGATTCCGGCGTTCGAGAAGAAGACGGGCTATAAGATCAAAACGATCGCGGTGGGCTCGGGCCAGGCGATCGCGATGGGCGAGAAGGGCGAGGCCGATGTGCTGCTGACCCACGCCCCGGATGCGGAGAAGAAGGTTGTGGACGGCGGGGCGGCGGTGAACCGCCGCCTGGTGATGCATAACGATTTCCTGATCGTGGGCCCGGCGGCCGATCCGGCGAAGGTGAAGGGCAAGAAGGCCAAGGAGGCGCTGGAGGCATTCGCCAAGGCGCAGACGGTGTTCGTGTCGCGCGGCGATAATTCCGGCACCCACCAGCTGGAGAAGAAGCTGTGGACGCAGGCGGGCATCAAGCCGGCCGGTGCCTGGTACCAGGAGGCCGGAGCCGGGATGGGCCAGACGCTGAAGATCGCGAGCGAGAAGAACGGCTACACGGTGACCGACCGGGCCACTTATCTGGCGCATAAGAAGAATATCGCCCTCGATATCCTCGTGGAGGGCGACCCGGTGCTGCTGAATATTTATCACGTTATGGAGGTCAACCCGGCCAAGTTCGCGAAGGTTAACAAGGACGGGGCGAAGGCGTTCGCCGATTTCCTGCTGTCGGCCGAGGGCCAGGAGATGATCAAGGTTTTCGGCCAGGATAAGTACGGCCAGCCGTTGTTCTTCGCCGACGGCGGCAAGGACGAGAAGGCGCTCGGCGGGAAGTAAGACTAGAGACGAGAAAAGAGGCACATGATCATGTGCCTCTTTTTTCTTTAGATTTGCCGCGGCCGTTCAGAAGCCCTCAGTGCAAGGCGCACCGGAGGATGGCCCACGACGGCGTACTTGGTTGCGTACGTCGAGTGGGCCATCCGAGGAGCAACGCCGCAATGAGGGCTTATCAACGGCCGTTTATACGTTTGACGACAACCGTGGCGAGGATGCCGCCCATCACGCCGGTAAACAGTTGCGGCCAGCTCATGGCGAAGATGATGCCGGCGCCGAGCCTGGGCGGGACGTTGACGAAGGTGAGGAGCCAGGTGAAGGCGGCGAAGAGGAAGGCGGCCTTGACGGCGGTGGCGAGGCCGACGGCCGCGACGCGGCGGCCGCGGCCGAGGACGGCCTTGTAGATGAGGATGTAGATGAAGTGCGCCAGGGCGACGGGGGGTATGAAGACAGGCAGGAAAAGGAGGCCCTGGAAGTAGGCGACGACGGGGGTGACGAGGGCGATGGCGGCCGCGGCGAAGAGGCCGGCGGTTTCGAGGGCCACGAGCAGGCAGGCGTTGACGAGGCTGCCGATGATGAAGGTGGTGAAGAAGGGCGGCACGGGGATGAGGAGCCGCAGCGACTGAAAGGTGACGGCGAGGGCCAGCAGCAGGGCGGCCCTCGCCATTTTGTCCGTCCGCGTAGGGGTCATAGAATTTACTCCCTTGTTATCGTAACTAATTTTCGTTCCTCGGAATGGCGGGACCGTTCAGAAGTCCTCAGTGCGCGGCGCACCGGAAGAGCGCGCCGCGCCGCGTACTCGGATGTACGCAAGCAAGCGCTCTGAGGAGCAACGCCGCAATGTGGGCTTCTGGGCGGTCTCATCGTATGGAGCCAAAAACTTTATTTGTGCCAGGGGTGGCGGGGGCGCGGCCTCCCCCTCCCTCCCCCGCCCCACCCCTGGCCGAACATCATCCAGGCGAGGAGGATAAGGAGGGCGATGTTGCCGATGAAACCGTCGACGATGCCGAGGTCGACGAAGATGTTGACGATGGTGAGGCAGCCGAAGAAGGTTACGCTTCGCTTGAGGTCGACCCAGGGGTAGCGGCGGAGGATGATGTAGACGACGGCGAAGAGGGCGATGTCGATGGCGACCCAGGCCCAGGGGTTCAATACGAGGTATTTGAGGAGGCTGCCGACGATGATCGCGGCCAATATATACCACCAGACGGTATTCATGGTATTCCCCTTCCGTTTTTGTGTCTCCCTTAGATTATATACGATATGCCGGGCGGTAACAATTGAACGGCGTCGGGGAGGGGAAAAAGATATTTATTGCTATTATTGGAAAAAGATGATTATATTTTGCGCGGATTGCACATACTTTTATTAAGAATCTGCACAAGGAGTGAAAAAAGGTGGAGTTTTCGTTTACGATGTTCAAACCGCACCGAACCCGCGGCGGGAAGAAGGATGATCCGGTGATGGCGGTAAAACCGAACGGCCGCATCGTTTTCAACAAGAAGGCGGCGGAATTGCTGGACAACAATTATTTCTGCATGCTGGGGTATGACAGCGATAACCGGGCGCTGGGGATCATGCCGGTGAAGGATCAGGAGTCGAACGCTTTTCCGGTGAGATATGCGGCTAAGGGGGCGTATATCGGTGCGAAGCGGTTTTTCCGCCATTTCGGCATTTTGCCGGAGCAGGTGGTGGAAAGCGCGCCTTTCCGCGACGGCCAGTATATCGGGATGAAGTTTTAGGCCCTAACGCAAAAAGCTGCCGAATAAATCGGCAGCTTTTTGTTTTGCGTTTATTTACGGCTTTTGATTTAGGCGATGCGGAGAACACAGGCTGCGCGCCGGAGCTGCGGCCGAACGCGCCGTAAGGCTCGGGCCGACACAGCCGTACCGTCGCCAACTGTCATCCGTGACAGGTGGCTCCTCGCCCGTCCGTCCATGGACGGGCGTACGTTCGTGTTACCGGCCTGCTTCGCCAACGGCGCGTAACGGCCTCCGCAACGGCGCAGTACGCCTGCGTTCTCGCCGCCTTCGGTGCTCCCGTTATCCCGGAATGCCGGCAACGCTCAGAAGCCTCCAGATGCAAGGCGCACCGAAGGCTGACACCGGAAGCGTACACGTACGTACGCTGAGGATGGCAGCCGAGGAGCAACGAAGCAGATGGGGGCTTATCAGCGTTGCCCTATTGAACTTGGACTCCCAACTTGCGGGCCCAGGCGAAGATCTTTTCTTCTTGTCCCGGCGCCAACCCCAGCGGGGCGGAGACGGTTGCGTCGCAGATGCCGAGTTTGCTGAGGACGAGTTTGATGACGGCGGGGGCGGGGCCGAAGCCGCCCATGAGGGGGATGAGGGAGGCGCGTTTCTGAAGGTCCAAGGCGGCGGCAAGGTCGCCGCGGGCAAAGGCGTTGTAGACGTCGGCGCAGAGTTTGGGGACCATGCTGCAGCCGGCGTAGATGCCGCCTTTGGCGCCGTGGAGGTAGGCGGCGAGGCCGAGGGCGGGGTTGCCGGACATTACGGCGAAGGGGTGGCCGGCGGTGAGGTCGAGGAAGCGCTGCATGGCGACGAAGTCGCCGGCGCTGTCCTTGACGCCGATGATGTTGGGGTGGGCGGCGAGTTTTTCGAGGGTGTCGGGGGCGATAGCGGTTTTGGTCATCTGGGGGAAGTTGTAGACGACGACGGGGAGGACGGAGGCTTCGGCGACGGCGAGGAAGTGGCGGGCGACGGCGGCCTGGTCGAGGGGGTAGTAGTAGGGCATGGCGACGAGGACGGCGGCGGCGTTGGTGGCGGCAGCGGCCTTGACCTGGGCGAGGGTTTTTTTGGTGCTGGTGTCGCCGCAGCCGATGAGGACGGGGACGCGGCCGTTGACTTCGCCGAGGGCGGTTTCGATGGCGTCCCGGCGCATGGCGTCGGTCATGGCGGGGAATTCGCCGGTGGTGCCGAGGACGACGACGCCGTGGACGCCGCCGTCGAGGCAGTAGCGGACGACGCGCCGGTAGGCGGCTTTGTCGACCTGCTCGTCGGGGGTGAGGGGGGTGACCATCGCCGGAAAAACACCTTTGAGTTCCATGTAATCACTCCTTATGGTTTGTTTGCCTTTCCTTGCAGGGCCTGCCTTTATGACCACAAGTTACTTGGTATGCGGGCGCGGGCCCTTTTCCGAAAATAGGGTTGTCGATGAGGCGCGGCCCTAACGGAGAAGGGAGGTGACGGATTGCGCTTCGTCCTTTGCCTGATCCTGTTTGTGACCGGTTTTTGCGGCAGTGTTCATGCCAGCCCCGAGATTTACATCAATATTCCCGCGTACAGGCTGATGGTGATTGACAAAGGACAAGTGGTGAAGAGCTACGATATCGCGGTGGGCACGCCTTACGAGCAGACGCCGGTGGGCAGGTTCGCGGTGTTTCTGAAGCAGGAATACCCGACCTGGTATCCGGGGGCGAAGTTCACCGACCGCACGCCGGTGCCGCCCGGTCCGGACAACCCCCTGGGCACCCGCTGGATGGAGTTCGCGCCGTCGTACGGCATCCACGGGACGAATGCGGACTGGTCGTTGGGCTGCGCGGTGTCGGGCGGCTGCATCCGCATGCATGACAGGGACGCCCGCGAGCTGTACGAGTGGGTGGCTATCGGTACGCCGGTGACGGTGGCGTATGAGACGCTGGCGCTGGCGGAGAAGGGCGACGGTCTTTATTTGCAGGTGCTGCCGGATATTTACGGCCGGCAGACGTCGAGCCGCGAGCGTTTTCTGGCGCTGTTCGCGCCGGTGGCGGCGTATTGGCGGGTGGTTTCCCCGCCGGTTTTTCCGCTGAAAGAGGCGGAGGAGGCTTATGAAATTAGATTCGCCGTGCGGGGCCATTCACCTCCCGGAAGGGAGGCAAAGAAGGCTCCGCAGCAGCCGCAGGCGGCGCCGCCGCGGCCGGCGGCTGCCCGCTAGTTTTCCCCGCGCCCCGGCCCCGGTCCCGACGGACCGGGGCCGGTCTTTTTTTCGCCATTGACGCCCGGACGGGCGGCAATGGCAGGAATAAGGCCGGACGGAGGGGAATTATGGTGGTTGTGATTGTATTGTACATCACGGCGGCGGGACGGTAAAATTGCCGGTGGGCATGGCTGTCATGCCCCGGATGCATGATCTAGTTCGGAGGGGTGAAGTATGCTGGTTTCCGAGGCTCTGGCCCGGCGGCGGGCGATTCGCGATTACGACCCCGCATTCACGATCGGCGACGAGGAGCTGGCGCGCCTGTTCGCGCTGGTGAAGCTGGCCCCGTCGGCGATGAACTTGCAGCCGTGGGAGTTCATCGTGGTGCGGGAGGCGGCGGCGAAGAAGAGGCTGCGGGCGTGCGCGATGGATCAGTACCAGATCGAGCTGGCGGCGGCGACGGTGATCGTGCTGGGCAATACGGATATGCTGGCCCATTTCGAGCCGGTGTACGCCGACCTGCTGGCGCTCGGCGGGACGACGCCGGAGCGGGTGGAGGGCTCGCGCCGCTATGTGCGGCGGTTCGACGGCGATGTGCGCTACCGCGAGTTGTGGGCGGCGCGCAACGCGGCTTTAGCGGCGATGACGCTGATGCTGGCGGCGCAGGAGCTGGGCCTTGATTCGGGGCCGATGGACGGTTTTTACCCTGATAAGCTGATGGCGGAATTTGGCGTGCCGGCCAATTTCCTGCCGGTGATGCTGGTGACGCTGGGCCGGCGGGCGCAGGAGCCCCCCTACCCCCGCCAGTGGCGGCGCGATTTCGGCGATATGGTGCATTTGGACACGTTCGGCGAAAAGAAAGGACGGGATTGAATCCCGTCCTAAGAGAATAGTTTATAGGGCTAACGCCATAGATGGACTTTTCAGGCAACCTGGGTATTAACCGCAGCAGCCGCCGGTGTTTGTCGTCTGTACGCCCTTCAGCACCAGTTTGCTGCCGAAGATGGAGTCGGCGGCGTCGATTTCGACGTTGCCGAGTTCGCTCATGGAGGTATGCACGTAAACGGTTGCTCCGTTGACGGTCATTTGCCGGTATTGGCCGGCTTCGTCGGGTTCCGGTGTGCCCCGCCGCACGGACGGGATGGTTCTCACCTGGGGACCGCCTCAGCCAAAGGTAACTTTTTTCTCGACCTTGACGGTGACGATGTTGCCCTCGCCGGCGATGAGAGACTGCGCCTTGGGGCTGATGGTCAGGTTCATGGGTCAGCAGCTCCTTCCTGTATGGACCCCCCTCCAGGGGGAGGGCGGTTTATTTTATTGTAATATGGTACCCCGGAACCGTCAATGCGATTACTGGTTTTTGTCTGTCCTGTCCGCCATAATACTTTATTATCGCCTTCCCGGAGGGAGGTTTTCCCGGGGGCGAGAAGACGGAGAAATGAGCTATGAACAATTCTATGTCGCGCCCGGGCGGCAACGGCCCGATGCTGGGCGCTTTCGCGGCGGGCTGGGCGGTCATTTACGCCGACCGCACGGTGCTTTATCCGCTGCTGACGGTGATCGCCGCGGATTTCGGCTTGTCGTCGACGGAGGCGGGCCTGCTGACGAGCACTTATTTTCTGATGTATCTGGTGCTGCAACTGCCGGCCGGCATGGCCGGCGACCGCTGGGGCCTGAAGAGGGTGCTGCTGGCGACATACGCTTTGGCGGGCGCGGGGGTGCTCGGCCTGGGCCTGACGGGGGCGAGCTACGCGTCGCTGCTGTTTTTCGTGGGCCTGCACGGCTTGGGGGCCGGGGGCTATTACCCGGCGGCTTACGGGACGATGCTGCAGGTGGTGGCGCCGGAGCGGCGCGGGCTCGGCGCGGCGGTTATCGGCACGGGGATGGCGGCCGGGCTGCTGGCGGGGCTGGCGATGAGCGGGCCGGTGTACGAGTGGCTGGGAAGCTGGCGGGCGCCGTTCCTGCTGCTGTGTATTCCGACGTTTTTGATGCTGGGCTTTTTCCAGCTGGCGGTGCCGGCGGTGCGGAGCGCGGCGACGGCGTCGTGGCGCGATTACAAGGCGATCTTGGCCGACCGCGAGCTGTGGCTTATCAATGTGGTGACTTTCACGGCGCTGTACGGTTTCTGGGTGGCGGTGACGTGGGGGCCGACGTTCCTGAAGCTGGAGCGCGGCTTCAGCCTGGGGCAGGCCGGCTTTTATACGGGGCTGGTGGCGCTGACGGCGCTGCCGGCGGGGCTGGCGTGGGGCAAGCTGTCGGACCGCTACGGCCGCAAGCCGGTGGCGCTGCTGGTGCTGCCCTGCTGCGCGCTGGCGCTGGGGGTCCTTTCCCAGGTGACGAGCCCGCCGGCGATAATCGCGGCGCTGCTGGCGTTCGGGCTGTTCAGCAATTCGGCGTTTACGCCGATCATGGCGGCCTGGACGGGGGATATCGTGAGCCGGCGCTATCCCGGGCTGATGGGGGCGGCGGTGGGGGTGTTCAATTTCGTGGTGATGTCGGCGGCGATCGTGGCGCCGACCGTTTCCGGCTTCCTGCGGGACGCGACGGGGTCGCTGGTGCCGGCGATGCTGGCGGGCAGCGCGCTGGTGCTGGCCGGGTCGACGCTGATTCTGCTGCTGCCGGGGAAGATGAAGGAGAAGTAGGAAGGCCGGGCGTAATGCCCGGCCTTTCTTAATGGATAAATTTTTAGCGCGGGTAGCAGAAGCCCTGGCGGGGGTAGCAGAAACGGCGCGGGAAGCAACCAAAGCCGAAACCGAAGCCCTGGCGAGGGAAGCAGAAGCGGCGGGGGAAACAGCCGAAACCGAAACCCTGGCGGGGGAAGCAGAAGCCGAAGCCGGCGCCGACAAATATCTGGCGGTCGTCGCGCCCTTCATCCCATTCGTCGATTTCGGGGTAATCCCAGACGGGTCTTCTCATGGCATACGCTCCTTTCGGGGGGATTCTGCTACATAATATGTAAATATAATATTTGTTGTGACTATCAGGGCCGCGAGGCAAAGACGAAGCCGCCCAGGCGGGCGGCTTCGGGTGTTATGGCGATTGTTTACTTTGCGCCGCATTCTTTGACGATGAGCGCATTATAGGCTTCGATGAGTTTGCGGGTGACGGGGCCGGGCTGGCCGCTGCCGATGGTGGCGGCGTCCATGCGCACGAGGGGCATGATTTCGGTGTTGGTGCCGCAGACGAAGGCTTCTTCGGCTTTGAGGGCGAAGGGCTGGTCGAAGCCTTTTTCAACGACGGCGAGGCCGAGTTTGGGAACGAGCTGTTCGAGGATGAGGGTGCGGGTGATGCCGCGGAGGATGAGGTTGCTGACGGGGTGGGTCCAGAGGACGCCGTCCTTGATGATGAAGAAGTTGCTGCTGGAGCCTTCGGTGACGATGCCGTCGCGGATCTGGACGGCTTCGAAGGCGCCGACGTCTTTGCCCCGCTGTTTGGCGAGGAGGTTGCCGAGCAGGTTGATGGATTTTATGTCGCAGCGAAGCCAGCGTTCGTCGGGCACGAAGGCGCCTTTGGCGCCGGTGGCCTGGAGTTCGACGTTGGCTTTGGCGGGACGTATGGACATTGTGAGGCGGGGGACCATATTTTCAGGGAAGGCGTGGGCCCGGGGCGCGACGCCGCGGGTGATCTGGAGGTAGACGGCCGCCTCGGCGAGGCCGCTTTCTTTGATGAGTTGCGCGTGGAAGGAGGCGAGTTCTTCGAAGGTGTAGACGGCGGGTATCTTGAGTTCGCGCAGCGACCGGTAGAGGCGGTCCATGTGGGGTTTGAGGGCGAAGGGTCTCCCGTTGTAGACGCGGGTTACTTCGTAGACGCCGTCGCCGAATTGGTAGCCGCGGTCTTCCATTTCGACGATTTTTTCGCTGAGGTCGATTATCCGGCCGTCAAGCAGTCCTATTGCTGCCATTGTGATCATCCTTTCTGGTGCGGGTTAGTTGTTTTATTTCCCCGCCGGACGGGATATTCCTGCCAGGGTTCGGCAGCCGGCAGGAAAAGAGCCGGGCGGCGGGGAATTTAGCGGAGAGTTTGCGTATAGGGGTGATTTTTTATGTATTGGAAGAAACCGGGACCGGCCAATACTGAGGCTACGGTGGGGCTGGCGCTGGAAAGGGCGGCTGCTGCCGGTATCGCGGATATCGTGGTGGCGTCGAACAGCGGGGCGACGGCGGAATTTCTGGCCGGGAAGGCCCCGAACGTGGTGTGCGTGACTCATGCCCAGGGCTACGCGGCGCCGGGGGAGAACGAGATGCCGGCCGCGGTGCGCGAGGCTTTGACCGCCCGCGGGGTGAAGGTGCTGACGACGACGCATGTGCTGTCGGGGGCGGAACGGGGCATAAGCCGCAAGTTCAGCGGGGCTTATCCGGTGGAGATTATGGCCCATACGCTCAGGATGTTCGGCCAGGGCGTGAAGGTGTGCGTGGAGGTGGCGGTGATGGCGCTGGACGCCGGCCTGATCCCGTACGGCCGCGAGGTGATCGCGGTGGGCGGCACGGGCAAGGGGGCTGATACGGCGGTGATACTGAGGCCGGCGCACGCGGGCAATATTTTCGATACTTATATCTGTGAGATTATCTGCAAGCCCTAGGATTGAAGCGCCGCCAGAACGGTTTGGGCGTGGCCGGCGACTTTGACGCCGCGGAAGATGCGGGCGAGGCGGCCGTTTTCGTCGATGACGAAGGTGGAGCGTTCGATGCCGAGGACTTTTTTGCCGTACATGGTTTTTTCCTTGAGGACGCCGTAGAGGCGGCAGACGGCGCTGTCGGCGTCGCTGAGGAGCGGGTACGGCAGGGCGTGTTTGGCGGCGAATTTTTCGTGGGTGGCGAGGCTGTCGCGGCTGACGCCGAGGACAAGGGCGCCGGCGGCGGCGAATTGGGGGTGGAGGTCGCGAAACTCGCGAGCTTCGTCCGTTCAGCCGGATGTGTTGTCTTTGGAATAGAAGAAGAGGACGATTTTTTGGCCGCGGTGGGCGCCGAGGCTTATTTCCCGGCCGCCGGTGGCGGGGAGGGTGAAGTCGGGGGCTGGTGCGCCGACGGTGAGTTCGTTCATTATGCTACCTTCTTTCGCTATTTTTTCCCACTGTGTTTAGTATAGCACGAAGGATGGCCGATAGTCATACGGAGGTTCAGGTAAATGTCCGAGTCCAGACAGGGGTTTATGTATGCCGCGTTGCTGAGCGTGTCTTTTCTGTGGGGGGCGTCGTTCGCGGCCGCGAAGGTGGGGATGGCGGAGCTGGCGCCGATTAATCTGGTGGTGCTGCGGTTCGTGATCGCGGCGGCGATTTTCGGGGCGATGCTGCTTTTCCGGCGGGAGCGGTCGACGATTGAGCGGGCCGATGTGTGGCGGTTCGTGGTGCTGGGCTTTACGATGGTGACGTCGTATTTTTATATCCAGTATACGGCGTTGACGTATACGACGACGGTGAAGGCGGCGCTGATCGTGGCGACGATCCCGGTGTGGACGGCGATTTTCGCGGCGGCGCTGGGCTGGGAGCGGGTGTCGCCGGTGGGGGCGGCGGGGATAGTGGTGGCTCTGGGCGGGGTGTCGCTGATTATCGGCGGCGGCCGCGGGGGGGCCGAGCTGCTGTCGTCGGCGACGCTGCCGGGGGATGTGCTGATTTTGGTTAATGCGTTGACGTGGGCGGGGATTACGCTGTACGGGAAGGCGATTATGCAGAAGTACCCGCCGTTTTTGACGATGGCGTGGACGCATATTTTCGGGACGGCGCTATTGGCACCGTTCGCTTTCGTGGCTACGCCGCTGGCTCCTGTGCCGCTGGCGGGGCAGATCGGCGGGATTACGTGGCCGACGGTGGCCGCGGCTCTTTTTTTGGCGCTGCTGTGCTCGGTGTACGCTTATTATGTGTGGTACCTGGGCGTGGAGCGGCTGGGGGCGGTGCAGACGTCTTCGTTTTCGTATTTCAATCCGCTGTTCGCCGCGATCGTGGGGGTGCTGTACATGGGGGAGAGGCTGAGCGTGTATGTGGTGTCCGGCGGCCTGGTCGTGCTGGCGGGGGTTTATGTGACGAATCGGGCCGCGAGGCGTACGGCGGCGGCCCGCCAGGCGAGGGTTTGACCGTGGGGAGGATTGCGGCTGTCGAGTATATCCGCGGGGTGGCGATGCTGGGGGTGGTGGGCATCCACACGGGCGCTTATTCGCTGAACGGCCCGGAGGTGAATGTCCATGTGTTCGCGCTGCTGGAGATTTTTACGCGGTTTAGTGTGCCGATCTTTTTTTTCGTGTCGGCGTTCGGGCTTTTCCGCCAGCATGCTCCGGGGAGGCCGCTGGCTTACGGGGTTTTCTGGCGGCGGCGGGCGCTGACGGTGCTGGTGCCGTATGTGGCGTGGTCGCTTTTGTATATGTGGCATTATACGTGGGTTACGGGGGACGCGCGGGCGTGGGAGACGCCGTATGTTTACGAGTATTTGCTGTTCGGGCTGGCGTCGTATCAGCTTTATTTCCTGGTGATCCTGATTTGGTTTTATGCGCTGATGCCGCTGTGGCGGGCGGTGGTGCCGATGCTGGCGGCGCGGCCGCTGCCGTGGCTGGGGGCGCTGCTGGCGGCGCAGGTGGCGTTTAATTATTGGTCGTGCCATGTGCTGCCGTGGCGGGCGGAGGATTATTACGCCGATTTGGCGCTGAAGCACCGCCTGAGTTATTGGGTGCTGCATTATGTGTTCGTGTTCCTGCTGGGGGCGGTGTGCGCGGTGCGGCTGGAGGATTTCCGGGCGTTCGCGGCCAGGCGGCGGCGGGCGCTGGGGGCGTTTTTCGCGGTGTCGCTGGCGGCGCTGCTGGGGCATTATTATTGGCTGCTGGCGGCGGGCGCCGATCCGGAGCGGGCGCTGAACGCGGCCCAGCAGTTGAGCCCGGCGGGGGTGGTGTATACGCTGGCGGCCTGCCTGTTCCTGTTCGCGCTGTTCGACGGGGGACTGCCGGCGGGGGCCGCGGCGGCGCTGACGGCGCTGGCGTGTTATTCGTACGCGATTTATCTGGTGCATCCGCTGGTGATGTTTTACGCGGACAGGTGGCTGGCCGGACAGGGGCTGGCGATGACGCCGCCGGTGGTGGCGGGGTTTTATGGGCTGACGGTGCTGGGGAGCCTGATGGCGGCGCTGGCGCTGGAGCGGGCGGCCCGGCGGCTGCCGGCGCTGGGGCTGCTGCTGACGGGCGCGGCGCCGAAGAAGGCGAGAACGGAGACGCAATAGGAAACCCGGAGCAGGGCTGCTCCGGGTGTTTTATTCGGGTTTATCGACGCGGACGATTATGAATGCGCCCATGGAGGGGATATTTCGCTGACACCAGCGTTCGAAGGGGTCCGGGTGGCGGATGAGGGCTTCAGGGGCGAAGGGGGGGACGAAGATGGTGCCGCGCCAGGCGCTGATTTTGTGGGGGGCGAGGTAGGCGCGGAGGTCGGCGATGCTGTGGAGGGTGGCGTGGCGGAAGACGGTTTTTTTGAAGAGGGTTTTGAGGCGGCGCTGCCACGACCAGGGGCTGAGGCTGCCGAGGGTGGCGACGACGAGGCGGCCGCCGGGCCTGACGATGCGGTACATGTCCTGGAGGCAGGCGCGGGGGTCGGCGAAGAATTCCATGGCGGTGATGCTTGTGACCATGTCGAAGCTGCCTGCGGCGAAGGGCAGGGCAGCGGCGTCGCCCTGGAGGAAGGCGACGGCGTCGCCGTGGCGGGCGGTGCGGGCGGCGGCGATGGCGAGCATTTCGGGGGAGATGTCGACGCCGGTGACGCGGGCGCCGGCCTGGAGGAGTTCGCCGGTGTAGATGCCTGTGCCGCAGCCGATGTCGGCGACGGTCATGCCGGGGACGGGGGCGGCGAGGGCCATGACGGCTTCGCGTTCATAGCGGTGGACATAGCGGCCGTGGGGGGTGGCGAACCAGGCGTCGTATTTGGCGGCGAGTTCTTGGAAGTAGTTGGCATTCATAGGAGGAAGCCCAGCCTTTGTTTGTCGGTTTCGGTGAGGAGGACGGGGAGGACGAGTTCGGGGCTGAGGGCGGCCCGTTTGGCCTGGCGGCCCCTGGCCCGCAGCCAGTAGGCGGCGAGGAGCTGGCAGAAGCGCTTGGCGGCCCGGGGGTTGGCCCGGTCGGCGGCGGTCCAGCAGCGGAGGAATTCGGTGAGGATGTCGCCGACGGTGGTGACCATGTCCTGGCGGGCGACGAATTCGGCGACGGCGAGGGTTTCGCGGACGATGAGGTAGAGGGCCTGGGGCCGGAATTCGCCGGCGTTGTCGGGGATGCCGAATTTGAGTTCGCGGGCGAGGAGTTCGCGGCCGATTTCGAGGAGCGGCAGGACGAGGGCGAAGCCTTCCTGGAGGCCGTGGCGCTGCAGGGCGAGCCGGGCGGTCTGGCCGGCGCCGGCGACGGCGGCTTCCCATTCTTTGATGCGGCCGCCGGCGAGGGCGAGGCGGAGGGCGCGTTCGCCGATGGCGGGGGCAAGGGTGCTGCGGGGCCGGAGGCTGGCGCTGCCGGCGAGGTTGTGCCATTCTTTGACGAGGGCGGCAAGGTGGGCGGGCGGCCAGAGGCCGCTGTCGCCGCGGCGGGCGGTGAAGTCGGCGAGGGTGGCGAAGGTGGCGTTGTCGTTGTTCTGGACGATGCGGTGGAGCCAGGCGCCGGTGAGGGCGGCGAGCTCGGCGGCGGGGGGGCCGCTGAGTTTGTCGGTCAGGACGGCGTCGAGGCGGACGACGATTTCGCGGAAGAGGTCGGCGTCGCGGCGGCGAAGGACGAGGACGCCGGCGGTGCGGAGGATTTTGAGGGCGGCGGCGGTGACATGGCCGTTTTCCCAGCCGGTCTTTTCGAGGAGGTCAAAAATAATTTCGGCCGCTTTCGCAGCCAGGAAGTTGTATTTTTCCCGCAGGACGGCGGCGATGATGCTGGTGAGCTGTTCGGCGGCGGCGGGGACGGTGTCGTCGGGGAGGCGCCGGAGGAGAAGGCGGAAGGCGTCGAGGGCGGCGGCGGCGGTGTCGGGCTGTTTGGCGCGGGCGGCCCGGGCGGTGAGGGTGGCGAGGGAGACGGCTTCGTCCGGCCGGAAGATGCCCTGGCCGTAGACGGTTTTGATGAGGTCGAGGATCTGGTAGGCGGCCTGTCCGTCGCCGGCGTCGATGGCGGTGTGGGCGAGGCCGTGGAGGCGGCGCAGGAGGTCGAGGGTTTCGGGGTTGATGCGGCCGCGTTTGAGGCGGGCGACTTTGGCGGCGAGGCGGCGCTGCCTGGCGGCGAAACCGCGGGCGCGGGCGCGGAGGAGGCCGGCGGCGAGGAGGATGGCGAGCAAGGCCCCGCCGGCGGCGTACAGCCAGACGGGCTCGATGGCGGCGATTATTTCCATGCCTCTCCCCTCCCCTGCTCTTTTTATGTTCAGGTTTCAAAGGCTGTCTAAAAAGCTCCAGATGCAAGGCACCCCGAGGACGCGAAGCGACGCGTACTCGGAACGTACGCTAGCAAGCGCCCACAGGGGCAACGAAGCAGATGGACTTTTTAGGCAGCCTTTATTTGGCGTTGATTTGGCCTTTGTAAATTACGCCCCTCGCTGAGTCGACGGTGACGATGGCGCCGTCGTCGAGTTTGGCGGTGGCGCCGTCGACGCCGACGACGACGGGCAGGCCGTAGCTGACGCCGACGATGGCGGCGTGGGATGTGAAGCCGCCTTCTTCGGTGACGATAGCGGATGCTTTGGCGGCGTAGGCGGCGGTTTCTTCGTCGACGCTGCTGGTGACGAGGATGTCGCCGGGGGCGAATTTTTCGCGGATATCGCGGGGGGTGCGGACGACGCAGACCCGGCCGGTTACGACCCGCTGGCCGATGCCGGTGCCGCGGAGGAGGACGCTGCCGACGATGACGACCCTGATCATGTTGGTGGTGCCTTTGGTGCCGGCCGGGACGCCGGCGGTTATGACGACGAGGTCGCCTTCTTTGACGAAGCCGGCGGTCAGGGCGAGCTCGATGGCGTTGGCGACCATTTCGTCGGTGCTCTTGGCGCCGGCGCCGAGGACGGGGTGGACGCCCCAGTAGAGCTGGCAGCGTCTTAGGGTTTTGAGCCGCGGGGTGACGGCGACGATGGCGGCCTGGGGCCGGTAACGGGCGACCATGCGGGCGGTGAAGCCCGATTCGGAGATGGTGATGATGGCGCCGGCGCCGAGCTCGTGGGCGACCTGGACGGTAGCGTGGCTGATGGCGCCGGTGGTGGTGCGCTGGACGGTCAGCCCTTTGGCGAGGAGGATGTCGCTGTAGTCGAGGGCGGCTTCGGTGCGGGCGGCGATGCGGGCCATGGTTTCGAGGGCTTCTACGGGGTAGGCTCCGGCGGCGGTTTCGCCGCTGAGCATGATGGCGTCGCTGCCGTCGAAGATGGCGTTGGCAATGTCGCTGGCTTCGGCTCTGGTGGGCCGGGGGTTGGCGAGCATGGATTCGAGCATCTGGGTGGCGGTGATGACCGGTTTGCCGGCGGCGTTGCTTTTTTCGATGAGGAGTTTCTGGACGATGGGCACTTCTTCGGTGGGGATTTCGACGCCGAGGTCGCCGCGGGCGACCATGACGCCGTCGGCGACTTTGAGGATTTCGTCGATGTTGTCGACGCCGGCGGCGTTTTCGATTTTGGCGATGATGTCCATGGCGGCGCCGGCTTCTTCGATGACTTTGCGGATGGCGAGGACGTCGGCGGCCCGCTGGACGAAGGAGGCGGCGACGATGTCCATTTCCTGGCCGATGCCGAAGAGGATGTCGGCGACGTCCTGCTCGGAGAGGGGCGGCAGGTTGATGGCGACGTTGGGTACGGCGACGCGTTTGTTGCTGCTGATTTCGCCGCCGTTTTCGACGGTGGTGACGATGTCTTCGCCGGCGATTTTTTCGACCCTGAGGCTGATGAGGCCGTCGGCGAGGAGGATGGCGTTGCCGGGGGCGACTTCCCCGGGCAGCCCTTTGTGGCTGAGGGAGGCTTCGCGGTTGTCGCCGGCGACTTCGCGGGCGGTGAGGATGAATTGCTGGCCGGCTTCGAGGACTACTTTGCCGGCGGCGATTTTGCCGATGCGCATTTCCGGCCCTTTGGTGTCGAGCATGAGGGCGACGGGTACGCCGCATTCCCCGGCGGCGGCGCGGACCATGGCGATGCGCCGGGCGTGGTCGGCATGGCTGCCGTGGGAAAAATTGAAGCGGGCGACGTCCATGCCGCCCCTGATGAGTGCTTGCAGTATGCCGGGCTTGTCGGTGCTGGGACCGACGGTGCAGACGATCTTGGTTTTCTTCAGCATTGAATGCTCTCCTTGCCTATTTGGCGGCGAATTGGCATAGTACCGCGTGTGCTTCGTCGGCTTCGGATTCGAGAACCATGACTTCGTAAAGGCCGTCGCCGAGCATGGCGATTCCCGCCGGCCGTATGTTGGCGAGCACGCCTTCCGTCGAGAGAACGTCCCGGATTTCTTCAGCCTGGGCTCGGTTGGCTGCTATATACACCACTGTCCACATGACGCCGCCTCCAAGGATAGTATGATTATACACTCAGGCCGTACTTCTTGAGTTTCTGGTAAAAGCCCGACCGGTGGATGCCGAGGATTTGCGCCGCTTTGCTTTTGTTGCCGCCGGCGGCTTCCAGGGCCCTATAGATTGCTTGTTTCTCCGTATCCCCTATTATTCCTGCTAAATGTTTCCCGCCTTCGTCGAGGTCTTTGCTTTTATGTTGTTTTTTGAGGACAGGGGGCAGGTTGTCGGGGGTGATGAGGGCTTCCTCGTCCATGAGGTTTATGGCTCGTTCGAGGATGTTTTCCAGTTCGCGGACATTTCCCGGCCAGGAGTACTCCATGAGTATTTCCATGGCGTCGGGGGAAACCCCTTCCACCCAATGGGGGGTCTGATTGTTGATTTTTTTGAGGAGGGTGCTGGAGAGGATGGGTATGTCTTCCTTGCGCTCTCTGAGGGGCGGGATTTGCAGGGAGATGATGTTGAGCCGGTAGTAGAGGTCTTGGCGGAATTCGCCGCGTTCGATCATGGTTTCGAGGTCGCGGTTGGTGGCGGCGATGACCCGGACGTCGACTTTTGTGGGTTTGGTGCCCCCCACCCGCTCGATTTCTTTTTCCTGGAGGACGCGGAGGAGCTTGGCCTGCATGGCGAGGGTCATGTCGCCGATTTCGTCGAGGAAGATGGAGCCGCTGTTGGCGAGTTCGAATTTGCCGGGTTTGCCGCCGCGGCGCGCGCCGGTGAAGGCGCCTTCGTCGTAGCCGAACAGCTCGGATTCGAGGAGGTTTTCGGGGACGGCGGCGCAGTTGACTTTGATGAGCGGCCCGTGCAGGCGGCTGGAGGCGTTGTGGATGGCGTGGGCGAAAAGTTCCTTGCCTGTGCCGCTTTCGCCGAGGATGAGGATGGTGGAGTTGCCTTTGGCGGCCCTGACGGCGACGGTTTTGAGCCATTCCATTTTTTCGCTTTTGCCGACGATGGTGTCGAAGGTGAATTTGCCGCCCTGGACTCTGCGCAGTTCTTCCTTGTAGTATTCGAGCTGGTGCTGGAGGGTATTCATCTGGCGGGCCATGGCCTTGAGCTCCTTGATGTCCTTGAAGACGCTTTTGCCGACCGCGCCGATGACTTCGCCGTCCTTGATGATGGGGATGCGGGTGACGACGCAGTCCTTGCCCCTGATGCGCTGGACTTCGGCGACTTCGGCCTTGCCGGTGGCGGCGACGATGTGCATGCGGGTGTTGTCGATGACTTCGGTGACGTGCTTGCCGATGACGTCGCGCTGGTCGAGGCCCAGGTAGTCGCCGTAGGAGGAGTTCATCATCTTGATGTAGCCTTTTTTGTCGACGATGACGATATTTTCGAAGAAGCTTTCCAGGGCGGATTCGAGGGTGCTTTTGAGGCTTTTGACTTCTTCGAGTTCGGCGACGATGGCGGACAGTTGGGTGATATCCTGGAAGATGGCGACGGCGCCGACGACTTTGTTGTTTTTTACGATCGGCGAGCGGTTGGTGAGGATTTGGCAGGCGCCGAGGTTCTGTTTCTGGTTGAGTTCGGGGGTGCCCAGCTCCAGCACCCGGCGCAGGCCGGTGTTGGGCATGACGTCGTCGACAATCCGGCCGATGGCGTTGGCGGCGCTCTGGCCGGTAAGGTTTTCGGCGGCGCGGTTGAACATGGTGACGATGCCTTCGGCATTGGTGACGATGACGCCGTTGTACATGGAGTTCATGACGGCTTGCATTTCCTCGGCGAGGAGGAGGGATTTCTCGGACAGGTATTTGACGAGTTCGGTGCGGCTGATGATGCCGATGGGGCGGTGTTCGGAGTCCACGACCGGGAATACGCTGTAATGGAAGATGCGGTTGGGGTTCTGCAATTCGCTGAGGGACATGTTGTCCCGCAGGGTGAAGACGCCGGTTGTCATCAGTTCGCCGACCTGTTTATCCATCAGGTTGCGGGCCTGGGCCTTGATGAGGTGGGATTTGGTAATAAGGCCGGTAAGGCGGCCGGTGGCGTCGACGACGGGCGCGCCGTCGATCTGGTTGCGGTCGAAGATCGTCGCCGCCACTTGGATGGTCATTGTCGGCGGGAAGGTGAATACCCGGGAGTTCATGACGTCAGATACGCGCATGCGCTTAACCACCTTTCTTATTTGCAAAGTTTAGACGCGAACGGGCAAAACCCTGCTAGACAGTGTACATTTTTTTAGACAAATAGAAAAACACCGGTCGTATAGACCGGTGGGCAATTTTTTGCACACTGGGTGGCTAAAAATTTTGCACTTTGCGGGGACGAGGATGAAAGAATTGCGCATAATGGTATCCTAAAGATTTCGAAAGGCTGAAGGCGGGCTAGAAGGCCCCAGATGCTAGGCAGGTCGAGGACGCGCCGCGACGCGTACTCGGAACGTACGCTAGCAAGCGCCCGGAGACCTAACAACGCAGATGGGGTCTTATCGCCCGCCGGAATTGGCTGTTACTTGATAAGCGGCAATATGGCTTTGAATTCAACACTGTCTGATCTTTCGAGCCATTCGTACAATGCTATCTCTACGGCCGATACGACGCCGCCGGCCTGGCGGATTTTGGCGAGGCCGATTTCTTTGTTGGCCGGGGTCCGCGAGCCGGCGGCGTCGGCGATGACGTGGACCTTGAGGCCGCGGTGCAGGGCTTCGAGGGCGGTCTGCTGAACGCAGATGTGGGCTTCGATGCCGGCGAGGACGAGGGTTTCGGCGGCGGCGGCCTTGAGGGCGGCGGCGAAGCCTTCGGCCCCGAAGCAGCTGAAGACGGTTTTCTCCAGGGGGGCGAAGGCGGGGAAAAGTTCGGCGAGCGCGGCGTTAGTGGGGCCGAGGCCCTTGGGGTATTGTTCGGTGACGATGACGGGAACGCCGAGGGTGTGGGCGAATTTGACCATTTTGACGGTGTTGTCGAGGACGGCGCGCCAGTCGTGGATGGCGTGGAGGAGTTTGTCCTGGACGTCGACGACGACGAGGACGCTGCCGCGTTTTTCGAGCTTATGGGGATTAGGCATGGTAGTCCCTCCCGATATTTTATATAATTTTATTGTAGCATAGTCAAAGGCCGTTCAGAAGCCCCGCAGGCAAGGCGCACCGGATAAGCAGACACACTACGCTTTAGCGTTGATGTGATCGCTTAGGCCCGCGCCGGCGTACTTGGTTGCGTACGTCAAGCGGGCCGGCCGAGGAGCAACGCCGCATGCGGGGCTTATCAACGGCCGGGAATAAAGGAACCCCGCGCGTAGAGAGGTACGCGCGGGGCCCATGGGTGCACGCCCAAGGTTGTTAGATGGTGCATGCCCCATCTACGCTGAGTACTGCGCCGTTGATGTATTTGGCGTCGTCGGAGGCGAGGAAGGCGAAGGCGGCGGCGATTTCTTCCGGTTCGGCGAGACGGCCGGCGGGGATTTTGACGATGATTTTTTCCTGGAGTACCTGGGCGGGGATTTTGCGGACCATTTCGGTGCCGGTGAAGCCGGGAGCCACGCAGTTGAACCGCAGGCCGTTCTTGGCCATTTCCTTGGCCCAGGATTTGGTCATGCCGATGACGCCCCATTTGGTGGCGGCGTAGTTGGTCTGACCCAGGTTGCCGTAAAGGCCGACGATGGAGGAGGTGGTGAGGACGACGCCGTCCTGCTGTTCGAGCATTACGGGGAGGGCGGCGGAGGTGCAGTTGAATACGCCGGTGAGGTTGACGGCGATGACGGCGTCCCAGGCTTCTTTGGCCATCTTTTTCATCATGGCGTCTTTGGTGATGCCGGCGTTGTTGATGAGCACGTCGACGCGCCCGAAGGTTTCTTTGGCTGTGGCGATCATTTGCTGGCAGCTTTCGAGGTTGGTGACGTCGACTTTTACGTAGATGGCTTGAGCGCCTTTGGCCTTCAACTGGGCGACGGTTTCGCCGCCGTCGGCGAAGTCGGCGATGACGACTTTGGCGCCTTCTTCGGCGAAGCGGAGAGCGGAGGCTTTGCCGATACCGCCGGCGCCGCCGGTGATAACGACGACTTTGTCTTTGAGACCTCTCATGGATTATACCTCCCAAATTTTATGTATTGCCGGGTGCTGGCACCCGCAGGGTCACAGTTTTTCGAGGACGGTGGCGATGGCCGGGCCGCCGCCGACGCACAGGGACGCCACGCCGTATTTGTCGCCGCGGCGACCGAGTTCGTAGATGAGGGAGACAAGTATCCTGGCGGCGGTGCAGCCTACGGGATGGCCGAGGCCGATGCCGGAGCCGTTGGCGTTGATTTTGTCGTAGGGGATTTTGAGTTCGCGGTTGACGGCCAGGAATTGGGCGGCGAAGGCTTCGTTGATTTCGTAGTAGCCGATGTCCGCCGCTTTTAGGCCGGCGAGTTCGATGGCTTTGGGGACCGCCTGGACGGGACCGATGCCCATGATTTCGGGGGCGACGCCGGCGTTGGCGGTGGCGAGGAGTTTGGCGAGCGGCTTGATGCCGAGTTCTTTGGCTTTGGCGGCGGTCATGAGGACGAGGGCGGCAGCGCCGTCGTTGACGCCGGAGGCGTTGCCGGCGGTGACCGTGCCGTCTTTTTTGAAGGCTGGTTTCATGGCGGCGAGCTTTTCGAGGGTGACGTCGGCGCGCGGGTGCTCGTCTTTGTCTACAATGACGGGCCCTTTGCGGGTTTCGATGGTGATGGGGACGATTTCGTCTTTGAAGGTGCCGTTGGCGGTGGCCCGGGAGGCCCGTTGGTGGCTCATGGCGGCGAGTTCGTCCTGCTCGGCGCGGGTGACGGCGTAGCGTTCGGCGAGATTTTCGGCGGTGAGGCCCATGTGGTAGCCCATGATGGCGCAGACGAGGCCGTCGTAGAGCATGGAGTCGTAGAGGTCGCCCTGGCCCATGCGGTAGCCGGTACGCGCGCCTTTTAATAGGTAGGGGGCCTGGGACATGCTTTCGATGCCGACGGCAACGGCGATGTCGGTTTTGCCGAGGAGGATGGATTGGCTGGCGAGTTCGAAGGCTTTCATGCCTGAGCCGCACTGCTGATCGACGGTGCAGGCGTAGCCGTCAACGGGCATGCCGCATTTGAGCTGGATCTGGCGGCCGGGATTGCCTTTGGCGCCGGCTTTGTAGATCATGCCGCAGGCGAGTTCGTTTACCTGCTCCGGTTTTACCCCGGCCTGGGCCAGGGCGGCGTTGACGGCCGCTACGCCGAGATCGACGGCGCTGACGTCCTTGAGCGAGCCGAGAAAGTCGCCGACGGGGGTTCGCTTGGCCCCAACAATAACCACTTCACGCATTGTGGATCCCTCGCTTTCCATTCGATTGTTTTGCGCCTGTCTCGCTGTGTTGGTATTATTGCAATTATCGTGCCAAGCCGGCAAGGACCTTTTTGGCCCCCTGTCCGACCTGCGGTTTTGCGCCGGAGGCGGCACTTGTCGCGAACGGTCGTGCAAAAAATTAGACACGGTGTATATTTTTCTATACACATTCTTTTCGTTTTTTGTCCTATAGTAGTGTTCAGGGCTGGCATTATTGGCCGTCCGCTGTCGAATTGAGTAAATTCTGAACATTGGCATGGAATTTGCATCGTTTGTTTTCGAGTATGTGCGGGGAGGTGAAAATAGAAGAGATTCGTGCGCATCCTGTCTCGCTAGGAATTCATATGTCTTGCCTGTGCGATTTCGTCCTAAAATCTGAAGACCAAGGGAGGAAAAGTAATGGAAATACTGGGCATTGTTTTAAGTCTTTTCCTACTGATGTTCATCGCCTACCGGGGCTTTTCGGTCATTCTGTTCGCCCCCGTCCTGGCGCTGCTGGCCGCGTCGATGCAGGGCTTCGACGTTATGCCTGCCTATACCGAGCTGTTCATGGAGCGGGCGGTCGGCTACGTTAAGTCGTTCTTCCCCGTCTTCCTGCTCGGTGCCGTTCTCGGCAAAGTGATGGAAGATACCGGCATGGCCAAGTCGATCGCCCACGAGATCGTCCAGGCCCTCGGCAAGGAACGCGCCATTTTCGCCATCGTGGCGGCCTGCGGCATCCTGACCTACGGCGGCGTCAGCCTGTTCGTGGTGGTGTTCGCGGTGTATCCCTTCGGCGCGGCTCTCTTTAAGGAAGCCGGCATTCCGAAGCGCCTCATCCCCGGCACGATCGCCCTCGGCGCCTTTACATTCACGATGACGATGACCCCCGGTACTCCTCAGATCCAGAACGTTATCCCGGCGACTTTCTACGGCACCAATACCTGGGCGGCACCGGTTACCGGCCTTCTGGCCACGGTGATCCAGGTCGGCGCCGGCCTCGCCTGGCTGGAGTGGCGCCGCAAGAAGGCCCTTGCCGCCGGCGAAGGTTACGGCGAGCATACCCTCAACGAGCCGACGGCCGCCCAGACCGGGGGCAATTACCCGAATTGGGTGCTGTCGCTGCTGCCGCTGGTCGCGGTTATCGTCGTCAACTTCGTGTGCACCCAGTATGTGAACTGGGATCCCAATTCGCTGAAGCCGTTCCAGGGCATGGGCCTCAAGCTGATGGTGCCGGCGGTGAAGAACGTGGCCGGCATCTGGGCGCTGATCATCGGCCTGGTGGTGGGCATCGCCATGGCGGTGGGCATCGGCTATCCGTACCTGTCGAAGGAGAGCGGCGCTCTGCAGCGGGCTCTCAATACCGGCGCCATCGGCTCGCTGCTGGCGATCATGAACACCGCTTCGGAGGTCGGCTACGGCAACGTTATTTCCTCGCTGCCCGGCTTCAAGTCGATCGCGGCCTTCCTGCTGAATATCAAGCTCGGCGGCACGCCCCTGGTGTCGGAGTTCTTCACGGTCAACATTCTTGCCGGCATCACCGGCTCGGCGTCGGGCGGCATGTCGATCGCGCTGAGCATTATGGCGAAGGACTGGCTGGCCTGGGCGAACCAGGTGGGCCTCTCCCCCGAGCTGCTGCACAGGATCGCATCAATGGCTTCGGGCGGTTTCGATACGATGCCGCATAACGGCGCGGTCATCACGCTGCTGGCGGTCTGCGGCCTGACCCATATCCAGTCGTACAAGGATATCTGCGTGACGTCGCTGATTATCCCCTTCTGCACCGGGATTATCATTATCACGCTTTATACCCTGACCGGGTTCGCGATGTAAACAGCAAAAAAATCCCCGCGCCTGACGGCGCGGGGATTTTTTTTGTCACGAGGGTTATTTGCCGGTAAAGTTGGCTTTGCGTTTTTCGAGGAAGGCGGCCATGCCTTCTTTCTGGTCGGCGGTGGCGAAGCAGAGGCCGAAGACTTCGGCTTCGTAGGCGACGCCGGTTTCGAGGTCGGTGTCGAGGCCTTCGTTGACGGCGGCTTTGCAGACCTGTACGCCGAGGGGCGAACGGCTGAGGATTTTCCGCGCCATGGCTTGGGCGGCGTCCATGAGCTCTTCCGGGGCGACGATTTTGTTGACGAGGCCGATGCGGTAGGCTTCGGCGGCGTCGATCATGTCGGCGGTGAAGAGGAGTTCTTTGGCGCGGCCTTTGCCGACGAGGCGGGCGAGGCGCTGGGTGCCGCCGAATCCCGGCGGGATGCCGAGCGAGGATTCGGGCTGGCCGAATTTGGCTTTGTCGGCGGCGATGCGGATGTCGCAGGCCATGGCGAGTTCGCAGCCGCCGCCGAGGGCGAAGCCGTTGACGGCGGCGATGACGGGCTGGGGCAGGTTTTCGATTTTGTTGAAGACGGCTTGCCCGTATTTTGCCCAGGCGCGGCCTTCGACGGCGGTCATGGGCTGCATGTAGGCGATGTCGGCGCCGGCGACGAAGGCTTTGTCGCCCGCGCCGGTGATGATGACGGCTTTGACGGACGCGTCTTTGGCGAGGGCGTCCATGAGGGTGTCAAGTTCGCCCATGGTGTCGGCGTTGAGGGCGTTGAGGGCTTTGGGGCGGTTGATGGTGACGATGCCGATGCCGTCCTGGTTTTCGAAGGTGAGGTTCTGGTAGTCGCTCATGTTGTCTGCCTCCCTATTTTTTTACTGCTGGCGGTAGTCGTAGAAGCCGCGGCCGGTTTTGCGGCCGAGCCAGCCGGCGGCGACGTATTTCCTGAGCAGCGGGCAGGGACGGTATTTGCTGTCGCCGAAGCCCTGGTAGAGGACTTCCATGATGTAGAGGACGGTGTCGTTTCCGATGAGGTCGGAGAGGGCGTGCGGGCCCATGGGATGGTTGAAGCCGAGTTTGGCGACGTTGTCGATGTCTTCGACGCTGGCGACGCCTTCCATGAGGGCGTAGACGGCTTCGTTGATCATCGGCATCATGATGCGGTTGCCGGCGAAGCCGGGGAAGTCGGAAACCTTGACCGGCGACTTGCCAAGTTTTTCGGCGAGCCCTTTGACGGCGGCAAAGGTTTCTTCGCTGGTGGCGAGGCCGGTGATGATTTCGACGAGTTTCATGACCGGAGCGGGGTTGAAGAAGTGCATGCCGATGAATTTTTCGGGGCGCTTGGTGACGGCGGCGATGGCGGTGATGGGCAGCGAGGAGGTGTTGGAGGCGAGGATGGTGTGCGCGGGGCAGAGTTTGTCGAGGGTTTGGAAGATGTCGCGCTTGATGTCCATGTTTTCGATGGCTGCCTCGACGACGATGTCGACGTCGCAGGCGGCGTCGTTGAGGTCGACGACGCCGGAGATGCGGCCCATGACGGCGCTTTTTTCGTCGGCGGTCATTTTGCCTTTTTCAACGGCTTTGGCGAGGTTTTTGTCGATGCCGGCGATGCCTTTTTTGACGAATTCGTCCTTGATATCGCGGATGGTGACGGTGAGTCCGCCCTGGGCCATTACCTGGGCGATGCCGCTGCCCATCTGGCCGGCGCCGATGATGAGCGCTTTTTTGAATTCCATTTTTACACCCTCCCTAATTATTTTTTTCACATTGGGCCGATAGGCGGAACCCCCCCGCCGCAGGCTGCGGCGAGGGGGCCCGGGCTATTTCTTGAGGACTGTGGCTTTGCCGTCGATGACGATGGTGCCGTCCTGGTTGGTGACGGTGGTGCGGAAGATGATGCGGCTTTTCTCGGGGATCTTTTCGATTGCTTCGACGGTGGCGGTGACGGTGTCGCCGATTTTCACCGGGGCTTTGAAGGCGAGTTCCTGGCCGAGGTAGATGGTGTTGCGGCCCGGCAGCGAGGTGCCGAGGACGGCGGAGATGAAGCCGGCGGAGAGCATGCCGTGGGCGATGCGCTCTTTGAACATGGTGGTTTTGGCGAATTCAGCGTCGATGTGGACGGGGTTGAAGTCGCCGCTGACGCCGGCGAAGGTGTAGATGTCGTGTTCGCTGACGGTTTTGGTCATGCTGGCTTTGTCGCCGATGTTTATTTCGGCGAAGGGAATGTCACGGACCATGCTGGTTGACTTCCTCTCTGCCTAAGCTTCTTTTATTTTCTTGAACTCCTCGGTGAGTATCGGCAGGACTTCCATGACATCGCCGACGATGCCGTAGTCGGCCATTTTGAAGATGGGGGCGTCGGGGTCTTTGTTGACGGCGATGACGATGTCCGACGACGACATGCCGGCCAGGTGCTGGATGGCGCCGGAGATGCCGCAGGCGAAGTAGATCTTGGGCCCGACCGTCTTGCCTGTCTGGCCGACCTGGTGAAGGGCCGGTTTCCAGCCGGCGTCGACGGCGGCGCGGGAGGCGCCGACAGCTCCGCCGAGTAC
>JARKNV010000052.1 GCA_029976065.1 Selenomonadales bacterium
ATGGAATTCAGGCCGTACTACATGGCCCGCGAGTGGATCAAGTCCGGTCATCAGGTAACTATCGTAGCCTCCGCTTTCTCCCACCTCAGAAAAGAAGCTGTTATTGCCGACAGGTACCTGACAGAGGAATTAATCGACGGAATACAGTATATATGGCTTAGTACCCCCCGCTACGAGGGGAACGGAGCCAGAAGAGCCATCAACATCTTTTCCTTCGTTGCCGGCTTGGCACTCCGTCAAAACCGTATTGCCAGTGACAAGATCGATATTGTCATCGCCTCCTCAACATACCCGCTAGACATTATCCCCGCCTGGTTGATCGCCAAACGGCATAATGCCAAGCTTATCTACGAAGTGCACGACCTTTGGCCCCTGTCGCCCATCGAACTAGGCGGAATGTCGAAACTGCACCCGTTTATCATGACAATGCAGTGTGCTGAAGACTTTGCATGTCGCCGCGCCGCCGCCGTCGTGTCCATGCTGCCCCGGGCGGACATTCATCTCGGCACCCGCGGCATGACTGAAGAAAAATTTCACTACATACCAAACGGAATCGTTATCCCGGATTGGCGGGCGCACCCTGCCGCTCTGCCGGCGCAGCACCGGGACGTTATCGCCGAACAAAAGCAACAGGGTAAATTCCTTATCGGCTACGCAGGTTCTCACGGAACGGCGAATGCGTTGGACGATTTAATCGCCGCCGCCTCCCGCCTGACAGACCGCCAGATTACGATTCTTCTGACAGGGCAAGGCCCCGATAAGGACCTGCTGAAAAAGAAAGCCGCGGACCTTGAAAACGTGATTTTCTTGCCGCCGGTTGCCAAAGAAGTTATACCCGTGCTGCTGGATTCTATGGATGCCCTTTATATAGGCTGGAAACGAAGACCGATTTACCGCTTTGGCATCAGCCCCAACAAACTCATGGATTATATGATGGCCGGCAAACCGGTCATACACGCCGTCGAAGCAGGCAACGATCCTGTTGCCGATAGCGGTTGCGGAATATCTGTGCCGCCGGAAGACCCCGAGCAGATCGCCGCCGCGATAACCGAACTCATGCAAACGTTCCCCACAGAACGCGACGCCATGGGGCAGCGTGGCCGCGACTACGTTCTAAAGCACCATGACTACAAGATATTGGCTGCTAATTTCCTTAAAGTAATGGCAGCAATCGGCGGAACTCAACAGCCTCAATAACCATAACGCAACAATAATGCCATCCACATGCCCGCTCCAACAGCCTGGATCACAAAACCGAGGTGATTATAATGTCGTCATTCCTGCCTTTCGCCCTGCCGGACATCGGCGAAGAAGAAATACAAGAAGTAGTCGCATCGCTCAAATCCGGCTGGCTTACCACCGGCCCGAAAACCAAGCAGTTTGAGAACGACTTCGCCGCCTTCATCGGCGGCGGAGTGGAAACCATCGCCGTCAACTCGGCCACCGCCGGCCTCCACCTCGCTCTCGAAGCGATTGGCATCGGTGCTGGCGACGAAGTCATAACTACCCCCTATACCTTCACCGCTACCGCCGAAGTAATCCGCTACCTCGGGGCGCATCCGGTATTTGTCGACATCGACCCCACCACCTTCAACATCGACTCCGCCAAAATCGAAGCCGCCATAACCTCCCGAACCAAGGCCATCATTCCGGTGCACCTTGGTGGGCTGGCCTGCGAAATGGACGCTATTCTCAGCCTGGCGGAAAAACACGGCCTCAAAATAGTCGAAGATGCGGCCCACGCCCTGCCGACAACCTACCGCGGCAAGTTAATCGGCTCCCTGACAAGCGATATCACCGTCTTCAGCTTCTACGCCACTAAAACCATCACCACCGGCGAAGGCGGCATGATCGTCACCCGTCACCCCGACCTGGCCAAGCGCTGCCGGACGATGCGCCTTCACGGCATCAGCCGCGACGTCTTCGACCGCTACACCTCCTCCAAACCGTCCTGGCACTACGAAGTCATCGCCCCCGGCTTCAAATACAACCTCACCGACATCGCTTCCTCTATCGGCATACATCAACTCCGCAAAGCCCGCCTCTTCCAGGCCAAACGCGCGGCCATGGCTGAAATGTACACCCAAGCCTTCGCCGGGCTGCCGCTCACCCCGCCCCCTGCCGCTCCCGCCGGCGACATGCACGCTTGGCACCTCTATGTCATCAGACTGCAGCCGGGAATCATCGACAGGGCCGAATTCATTAGCAAAATGGCCGACAAGGGGATTGGCTGCAGCGTCCACTTTATTCCCCTCCATCTGCACCCCTACTGGGCGGAAACCTACCGTCTTAAGCCGACCGATTTCCCGGCTGCACTGGAAAACTATGAGCGGGCCGTCAGCCTGCCGATTTACACCAAAATGGCCAAGGACGACCAGGAGCGGGTGATAGCGGCCGTCAGGGAGATTTTGGCCTGATGGCGGCCAAGCGGGTCTTCGACCTAATCTTTACCATCCCTGGCATTATCCTGTTTTCACCGCTTTTTATCGCCGTAGCCGCCGTCATTAGATTTACTTCGCCCGGGCCGGTTTTTTTCCGCCAGCTCCGGGTTGGCAGGTTCGAACGCCCTTTTTTTATTTATAAATTCCGCACCATGATCATCGACGCCGAACGCCTCGGCAAACAAATCACCGTCGGCGAAGACAAGCGAATCACTCCCGTCGGCAGGTTCCTGCGGAAGTACAAAATCGACGAACTTCCCCAACTCATAAACGTCCTCAAAGGGGAAATGAGCTTGGTGGGGGCGCGGCCCGAGGTTCCGCGGTATGTTGCCGCCTATCCGCCCGACCTGCGGGCGAAGATTTTTTCTCTCCCGCCGGGGATTACCGATAAAGCCTCCGTCGAATTCCGCGACGAAAGCGCCATCCTTGTTCGCGCGGCCGACCCGGAAAAGGAATATCTGGAGAAAATCCTGCCGACCAAACTGGCCTACTATGCGCAATATGCGGATACAAGGACCCTATGGGGCGACTTCATACTCATACTGCGCACTATCCAATGCATCTTCCGGTAGCGATAGCTTGTGCCGGGAAACGCCACGCTAAACCGCTGAAAAAAGTGGCTTAGGAGGTACCATGAAACAGCTTTCGAGAATAACCGAAACCTTTTCAGAGTCCGTCATCCGCGAGATGACCAGGATATGCGACGCCGCCGGCGGCTACAACCTCTCACAGGGCTTCCCCGACTTCGAAAGCCCCCAGGCCATCAAAGACGCCGCTATCGCGGCCATCGCCGGCGGGCTCAACCAGTACCCCGTCACTTTTGGCGAGCCCGAGCTGCGCGAAGCCATCAGCAAAAAAGCCCTTGCTTACAACGACATAAAGTGCGACCCCGTCACCGACATCACCGTCACCTGCGGGGCCACCGAAGCCATGATCGCCACCCTCAAGGCGCTCATCAATCCCGGTGACGAAATCATCGTCTTCGAACCCTTCTACGAGAACTACGGGCCGGATGGCATCCTCTCCGGGGCTACTCCCCGCTACGTTACCCTCTATCCACCCGAATGGACCTACCGGCCGGAAGAACTCACCGCCGCCTTCAACGCCAAGACCAAAGCCATCATCATCAACACCCCCAACAACCCCACCGGCAAAGTCTTCACCCGCGCCGAGCTGCAGGAAATCGCCGATCTCTGTCTGAAGTGGGATGTCTACGCCGTTACCGACGAAATCTACGAACACATCCTCTACGACGGCGCTGGGCACGTCTCGCTCGCCTCCCTGCCTGGCATGGCCGACCGCACCGTCACTATCAACTCCATCTCCAAAACCTACTCCGTCACCGGCTGGCGGGTCGGCTGGGCGATCGCCGAAAAAACGATCACCAAACGCATCCGCAAAGTCCATGATTTCCTCACCGTCGGCGCGCCCACCCCGTTTCAGCATGCCGCCGCCGCCGCCCTCGCCTTCCCGTCCGAATACTACGCCGGCCTTCAGAGCCACTACGCCGAAGCACGGCAATACCTTTACGACGTCCTCGTCAGCACAGGCTTCGAATGCGCCCCCCCGCAAGGCGCCTATTACATCCTCGCGGGTATCGGCAACCTTAAGAAGAAACTGGGCGCCGCAGACGATTTCGCCTTCAGCCGCAAGCTCATCGAAGTCGCCGGCGTCGCCACCGTGCCCGGGTCGTCCTTCTACTCCGACCGCCGCAAAGGCATCAACCAGGTCCGTTTCTGCTACTGCAAAAAGTGGGAAACCCTCCATGCCGTCGCCGCCAACCTGCGTAAACTATAATAAGAAGTCCGCCGACTGCGGGCGCGGCAAGCGCCGCCCGGATGACCACAGCAAAGAATGCCAAAGCGTTGGAATGCCAGCCAAGGAGAAGACACAATGTACAAAAACATCCTGGTTCACGCGCTCGTAAACATCGGCGACGTCGTACTGACAACCGGAGCGGTAGCTCTGCTGAAAAAAGCCTATCCGGCAGCCCGGATTACGATGATGGTTCGGCCCTTTGCAAGACAATTAGTTGAAAATAACCCGGTTATCGACGAAGTGCTTATTTATGACTATAAATCCAAGGGAAAATCGCTGGCGGGCATGATTGCGATGATCAAGGAAATACGCAAAGAAAAGTTCGATGTCAGCATATCCCTTGACCGCAAAATGCGTCCGGCGTTGCTCACATGGTTGGCCGGCATTCCCGTCCGGGTAGGACCGAGCAAAGTCTTCGACGATAAACCAAGCCGCGTCACCTGGCTATTCAACAAGGTAATTAAAATCGACTATAATTTACATAACAACCTGCAAGCCGAAGCATATCAAAACATCATCCGCGGGTTCACCGGGCAAGGCGGCAGCGCAAAACCCGTGCTCGCCCGCATAACGCCGGAAAACGAAAGAAAAGCCGCCGAACTGCTCAGCCAGCTTCCCCCGGGCGAGCACCGCATTGCGCTCTGCATCCAGGGGACCTTCCCGCTGAAAACCTGGCCGAAAGAGCGGTTCGTCGAAGTAGTAAAGGAACTGGCGGGGAAATATTCCTGCTCCTTCTGCATCGTCGGCGCACCCAGCGACCGGGAATACGCCGACGAATTGATTCGCGAGGCTCAACTACCGATCGCCAACCTTTGCGGCAAAACCGGGCTGATCGATCTGGCTGCCTTGCTGAAAAACGTCGATCTTTTTCTGACGGTCGACACAGGAGCCGCCCATATCGCGGCAACCGTCGATGTGCCCATGGTCGTCGTCTACGGCTGCACCTCGCCCGCCCGCTGGCACCCGCGAAGCGATAAAGCGATAGTCCTCTATTCTGTCGAACCGTGCCGCCCGTGCCAAAAGTCGGCCGTCGAATGCCCCACGCCCGTCTGCCTGGCCAACGTAACTGTGGAGAAAGTAATGGCGGCTTGCGCCAGTCAACTGGTGAAAGGCGTGACGCGTAATGAAATATGACTTGTTGCTGGCGGGGGTTAAAGAAGGCGAGCTTCCGGAAGGACAAAAGCCGATCTACGCGGCAGGCTACGCGTGCCTGCTGCTCTATGCCATCGCCGCCCACGTCTCGGTAGGGCTATCGAGCGTTGCGATGGGAGGGGGAGCAATCACTCTCGCCGTTCTCCTGTTCGTCAATCGGGGCCGCGTTAATCTGGCCGGTCAGCAAGCACTAATTATCAAGATATTTTTTCTTTTCTGTTTCAGCGTCGGGGTAACCAGCATCCTGTCCTACAATCCCGCCGCCAGCCTGTCGGGCACGGTCGGCATGGCGGGAAGATTTATCCCCATGTTTCTGGCGATTTTTTTTCTTATATCGGAAAGACAAGTCCGGTGGGTGCTCGTTGCGCTGTTGTCTTCCGTTTTCATAGCCGACCTCGCGGCTATTATTCAACTACTAAAAAGCGAGCAAACACGCGGTCTTGTTAATAACCGCATCTATTTTGCCAACCAGTTGCTGCCGATGATAATCCTGGCCGTGGCCTGCTATTTTGATCGCCGATTTTCACAGCATTTCCGTTGGGCTAGTGGCCTTGTCGCGGCAATAACAGCCGGCGTTTTGATCTTCAGCTTGGTGCGGGGCGTATGGATGGCCGCGCTGGCGGTCTACCTCGTATTTATAATAGCTAACAAAAAATTGGATAGAAGACTGGTGGTAATTTCAGGCGCAATAGCATTGGCAGCGTTTTTATGCTTCTGGGTTAATCCTGAGTTGCAGGCGAGGATGAAAAGCATTACCGATCTCGCCAACCGATCGAACATCGAGAGAATATACATGTGGCAGAGCGCCTGGAAAATGTTCGCCGACAGCCCGCTATTCGGTCTCGGTTTTCATCAGTTTGCCCATTTCTACACACATGGTTCGCCCTACCTCATGCCAGGGGCGGTATACACCGGCTTCGCCCATCCGCATAACGTCTTTCTTACTTTTCTCGCCGAGACCGGGCTGATCGGCGTCACCGCTTTTATCGTCTTCTACGCGGCCATCCTGGCGGCCACGCTCAAAAATTATTATCGGGCAGCTTCTGGTCTCTCCCTGGTCGCCTTCCTGGCCGTCGCTGGTTTTTTGCTCGCCGGCCTGACCGACAACGTGTTCGCCATGCCGACAGTCATGAGACTTGTTGCCCTATTTATCGGAATAAGCCTAAGCAGTGCGACGCTGGGAAAGCAGCCGGAATAACCGCTGCCGCTCGCCGAAATCATGCTTAGCCCAGGAGGAATACTCGTGCTCTATAAGAAAATATCGGTTGAGGTTCAACCGTGAACATCAAGAATATCTTTGTCAGCAAACGGGGCGGTATAGGCGACGTCATAATGTCGACACCGATATTGCGGGCCTTGAAGAATAAGTACCCCGACAGCACAATAACCCTTTTGATTTTTGCTCATACTGTTGAGGCAGTGGGCGGACTGCCCTATATCGACAACATCCTCATCTACGATAAGAAGTTATCTACCTCGGTAAAAATACTTAAGCGCATATGGCATTATGATCTGGCCTTATTGCTGGATTATTCCTACCGGCCGGCGTTTCTCGCCTATCTGGCGCAAATACCTGCACGGGTGGGAGTAAATCACAAAAGAGCTTCGCTGCTGACGCACGGAATAGAAGAAGATCCGCTTCTCGATGAATACTATGAACCTTATAACTTCGCCAACATATTGAAACGCGGCATCGGCCTTGATCTGGTAACAGACGACCTGGCGAAGATCGATATCTCACCGGTCTCCGACGCCGACCGCCACCACGTGGAGCAACTGCTAAAAAGCCATGGCCTGGGCAAAAAGCCATATATAGCAATTGCACCGTTCACCGCTTTTGCCCCCAAGGATTGGCCGCTGGAAAACTACCGCAATCTTATCGAACAACTCCAAAGCAAGTACCATTTGCCGATCGTACTACTCGGGACGCAACAAAAGGCCGCCCAGGTAGCCGATTTTCCCGCCATCAATCTTTTCGGACAAACCACCTTCATGCAGATGGCCGAAGTAATCCGCCGCGCCAAGTTGCTGGTCGGCTCCTGCAGCGGACACACGCATGTTGCTGCGGCGGTGAACACGCCAGCGGTCGTACTGTATGGGCCGGGTTCAGCCAAACGCTGGTTCCCGCAAAAAAACGCTATCGGCGTTACGATAAACCTACCCTGTTCCCCCTGCCAGACCCAGGACCGTGTGTGCGGTGAGCAGCTTTGCATGCGACAAATGAGCCCAGAGCTCGTTTTTGACGCTGTCGAGCAAGCTCTGTCGAAATTTTGCTCTTAATGTTTCAATAAAGAAGAATGGCCATATGCAGCATATTTTTGTTGGCGATAAATAAGAATAAGTCGTATGCATGCAAGACGCCAAAGGAGCTGACCAATGAAAATCATCATCCTCGCCGGCGGCGGCGGCACCCGGCTATTCCCGCTGTCGCGGGCCAACTACCCCAAGCAGTTCCTAAAACTCAACGGCCAAATGTCGTTGTTGGCGCAGACGGTTAGCCGCTTCCTGCCGCTCGCGGCCGCCAGCGATATCATCATCGTCACCAATCATGACCATCTCCATCACGTCAGAGCCGAACTGGCCGTCTGCGGAGCAGGCGACGCCCACATCATTCTCGAACCGGTCGGCCGCAATACCGCGCCGGCCGTCGCCCTTGCCGCCCGCTATTGCCTCGACAAGCTCGGCGCGAACGGCGAAGAACTGCTGCTCATAGCCCCGTCCGACCACATCGTCGATCAGCCGGAAGCCTTCGTGCGGACAATCGGCCAGGCAGCCGCAATGGCGGCCGGCGGCCGCATCGTCACCTTCGGCATCAGGCCCGACAGGCCGGAGACCGGTTACGGCTACATCCAGGCGGGAGCGCCGTACGGCACCGGCTTCGTCGTAGACTCCTTCAAAGAAAAACCCGACAGCCAGACCGCGGAGCGCTACCTCCAGGCCGGGAACTACTACTGGAACTCCGGCCTGTTCGCTTTTACCATCGATACCCTCCTGGCCGAACTCGTTCGGCACCAACCGGCCATCAGCGCCTGCACGGACCGACCCTTCGCCGCGCTGCTCGAAAACTTCACCGCAATGCCCGATATCTCGCTCGACTACGCCATCGCCGAAAAATCCGACCGGGTCGTCACCATCCCCCTCGCCGCCGGGTGGAGCGACATCGGCTCATGGGACGCGATCTACGATCTCCTGCCCAAAGACACCGCCGGCAACGCCATCCAGGGCGACTGCCTGCCCCTAGACTGCCGCGACTCGCTTATCCTCGGCCACAGCCGCCTGATAGCCGGCATCGGTCTCGAAGACATCCTCGTCGTCGAAACCGACGACGTCATCCTGGTCGCAAAAAAAGGCGAGTCCCAAAAGGTCAAGGAAATAGTGAGCGAACTAAAAGCCCGGGGCCGGCGGGAAGCAGCCGAGCACACCACCGTCTACCGCCCCTGGGGCCGTTACACCGTCCTCGGCGAAGGCCCGGGCTACAAACTCAAGAAAATCGTCGTCACCCCCGGGCAGAGCCTCAGTCTCCAGCTCCACCACCACCGCAGCGAGCACTGGATCGTCATCGGCGGCACCGCCAAAGTCACCATCGGCGAGCAAGAGCAGATCGTCCAGGAAAATGAAAGTGTCTTTGTGCCCGTCGCCACTAAACACCGTCTTAACAATCCCGGTAAAATACCCCTCGAAATCATCGAGGTCCAAAACGGCAAATACCTCGGGGAAGACGACATAGTCCGCTTCGACGACATCTACGGCCGGTCATAAGGATGCCAGCCCGATTGGGGCCGTGACAAAACCGGCATAAATTTGGGGGGCGGATAATTTCCGCCCCCTTTTGGTATTATCTTACAACAGAGATAATGCATACAAGATTTTGGCAGGACAATGCCGGCCGCAACACGAAGTATTTACCATCTCAGCGGGTATAATAACAGACTGTACGGAGGCGATGATATGATAAAATTCGGCACTGACGGCTGGCGCGGCATAATCAGCGAAGACTATACCTTCAATAACGTGCGGCTGGTGTCCCACGCCATAGCCGACTACATACTAAGCCGCGGCGAAGCGGCCCAAGGCGTCGTCGTCGGCTACGACGCCCGCTTTCTTTCCCGCCGGTATGCCGAAGACTGCGCCGCCGCCCTGGCCTCACGCGGCGTCACCGTCTGGCTGTCGGACGCCATCCTGCCCACCCCGGCCCTCACCTGGCAGGTAAAAGACCGCCAGGCCGCCGGCGGCGTCATGATCACCGCCAGCCACAACCCGGGCGAATACAACGGCCTCAAATTCAAAGCCTCCTACGGCGGTTCGGCCTCCCCCGAAATCATCTCCGACATCGAAACCCACGTCCGCCGCCGTGAAGACGAGGGCAAAGCGTATCCCCCAACCCCCGTCCCCGAAGGCATAGACGCCTTCGCCCCCCACGACCCCTACCTCGACCACATCGACGCCATCCTCG
>JARKNV010000065.1 GCA_029976065.1 Selenomonadales bacterium
CTCATCGTCGCCCCGGCCTTTTCCGAGTATGGCCGGGCACTGGAGCGGGAGGGATGGGAGACGGCCCATATGGTCCTCTCTCCCGCGGACGGATTCGCCCTTTCCCTGGAGAATCTGGCGGACCGGCTTGCCGAGGGCTGCGACCTCCTCTTCCTCTGCAACCCGGCCAACCCCACAGGTGCGATCCTTCCCCTGTCGATGATAGAAGACATTCACCGTCTCTGCCGCGACACGGGAACCTTCCTGGTCCTGGACGAGGCGTTCATGGACTTCCGCGAGGAGGAGTCGGCGAAGAGGTTGATCAGCGAATGGTGCGGCGGGATCGTGCTCCGCTCCATGACCAAGTTCTATGCCATCCCAGGTCTTCGCCTGGGGTACGCCATGGCCTCCGAGGAGATAATCCGGCGCTGCTCCGAGCGCCTGGAGCCGTGGAGCGTCAATACGGCGGCCCAGATAGCGGGAGTCGCCTCGCTGGCTGACGCCGGGTACCGGGAGCGGACGATACGTTCCGTCACCGCCGAGCGGGATTCCCTTGCAGCGGGGGTCGCCGCCCTGCCGGGCCTGAAACCCTTTCCTTCGGCGGCCAATTACCTTCTCGTGGAGATGCGGAACGGCATGACTGCACCGGAACTGCGTTCCGCCCTGATCCCGAAAGGCGTCATAATCCGGGACTGCTCCAATTTCACGGGGCTGAACGAGCGTTTCTTCCGGGTGGCGGTGCGCAGCGGCGAGGAAAACCGTCGATTGCTTACGGCGCTGGCCGAGGCGCTGGGGAAACCGGGTCCCGCCAGCCGAAACGGAGAATAAGCGCCGCAAAGGCGTCGTCCAGGGGCGCGGCGATGGTAACGGTTTCCCCGGACCAGGGATGGGGAAAGGAATACCCGGCGGCGTGGAGCAGGAGGCGGCCGCACCCCAGTCCGCTCCGGAACAGGCGGTTGTGGCGGCCGTCGCCGTAGGTGGTGTCGCCGATGATGGGGTGGAAGACGTGTTTCAGGTGCCGGCGGATCTGGTGCCTGCGGCCGGTGCGGGGGGAGACTTCCAGCAAGGAATAGCGTGCC